>JAHFRP010000017.1 GCA_023266195.1 Sulfuricella sp.
ATCCCGAACTCAGAAGTGAAACGAGCCCGCGCCGATGATAGTGTGCACTACGCATGTGAAAGTAGGTCACCGCCAGGCTCCTTATACAACAAAGCCCTCCTCGCGAGGGCTTTGTCGTTTCTAATCCCAGAAAAACAAATTGACCAAACATGAAAAAGCCCGGCAGCAAGCAGGGCTTTCTAATGTGTTTCGCTTAGATCAAACGCTGTGTTCGGGCGACCTGATCAGGTCGGCCAAAGTATAAAGATCCAGCGTTGCGAGGAAGCTCTGCAATGCTTCGCCCAGCGCGGTTTTAAGTCGGCAGTCGGCGGCGAGGACGCAAGAGTTGAAGGCCGGTTCGAGGCATTCGACGATGGTCATGTTTTCTTCCATGCTGCGCACCACATCGCCCACCACGATTCTTTCCGGCGGATGCGCCAGCTTGATGCCGCCGCCCTTGCCGCGCAGCGTATCGATATAGCCGTTGGTGCCGAGCTGGTGCACGACCTTCATCAAATGGTTGCGCGAGATGCCGTGATAGGTGGCGATTTCGCTGATGGTGGCGAGCTTGTCCGGCCGATTGCCCAAATACAGCAGTACCCTCAGGGAATAGTCGGTGTAACGGGTTAAGTGCATGGGATTTCCGGTGCGTTAGCGGGTGAGTTGCGCATAGAGCAACGGCAATTGCTTCGGCAACTCTGACGGTTTACGGATTACAACATAACCGCCGATGCCAAACAAGTGGGGCAGGTAGCTGCCGGCTTTTTCATCGATCGTGACGCAGAACGGCCGCAGTCCCATCTGGCGGGCTTCGAGCAATGCGATGCGGGTGTCCTCGATGCCATAACGCCCCTCGTATTGATCGAGGTCGTTGGGTTTGCCGTCGGTCAGGATGAACAGCAGCCGCTGCGTGGCGGGTTGCTTCGCCAGGAGCTGGCTGGCGTGGCGAATGGCGGCGCCCATGCGGGTATAGTAGCCGGGCTTGATGGCAGCGATGCGGCCGCGGATGCCGGCGTTATATTTCTCGCCGAATTCCTTGAGGACGTGGAAGCGCACATTGTCGCGTTTGAGGGACGAAAAACCGTACAAGGAGAAGCGGTCGCCGGTGGCAGAGAGCGCTTCGGCAAAGAGGAACAGACTGTCGCGGATGACGTCGATGACGCGGGCGGAGTCGCTCACCCAGGCATCGGTGGAAAGCGACAGGTCGGCCAGCAACAAACAGGCCAAGTCGCGGTCGCGATAATGGTGGGCGCGGTACAGGCCGCGTTCCGCGGCATGGCCGGTCATGCGGTCGGCGGTAAACTGGACGCAAGCGTCGAGATCCGGCTCGCTGCCGTCGAACTGGCCGTTGATCCATACCCGAGCCGGGGTCAGCGCCTCGAACTGGCTGCGGATGCGCCGCGCGGTGGCGGCGAGGTGCGCCGGCAACGGACAAGCTTCGGCTTGACGCGCGATCATCGGCTGCAATCGGCAGTGGTTGGGTTGCAGGATTTGCTTCCGGTAATGCCATTCCGGCAGCAGGATGCCGGCGCCGAGCGGCCGATCGTCTTGCGCCGCGGAAGGCAGGTCGAGATCGAACCTTAAGCGTGATGCAACGCTTTTGCCGTCCTGAGCGACGCTCAAATGGTTGAGGTCATCGGCGGCGGGGTCGGCGCCGGGGTCGCTGTCTTCGTCGGTGGGGCGATTGGCCTTGACGTACTCGGCCCAGCTGAAAATGCTTTCGGCGCGAAAGAACAGCATGAACGGGTTTTTGTTGTCCGGCATGTCCACTCGCTCCGCCTGGCGGAGGCGCCCGTCGCCATTCTTGTTGCTGTTGCCGTCGCCTTCCTGCTGCGGTTCACCGGAGGGCGTGCCGGCCGCTTGCGGTGCGGCAGCCTGCGGTGGGTTCGGATGCAGCCAAAGGTGGACCGGATGCGGTGGCCGGTTTGCGCGCGGCAGTTTCTCGACACTGCCGGGATTTTCCAACGCAGCGCGGAGCGCGCGCTCCAGCGCCGCTTCGTCGTCGGGCAGGCCGGCCGGGTCGGGGCGCAATGCCAGTGTCGCCTCAAGCAGGCGCCGGTAGCGCGTGCGCAGGCCGGGGAAGCGGTCGAATACCGCGAGCGTCGCCCGCTGGCTGCGCGTCACCCACGACGAACCGTTCGCTTCGCCCACCGCCGCCAGGGCGATCAGCCACAGGTAAAGGTCGCGGTTGAGCGTGCGCTGCGGCAGGATGTCGAGTGCGGCGGGCAGGCGCAAGGTGGCTTCGTCGAGCCAGGTCAGTTCGGCCTTCTCGCCGCTGCCCGCGAGGCGCTGCAACAGGGTGCGGCGCGCACCATGTTCGGTTGCGGTCGAAGCCTTGACGTCCAGGCCACTGTCGCCGCCCAGTGCACGGAAGAATATTCCGGCGGTCTTGCCCATTCCTTCCAGCGTCACCGCTTCCCGCGGGTAGCGCTTTTCCGCCGCACGGGTGATGAGCTTGTGCCAGAGGGCGCCTACCGATTCTTCCATAGAGATTATTCGAGCGAAAATGAAAAAAACATTAGTCTACGCCGTTTTCCACACGCAGCCTTGCCCTGCATCAAGAAGGCAGGCTTGTCGTTTATGCGGCTTCGGCGGCGCTGTTTTCGGTCGGTTGCTGCGACAAGCTGCGGATGAAAAGAAGCTCGCCGAAATCGGCGCGCAACGCATCGACAATATCGCCGTCGATTGCTCGATCGATAACCAACTGGTCGAGGACGTTGAGCGCTTGTACCCGATCCATGCCTTTGCGATAGGGGCGATCCTCGGTAATCGCCGTAAACACATCGGCTACCGCGATAATGCGCGAGCCGAGCGGAATTTCTCGCGGCCGGAACGGATAGCCCTTCCCGTCCAGCCGTTCATGGTGCAGCGATGCCCAGATGTTGACCGTCTCCAGTCCAGGAACCATCGAGAGTATCCGGTGAGTATGGTATGAGTGCTGTTTGACGATGAGCATTTCCTCTGAAGTCAGCTTTCCCGGCTTTTCGATGATTTCGATGGGTACTGTGAGCTTGCCGATGTCGTGAAGGTAGCCCGCCACCCGGAGCAGTTTTCTTTCGGTGAATGGTATGCCGAGGCGCTGCGCCAGTGCTTCGCCCGTGGCCGCAACGCCGCTCGAGTGCGTTGCCGTAAACGGGCTGCGGTAGTCGATGATTCTGCCGAACACTTTGCCCAGCTGTTCCAGAGTTTCCAGGTCGAGTCCGATTTCCCAGTCGCCGAAGCGGCTTCTTATGATCGGTTCCTTATGCTGGCAAGCGATATCGAGCCAAAATGATTCCCGAGTCGAAATCTCATCGAAGGCCGCGACAATTTCTGGACTGAATTGGCGGCCAGAATCGGTCCCCACCGTTTTGCGTATTTCCGCTGCCTGTTCCAGGATATTTCTGTTGGCATCCGGAAGCACGGCGATGCGATCTGCAAGGTGCAGGATATGGCTGGCCAAAGGGATGGGCTCACCCGCGAATTCTTTTCCCCGGCCGAAATCCCAGTTCGCGTGGTGGAAGCGGATGGCAGAAGCCGCCTGTGCAAAAGGCGGGAAATCACGGGTAAGGATGTAGCCTTCCTCGCCATGCTTGTGCAAATCGTCGGGAGAGTTCGCGTCGCCGAGCCGATAGTGGGCCAGCGCGTGGTCGAATAGTGAAGTCATCACGGGCGACGAGATTGCGCCGACATCGTGCAATGCGCCGCCAATCAACACGTCCTGCTTCTCCGCGGGCGTGAGGCCGAGTTCCTCGGCCAAACACGAGGCGATGTACGCTACCCTGAGATGGTGGTCTGAAATCTCCGGGTGGAGAAGGTCAAGCGCTCTGGAAAAGCAGAGCACCATGTCGATCAACTTGATTTTTAATTCTTCGGAAGGCACGGCCTTTCCTTCTTATCTGGCTGTGCGAAACGACGAAACCGTCGCCAGTGAGTTTCTTCAGCCAATTGACGCGCTGCGCCCATGACGATTATGGCCATGGGGCAGCGGAAAATGCGGCATGGTCTACGCCGCCAGCTTGAGTTCGCCACCGCTCTTCAGCATCATTTTCCCCATGCCTGCCATCACTGTCAGGTTGGCCTTCTCCATCGCAGTCAGGGCGTCGAGCGCCGCGCTGTAGTCGCCGCTATAGTAGAGCTGCACCGCTTTTCTGGCATTGATGTGCACGGCCTTGTGCGGCTCTTCCATTTCCCGGTAGCCGGGCAGTTTGGAGAAATGGGATTTTCCCTCGCCATCATAGTACCACTGTCCAAGGCGGCAAGCCGTGTAGTCCGGCAGGTCGTCCGGTGAAATAAGAGAAACTCCCATGAATACCTTATACACTTCCAGCTTGAGGGACAGTTCTTCGATGTTGGCCAGTTCGACGTTGGATAGCATGGCTGAACTGGCGATAGCGTGCTCCATCCTGCGTGACAGGGACATCAGCCGTTTCATGCCGTGCATCGCCGCCTCGCTTTCACTACTGTAGCGGCTGGCGTCCTCCGCACCTAACTCCATGGTGGCCTTGGCTTGCTGCGTTTCGCCCTGAATCGAGTTGACCAGGTCGGCAATCTCCGTAGTCGCCTTGGTGGTGCGTTCGGCGAGCTTTCTTACCTCATCCGCCACCACCGCGAAACCTCGCCCTTGCGCGCCGGCCCGCGCCGCTTCTATAGCGGCGTTGAGAGCAAGGAGGTTGGTCTGATCGGCGATGTCCTTGATCAGCTGGACAATGCCGCCGATCTGTCCGGCACGCTGGTTGAGGCTGTCCACGCTGACGGAGGTTTCGCGGATCTTGCCGAACATGACCTTGAGATTTTCCGCGATTTTCTCGAACGCTTGACGGCTGGTGTCAGATTCCACACCCGCCGCCACGGCCGATCCCTTTTCCTGGTTGAGGGTACGGGCCAGACCGAAAAAAGACTGGCGGATATCATCCAGAGACTGGCCGAAATTGGACAGGTTGGCGAACATGCCCTGATAGAGCGCCCACTTCCCGCGGAGTTCAGCCGTTTCAGATTCTACTTCGGCGGCCCGCGCAGACGCATGATCCAGTTTGTTCTCAAGATCGTTCTTTTCTGCCTGCAGACGGGAATTTTCCATCCGTAAGTGCGCTAATTCTTGTTTCAGTTTGTCGCAAAACATTTCACGCTCCCTGCCGATTACGGCGGTGTATTTTGATCCGGGCGGTTGCCCAATTTCGGCGGTTTACTTCACTCCGCGCCAATCGGGTTGATCGAAATAGGTGGCGTAGCTTTCCAGAGCATGAACAATCTTTTCTGCGCCATGGCGCCTGTCATCAGGACCGTTTTTCCCTGTCATGGCGTCAGCGCCGGCGATGAGTTCGGCCAGGACGAGATGGAGCATGGCGTCTGCGTCCCGCTCCAGTTTGCAGTTTCGCAATATGAACGATATCTGGTCATTTACCTTCTGCGCCAGCGCCTGGTATTGCTGTGCAGTTGTCTCGCCGCTATGGATGGCTGGCAATTCCGTTGCCATTGCGGTGCGGATGTTGGTCATGCCTTGGCGCAAATGGCTGTCGGTAGCCCATTTCTTGCCATCGTTAAGGGTGAGCTGAGCAGGTGCGCCTTCGTTGTGGGAATGGCCATGGCCTTGCGCCAAGGCGACCTGCACGCCGGCACTCAGGCATGCGGCCAGCACTGCCGCCGCGATGGGTTGTTTATTTATTTTAAACATTGTATTGACTCCTTCTGTTCTGGTTAGATGAACTCACTTTTTCGCCACATAAAATCCACGGATCACGCTGGTTATGGTGCTCAGGATAAACAGAGCCAGCGCCGCTGCATTCAATAACCCGCCCATGCTACGCAGGTACGGCAGGGCCAGCCCGTCACCGCCGAGGCGTATGACCAGTGACGCGTGCAGCGCCAGCAGCGGCAGGTAAAAAGTCCAGTGATAGGGTATCTTAACCCGAACAACCGAGGGGAAAATGATCGGTGCGTGGCCGAAAATCATGGAAAATACGAAACCGATCAGAATGGCGTGCAGCACCGCATCATAAGCCGCTCCAGTCAAGCTGCCGGCGGAAAGCAGAATCAGCCCCCCTGCCGCAAGCCATGCGTAGCCAGACAGCAGGCATACAGCGATGAAGCGGGGCAGCCCTTTTTCCTTCACCGTGCGGCGCGCAATGTCCTGGCGCAATAGCCACAAGGCCAAGCCGAGCAGGCCTGCTCCATAGATGGCAATCCCCTGACCGGTTCCGGCAAAGAGGCTGCCGCCAGGCAGCAGGGTCAGAATCACGGTGAAAGCACGTTTGGCATTGGCCGAGGGTGGCAGGAAGCGGGTCAGCTCCAGCCGTTCGCCGGCGATGGTCAATACCAGGAAGTTGATCCACAGGGGCACCACCCCCGGCACTGGTGTGCCGGTCAGCCATAACAGATTGCCCGTCAGCCAGCTTACTGCACCGAGAGCCATGGTGATCGTGAACAACTCGCGCTGGCGCAGAACAATCAGGGTCGACCCGGTGAGAAGTATGGCGCTTCCCAGTGCCATGCTTGCGGCGCCCAGGACTTGCGGGAATCCAAGCAGAGTAATGAGCCCTCCCAGTCCAGTCAGCATCGGACCGGCATAGGCCCAGCGGCGCCCCAGGGCAACCGCGCGCTCCAGTCCGATAACGGTGCCGAGGAACCCCGACACCATCAGTGGGCCATGGAGTAGCGCCAGTTGCGCCGAGGGGAGCGGTACGGCCAAGCCAAGTCGCAGCAGTCCAGCCCCCGCCCCGGTGGTTAGGGAGATGACCCCCAGAATAAGGATGGGAATGCGGAACGGAACGCCCAGATCGCCGGGTCTCATGGTTCTTTCTCCGCTCAGGAGCAGCATGCCGCGACGCGGCCAATGCGTACTTTCCATACGTCGGGGCCTTCTTCCAGATATTCCCAGCTGAACTCGCCGCCGTGCTCCGCCTGGAATTGATAGTAAAGCGGCTTGGGGTCATGGTCGTTGACCAAAAGCAGGGCTTCGTCCCGAGCCAGGCTGGAGAAGGTGCCGAAAATTAGCGGATGCCGATTGCGCGGAGCAATGGTGCGGACATCGACGATGGTTTTATCTGTAACAGTAGTCATGATGTTTTCCTAATCGTGGGTTGGTTTTTCAGTCGAGTCGGGCGATGCCTGGCCCCATCCGAAATGTTGACGCGCATGCTCGGTCATCTTGTCCGGACTCCATGGCGGGTCCCAGACCAGATTGAGGTCGATTTCGACGCCCTCGGGTGCCAGCGATTCCAGGATTTCCCGAGCATCATCGAGGATCAGTTCCCCCATCGGGCAGGCCGGCGTAGTCATGGTGAGATCGACCTGAAGCTTGTTGTCCAAAATTTTTACGCCATACACCAGGCCGAGATCGACAATGTTCATCCCGACCTCGGGATCGATAATGCTGCGCAAGACCGTACGAACTTCTTCCTCGCCGGGCATAGTTGTTTCCATGGGGTGCCACTTTATCCATTGCCTGGGCATAGGGTAGAAGCCGCCCATCCTTGGGGGGGGGGAGGATGGGCGGCTTTGTTCTAAGCCTCCACGGCTTGTTGATTAATTAACGTGGGCCGAGCAACTCGGAGTGTTGAAGCTCCAGTCGGCGCAGGCCAGTTGCTGTTTGGCAGCCGGGCCGGCCGCGGATGCAGTGCTGGCGGGAGCCGCATTCGTCTTCTCAATGTTGGCTGAGCAGCCTGGAGCGTTAAAGCTCCAGTCCGAGCAGGAGGCTAGTTGCTGTTTATTGTACTGGCCCGCGCTGGCCGGAGCCTTGTGGGTATTCTCGATGCTCGCCGAGCAACCTGGGGTGTTGAAGTTCCAGTCGGAGCAAGACAGGCCATCGCTATAGGCGGACTTGGCCGACAGGGCCGCGAGTCCGATGAATGCCACTGCCAAGGTCGATGCAACTTTGTTTTTCATGATAATTCCCTTACGTTGAGTTATTTAAAGAGCCGCTTTTATCTCGTGAATCGTAAACAGCAATCCCCTATGAGCCAGAACCGTGCCAGATTTGTATCTTGTTGTTATTAAACAAACTTAATATTTTTCGCAAAAAACACAACTTGCAATCGTTCACAGTAAACGTTAATTTATGCGTTTATTGTGAACGATTGGCGTAATCATGATGACGATTCCCATGCTCAAGATGTTTCTGGATAGCCTGGAAGAAGGGGTGCTGTTTCTGGACAAAAACCGGAAGGTAATGGCGGCTAACCGGGCAGCAACGCAGATGATCGGATATGAAGACGGGAACCTGGTTAATCTGCTATGCCCCAGCATCTTCAAGGGGACGGAGTGCGCGCAGTCTTGCGAGAAACGGGGGAGTTGCGCGCTGACCCCAGACTGGAAGGCAAGCGATATCATTCAGGATATCGTGTTGCAGCGGTCGGGCAATACAGCTGTTTTTCTGCGAATGTGGGCCATATTGCTTCCGCCGTCTGAGAGCGTGCCATTGTATTGCGCGATTATCTTGCGTGACCGCTCGCATGAGGTGGAACTGGAGCAGGAAGTGACGGAACGCATGCAACTCGGCAGCATGGTTGGCCACGGCCCGGCGATGCAGAAACTCTATTCACAAATACTGCGGGCAGCCCAGAGCGACGCCAATGTTCTGTTGACGGGTGAAAGCGGAACAGGAAAAGAGCTGGTCGCCAAGGCATTGCATGATAGTTCGGGTCGTTGCAAAGGGCCTTATGTTCCGGTGCACTGTGCTTCGCTACCAGAGAACCTTCTCGAATCGGAATTATTCGGTTATGCCAAGGGCGCTTTTACTGGCGCGACATTGGCAAAAATTGGCCGGTTCGAGGCGGCCGAAGGAGGAACTTTGCTGCTGGACGAAATCGGCGAAATTCCTCTGGGTACGCAAGTGAAGTTGTTGCGCGTATTGCAGGAACGAGAGGTGGTGCGATTGGGCGAAAATCATGCCCGTCCGGTCGATGTTCGCGTCATCGCGGCGACGCACCGAAATCTGGCTGCCATGGTTGAGCGTGGTGAATTTCGGGAAGACCTCTATTACCGGTTACGAGTCCTCCCTTTGCATGTTCCTGCCCTGCGTGACCGAAAGGAAGACATTCCAATGCTTGCCGGTAAGTTGCTTAACGATCTGGGAGGCAGATACAAGCGTGACAACATGAGGCTTGCCCACGAGACCGTGCTTGCTCTGGAGGCCTACGATTGGCCGGGAAATATCCGCCAGTTGTTCAATGCGCTTGAATATGCATTAGTGAATGCGGACGGCCCGAACATTCTGCCGCCGCATCTTCCACCGGAGGTCCAATCGATATCGCAGACCGCGGTGGATGCAGGATGGCCCGAGCCATTGCTGGTGCGGCCATATTACCGCCGCCCCCAGCAGGCAGAAAACGAATTGGAAGTCATTGCCCGTGCGCTTGCCGAAACGGGAGGGAACAAGGCTGAGGCTGCGCGCAGATTGGGGATGTCGCGCACTAGCTTATGGAAGCGGCTTAAGCGGAACCACAGTTGAACTACCTCGTTTCCGCCTGCACACAGAGAGGTCATGAGTAGTTTGTTCGGCACCGGCCAGGCGGATTTGCAGCCAATTTCCTTCAAGTCCGACAGGCTTCTAGAAACGGACGTGATCAGACCGGGCCGTGGCAGGTTCTCCCGGGCTGTTGTGTCGCGGTGCTGCGGTGACTTTACCCATGGCGCGCAGGCGGGGTCTTGAGGGTTTTGATCTGCGGTCCAGGCTGGTAGCAATAGGCGGGGATTTCGTCATGGTGGCCAAAATCGCGTGCCGATTTGTCCAGCGCGCACTCATGCTCCACCCATTTCAGCAGGGTACCTTGCGGATTTTTCGTCTGCACCTGGCTGCATGCCTCGGCGCACTGGCCGCACTGGGTGCAGGCGAACATGTGGCGCTTGATGGTGCGTGGCTTGAGGCGCATCGGGCAGACATGCTCACAGGCTGCATTGCAGGCGGCACAGGTTTCGGCGCGGCGGCGGTCGAAGCCGATTACCAGCGCCTTGCGGTTTCCCATCCAGGCGAGTGACTGGAACAGGCCGATGGCGCAGCCGAAGCGGCAGAACAGATGTCGGGCGAACATGAATTCGACGAAGAAAATGATGGTGCCGGCAGTCAGGAAAATGGCCTGATTACGCGTCACGGCGCCGTGCCAAAGATTGCCGTAGATTTCCGCCGGAGGCAGAAGGTAGGTAAGCAGTGTTGTGGCCCAGGCGAACGCGAAGGCCAGCGCCAGCGGCACCACCGCGAGCCAGTACCAGGGATTCGCACGGGTGACGCTGCCGTCGGCGTTGCGCTCCGGTATCTTGTGTTTGTCCCAGATGCTTTGCTTGGCTGTGGCGCGGCGCAGCACGCCATTGACGGTTTCCACCACCGAGAAATGCGGGCACAGCCAGCCGCAGTAGAGTCGGCCATATTTCCACGAGACCCACACGCCGGTCGCTATGACGCCGAGGATCGGCAGGCCGCCGCGCAACATGATATTGATTCCCGCTTCGGTGGCGCCGATGCGGTGCGCCAGGAAATCGTCCAGCCCCAGCGTCCAGTGCAGGCCAAGGAAGAAAAAGTGCTTGACGTTCAAATCGAGCCGGAATAGGTCGAATACCGGCGCCAGCACGAACAGGATGAAGAATCCGGCCTGGAACAGCAGGCGTTTTTGCTGCGTGCTAATCACAACGTCTTCCCAGCAGCGGATACACGTATTTCTGCCCGGCCAGCGCCTTGGCCAGCCCGAGTACGCCAAGCAGCACCAGGGTGGAGTGGCAGGTGGTGAAGTAGAGAATTACGATGACCCAGGTGGCGGGTGCGGAATAACCGCCGAGCAAAATGATCAGGATATTGGCAAATATCAGCAGTGCACCCGCCCACAGGCTGGCGCTGATCGCCTGGCGCAGGTGGCAGACGGCAAGCGTCGGCGTGCCGGCTGCGCGTCGCGAATATAGCCAGAGCAGCGCCAGGAAAGCCAGGCCCGGCGCCAATAACAGATTGGCGAGATACAACGTTTCCGCCCAGATCGCGAGGGCTTGACCCGGGATGGGGGCTCCCGCATTATCTGCCGAAGCTGGCATGGACAATTTCCATCAATGCGTCGGCGGTTTCCTCATCGTCGGTGAGGGTTTCCACCATGGCCGCGCGGCATGCCTCGACCGGGTTGAAGCCGCTGCCGATCAGCGTAGCGGCGTAGACCAGCAGACGGGTGCTGGCGGCTTCCTCCAGGTCATGTTCCTTGAGCGCACGCAGGGCGTTGGCGAGGTTGACCAAGCGCTTTGCCAGCATCGCGTCGGCGCCGGTCTCACCGACGAGAATTTCCTGTTCCAGCGCACTTTCCGGAAAGTCGAAGCGCAGCGAAACGAAGCGCTGGCGCGTGCTGGGTTTCATTCCCTTGAGGAAATTCTGGTAGCCGGGGTTATACGACACCACCAGCATGAACTCGGGCGGAGCCTGAAGGATCTCGCCGGTTCGCTCGATCGGCAGGATGCGCCGGTCGTCGGATAGCGGGTGAAGCACGACGGTGGTGTCCTTGCGCGCCTCCACCACTTCGTCCAGGTAGCAAATGCCGCCCTCGCGCACCGCGCACGACAGTGGGCCGTCGCTCCAGTAGGTCACGCCGTCGCCGATCAGGTGGCGACCGACCAGGTCTGCGGCGGTCAGGTCGTCGTGGCAGGCCACGGTATAGAGCGGCCGGTTAAGTTTTGCCGCCATGTGCGCGACGAAGCGCGTCTTGCCACAGCCGGTCGGTCCCTTGATCAGCAGCGGCAGCTGGTTGCGGTAGGCATGCTCGAACAACTCGGTTTCGTTGCTGTGCGGTTTGTAAAAAGGTAAGTTGCTCATTTTTCCGGCCTGAAAGTTAACCCGATTTGGCTACGGGTAGCCTAATGGATGGTTGGGTGGAATTAATTGATCCCCATCAAATATGCGGCCGCGATCATGCCGCCAACGATGATCAGGTAGCCGCCCATGATCGCCCGCCATAGCAGGCTGGTCTTGCGCAGCCCCATGAAGAAGCCGGCGATCATCTGGCCCTTGAGCAGGGTGATGGCGAGCACCAGCAGCATGACGTTGCGCCCGCCCAGGCCGGCGTCGCCGATCGAGTAGGTGACGCCGGTCAGCGCGATCAGGGTAAGCCAGATCAATGTACAGGGGCGGACGAAACGGGGTTGGGAAGGTTTGTTCATGGCATCACCTGATCACGTAAACCAGCGGAAAGAGAATGATCCACACCAGATCCACCATGTGCCAGTAGGAGGCGCCGGTTTCGACGCCGGTGTGGTGTTCGATACTGTAGCCACCGCTCCTGGCCTTGGCCATGACGAACGCCAAAATCACCATGCCGAGGATGACATGCATGAAATGGAAAATGGTGAGCGACAAATAAAACATGTAGAAGGTATTGGTGCTGAGCGAAATTCCCGCCGAAAACTTGGCGTGGAACTCGAACAGCTTGATGACGATAAACACGCCGCCCAGCGCGATGGCGGCGCCCAGCCAATTGGCGCACTGCCGGGAAAGCCCCTGCTTGATCGCGGCAACGGCGCGCACCACGAAGTAGCTGCTGGTGATCAGCACCAGCGCATTGACGGCGCCCGATGCACGGTTGAGCATCAACTGCGACTGGTTGAATAGTTCGACGTTATGGGCGCGGGCAAAGGCATAGGAGCCAAAGAAGATGCCGAACGCCAGCAATTCGGCGAAGATGAAAAACCAGATCGCCAGGTCGCCTGGGGGGGTGCCCGGTTCGTGGGCGTCGATGGTCAAGCTTTGAGTAGTCATTGTCAGTTTGCCAAGATATTGCGGTTCGACGAGCTATTCTAGCCCTTGCCGGCCGCGGATAATACTGGATAAAAAAACTCGGGTATTTGGGGTCAAAAAAGGGAGGGGCGCACCCCTCCCTTTTCAAGCCTTAGGCGGCTTCTTTGGTTTCGCCTCCAACAAAGAAGCTGGCGACGTAGGTTACCAAGCCGACGAGGAACAATACGCCGGTGATTTCACGCAGCCAGTAGAACAGCGCCACTTGATCCTGTGCAGCCATGAAGCCGAGCGGCGTGGTGGACACGCGTTGCAGCCATACTTGCAGGATGCCGGCAGCGGTGAGGAACAGGGTGATGAACACGATCGACACGGTCATGATCCAGAACGCCCACATCTCCATCACCTGAGCCTTGCCGCTGTTGGCGGCGCGGCCGCGCAGCATCGGCATGGCGTAGGAAATGATGGTCAGCACCACCATCACGTAGGCGCCGTAGAACGCCATGTGGCCGTGGGCCGCGGTGATTTGCGTGCCGTGGGTGTAGAAGTTCACCGGAGCCAGGGTATGCAGGAAGCCCCACACGCCGGCGCCGAGGAACGACATTACGCCGGTGCCCAGCGCCCACAGCGTGGCAGCCTTGTTGGGATGCTCGCGGCGGCGGCGGTTCACCATGTTGAACGCGAACACGGTCATCATGAAGAAGGGAATCGGCTCCAGTGCGGAGAACACGGAACCGAACCACTGCCAGTATTCCGGCGTGCCGATCCAGTAGTAGTGGTGGCCGGTGCCGATGATGCCGGTGATCAGGGTCATGGCGATGATCATGTACAGCCATTTTTCGATGATTTCGCGGTCGACGCCGGTCACCTTGATCAGGACGAAGGCCAGCAGAGAGCCGAGGATCAGTTCCCACACACCTTCCACCCAGAGGTGCACGGTCCACCACCAGAAGTATTTATCCAGCACCAGGTTGGACGGATTGTAGAAGGAGAACAGGAAGAACACCGCCAAGCCCCACAGACCCAGCAGCAGCACCAGGCTGATCGAGGTCTTGCGGCCCTTCAGGATGGTCAGGCTGATGTTGAACAGGAAGGCCAGCGCCACCACCACGATGCCCAGCTTGGTGATCAGCGGCTGTTCGAGGAACTCGCGTCCCATCGTTGGCCAAAGATCATTGAAGGTCATCTTCGCCAGAGCGGCATAGGGTACCGTCAGATAGCCGACGATAGTCAGCGCGCCTGCCACCAGGAAGATCCAGAACATGGCGAGCGCCAGCTTGGGGCTGAACAACTCGGACTCCGATTCTTCCGGAATCATGTAATACGCCGCGCCCATGAAGCCGAACAGCAGCCACACGATCAGCAGGTTGGTGTGCACCATGCGGGCGACGTTAAAGGGAATGGCCGGGAACAGGAAGTCACCGACCACGTATTGCAGGCCCATGATCAGGCCGAACAGGATCTGTCCGACGAATAGGCCAATGGCAGCGATGAAGTAGGGCTTCGCTACCGCTTGGGATTTATATTGCATAGTAATTCCTCCTAAACCTTTAAGAAATCAGGGTGACCAAAAATTAACCCTCGATGTTCGGCGGCCAGTTATTGGTGTTGATTTCGCCGGTCCATTTCAGGAATGCCACCATGTCGTCCAGTTCCTGGTCGGTCAGGTTGAATTGCGGCATCTGGCGGCGGTTGCCCGGTGTGCCCTCGGCCGGACGGCTCTTGATCCAGGCCTTGACGAATTCTCCGCCGCGGCGCTTGTAGACGTTGCCCAGTTCCGGTGCGTAGTAGGCACCTTCACCCAGCAGGGTGTGGCAGCCGATACAGTCGTTTTTCTCCCATACGTTCTTGCCGCGGGCTACGGCATCAGTGATGTTCTCACGATGGTCGCGTTTCGGCAGGACCTGCATGGTGTCGAAAGACAAGGCGACAAGGAGCAGGAAGAAAAATGTCGCTCCCCCGAAAAAAATGTTGCGCGCCATTGACTTGGTAAATGCTTGGCTCATGTTTACCTCCTAAAAATTAATTCAAGAAAACTCTTTTACTTGTTATCCGCGCTAAACATACACGGCGTATACATCTTCGTGCACGGCATCCCCCCCCCCTGAAAGTTACGCGCTGCCCCTGCTCGGTTATCTGCATCCGGATTAAAGAAAACCGCCACCTTGTTTGCGGCAGCCCTCAATTTAGAGGATAGGGTCGAGTCAAACCTTGATTCATATCAAGGATTGCGACAACGCCTTAACCAAGAATGAAGGTACTGCTTTGCCCGGCTTTTTCACTCGTTTGATCAATTCCTGGTTTGCTATACTTTTCACCATTGTGCCTTGTACTTTTTATTCGACAGGATTTCTCATGGAAACAATCAGCAGTTATATGAGCAGCGACCATCATCGCTGCGACAATTTGTTCGCGCAGGCCGAATCCGCCGCCTCCGACGAGGATTGGGGGGCGATGGCTACGGACTTGCAGGCCTTCCTGGATGCGATGCACCAGCATTTTGCGATGGAAGAGGACGTGCTGTTCCCCGCTTTCGAAGAGCGCACCGGCATGAGCATGGGGCCGACCCAGGTGATGAAGATGGAGCATCGGCAGATGCGCGAATTGTTCGACGCGATGGTTGCCGCCTTGCAGCAACGCAACCGGGACGAATTCCTCGGCCAGGCCGAAACCTTGCTGGTGATGATGCAGCAGCACAACATGAAGGAAGAGCAGATTCTTTATCAAATGGCCGACCGGATGCTGTCGGGTGAAATCGAAGACGTGCTGCAGAGGATGCGCGCGGCAGCGGCGTGAGGTTGATATGACCCACGAAACCGTGCTCGATGTCCGCGGATTGGAGCCGCCGGAGCCGTTGGAAAAGGCGCTGGACGGCGCTGCCGCATTGCAGCCGGGCGAGCGCCTGCGCATGATCCATCACCGCGAACCGTGCCTGCTGTACCCGCTGCTGGCGAAACGGGGATTTGAGCATTTAACCGGAGCCAAGTCGGAAGACCATTATGAGGTTCTGATCTGGCGCAAGGGGGATGCGGCGGCGGCTCCGGTCGATTCGACCGGAAAAACGTAACGGTTGACGTGACTGTTTATGTTCTGCGGCATCGCCATAAACCGTTCTGGGCGCGCCAATTAAACGTCGTTCACGCGAAACCGGCGATGACAAACCGGAGTAAATCGGCGTTTCCCCAGAGAAGCGCCGATTAAACGTCATTCCAGCGCAAGCGGGAAGCTGTATGCCGCTGGACATACTGGATTCAAGCTTGCGCCGGACTGACGAAACCGGAATAAATCAGCGCCTTCCTGGCGGCGAATTCGCTCGCATGGAAGCAATCGATTGTGCGAACAAATTCGCACCTACAACTTCACCAACTGCGTTTCTAGGTTCAACCTCATGAGTTTGCAACCCGGCCTGTCTTTCGACCAGGCGCCGCCAATCCTGGTGCCGTTCCGTTTTTTTCTGAGCGCGCCCCTGTTCGGCCTGCTCGCCGCGCTGCTGGCGTTGTGGTTCGGTCCCGCGCTGCTGGACAGCCGCTGGCAGCCGGCGGTGCTGGCGTGGACCCACCTGATGACGCTCGGTTTTCTCGGCATGGCCATGGTCGGTGCGATGATGCAATTGCTGCCGGTGATGGCCGCATCGCCGGTTGCGCATCCGGTCGGGGTGGCGCGCACCGTGCATGGGCTGCTGCTGCCCGGCGTCATATTGCTGGTGCTGGGCTTCCTTCTTGCCAGCCATTGGCCGATGCGCCTGGCGATGGCGTTGCTGGGCACGGGGTTCCTGGTGTTCGTGGCGGCGGTGGGGGAAAGTTTAAAGCGCGCCTCCTCCGCCAATCCGACCGTGGTCGGCATGCGGTTCGCGGTGATCGGGTTGGTCGTTACCGCGGCGCTCGGTTTGACGTTGGCGAGCAACTACGGCTGGGGCTGGTGGCTGACCGATCGGGTGACCGTGACCAACCTCCATCTGTCGTGGGGTTTTCTAGGTTGGGTCGGCATGCTGGTAATCGCGGTTTCCTACCAGGTGGTGCCCATGTTCCAGCTTACCCCCGCTTATCCCAAAATGGCCGCGCGCTGGCTCACCGGTGCGTTGTTCATGCTGCTGCTGTTGTGGTCGGCAACCCGGTTGTTGCCGGAAGAAATGCGGGACAAGGGATGGCTGGCGATAGGGTTGCTTGCCGCGGCGGGCTATGCCGGCTATGCGATTACCACGCTGCGCCTGCAGTTGCAGCGCCGTCGCAAGCAATCCGACGTGACGCTGTTGTTCTGGCGTTTTGGCATGGTGTGCCTGTTGTTGGCATTGGCCGCCGGCGTCATGCGGCAGGCGATGCCGCTCCTGGTGGACATCCAGGGCAATAACTTCGCGCTGGCCTTCCTGTTCATCGCCGGCTTTGCGGTGTCGGTCGTCAACGGCATGCTCTACAAGATCGTGCCGTTCCTGATCTGGTTCCATCTGCAAAGCCGGTTGATCGGTGTGGCGAAGGTGCCGAACATGAAACAGATCATGCCCGATGCGGGCATGCGCCGGCAGATGTGGCTGCATTTCGCGGCGGTGCCCGTGCTGGTATTCGCCGCGTTGTGGCCACCGCTGATCTATCCGGCGGCGCTGTTGTTCGGCGCTTCCATGGTGTTGCTGGAGTGGAACCTGATCTCGGCCTATAACGTTTACAGAAGAAATATCAAGCTGGTAAGCTGATGCCACTACCCCGAAAGAATCGACGAGAGAATATCTTATGAGCCCGACACCCCCCGATCCCCTCAGCCCTTTTTCCCTGCATCAGGATGCGCTGTACCGCATATGGCGCGACCAAAAGCTGGAGAACTACCCGACCCGCGCCGAGCGGATCGTGGTGGAAACCGCCGATCCGCGCAACTTGACCGACGCGGAATACAACGCCATCCTGCAATCCTGCCGCAAAACCAATATGGCGGTGTACGTCGGCAAGACCGGGACCGATCCGGACAAGGAAATCCCGCGGCTGCTGGGCAAGCGCTTCGGCCTGGAGCGGCTGGACTGCAACATGCTGGCCGACGACGATGGCCTGACCTCGCTCAAGGTGGTGAGCACCACTCCGCGCCAGGCCTATATCCCCTACACCGACCGGCCGATCAAATGGCATACCGACGGCTACTATAATTCGCCGCAGCGGCAGATATGGGGCTTGCAGCTGCATTGCGTGCAAAGCTCGGCCACTGGCGGCGAGAACGCCTTGCTCGACCACGAGGTCGCCTATTTGCTGCTGCGCGACGAAAACCCCGATTTCATCCGCGCCCTGATGCAGCCGGACGCGATGACCATCCCGGCGCGGGTGGAGGAAGGCGACGTAGCGCGGCCGGACGAGGCCGGGCCGGTGTTTTCCATCCATCCCATAACGGGCGATTTGCACATGCGCTACACGGCGCGTACCCGCAGCATCGTGTGGAAGCAGGATGCCGCGACGCTGGCGGCGGTGGCTTTTCTGGAGAAACTGCTCGCCAGCGACTTGCCCTACATTTATCGCGCCCGGCTGGAACCGGGGATGGGGTTGATCTGCAACAACGTGCTGCATGACCGCGCCGGTTTCAGCGACGACGAGGCCCATCGCCGCCTGCTCTACCGGGCGCGCTACTACGACCGGATTGCCGGGACGGGTGTGCGGGAGACCTACGGTTTATAGGAAAATCAGAAAGACCGTCGCGAAAAAAAACCCGCGGCAGCGGGTTTTTTCTGCGGTGAGAACGATCTCGATCAGGCCGAGAAGACGGACTTCCGTCCGGTCAGCAGGTATTCCAGCAGTTCGCGCACCGGCCGGATCGCCGAGCCGAACGGCAGGGCTTCCGAGCCGCGGAAAAACAGGCCCTTGTTGACGTCCCCGCGCATTGCGGCGGCGAGCTGGGAGTCGATGCAGAACTGGCCCATTTTCGACACGCCGTCGCGCAATCCGCAATCCGACAGGCAGTCGAGCACGGCGGCGCATTTCGCGCGGATCGGGTCGGCGTAAGCCATCAGCTTGATTTCGCGCTTCAGGTAATTTTTCAGCCAGGGCGTCAGTACGGCGCGTGCGGGCAGACCGGCGGTGCTCATGAAGGTGACGATGTCCTCGGGCTTGGCTTCTGCCAGGACTTTCTTGAAATTGGGATGGGCATCGCCTTCCTCGGTCACGGCGAACGGCGTGCCGATCTGCACCGCGCCGGCCCCGAGCGAAAGCAGGTTGCGCACTTTTTCGAAAGTGTTGATGCCGCCGGCCGGGATCAGCGGAATCCGTTCGCGCTCGATGCCGAATTCCTTGAACAGCTTGAATACGCCTTCCAGCACGCCGGGAAAGTCGAAGCGCGGATCGTTGATGTCTTCCGGCTTGGGGGCGCCGAGGTGGCCGCCGGCGTAACGCGGGTGCTCGATCACGATGGCGTCGGGCAGTTTCTGCTTGCGCATCCATTTTTTCAGCACCACGTTGATGCCGCGCACGTCGGACAGGATCGGGATCAGCGCCACCTTGGGGAACTCGGCCGCCATTTCCGGCAGGTCGAACGGCAGGCCGGCGCCCATCACGATGGCATCGGCACCGCTTTCGCACGACTGGCGGACCAGCTGCGGGTGCTCGGTCACGGCCTTCATCACGTTGACGGCGATCATGCCGTTGCCCTGGGCGATGTCCTTGGCGCTCATGATTTCGCGGTCGAGCGCAATCAGGTTGGCGCGATCCATCTCGCCTTTGTCTTTGGAATGCAGCGTCTGCTCCATCAAGTCGGGATGGTGGCGGCGCAGGTCGATACTGGCAATGGTGCCCACCGCGCCTTCTTTCGCCACTGCGCCGGCCAGCCGGTGCGCAGAAATGCCGACGCCCATGCCGCCCTGCACGATGGGAAGCAATTCCTTGCCCTTAAGCCTAAGCAAGGGCAAATCGGTGTGCAGCATGGTCATAGTCTTTTGTTTCGCATTGGTTTTACGCCGCTGCAGCAGGTTGATCAAGATCAACGGATTTTACTCTAATCCGCGCTCCCGGTTAAGCACTGTTTTGGCGGCAGCGGCCAGCTGCAACACGAAAGCGGCCAGCGCGGCAACGGAAAGGGCAAAGCCGCCGCGCCAGCCCAGGCCGAGCAGCAGTCCGCCGCTGAGAAACAGCATCGCGCGCCAGCCGCTCCCAAACATCAGATCTTGCCTGACTCGGGCGTGCCATGCCGTCTGGGGGCCGGGCCGCGCCCAGACCGGCAGCAGTTGGCTGACGGCGCCGGTCACCAGGGGCAGCAGGAAGGCGAGGATGAAGGCGTGAGCGGTGGCCGTGGTATCCAATATCCCCGCCGCATGCAGCCCGCCGAACGACAGGGACGCCGCGAAGCCGGCCAGCGCGGCGGCGAGCGAGGGCGCGGCGCCATGGATTCGGCGGATATCCGAGGCAAAAAGCGCGAGCCAGGACCGGCCCAGGCGCAGCAGCGGCACCGCCCATAACGTAGCGCCCGCCCATGCGAGCGGTTTGAGCCAGGCGGCGCCGGCCGCGACCAGCAGCGTGCCGGCCAGCGCCCACTTCAGGTCAGCCCTCAGCCTTGCCGCTGCTTGCGGGTCGGGTCTGCCGACCGCGGTCGGCAGCAGCACTTGCAGCGTCGCAATCGCCGTCAGGCCGATGAAGCCCACGGTGTTGAGGTGCAGATGCAGGCGCTTCAATGCCAGGCGCTGCTCCGGCCAAAATGCCATGGCCACCACCGCCGCCAGCGCCAGGAGCAGGCAGCCGATCGCGGCCGAATACCAGTACAAACAGGGGTGAGGCTTGCCGAATGCGCCGGCCGCGCGCCTGACGATCCAGGCGGCGAATGCCGCCGCCGCGGTCAGCGCGAGCAGCGCGGCGAAATAATAGAACTGATTCGATGCGGCGAAGGAAAAAAACGCGAGAGCGCCGGCTGTGAGTGCCGCCGCGGGAATCAGCCGCACGCCGGCATGCGGTGCAGAACTGCGGGTCAGCACCGGCACGAAGTGGCTCATCGCGCCGACGATCAGCGGCATGACGCCCATCGCCAGAGCAAGGTGGATGTGGGCGGCGGGGGGTAACGGGGTGAACCAGGGCAGCGCGACGGCGCCGGCGAAACTTGCCACCGCCGTCAGCGCCAGGACAACCAGCATGTTACTTGCGGGTGAAATCGATCACGATCTGGCCGGGTTCGCGGGTAACGTAGGCGATCTCGATGCCGTCGCCGTAGCGCTCCTGCAATTGGGCCAGCAGCGGCAGCGGGTCGTGGTCGTTGACGAAGAGCATGGTTTCGCCGGGGTGGAGCGAATCCAGCGCGCCGAAGATGGCGGCGTGGCGGAAGCGCTTGGCGACGCCGCGGGCATCGAACGGATAGCGCATGTCGGGGGAGATAATGTTGGCGCAATTGTGGGACATTTTGGGTTCCTTTGAAAGTGATGGCAAGAATGCCTGACTATTTTAATAAGATATATAAAAAATGCAAGTTTAACCGGGGCGCTGCCCATAGGTTACGCGCGGTATTTTTGCCAGGTCCAGGCCGGTGGCGACTTGCGAGAATCCGGCCCGCATCAGCAGTGCCCGGCAGGCATCGGCCTGATCGTGGCCGTGCTCGAACAGCAGCCAACCCGCCGGATTGAGGTACGTCGGGGCATGCCGGACGATGGTGCGGATGTCGTCCAGGCCGTCGTCGCCCGCCACCAGCGCCGAGATCGGTTCGAAGCGCACGTCGCCCCGGGCGAGGTGCGGGTCGGCGGCGGCGATGTAAGGCGGATTGGAAGCGATGAGGTCGAATTTTGCCCCTTCCAGCGTCCCGTACCAGTCGCTTTGGGCGAAACGCAGGTTGTGCGCTCCCAGCGACTGTGCGTTGTTTCGGGCGACTTCCAGCGCGGCGGCGGACCGGTCTACCGCCAGAATATCGGCTTGCCGTCGCCGTAGCGCCAGGGAGATCGCCACCGCGCCGCTGCCCGTGCCCAGATCGAGCACCCGGCAGGGCTGGCCAGGGGGAATGCGCTCCAGCGCCAGTTCGACCAGCAGCTCGGTTTCTGGCCGGGGAATCAGCACGGCCGGGGAGACCTTGAAGTCGAGGCTGAAGAATTCGCGCTCGCCGAGGATGTAGGCAATCGGCTCGCCCTGAAGGCGGCGCGCAAGCAGCGCATCGAACGCGGCGGCCTGCTCCTGGGCGAGCGCGTCGCGGTCGTGGCTGACGAGCCAGGAGCGCGGCCGGTCGAGGGCGCGGCACAGCAGGATTTGGGCTTCGAGGCGTGCTTCGCGCTGGTCGAGGTCGAGCGCAGCGGCAAGAGCCGCTTCGCTTTGGCTGAGCAGGATTTTGATGGGATTGCCGAAACTGGCAAAAGCCATTCCCCCCTTTGAAAAAGGGGGGCTAGGGGGGATTTCACCGCGGCGCAAATCGCCTGCACTGTGTACGTAAATCGCGTTATAGATAGTGCCCACCACCGCATCCATTTCCCGCAATACCTGCAAGTTGTCGAATCGTAATACCGACAGCCCCTTACTTGCCAGATAGGCGTCGCGGCGCTCATCCCTGGTGGTGGAGCCGGCATTCGCATGTTGGGAGCCGTCCACTTCCACTACCAGCTTTGCGCTGGGTGCGTAGAAGTCCAGAATATAGGGTCCCACAGGCTTCTGACGGTAGAACTGGACGTCCAGCAACTGTTTTCGACGCAAGCGCGACCATAACATCTTTTCGGCGTCAGTCATGTCGGTGCGCAAGGTGCGGGCGTTCTGTTTGAGAGTGGGGCGATATTTGAGCATGATGAAATCCCCACCGTAGGTGAATCGCATGGAAATGACGCCACTTGTCGCCTCCCCTGGATTTGAGGGGGTGAACGGTCGTCGCTATTCGCCACACTTTTAAATCCCCCCTAGCCCCCCTTTTTTAAAGGGGGGTCGAAAAGGGTCAACCTTCCCCGCTCAACGAAGCCAGCTGTTCCGCCTGGTGCTCGGCCATCAGCGCGCCGGCCAGCTCCTCCAGGTCGCCGTCCATGATCTGCTCGATCTTGTACAGGGTGAGGTTGATGCGGTGGTCGGTGATCCGCCCCTGCGGGAAATTGTAGGTGCGGATGCGCTCGGAGCGGTCGCCGCTGCCGATCAGGGATTTGCGCGTGGCGGCTTCCTTCGACTGGCGTTCGCGCAGCTGGATGTCCATGATGCGCGCGGCCAGCACCGACATCGCCTGCGCCTTGTTCTTGTGCTGCGAGCGGTCGTCCTGGCATTCCACCACGATGCCGGTGGGCAGGTGGGTGATGCGGATCGCCGAGTCGGTCTTGTTGATGTGCTGGCCGCCGGCGCCCGAGGCGCGGAAGGTGTCGATCCTGAGCTCGGCCGGGTTGAGCACCACATCGGCGACTTCGTCCGCCTCCGGCATGACCGCGACGGTGCAGGCGGAAGTGTGGATGCGGCCCTGGGTTTCGGTCGCCGGCACGCGCTGGACGCGGTGACCGCCGGATTCGAACTTGAGTTTGGAATAGGCGCCCTGGCCGACGATCTTGGCGATGATTTCTTTATAACCGCCCATTTCTCCGGGGCTTTCCGACACGATTTCGACCTGCCAGCGCTGGCGCTCGGCGTAGCGCGCATACATGCGGAACAGGTCTCCGGCGAACAGCGCGGATTCGTCGCCACCGGTGCCGGCGCGGATTTCGAGGAAGATGTTGCGCTCGTCGTTGGGGTCTTTCGGCAGCAGCAGCTTCTGCAGGTCGAGCTCGATTTGTTCCAGTTGTGCCTTGGCGCTATGCACTTCTTCTTCGGCAAATTCCTTCATTTCCGGGTCGGACAGCATTTCCTGCGCAGTTTTCAGATCCTGCTCGGCCTGCCGGAAGCGGTGATAGAGCTCGACCACCGGCGTGATCTCGGCATGCTCGCGCGTCAGGCGGCGGTAGTTCTCCATGTTGGCCGTGGCGTCGGAGCTGCTTAAGCGCTGGGTCAGTTCGACCAGGTGTTCGCTCAGCTGGTCGAGCTTGGCGATAAGTGAGGGTTTCAAGGGCTGCCTTTGTTTATTCGGTGTGGATGTTGTACAGGCGGTGCAGCAGGGCTTCAAGCTGGACGCGGTCTTCGCCGCTGGCGTGGTTGAGGGCGTGGCTGGGGCCGTGCAGCAGCTTGTTGGCGAGCGCCCGGCTCATCTGTTCCAGCACCTCGCGCGGGTCTTCGCCGTGGGCGAGCAGGCGCTGGGCGCGCTCCAGCTCGTGGCGGCGCATCCGCTCGCAATGGTCGCGCAGGCCGCGGATGGTGGGCACCACGCTACGGGTTTCGATCCAGTGCAGGAAATCCTCCACCTGTATCTGGATGATCGCCTCCGCTTCCTCGGCGGCGAGCTGGCGGTTGCCGATGCCGGCCTCGATTACCTGGGCCAGGTCGTCTACCGTATAGAGAAACACGTCGTCCAGTTCGCCGACCTCGGCCTCGATGTCGCGCGGCACCGCCAGGTCGACCATGAACATCGGACGGTGCTTGCGCTGCTTGATGACGCGCTCGACCAGGCCTTTGCCCAGGATCGGCAGCGGGCTCGCGGTGGAGGTGACGATGATGTCCTGAGAAGCCAGGTGCTCGGGCAGCTCGTTCAGGGTGATGGCGCTGCCGCCCAGGCGCGCGGCCAGGATATGGGCGCGCTCCAGGGTCCGGTTGGCGACGGTGATGTGTTTGGGGTGCCGCGTTGCGAAATGGCTGGCGCATAGCTCGATCATCTCGCCCGCGCCGATGAACAGGACGTTCTGCTCCCCGATCGAAGGGAAAATCCGTTCCGCCAGGCGCACCGAGGCGGCCGCCATGGAAACGCTGTTGGCCCCGATCTCGGTCTGGGTGCGCACTTCCTTGGCGACCGAGAAGGTGCGCTGGAACAGCTTGTGCAGCAGCGTGCCGAGCGTGCCGGCGCGCTTGGCGGTGGTCACCGCCTGTTTCATCTGGCCGAGAATCTGGGTTTCGCCCAGCACCATCGAATCCAGTCCGCTGGCGACGCGGAAGGCGTGCTTGATCGCCTCGCCCTGGGGCAGGGTGTAGAGGTGCGGCTCGATCACCTGTTTCTTGACGTGATGGTAATCCGCCAGCCATTCCACCGTCTGCTGCGGGTCGGCGGTATTGCAGTAGATCTCGGTGCGGTTGCAGGTGGACAGGATCGCCGCTTCTTTTACCTGGCGGTGCCCGACCAGGTCGAGCAGCGCCTGTTCCAGGGTTTCAGCGTGGAAGGCGACCTGTTCGCGGACCGCCAGCGGGGCGGTTTGGTGATTGATGCCGAGGGTGAATAATTGCATGGGTCAATTGTGCACTTTTCGCCGCGAAGTTGGCAACCGGGGGCGCAGCGGGGCGAATGAAGCATGCATAGGCATGGTGGCCAAGGCCGGCCAGGATGGGATAGGTTATTGAATTGCCGGATTTTCCCATATCGGGGGGTGTATATCAAGAAATCCGGGAAGGGGAGCCGCTATTTTCGGCTCCCCCGATTTTGATCACTCGAACAGCATCGTCACTTCATAGGTATCGTCGCGCCGCTGGATGGTGATGTCGTCGCACGCCCGCTTGGCGAGGTTGATCATGTTTGCGTTGTAGGTCTGGATTATGGCGGAGAAGCCGCGCAGCCGCCGGCTTTTCGCATGTTCCATCAGCCGGAGCTGCATCGCCGTGCCGATGCCGACGCCTTGCCATTGCGGCGAGACCATGTAGGCGACCTCCGCCAGATTGGTGGCCGGATTGACGAAGTAGCAGGCGCTGCCGATGATCGCTTCGTCTTCTCCGTTGCCGGATACCGCCAGAAATGCCACCTCGCTGTCCTGATCGACGCTGCACAAATGTTGTGCTTCCGAGGCGGAGAGGTTGTTCAGGCGGCGGAAAAAGCGGGTGTAGCGGTCTTCCCGGCTCATGCGCTGGAAGAACTGCTCCAGGGCCGGCGTGTCGCTGGTTTTGACCGGGCGGATGAGCACGTTTTTCTGGTTGCGCAGCAGCACGCTGCGCTCTTCCTTGGCGGCATAGGCGCTTTTTTTCCGGAGCGATTGGCCGCGCTTCACGTAGCCGTGCTTCTTCGCCTTCTCCAGCAGGCCTTCGCGGAAATCTGGATGGGCGATCTCGATCAGCGCCAGCGCCCGTTCCTGGATGGACTTGCCGAACAGGTAGGCGATGCCGTATTCGGTGACCACATAGTGGACATCCGAGCGGGCAACGGCGACCCCTTCGTCCTCCAGAAGCGAGAGGCGGATGCGCGAAGCCTTGCCGTTGTCGGTGGTGGATTTCAGGCAGACGATGGGCTTGCCGCCGGGCGAACCGGCGGCGCCGCGCAAAAATTCGAGCTGGGTGGAAATGCCGCTGCAAAATTCGCCCTCGAACTGGTCGGCGCAAACCTGCCCGGTCAAATCCACCGCCAGGGCCTGGGTGATGGAAACCATCTTGTTCTGGAGCGAGATGGTGTGGGCATCGCACACGCTTTCGATCGGGCGGAACGAGAACAGCGGGTTGCGGTCGATCAGGTCGTACAGCCGGCGCGTGCCCATGCAGTAGCTGGCCACGATGGTCCGTCTATCCTGGCTTTTCGCCCGTCCGGTGATGACGCCGGCTTCGATCAGATCGACGATGCCGTCGGTAATCACATCCGAATGCACGCCGAGATCGAGTCGGTCGGTGAGGTGCTTGAGCACTTCGTTGGGAATCTGCCCCAGGCCGATTTGCAGTGTGGAGCCGTCATCGACGATGCTCGCGATATGCTGCGCGATCTGGCCGGTCGCCTCGTCGGCCGGGGCATAGCCGAATTCGATCAGCGGCGCGTCGTTCCACACCAGGTGGTCGAAGCGGCCGACATGGACGAAACTTTCGCCCATGGTGCGCGGCATGTTGGGATTGATTTCGGCGATCACGTGTTTGGCGTATTTGACGACGGCGGCGGTCACATCCACCGAAACGCCCAGGCTCGAATAGCCGAACTCGTCCGGCGGAGAAACCTGGATCAGCGCCACATCGATCGGAATCCGACCGTTTTCGATCAGCCGCGGCACCTGCGCCAGGGAAATGGGGATGTACTCGGCCAGCCCCTTCTTGACCGCGGAGCGGGCGTCGCTGCCGACCACGAAACACTTGTGCGCGTATTTGGTCTGCGCCTCTTCCTTCTTGCCGGGGATCGCGCCGTCGGTCAGGAAATGAAACAGCGTAGTGCCGGCGGGCGGCTTGTCCAGGCTTTCCAACGCGTGCGCCAACAGGCGCGGCGTGGCGCACGCGGCGCCGATGTAGACATTGTTGCCGGGCTGGATCAGGCGGACGGCCTCCGTTGCGGAGGCGATTCTGGCTTGGTGCTCTTTCAGGGCGGGATACTTCGAGAAAATCTTTTCCAGTTCCATTGCTTGGTTCCCCCAGAAAAATCAATTTAGGTATCTTGTAAGCCGATTCTTGGTCAATCCAACGCCGTTTTCGAAGATGGTATCGAAAGCCGGGCGTTTCGGAAAGGATCGGATGTCGCCCCGCCGGTTTTTCCCGGCAGGGGAAAAGGGGCTGCGCGCATTGCGCAGAACGAACCCTCGCATATTCAAGGTGAAACACGCAAAGCCCCGTGCCCCTTTCCCGCAGGCGGGAGAGGGAAACGGGGGAAGCGGTTGTGGAGCGAGCGCCGGGGCGGCGATCCCCCATGCCCATCAGGTCAATTTGCGGGCCACTTCCGTCAGGATGTCCCGTTCTTCGCGCAAGCCGGCCTTCCATTCGGGTTTTTCCGACTTGCCGATTTCACCTTTCAGGTCGGAAAGATAGGTCTCGATGGCGTGAAGAAGTATTTTTCGCTCTTGATCGCTTAATTCCAGGTTCATATCGGCGTCCTCCGTTCCATCAGTCTATGAGGGCGGCGCCGTTTTTCGCGTCGCGTCGCCTTATAAATGAATTTATAGACATTGGCCGAAGGAATGGCAACCGATCGCCTTGTCGAATCAAGTCGGATCAAGCCGCCCACTTCCGAATAATACGGTTAATTCAATATTAATGGGCGTCGGTGCCGGCAAGGCGGGGTAGCCATGCTCAAACGGCCGCGATCTCTCACGCCTTGTCCGGAAATAATCCGGGCATCCAGCGGGCCGCGAGCGCGGCCGGGAAGGCCAGGCGTAGCGGGGCGCGCGTGCTTTCCGAGGTGAGCACGCCTTGTTCGAGCAGGGCGGAGACGATGCGGCGGGCTTGGCGGACGCCGGTGCCGACGATGTCGGCGGCGTCGGCGCGGGGCAGTTCGCCGCGATAAAGGACGGCTTCGAGAATGCTGCCGGATTTCGGCGGCAGGCGATTGAGCCGTATCTCTTCTTCGGCCCACAGCAGGATGCGCGTGCGCAGCCGGTCGGGCTGGAGCAGGCCTTCCATGAAGTTCACCTGGTCGATGCAGGTCGTCAGAAAGAAGCGCGTGAATTCCGCCAGGTTTTCTTCGCTGAGATTGCCGCGGCCGTCGAGATCGTTGCGGCGCGGAAGGTCGCAGGCTGCAAGGTGCGCCTTGTAAGCCTGCGCATTGCGGGCGAGGCCGCGGGAGATGGACCAGACGCCGCCGGTGTCGAGCTGGTCCAGCAGCATCGCGTGCGACATCAGGCGGGCGACGCGGCCGTTGCCGTCGAGAAACGGGTGTATCCATGCAAGACGGTGATGCGCGGCGGCGGTGGCGAGGATGGCGGCGGTCTTGCCGAGCGTGCCATAGACTTCCGCGAAGCGTTTCAGGAAGCGCGGCAAGGCGGGCGGGCTGATCGCGATATGGCTGCCGACTTCGACATCGCGGTTGCGCAGTTCTCCGGGGATCAGCCGCACCCGCTCTTTCGTCGCAGGGTCTTCGACCCACAGCAGGTCATCGGGCAGCAGCCCGCAAAAGCGCCGATGGATTTCGCAGAGAGACTCGGCCGCAACCGCCCGGCCCTTGAGCCCGCCGCTATCGATCCATTGCTGAACCGTGATGTGCGCTTTGGCTTCGAGCTGGAGGTCGCGCTTCCTGGCGTCTTTGCTGTAGTCGTTCTTGAGGGCGCGTTCGATATCGATGGGGTGCGTATCGTGCCCCTCGATCAGGTTGCTGTAATAGCAGTTCATTGCCCGCACGAGGTCGGACAGGGAGGCCAGCAGGCTTTCGGGCAGGCTACGGCGAAACCCGGCGCTCTTCTGCGCCAGTTCGAGGGCAAGATCGGTCAGGGCGGCGCGATGGCGCGATGTCTCGCCGATCTGTAGGGGTTCCATCATGGAAACGGCTTCGCCCCGGTCTTTGGCCGCTTCGATGTCCGCTTTCATGCCCGCTTTTTTATTTGCCATATGCAAATATATATCAAATTGTTAGCGGTTTTCAATGGCTATATTTAATTGCTTTGAAGTCCGCTTTGAAGTCCGTTTTATGAATGGTTGGGATACACCTCGGACCGAAAATAAAAAACGCCTCCGGATTGGGAGGCGTTTTTTTGCTTAACTACTTGATTTGTTTGGTGGCCCGGGGCGGAATCGAACCACCGACACAAGGATTTTCAATCCTCTGCTCTACCGACTGAGCTACCGGGCCGTATTCGGCGCATCCTGCGTATTATGCGGTGCCGCACGCAGGGTTGCGTTTTGAAGAAGGCGAATCATACCCGAAAAGGATCGCGGAGTCATCCGTTCGTTGCCATGTTTTTTGGGCGGGGCGCAGCCGGAAAGACGACGGTTGCTTTCAGCCCGCCGGTTTCGCTCGTGCGCGTGAAGCTGATGCTCGCCCCATGTATCTCGGCGATGCGCTGGATAATCGAAATTCCCAGGCCGGCGCCCTCTGCGGACGACGGGCCGAGGCGGTCGAAGCGCCGGCCCAGGCGGGCGAGCTGTTCGTCGGGCACGCCGGGTCCGCTGTCGGCTACTTCGAGCTGGACGGCTTCGTCCCGGCGGTGGATCGAAATCGAGACGCGCCCTTGCTCCGGCGTGTAGCGGATCGCGTTGTCCAGCAGGTTTCGGGCGAGGATGGCGAGAAAATCCGCCGATCCGGGGATCCATGCCGATTCGTCGCCGTTCAATTCCAGCTCGATTTTTCTGGCGATCGCGGCGGAGCCCTGTTCGGCGCAGCTTTCGCGCACTACCCGAGCCAGATCGACCGGTTCGAGGTGGGGCGCGGACGAGAGTGCATCGAGCCGGGACAGGGTCAGCATTTGCTCGACCAGGTGAGTCATGCGGTCGGCGCCCCGCAGCGCCTTGGCCAGGCTTTCGCGCCATTCCTGTGCTTCGCCGGCGAGCAGGGCGGCTTGCACCTGGGAGCGCAGGGCGGCAATCGGGGTGCGCAATTCGTGGGCCGCATCGCTGGTGAAGCGGCGCTCGTTTTCGAGCGCGGCGGCGACGCGGTGCAGCAGGAGGTCGAGGGCGTCGACGACCGGGGCGATTTCTTTCGGGGTGTTGTCCAGGCTGATCGGGTCCAGCCTTTCCGGGGAGCGCAGGCCCAATTCGTGCGCGAGCTTGCGCAGTGGATAGAGGCCGAAGCGGATTGCCGCCAGTGCGGCGAGCGCCAGCAGGGGCAGCCCGAACAGGAACGGCGCCAGGTTGTGCCAGGCCACTTCTCCGGCCAGCTCGCTGCGCGCCTTGTCGGTTTGGCCGACGACCACGTCGAGCCCGCGGCGCGGGTCATGCTGCCGGTAGTAGCGCCATCTGTCGCCGTTGCTGCACCCTTCGCTGAAGCCTTCCGGTGGCAGTGGGCCGGCCAGTGCGGCGGGCGCGTTGCGGGAGTGGAGAAGCAGGCGCGGCGCGCCGTTCACGCTCGTCCAAACCTGAAAGGCCATGGCGCGCTGGTACTTGTGTGCAAGCGGGCCGAGTTCCTGGATCCCGTCCTCGCCCTCGTCGGCGCGGGAGGCGACGGCAAGCAGCGTCTGGCTGAGCTGGGCGAGTTGGGCATCGAACATTTCGTCGGCTTCATGCAGTGCGTTCCGGTAACTCTCGTAGCCGGCCAGCAGGCCGAACAGCGACACGGCACCGAGCATCATGGCAACCAATTGAACTTGCAGGGAAAGTTGCCTGAATTTCATGGCCGGCGCTCCACCACATAGCCGATGCCGCGCAGGGTGCGGATGAAATCGGCGCCGAGTTTTTTGCGCAGATGGTGGATGAAGACTTCGACGGTATTGCTGTCCACGCCGTCGCTCCAGCCGTACAGGCTTTCTTCGAGCTGGGCACGGGTCAGCACCCGGCCGGCGTTTTGCATCAGCATCTCGAGCAGGGCGAATTCACGGACCGACAGCTCGACCGGCTGATGGTCGCGCCAGGCTTGGCGTGCGGCCGGGTCGATCTCGACCGGGCCGATGCGCAGGCGTGGGGTGGCATGTCCGCCCGAGCGGCGGATCAGCGCATGTAGCCGCGCCGCCAGCTCTTCCATGTCCACCGGCTTGATCACGTAGTCGTCCGCGCCCAGGCCGAAGCCCTTGAGCTTGTCCAGCGTGGCGTCGCGCGCGGTCAGGATCAGCACGGGCGTCCGCAGGCCGGTTTCCCGCGCCGAGCGCAGCACCGAAAAACCGTCGCGCTGCGGCAAGCCGAGGTCCAGCACCACCGCGGCATAGGTGGCGCCGGCGCTGGTCATGGCCTGCCCGGCCTGGCATCCGTCGCGCAGCCAGTCGACCTCGAAGCCCAGGTGGCCGAGGCTTTTCTGGATGCCGTCGCCGAGTAAAAGGTCGTCTTCGACCAGCAGAATTCTCAATTAGTCTCCTCCAGTGGTTCCCAGTCTATGCGCCGACGATTAAGCAATGTTTAAGATTCGTTGTCCATACTTCGCTGAAGGTTGCCGGAGGGGATGCCTCCGAAGCCGGGTTGGAAATTAACAGGAGATTGTATTATGACCGTAAAAAATTGCTGCATCACCCTTCTGCTTATCGCCGGTGCGGGCGCCGCCCACGCCGGCACGCCCGGCTCGCTGGCGTCCGGCTACGCGGCCGAAGCCGCCCGCTCGGTGCCGGGCTTCACGCCTTCCGCCGAGCGCGGCCAGGCTTTTTTCAGCCGCAGGCGGGACGTGTCGCCAACCATGTCCAGTTGCGCCGCCTGCCACAGCGAGCAGCCCACGGACGAAGGGCGGCATGTCGTCACCAACAAGCGCATCGCGCCACTTTCGCCTGTGACCAATCCAGACCGATTCACCAGCTCCGCCAAGGTCGAGAAATGGTTCCGGCGCAATTGCCAGGAAGTGGTCGGGCGCGAATGCGTCGCCGCCGAGAAGGCCGATTTCATTCAATTCGTCAGCAAAGGAATTACAAAATGAAAATGCCATTCGTGTTTTTTCTGGCCATATTCGCCACAGCGGCTCAGGCCGACGGCCACCAGCTGACCGTGCCGGCCAACGCGCAATGGCAGAGCGAATGCGGCAGCTGCCACCTGGCTTATCCGCCCCAGCTGCTCACGGCGGAAAACTGGCGCCAGGTGATGAAAGGCCTGGATCGGCACTTCGGCGCCAACGCCACGCTCGACGCGAAGGAAAACGCGGAAATACTGGCTTTCCTGGAGCGCCATGCGGCGCGGGATTCGCGCTACAGCGCGAAATCGCTGCGCATTTCCGACACGCCCTGGTTCCAGCGCGAGCATCGCGAGGTGCCTCATACGGTCTGGTCGCATAAGCAGGTGAAAAGCCCGGCCAACTGCACTGCCTGCCATATCGACGGCGACAAGGGGAATTGGTCGGAACGCGGCGTCCGCCTGCCTGACGGGCGCCGTTGGGAATGAGTCATTCAACCTAAAAAATTTAGCCACAGAGAACACAGAGAACACAGAGTTCACAGAGTTCACAGAGGAAAAACATGGGGTTGTCGGTCTAACTGCCCTCACCCATCAGGTGAATGCGGAAATGTCCAAAAATCCGCTTCATCTCTGTGTTCTCTGCGATCTCTGTGGCTCGAACTGAGGTTTTTAGGTTCAACAGGAGAGAAAATCATGATGAAAAAGATACTGGTGTGGGACTGGCCGACGCGCATCGGCCACTGGCTGCTGGCGGCGAGCTTCGCCGTGGCCTGGCTGACCGGCGAAAGCGAGGCGTGGCGCCTGGTTCACGTCGCGGCGGGGTACACGATGGCGGCCGTGCTGGCCTTCCGCCTGTTCTGGGGCGTCGCCGGCACGCGCTATGCCCGCTTTTCCGCTTTTCTGTACACGCCGCGGCAGGCCTGGGCTTACCTGAAAGGGTTGCTGCGCGGGGAAAAAAGCCACTGGATCGGCCACAATCCGGCGGGCAGCTATGCGATCTATCTGCTGATCCTGTGCGGCTTCGCGGCGGCGGCGAGCGGCTGGGCGGCTTATCGGGAAAACGCGGCGCAATGGTTGGGAGAGCTGCATGAGGGCCTGGCGGCGGCGATGCTGACCGTGGTGGTCGTGCACGTGGCCGGGGTGGTGGTCAGCAGCCTGCTCCATCGCGAGAACCTGGTCAAGAGCATGCTCGACGGCTACAAATCCGGGCGGGCCGAAGAAGGCATCGCTTCGGGCAAGATGCTGTGGGCCGCGTTGCTGCTCGGGTTGGCGGGGTGGGCTGCCGCTTCGGCGTTTTTGCCGTGAAACGGGCTAGGAGCCTGTCAGATCTTCAAGTCCGACAGGCTCCTAGGCCGCTTCGTCGAGGGCGCCGTTCCTGAGATTGGGGTAGCGGCAGTGCTCCACCATGTCGCGGGCGGCCTGCGCCGGCGCCGGTGTCAGCAGGCTGACGACGATCACGGTCAGCATGCCGGCGGGCATGCCGAAGGTGCCGGCGGCGATGTCCTTGATGCCGAACCAGGGCGTCATGCCGTGGAATTTAACGCCGATCAGGTAGAACAGGCAGACGCCCAGGCCGACCGCCATGCCGCTGACCGCGCCCCACTGGTTGGCGCGTTTCCAGAAAATGCCCAGCACCAGCGCGGGGAAGAAGGCGGAGGCGGCGATCGAGAAGGCCCAGGCGACCATGGACAGGATGTTGTCCGGCTTGAGCGAAGCGAACCAGGCGGCGACGAGCGCCACCAGCAGGAGCAGGATCTTGGAGATGATCATGCGGCGCGGGGTCGAGGCGGCAGGGTCGAGCATCTTGTAGTAGACGTCGTGCGATAGCGCGTTGGCGATGGTGAGGAGCAGTGCGTCCGCCGTCGACAAAGCCGCCGCCAGCCCGCCCGCCGCCACCAGGCCGGATACCACGTAAGGCAGGCCGGCGATTTCCGGGGTGGCGAGCACGATCACGTCGGGGTTGAGGGTCAGCTCGGCCAGTTGCAGGATGCCGTCGTGGTTGATGTCGTCGATCTGCACCAGGCCGACCTTGGCCCAGGCCGAGATCCAGGCGGGCAGGTCGGCGATGCTGCTGCCGATCAGCTTGGTGTAGATCTCGAACTTGACCAGCACCGCCAGCGCCGGCGCGGTGAAATACAGCAGGGAAATGAAGAAGATCGACCAGAACACCGATTGGCGCGCCTCCTTTACGCTGGGCGTGGTGTAGTAGCGCATCAGGATGTGGGGCAGGGCGGCGGTGCCGATCATCAGGCAGGCGGCCAGCGCCATGAAGTTGAGGCGGGCGGTGTCGCGGGTTTTTTCGTCTTCGCCGGGGAACGGTTCGGCGTGCGGCGTGGGCGCCTTGGCCTTGGCCCTCAGCTCGGCCAGCTGGCGCTCGGTTTCCGCCGAAGCGGGCTGACCCTTGAGGCCGGCGGCGAGGTCGTCGGCCTTTTTCTGGAACAGCGCGCGCGCTTCGAGCTGTTTCGGGTCGTTGAAGATTTCCTTTTCGCGCTCGGTGACTTTCTGCAGCACCTGGCCGGACATCAGGTGCGGCACCGGCACGTCGGTGATGCGCTGCGACAGCATCACCACCGGCACCAGGTAGGCGATGATCAGGATTACGTATTGCGCCACCTGGGTCCAGGTGATCGCCTTCATCCCGCCCAGCATCGAGCACACCAGGATGCCGGCGACGCCGACGAAGATGCCGGTGGTGAAGTCGATGCCGAGAAAGCGGCTGCTGATCAGGCCGACGCCGTAGATTTGCGCCACCACGTAGGTGAAGGAGGCGAGGATGGCGGCGAATACGCCCACCGTGCGCGCCACGTTGCCGCCATAACGCGCGCCGAGAAAGTCGGGGATGGTGAACTGGCCGAACTTGCGCAGATAGGGCGCGAGCAGCAGCGCCACCAGCACGAAGCCGCCGGTCCAGCCGAGCACGAAGGCCATGCCGTCGTAGCCCGACAGGTACAGCGTGCCGGCCATGCCGATGAAGGAGGCGGCGGAAAGCCAGTCGGCGCCGGTCGCCATGCCGTTGAACACGGCGGGCACGCGGCGCCCGGCGACGTAGTATTCGGAAATGTCGGCGGTGCGGCTCATCACGCCGATGCCGGCATACAGGCCGAAGGTGGCGGCCATGAAGATGTAGCCGATCCAGGCGTTGGACATGCCCATCTGCTCGGCGATCGCCAGCAGGATGACGAAGGTGATGAAGCCGCCGGTGTAGAAGCCGTAGTAGCGCGACAGGCTGCGGAAGAAAATCTTGTTCTTAATCTTCGGCCACCCCGTATTTTTTATCCAGCTTGTTCATGTAGCGGGCGTAGCACCACACCAGCGCGACGTAGATCGCCAGCGAGCCCTGGGAAGTCATGTAGAAGCCGAAGGGAAAGCCGAGGAAGGTGAATTTATTCAGGTCGCGCACGAACCAGATCACCGCGAAAGTGGCCAGGAACCAGACGAACAGCAGGAACCCCGTCATCCGCAGATTCTTGTGCCAATACTCCTGTAGTTTTGTTGAGGTGGGCATGTTTGAAGAATTTTGAATTCTCAATTTTGAATTCTTAATTTCGGTGCGGTTTGCCGGTCGCTAATTTAACATTCAAAATCAAAAATTAAAAATTGGTTTTCAACTGGCCCAACTGATCCAGCGCTGGGCCTTTTCCACATCCTGCAGCCCCTTGAAATCGGGGATGTTTTTTTGCCGGGCGATTTTTGTCGCGGCGAGGAACAGCTGGGCGGTGGACAGCGCATCGGCCAGCGCGCTGTGGCGGGCATAGTTCCGGATGTGGAAATGGCCGCTCCAGTCGTCCAGCGCGCGGTGCCGGTTGGCGAGTTCGGGGAGGAATCCGGGCATCACGTAGGCAAGGTCGAGCCAGGGGCGCTTGAAGTCGAAATGCAGAAACTCCTTGAGCGCGCGCTTGATCATGGTTTCGTCGAAGGTGACATGGAACGCGACCAGCGGGTCCTTGCCGACGAATTCGAGAAAGCGCAGCAGCGTTTCCACCGGCGGCACGCCCCCGGTCTGCGCGGTGCCGCCGATGCCGTGGATCAGGATGTTGTCCTTGCCGCTGGCGGTCGGCTGCTGCAGGATGATCTCGAAGCTGTCGGTCAGGTCGATCCGGCCCTGATTCACGGCTACCGCGCCGATGGCGATGAGCCGGTCGCGCGCCAGATTGAGGCCGGTGGTTTCCACGTCCACCACCACGAAGCGCGAGGCGTCCAGCTCTGAGCCGGCCGGGTTCGGCAAGCGGCGCCAGGCATCCAGGCGCGTGGCCGCCTCGGCGCTGAGCGCCACTTCCGGATGGAACAGCCGGGAGAGCCAGTTCATAAGCGGTAATCCAGCGCCAGGCGGGCTTGCAGCTTGCGCGCCTGGCGGAAGGCTTCCTTCAGTATGCGCCGGTCGAGATCGTTGAGCCGATTCGGGTCGATGCGGTTGTCCATCGCCGGTTCCTCCCGGCTTTCGTCGTGCTGGTGGCGCAGGCGCAGCAGCTGGATGAACAAAAAAGCCTCGATCCAGCCTTCCACCTCGGCCGGCGGGATGTTGAGCGTGGGCGCGGCGAGGCGCAGGCGCTGGACGGTATGCGTGTGTCCGCCGCCCGCGGCCAGGCCGAGAATCCGCGCCGCATCGACGAACGGGGTGATGCCGTTCAACTTGAGGTCGAGGGTGTGGTTCTCGCCGGTTACGAAGTCGCGTACCAGCCCCAGCGGCGGCCGGTTGCGCAGGGCGTTGGCCGCCATCTGGTGCAAAAAGCGCGGGTTGGCGGCGGCCCGCCCGGTCAGCCAGGCCCGCAAGTTTTCGGCGAGGGCGTGTTGGCCGTGCAGGCTGCGGAAGTCGAAAAAGATCGTGGCGTGCAGCAGGGCTTCCGGGTCGCCGCGGTCGATCCATTCCGCGAAGGTCTCCTTCCACTCCGCAAGCGACAAGCACCACTGAGGATTGCTCGCCATCACATTGCCCCTGCACAGCGGGAAGCCGCAGGCATCGAGCGCCGCGTTGATGCGCGTGGCCACCGCCAGCAAATCGCGGCGCACTTCGT
>JAHFRP010000018.1 GCA_023266195.1 Sulfuricella sp.
TAGGCGCGTCGTTCCCGCTTTCCCATGTCTGGTCACCTTGGTGGCTTCGGTAACCTTTAACTTGAGGCAACGATCCCTTTTTCAGACCACCTTGAGTAACTTTTATCTTGAGGCAACTCGCAGGGATTTGTCGGGCACGGGGTGCCCGACCGACCTGCTATAATGGCGAACTTTCTTTGAATCGAAGGACTCCCATGCGGCCCAGCCAGCGCAATCCAGACCAGCTTCGCACCATCGCCATCAGCCGCAACTACACCCGGCACGCCGAAGGCTCGGTATTGATCGAGTGCGGCGACACCAAAGTGATCTGCACCGCCAGCATCGACGAAAAGGTGCCGCCGTTCCTGCGCGGCAAGGGCCAGGGCTGGACCACCGCCGAATACGGCATGCTGCCCCGCTCCACCAACACCCGCATCGACCGCGAAGCCGCGCGGGGCAAGCAGACCGGACGCACCCAGGAAATCCAGCGCCTGATCGGCCGCTCCCTGCGCGCGGTGATCGATCTCACGGCGCTGGGCGAGCGCACCATCCAGATCGACTGCGACGTGATCCAGGCCGACGGCGGCACCCGCACCGCCAGCATCACCGGCGCCTACGTCGCGCTGCACGACGCCGTTTCGTTCCTGCTCAGGGAAGGCAAGCTCCAGGCCTCGCCGCTGCGCGACTTCGTCGCCGCGGTCTCGGTCGGCGTCTACCAGGGCGTGCCGGTGCTGGACCTGGACTACGTCGAGGATTCCGACTGCGACACCGACATGAACGTCGTCATGACCGGCAGCGGCGGCTTCGTCGAAATCCAGGGCACCGCGGAAGGCGCGCCGTTCTCGCGCACCGAGATGGACGCCATGCTGGGCCTGGCGCAAAGCGGTATCGCGCAGTTGGTCACGAAACAGAAGGCGGCTCTTGGCTTGTAGTTTTTAGCTTGTAGTCCGTAGCTGGTAGCTTGTAGCAAAACCCCGCCCGCTTCGCGGGCGGCAAACCGGCTACCCGCTACAAGCCACCAGCTACCCGCTTAAAAAAGGATTTCAAATGAAAAAACTCGTCATCGCCTCCAACAATGCCGGCAAGCTGCGCGAAATCGGCGCCATTCTCGAACCGCTGGATTTCGAAGTCCTGCCGCAGTCGGCGTTCAACATCCCCGAGGCGGAAGAGCCCTACTGCACCTTCATCGAGAACTGCCTGACCAAGGCGCGCCACGCCTCGGCGCATTCCGGCCTGCCCGCGCTGGCCGACGACTCCGGGATCTGCGTCGATGCCCTGAACGGCGCGCCCGGCGTATATTCCGCCCGCTTCGCCGGCGAGCCGAAATCGGACGAGCGCAACAACCAGAAGCTGATCGAGCTGCTGCAAGGCCACGCCAACCGCAAGGCGCATTACTACTGCGTGATGGTGCTGGTGCGCTGGCCGGAAGACCCGCAGCCGATCATCGCCGAAGGCGCGATGTACGGCGAGATCATCGACACCCCGCGCGGCGATGGCGGCTTCGGCTACGACCCGTATTTCCTCATCCCCGAACTGGGCCTGACCGGCGCGGAAATCCCGATGGACCAGAAGAACAGGATCAGCCATCGCGGCAAGGCGCTGGCCGAACTGGTGGAGAAACTCAAAGGTGCAAGGTAGGAGCGGCCTCCCGGCCGCGAACCAGGTTATCGCGGCCGGGAGGCCGCTCCTACAATCCCCGCCGCCGCTTTCTCTCTATATCCACCTGCCTTGGTGCGTGCGCAAGTGCCCCTACTGCGACTTCAGCTCGTTCGAGCCACGCGACGGCCTGCCCGAACAGGAATACATCGCTGCGCTGACCAGGGATCTGGAGGCCGCGCTGCCCCAGATATGGGGCCGCAAGGTGGTGAGCATCTTCATCGGCGGCGGCACGCCCAGCCTGTTCTCGGCGCAGGCAATCGATGCGCTGCTGACCCGGGCGCGCACCCTGCTGCCGGTCGAGGCGCACGCCGAAATCACGCTGGAAGCCAATCCCGGCACGGCGGAAGCGCACAAGTTCGCCGGTTTCCGCGCCGCCGGGGTGAACCGGCTGTCGCTCGGCATCCAGAGCTTCAACCCGCGCCACTTGCAGGCGCTGGGACGCATCCACGACGACCATGAAGCGCGCCGCGCCATCGACCTGGCCCAACGCCATTTCGACAACATCAACCTCGACCTGATGTACGCCCTGCCGGGGCAGTGCATGGACGAGGCCTTGGCCGACATCCGCGAAGCCATCCGGTTCGCGCCGCAGCACCTTTCCGCCTACCATCTCACGCTGGAACCGAACACGGTTTTCCACAGCAAGCCGCCGGAGCTGCCAGACGACGACGCCTCGGCCGCCATGCAGGAAGCGATCGAGGCCGAGCTGGCCGGCGCCGGCTACGAGCACTACGAAACTTCGGCCTTCGCGCAAAAACATCATCGCTGCAAGCACAACCTCAACTACTGGCTGTTCGGCGATTACCTGGGGATCGGCGCGGCGGCGCACGGCAAGCTCACGCTCCATGACCGCCTCCTGCGCCAGGTGCGCCACCGCCACCCGCAAACCTACATGGAGCGGGCGCTCGCCGGCGGCGCGCTGGAACAGGAACACGAAGTCGCCGCCGCCGAACTGCCGTTCGAATTCATGATGAACGCCCTGCGCCTCACCGAAGGCTTCCCCGCCGCCCTGTTTTCCGCCCGCACCGGCCTGCCGCTGACCGCCGTACTGCCCGCGCTGGACGAGGCCGAGCGGCGCGGACTGATCGAGCGCGACGCGCTCTACATCCGCCCGACCCTGCTGGGGCGGCGTTTTCTCAATGACCTGTTGCAGCTCTTCCTGCCCTGAGGACAACCTCATGAACTACCGCCACGGCTACCATGCCGGCAACTTCTGCGATGTCTTCAAGCACCTCGTGCTGATGCTGCTGATCGAGCATTTCAAGCAGAAGGAAAAAGGCTTCACCGTGCTCGACGCGCATGCCGGCGACGGCACCTACAGCCTGCGCGGCGAACTCGCCGCCAAGACCGGCGAAGCGGAACAAGGCATCTTGAAAGCGCTGGAGGAACCCGATCCTTCTCCCGCCCTGGCCGGATTTCTCAACCTGGTGCGCCGCCTCGGCCTGCCGGACGCCGAAGGCCGACTGACCAGCTACCCCGGCTCGCCGCGCCTGGCGCGCGCGCTGCTGCGGCCGCAGGACAGGCTGCTCTTGTCCGACATCCACCCGGACGCCGTGAACTCGCTGAAACGGCTGTTCCGCGACGACCGCCAGGTGCGCATCCAGGCGCTCGACGCCGCGTTGGCGCTGAAATCGCAATTGCCGCCGGAAAGCCGCCGCGCGCTGGTACTGCTCGACCCGCCCTACGAAGAACAAGACGAATTCCGCCGCCTGCTGGATGGCCTGAAAGAAGCCTACAAGCGCTTCCCCACCGGCACCTACGCCATCTGGTACCCGATCAAAAGCCCGGAACCGGTGCGCCACTTCCACCGCCAGCTCGCCGCCAGCGGCATCCGGCGCGTCCTCACCGCGGAAATCCACCTCGCCCCGCTCAACAACTTCCAGCTCAACGGCAACGGCATGACCATCGTCAATCCGCCGTGGAAACTCGAACAAGAACTGCGCGGGCTGCTGCCGGAACTGCTCGCTGCGCTGGGTGCTGAGAAGCAGGGCGCAACGCGGGTGGAATGGACGGTGCCGGAGTAGGAGTAAACGTACCGCTCAACCGGCTGTAGGTCGGGTCAAGCGCAGCGGACCCGACGCACGGATGTCGGCTCCGGCGCTATGCGCCTTGAGCCGACCTACGCATGAATTTGCGGCGTCGATTGATGAGCGTCTCGCCACCGGAACTGAACCGCGGAGTGCTCAACCCAGCAGCAACAGCGGCCGGGTGGCTTTTTGCGCCAGGGTCTTGGCGAGGGATTTGAGGCTGGGCCGGCCGCTGACCTGGAACACTTGCCGGCTGACGACGAGCAAGTCGGTGGAAGGCTGGCTGGCGAGCTTGACGAGTTCTTCGGTCGGGTCGCCGGCGAGCAGCGAAAATTGCGTGCTTTCGAGCCCGGCGACGGCGGCTTCGAACTGGCCGCGCGCGGCTTCGGCCTGTTCTTCCTGCTCCTGGCGGATATAGTCGAGGAAGCCCTGACGCGCGCCTTTGGAGGATTGCCAGTCGTTGCCGATGAAATCCGCCCAGTTGCCGTCCAGAACGAAAACGCCCGTCAGGGCGGCACCGCTCCGACGGGCAAGGTGGGCGGCGTGCTCCAGCGCTTCCGCCGTGGCGGCGGAGCCGTCCACGGCGACGACGATCTGCCGGTACACGCTTATTTCATCGTCATGATGACGATAACGGCGATCACCAGCACGCTAAGGACAATGGCGCCGATGTCTTCCGCACGGTCGTCCTTGAACAGGGTCATCTTGCTTTTATCCCCGGCGCTGCCGAGGGTTTCGCTGCCGGCTTGTTCGTTTGCCATAATCGTTCTCCCTTAAATTGCAACCAGGTAGTCTTTGATCAGGATGACCAGGAGCAGCGCCAGGACGTACTTGGTCGTGCCCACGATCAGGCCGACTTTGAGCGGCGTGCCGCCCGCCTTGGCCAGTTCCTTGAAGTCGATGTAACCGCCCAGGCCGACCAGGCCGAAGCCGAAAATCCACGTCATCCACAGGCGCAGCATCTTGATGGTGTCGGAGGCGGGTGCGCCGCCTTTGACGCCCACCTCGCCGAACGCGCCCATGCTGGTGAGCGCCACCATCACCATGAAGCCGATCACGAACACCGGGAATTTCTCCACCAGCAGAGTGCCCAGGGTTTTCTTCTGTCCGCCCTCGGCCGATTCTTCCTTTCCGGCCCAATACCACACGGTGACGGCGAACACGGCGAAGGGAATGGAGATCACCCGCATGATGTTCCAGATTTCCGCCACCGACACCGACGTTCCCGGCGCCACGTTGGGATTGAACGCCAGCGCCGCCGCCAGCACCTGGCCCGAGTTGAGGATGCCGGTGCCGATCCAGGCGCCGTACTGGAGGTCGGTGAAGCCCAGCGCATGGCCGATGAACGGGCTGATGAACATGGTGAGGATGCCGAAGCCGAGGATGGTGGCGATGGCATAGGCGACCTGGCTGGCCTTGGCCTCCACCGCGGGCGAAGTGGCGACCGCCGCCGACACGCCGCAGACGGAAAGGGCATTGGCCAGCACCCCGGTCATGGAGCGGTCGAGCTTGAGCAGCTTGCCGAGCCAGAGCACCATGACGATGGTCATGATGACGAAGCCGCCGATCAGGAACACCGCCATCGAGCCCAGTTTGACGATGCCCTGCACGGTATAGAGCGAACCGAGCAGGATGATGCCGGTCTTGATCATCAGGCGCGACAGCTTGAAGCCGTCGCTAAAAATGGCCGGCATCCTGCCGCCGAAAATCACGTTGCGGTAAAGCATGCCGCAAATGATGCCGAGCAGGATGTAGTTCAAGTGCAGCACCTTCACCATCCAGCCTTTCTGGCCGAAGATCGCCGCGTTGGTCATCCATGGTTCCAGCCATTGCCGAATCACCACCATGGTCAAAACGATCAAGACAAGACCCGGCAGGGCGCTGGGCAGTTTCTGAAAAAAACCCGGTGAATTATCGCTCATCTTTACCTCCTCCTTTATTGATTTTGGTTGTTGATGGAACGTTATTTTTATTATTTCACTGAGTTTATATCATCTTTGCGTATTTTGTATCGTTTTGTTTACATTAACAATTTATTATATTTTAATGGTTTGCCTGAAGGTGGGACTCGGTTCCCCTCAACAAAACAGCGCCGCGATCTTCCCTTTGTCGGGCGCCATGACCACGCCCTTTTCCGTGATCAGCCCGGTCACCAGTTCCGCCGGCGTGACGTCGAACGCCGGATTGCGCACGGCCACGCCTTGCGCCGCCCAGCGGCAATCGCGGAAGCCGGTGACCTCCTCCGCCGCCCGCTCCTCGATCGGAATGTCCGCGCCGCCGGCGATGTTGCGGTCGATGGTGGAAAGCGGGCAGGCGACGTAGAACGGAATGCCGTGGCGCCGCGCCAGCACCGCCACCATGTAGGTGCCGATCTTGTTGGCGACATCGCCGTTGGCCGCCACCCGGTCGGTGCCGACTACCACCGCGTCCACCTCGCCGTGCGCCATCAGGTGTCCGGCCATGTTGTCGGCGATCAGGGTGAGCGGAATGCCCTCCTGCACCATTTCCCAGGCGGTCAGGCGCGCCCCTTGCAGGAAGGGACGGGTTTCGTCGGCGATGACGGAGATTTTCTTGCCCGCTTCCACGGCCGAACGGATCACGCCCAGCGCCGTGCCCCAGCCGGCGGTGGCGAGCGCGCCTGCATTGCAGTGGGTGAGCACGCGCGCGCCGTCCGGCAGCAGCGCCGCGCCGTGCGCCCCCATGGCGCGGTTGATGCGGATGTCTTCGGCGAGAATTTCGTGGGCTTCGCGCAGCAGCGTTTCGGCCACGGCGGACGGGGCGGCATCGCCCGCATCGCGCCACACCCGGCGCATCCGCTCCAGCGCCCAGAACAGGTTGACCGCGGTGGGGCGGCTCGCCGCCAGCACCGCAAAGCCTTGTTCCATGCCGGTGGGAAAGTCCGCCGGTGCGCTTTCCTTCAGCCGTAAAGCCTCCAGCGCCACGCCGTAGGCCGCGGCGCAGCCGATGGCCGGGGCGCCGCGCACCACCATGCTGCGGATGCCCTCGGCGACCGCGGCGGCGGACCCGTAGACGAGGTATTCGAAGCGCGCCGGCAGCACGCGCTGGTCGATCATTTCGAGCGCGCCGTTATGCCAGCGCAGGGTTTCGATGTTCATGGGGTTATCCTTAAGGTTGTGGCGAATTGCCGTCCAGGCTTATGACACGCCATCGCCGTTTCCGTGCTTACTTTTCCCGCGAAGGAAAGAAGCCCGGCAGGATGCGGTTCGTGCCCCACCGCATCCTGCATTCGAGTTTCAATTGCTTACGGGCGAAAGCGCGAGCAGAGGCCGACAAGCCTCGGCAAGCTCATCACTTTCCGAAAACAGCAAATCGATCCCGCCGAAGCGGCGTACCGCCTGTTCCAGCGCGCCATCGATGCCGTCGCTGCCGCAAACCACGCCCAGGTAATCGCCGCGCCGATACAGCGCCCGCACCGCCGGAACGGTATCCAGCCCGACCACGGCGGCGCCCTTGGCAAGCAGCTCGTCGATCCTTTCCCGGCTCGCCAGCGCCTGGTCCACCAGCGCCACCTGGCCGGCCAGCGCATATCGGCTCCGCACCGCCTGTTCGAAGCCGCCGTATTCGATCTCGGCGGCGAGCACTTCGCGCGGCGACAGGGAAACGTATTGCTCCAACGCTTCGGCGCGGCAGAAGATTTTCATCGCATGGCGGAAAATTTCCGCCGTGGCGTCGGCATGGAAGGCGTTGACCCCCGCCGCGGCGAAACCCCATGCCGGGTCGATAACCACGCGCGGCGCCGGGTCTGGCAGACGCTTCGCATCCGCCGGCGCGTTTTCCGCCAGATAGCGACGGTATTCGGCGCCATAGCCCGCGATGTCTCGCCCCAACAGCGGCAGGCGTTTGGTGAACACCGCGTGCTGCGGCGTCGCCGGGCCGCGCTGGGAGAGCGAGGCGAGATCGGGACGGCGGGCGAAGGCGAGGCTCATCAGGTCGCCGCACACGTTCATCACCATAGGGAAGCCGGCGGCGCGGGAGATGTCGCGGCGCAGCGCGGCGATGGCCTCGATGCCATCGTCTCCTTCAAGCGCGGCAGGAAAGTGCAGAGGAATATCCCAGGCCTGGCGGCGTTTCAGGTAATCCTCCGCGCGACTCACCAATGCGATCATGCGCTCGTAGGACTCCCTCGCCGTGGCGCCGAACGCAAAAATGCCGTGGTGCAACAGCACCATGCCGATGGTGTCCGGCGTGGCCTGGCGGGTGAAAACTTCGTGGCAGACCTTGGCCAGCTCGAAGCCGGAATGCCGGTAGGGCACGACCAGCACGGTATTGCCGAAGGCGGCGCGGATGTGCGCTTCGCCGCTGCGGGTATCGGCCAGCGCCAGCACGGCGTCGGCGTGGGTGTGCTCGACCCACTTGAACGGGAGATTGGCGTGGAGCACGGTTTCGATCGACGGCCGGGGCGCCTGCGGGTCCTTCTGGGCAGCGCGGAACGCGGCGATCATCTCGTCGTTGCCGAGCGCCTCGCGCTCGATCAGCCGCTTGACCGGATCGAGCCGTACCGGGGAAAAATCCTTCTCCGCCACCAGCGCCAGGTCCGAGCCAGAACCCTTGATATACAGGATATCCTCACCGTCCTGCCGCAGCTTGACCGAGGTATTGCCGCCGCCATACATCACCAGCGCCTTTTCGCCGCCGAGCAGGCGCGAGGTATAGGCGCGCAAGGCAAGCTCGCTGCCGCACGCGGCGGCGGCGCCATCGTTCCAGAGACTGTTCATAATCGCGTATTATAAAGGCAATATCGTTTTTTCGAGGCCATCGACATGTCCGACTGCTGCGACCACGACCAATCCACGCCCCCGCCCGACAGCCTGGGCATTCCCTGCGTCGGCGCTTTCGACGGGGAGGCGTTCGAACAGGCCATCACCGACCTGCTGCGCGCCTGCGGCGTTGCGCCGGACTGCACCCACACCGGCAAAACGGCGCGGCGCGTGCGCGACTTGTGGGAAAAGCGCCTGCTCGGCGGCTACGACATGGATCCCGCCGAAGTGCTGGGCGAAGGGTTCGCCGACCCGCGCGAGGACATGGTGGTGATACGCGGCATCGCGGTGCACGGCGTCTGCCCGCACCATCTCGTGCCGTTTCGCGGCATCGCCCACGTCGCCTACATCCCCGGCGGACGGCTGCACGGCTTCGGCCGCATCGCCCGGCTGGTGGACGCCATCGGCCACCGTTTCACCTACCAGGAATGGATGACGCGCGACATCGCCGAGGCGCTGGTCGCGCACGGCAAAGCCAAGGGCGCCGCCTGCGTGATCGAAGCCGAGCAGCTCTGCCTCTTGCTGGGCGAAGACCGGCGCGGCGACGAGCGGGTCTATACCCAGGCTTTCACCGGCTGCTTCAAGGACAGCGATCAGTTCCGCAACGAATTCCTACGCGCCATCCACGGTCCAAAGTAGGGTTGGAATTTGTGGGTCAGGCTTTAGCCGTGACATGTACGGCTCAAGCCGTACCCACACAGGCGGGATTTCAGCCACACCTCGGCACCAAACCTTCCCCCCATAGTCTATACATAGAAATGGACCCCCATCCGGGTCCTTCCCAGCACACCGCCCGCTGATACCGGGGCGCGTGGCGACGAAGAAAAATCCACATTGAAGGAGGATATGGCGCCGGGCGATGCGGGGTTGCCTCGGGTCGGCGCGGCCACAGAAGCGCGACCCCGAATCGGCAAATTGGAGGTGCAGCATGTTAGGAGAAATGATCAGTCAGGCGCAAGGCCAGATCACGTCAACGAGGGTATTGCCCTCGGAAGGATCGAGCCTTTGCATCGAAACCAGTTTCCAGGCGACCGGCAACCTGCTCGGCAAGGACGTCGCCGAGATGGGAACGTATGTGTCAACCCTCACGCCAGCCGGCGTCTTTCACGGCAAAGGCCAGGGCTTGTTCACGACACGGGACGGGGAAATCCTCACCTGGACCGGAGAAGGCGTCGGCAAACCAAAGGGAAGCGGCCAGGCCGCGAGCTGGCGGGGAGCAATCTACCTGCAGACCCAGGCGCAACGGCTGGCGCAGCTGAACAGCATGGCGCTGGTCTTCGAATATGAAGTGGAAGAAAGCGGAAAAATCCAGGCCAAACTCTGGGAATGGAAGTAGGCGTAGCCGGCGGGCTGGGTAAACGCCAACCCGCCGATTTTCCTGAAAACTTACTTCATGTTTTCCGGCCCTTTGGCCTTCAGGCAATCGCTCATGAATTTCTTGCGATCCGGGCCTTTCAGGGTCTTCTCGCCGGCCGCCTTGTTGCAGGTAGCCATGGGGGTCAGTTTCGGCGCCGGTTCCGCAGGCGCAGCAGCCTCGGGAGCCTTGGCCCTCAGGCATTCGCTCATGAATTTCTTGCGCTCGTCGCCCTTCAGTGCCTTCTCCCCCGCATCCTTATTGCAGGCGCCCATCTTGTTCTGCTGCGCGGTCGGCGCTTTTCCATCGGCGGCATAAGCGCCGGAAGCGAAGCCCACAGCCAGACACAACGCAATCAACGTGTTTTTCATGTTCTCTCCTTTGTTGGTGGGATGACGGATAATGTCAATCGTATATGACAAATCCGCTGAAAGTATAACGCGCCCACTTGTTTTCAGTAAGTTGCAGCCGGACAATTCATCAAGTTTCCCGGATTCGGGTTCCGCGCCACAATTTACCAGAATGGAGGCCACCGCATGAACGTTTCAACCGCAATCGAACAACGCCGCGCCGTAAAAGGCTTCGACCCGGACCACCGCATGACCGAAGCCGAAATCGACCGCCTGATGGCGCTCGCCGCGCTCTCGCCCACCGCCTTCAACATCCAGAACTGGCGCTTCGTCCTGGTGCGCGACCCGGAACTGCGCAAACAGCTGCGGGCGGCGGCCTGGGACCAGGCACAGGTCACCGACGCCTCGCTATTGATCGTGATGACCGCCGATCTCAAGTCCTGGGACAAAGACCCGGCGCGTTACTGGAAAAACACGCTGCAGCCGGTGCAGGACTACCTCGTCCCGGCCATCGGCCAGTATTACCGGGATCGGGAACAAGTGCAGCGCGACGAAGCCATGCGCTCCTGCGGTATCGCCGCGATGACCCTGATGCTGGCGGCGAAGGAGCTGGGCTACGACTCCTGCCCGATGGACGGTTTCGACTTTGATGCCGTGGGCAAGCTGATCAACCTGCCGCCAGACCACGTGATTTCAATGTTCGTGGCCATCGGCAAGGGCGCCCGCGAGCCGTTCCCGAGGGGCGGACAATTGGCGGCAAACGAGGTGGTGATTCGGGATCGGTTTGCATAGAAATCATAGCCCGGATGGAGCGTAGCGGAATGCGGCGCCATTGCCGCATTGGGGCACAATCCCGGATTCCGCGAAGCTCCATCCGGGCTGCGCCTACCCGCCCCTCTTGCGCGCCAGCAGGTAGACGCGATTGAACGCCAGGGAAACCAGACCGTCCGTTCCCGCTTGGCGGCGCAAGGCGGCGGCAACGATGGCGGCGGCGCGCGCCGGATAATCGGGCGGCACGCCGCCCGCGTAGCATTGCGGATTCAGGTAGGCCAACGCCGAGCCGGAATGGAAAATCTCCATGGCCTGTTCCGGGGGACACCGGCTGACGGCGGTTTCCATATGGCTTTCCAACACCTCGAAACCCGCTCCGGCAAACAGGCGGTCATAGTTCTCGGCGGTTTCCAGAAACAGCCAGGGCGATTGGTAGCGGGCGAAGGTGTCCCGCGTTTCGGCGTGTTGCCGCAATTCCTCGACGGCGCGGACGAAACCGGGGCAGAACTCGGCTTTGGCGGGGCACTGCATCGCCATCCGTCCTTCCGGGCGCAAAGCCCTGAGGCAGGCGGCCAGCACGGCGGTGGGATCGGCGAACCACTGGAACGACGAGTTGCAATAAACCGCGTCGAACTCGCCCGCGAACGGCAACGCGGCCGCGTCGCATTCGACGAACTCGATACCCCCATCGCCGTATTGCCGCCGCGCCTCGGCGATCATGCCGGAAGCGGCGTCGCAGCCCGTCACCCTCCCGGTCGTCAGGTTGCGCAGACGCGCGGTCAAGGCGCCGGGGCCGCAGGCCAGGTCGAGGACATCCTCTGCCGACGCGACGGCCAGCATGTCCAGCAGCGCTTCGCCCGCCGCCTGCTGGACGCTGGCGCGGCGCTGGTACTCGGTTGCGATGGGGGAAAAATCGGCCATATCGATCTCCAGGAAAAGTGGACGGGCGATTTTGGCATCGGGGATAGCGGCAGAGCCAATCGTTTTTTGTGATTCAGTTCATCGGGCGACGTGATGAATCAAAAGACCTCAGTTCAAGCCACAGAGATCACAGAGAACACAGAGATGAGGCGAATTTTTGGGCATTTCCGTATTCGCCTGATGGGTAAAAACAGTTATACCGGCAACCTATCGTTTTTCCTCTGTGAACTCTGTGTTCTCTGTGGCCAAATGCTTTTTCCAGAATGATGGAGCATCAAACCTCCCATACCTCGCGCAGCACTTCGCATAACGCCGCGACGGGCGGGTCTTCCCGGCGCTGCGCCAGGCAGATGAAGTCGAGCCGCGTTTCCTCGCGCAGGCCGGGGATCAGGATCACGTCTCCGGCCTGTTCCGCCTTCAGCGCCTGCTCCTCGTGCAGCAGGCCGATGCCCGCGCCGGCGGCGATCAGGTTCTGCACGGTGGCGTTGCGGTCGGCCTCGACGATCTTGTGCGGCGCGCCGCCGCGCCGCTGGAAAACCGCCTCCGCCAGCCGTCCGCAGAAAGTCGATGGCGGCATGCCGATCCACGGCAGCGCGGCCAGTTCGTCCCATCCCGCCCGCTCCACCCGCACGCGCCAGCCCGCCGGGGCGGCGAGGCGCAAGGCGAACTTCATCAACCCGATGCGGGCCAGCGCGCCAGCCCTGGGCTCGTCGGAAAAAACGGTGAAGCCGGCATCGAGGCGGCCATGAAGCACGTCCTCGATCACCGTGCCGGAAAAACCGCTGCGCAGCTGGATGGTGACGTGGGGATGACGTTCCGCCATGCGGGCGAGAATGGGGCCGAGCCGCAGCATCTGCGCATCGCCAACGGTACCGATGCGCAAATTCCCGCTCACCGCGCCCTTGATGCGCCCGGCCTCGTGGATCAATTCCTGGCGCGCGGCCAGCACCTTTTCGGCGTAATCCATCAAACGCATCCCGGCGGGGGTGAGGGTCATGCCCTTGGCGCCGCGTTCGAACAACGGCAGGCCGAGCTCGTCCTCCAGCGCCTTGACATGGGCGCTGACCGCCGGCTGGCTCAGGCACAGCAATTCGGCGGCACGGGTCAGGTGAGCTTCGCGCCCGACGGCAACGAAGGTGCGCAGATGATGGAGTTCCACGGCATGGCGTCTTCTGGAGTTTTTTCCATCATCGCCGAAATGCCGGCGCGGAGCAATCGGCCGCGCTGATGGGAAGCATCCGCAAATACGATTGGATGGCGGCGAATCCAGGCTGCAGAATGAATGCGGCATTTCAACCCGCTAATTTAGGAATAAAACATGACAACCCCTGAAACTCATGTCAGCAAATTGCTCGCGGCCTCGCTGCTCTTCGTGCTGACCCTCGCCGGCCCCTGCGCCGCACGAGCCGCCGCAACCGGCAACGGCCCCGCCACCCTGCTGCAGATCGCCGGCGTAAATACCCGTCCGGCAAGCCTGTCGGACAGCGTCGTCGTCATCATCGACGCCCAGCGCGAATACACCGACGGGCGCCTCCCCCTGGCGGGCATCGACAATGCCGTGCGCGAAACCGCCGCGCTGCTGGAACGGGCGCGGCAGAACGGCACCCCGGTTGTCCACGTGATCCATCGGTCCAAACCGGGGTCGGCGCTGTTCGATCCCAACGGGCCGTTCGTGGAAATCGTTCCCGAGCTCGCCCCTCAAACGGGAGAAACCGTCATCGCCAAGTCGCTGCCGAACGCCTTTGCCGGCACCGGGCTGGAACAACGGCTCGCCCAATCGGGCAGGAAAAACCTGATCGTCGCCGGCTTCATGACCCATATGTGCGTGAGCGCGACGGTGCGCGCGGCGCTCGACCTGGGCTACCGGACGACGGTGGTGGAAGGCGCGACCGCCACCCGCGACCTGCCCGACGGCACCGGCGGCACCGTGCCCGCCGCCATGGTGCAACGGGCCGAAATCGCCGCGCTGCGCGACCGTTTCGCCGCGATCGTCGGCCACGCCGGCGATGTGCCGGCGCATTGAGGTATCATGAACCAGAGGAAGGAGACCCCATGACCCAACCATTCGACGATCCGGTGAAACAGGAAATCTGGGCCACCCTGCGCGCCCTCAACGACGCCTGGACGCAAGGCCTCCCGGACGACCTCGCCCGCTATTTTCACCGCGACATGATCGCCATCACCGCCACCGACCGGCATCGCCTCGACGGCAGTGCCGCCTGCATCGCGGCCTGGAAAAAATTCGCCGACGCGGCCCGCATCCATCACTGGCGGGAAATCGACCCGGTCGTCCACGTCTACGGCAACTCGGCCGTGGTGGCCTACGACTTCGACATGGCCTTCGACTTGGGCGGGCAGGCTGTCCACCTGGGTGGGCGGGACATGTTCTTTTTCGTGAAGGAAGAAGGCCGGTGGCTGGCGGTGGCGGACCAGTTCTCGCCTTATCCGGCGTAGTAGTCAGTCGCGGAGATGGAACCATTGAACCGCCCCCCTCTTTCCTCTAGTATTTTTCAAGATGAAATACATTTGGAGATACAGACCATGAACATGGTATCCGTCCGACTGCCGGACAAGTTGCTCGACCAAGTGGATACCTTTGCCCGCCAAATGCACATTCCGCGAGCCGAATATGTCCGCCTTGCGCTGGAAACCCTGAACCGGGAAATGGCCGCCCGAAAACGCGGGGAGCGGCTCAAGGCATTGAGCCTGCGCTTGCGGGAAGAGAGCATGCGAGTCAATGCGGAACTGGATGGGGCCGATGACTTCGGCGCCCCTTGAGCACGGCGCGGTCTATCTCGCCAACCTCAATCCGGGCCGGGGCACCGAACCCGGCAAAATACGCCCCGTCCTGGTGGTGCAGCACCCCGCCCTGCTCGAAGCCGGCCATCCGTCCACCCTGGTCATCCCCCTCACCACGGCCCTGGCCGACAACGCGGAACCGTTGCGCCTCCGGTTGTCCGCCCGCGACAAGCTGGAACAGGATTCAGACCTGCTGGTGGATCAGTTGTGGGCCATCGACAACCAGCGGCTGGTGGGTGAGGCGCTGACGCTTTGCGACGATGGCTTCATGGCGAAAGTCTTTGCGGCGGTGGCGGAGGTGACGGGTTTTTGCTGATTTGGGAACCGCAAATGCGATTCCGCCCCTCGCGTTGACAACCCATTGCGCGCCCCGCTATAGTCCAGCCATGGCTACCACCAACACCACCCATTCCACTCTCCGACTGTGGCTGCGGAATTCCTTCCCCTGCCGCGGCGCTGCATTCTCGATTCAACTGTAACAAGGCAACCGCGGGTCTGACCGCGACTGCTTTTTCCTCCGCCCAACGACCCGCGCTTTTGGCGAAAGGGTCTTCATGGCAAGCACTACACACAGCATTTCAATCGACCGCGACGCGGTGCTCGGCATCGGCTTTGCCCTGCTGGCGGCGGTCGGTTTCTCGGCCAAGGCGATCCTGGTCAAGCTGGCTTATGTCGATGCGGTGGACGCCGTCACCCTGCTGGCTTTGCGCATGGCTTTTTCGGTGCCGTTTTTCGTGCTGGCCGCGCTGTGGGCGAATGGAAGCAAACAGGCGCGGCTGGAGAAGCGGGACTGGCTGGCGGTTCTGGGGCTGGGGCTGATCGGCTATTACCTGTCCAGCTTCCTCGATTTTCTCGGGCTCCAGCTCATCTCGGCCGGGCTGGAACGGCTGATCCTGTTCCTTTATCCCACCATGGTGGTGATCCTGTCGGCGGCAATCTCCCGACGTGCCGTCGGGCGCCGGGAAATCGCGGCGCTGGCGTTGAGCTACGCCGGGATCGCGCTGGTGTTCATGCACGACGTGAGCGTGAACCGGAGCGGCATCGCGCTCGGGGCGGCGCTGGTATTTACCAGCACCTTGTCCTATTCGGTCTACTTGGTCGGCGCCGGCCATGCCATCGCGAGGATCGGCGCGGCCCGCTTTACCGCCTATGCCATGATCGTGGCCAGCGCCGCCAGCCTGATCCAGTTCGGCGTCACGCATCCGCTCGCGGCGTTGAATCTGCCACCGCGAGTCTACGGGCTGGGCATGGCAATGGCGGCGTTTTCCACGGTGCTGCCGGTGTTCCTGCTTTCCGCCGGAATACGCCGCATCGGATCCGGGCATACCTCGCTGATCGGCTCGATCGGGCCGGTCGCGACGATTTACCTGGCGCACGTTTTCCTGGGCGAGGCCGTGTCGATGCTGCAAATCGCCGGCTCGGCGCTGGTGCTGGCAGGGGTATTGACGATCAGCATTGGCCGGGGAAAAGGATGATTCTCCAACACCAACATTTTGAAGGAAGATCGGGTTTTGTTGGGTTGGCGATGAAACCACCGACCCAACCTACTAGTCAGTCAACTTGATTCAGGGGTGTTGTGGGTCAGGCTCTTGTGCCCTTTAGGGCGCAGCCTGACATGTACGGCTGAAGCCGTACCCACAATAGCTCGCACTTCCGTTTGTTTTACCTTGACTGACTACTACATGACACCGGTACGAAAATCAATCGGCCGTTTCTTGGCGATTTGCCGGATTTTTCCTGAACACGATGTCCCACACCCCGTGCCCGAGCCGGATCCCGCGCTGCTCGAACTTGGTGAGCGGGCGGTAGTCCGGGCGCGGGGCGTAATCGGCGGCGGTGTTGGAAAGTTGGGGTTCGGCCGTGAGCACGGCGAGGATGTGCTCGGCGTATTCCTGCCAGTCGGTGGCGGCGTGAAGATAGCCGCCGGGCTTGAGTCTGTCGCACAACAGGGTGACCAGCGCGGGCTGGATCAGGCGGCGCTTGTTGTGTTTTTTCTTGTGCCAGGGATCGGGGAAGAAGATGTGCACGCCGTCCAGGCTGGCCGGGGCGAGCATGTGTTTCAACACCTCCACCGCGTCGTGCTGCATCACGCGCAGGTTGGTCAGGTTCGCGGCCTCGATCTGGTTGAGCAGGCTGCCGACACCGGGGCCGTGCACTTCAATGCCCAGGTAGTCGTTCTCGGGATGCTCGGCGGCGATCTTGGCGGTGCTGTCGCCCATGCCGAAGCCGATTTCGAGGATTTTCGGCGCGGCTCGGCCGAACGTTTGGTCGAGGTCGAGCGGCGCTTCCCGGTAGGGAATGCCCCAGCGCGGCAGCAGGGTTTCCAGGGCTCGGGTCTGAGCGACGGACATGCGGCCCTGGCGGAGGACGAAGCTGCGGATGGGGCGGTGGGTTGATGTGTTCATAATATAAAAAGCTATTGAACCGCGGAGGACGCGGAGGAGTTTGACTGCAAGAGGTGAAATGAGCCCACCTGGTCGGTTAGTATTGTTACCAAGTTTGTGCTTTTCCTCAGCGACCTCCGCATCCTCTGCGGTGAGGCTATTTGCCGATCATCCCCGTGGTCGGCGAACTCGGGCTGGCGGAATAGAGCTTCTTCGGCATCCGGCCGGCCAAAAACGCCTCGCGCCCCGCTTCCACCGCTTTCTTCATCGCCGAGGCCATCAACACGGGATTCTGCGCGCCGGCGATAGCGGTATTCATCAGCACGCCGTCGCAGCCCAATTCCATGGCGATGGCGGCATCCGACGCGGTGCCCACGCCGGCATCGACGATCACCGGCACCTTGGCGTTGTCGATGATAATTTGCAGGTTCCACGGATTGAGGATGCCCATGCCGGAGCCGATCAGGCTGGCGAGCGGCATCACCGCGACGCAGCCGATTTCTTCCAGCTGTTTGGCGATGATCGGGTCGTCGGAGGTGTAGACCATCACCTTGAAGCCGTCCTTGACCAGCACCTCGGCGGCTTTCAGGGTTTCCACCATGTTCGGGTAAAGCGTTTTCGGGTCGCCCAGCACTTCCAGCTTGACCAGATCGTGCCCGTCCAGCAGTTCGCGCGCCAGGCGCAGGGTGCGAATCGCGTCGTCGGCGCTGTAGCAGCCGGCGGTGTTGGGCAGGTAGGTGTATTGCGACGGCGGCAGCGCATCGAGCAGGCTCGGTTCGCCCGCGGTCTGGCCGATGTTGGTGCGGCGGATCGCCACCGTCACGATTTGCGCGCCGCTGGCTTCCACCGCGCGGCGGGTCTCGTCGAAATCCTTGTACTTGCCGGTGCCGACCAGAAGGCGCGAGGAATAAGGCTTGCCTGCGATGATTAGATTGTCCATTGTTTTCCAGTAAGGAGTGAAGAGTTGGGAGTGAGGAGTCCGGGGTACTCCTTACTTCTCACAACGTTGAAAATCAGCCGCCGCCGACGGCGACGACGATTTCCAGCTGGTCCCCGTCGGCCAGCAGCGTTTCGGCGAACCGGCTGCGCGGCACGATCTCGCCGTTTCTCTCCACCGCCACGCGTTTTCCGGTCAGGCTGAGGGTTTCCAGTAGTTGCGCGAGGGAGGGGGAATGCTCGAAGCTGTGGGAAGTGCCGTTGACGGTGAGCTGCATTGCCTTCAATAAAGCCGCGAAATAAAGTATCATCGCATTTTACCATGTGGCTGTTGCCCAATGGTAGGATCAAGTCAAAGCGGGCGTCGTATAATGGTAATACCCTAGCTTCCCAAGCTAGAGCCGTGGGTTCGATTCCCATCGCCCGCTCCAATCACCCTCCCATCCCGGCCGAACCCTGTAGCAGATGTGAATAGTGACGCCGCAATCGCGCGCGCCGTTTGACTATGCTTAAAAGAGCCGTGAGCTACCGTTTCGCGACCCCGGCGTCAGATTTGGTCAGGATTTTGTCGTTCCCGCGAAAGCCGGAATCCGGTATCTTGGTGACATATGCAACGGCGCCGCGCCTAACTGAAGAGAGCCTTCCATGAACAAATACGTCAAATATGGCCTGATTTCCCTGGGAGCCGTGCTGGCCGCGCTGGCGGCACTGGCCGCCTACATCGCCGCCACCTTCGACCCCAACGCCTACAAACCGCTGATCGTCAAGCTGGTGCAGGAGAAAAAACAGCGCACGCTGAAAATCGACGGCGACATCAAGCTCACCTTCTACCCCAAGCTGGGCGCCGATCTCGGCAAGGTCTCCCTGAGCGAACACAATAGCCCGGAACAGTTTGCCGCCGTGGACAGCGCGCGGGTGTCGCTGGCCTTGCTGCCGCTATTGCACCATGACCTGGTGGTGGACCAGGTGCGCATCCAGGGCCTGCACGCCAAGCTGGTGCGCTTCAAGGACGGAACCACCAGCATCGACGATCTGCTGTCCAAGGACGAAAAAGAGCAGAAGCAATTCAAGTTCGACATTGAAAGCGTCGATGTGGGCGACACCGCCCTGACGGTGGACGACCAGAAGGCGGGGCGGACCATCGTGGTCAGCGGCCTCTCCCTCAAGACCGGCCGGCTTGCCGACGGCAAGCCCAGCGATATCGACCTCGGGCTCAAGCTGCAAGCCGACAAACCCAAGGTGAACGCCGAAGTGAAGCTGTCCGCCAGCCTGTTGTTCGAGACACAAGCCAAGCATTTCCGGCTGGACAAGCTGGACGCCGGGATCAAAGGCGAAGCGGACGGCATCTCCAACCTGGCGGCCGCGCTCAAGGGCAGCATCGACTACAACGGCACGGCCCAATCCCTCAGCGCCGACAAACTGGCGCTGGAAGCCAGCGGCAAACAGGGCGAAACCGAATTCAAGGCAGCGCTCGGCACCGCGCTGACCGGTAGCCCCGACGTGATGGACTTGAGCGGGATAAAAGCCAGTCTGGCGGCGACGAGCCCCGCGACGGCGGGGAAGAAAATGAGTGTGGACCTGAGCGGCACGGCGCATATCGACCTCAAGGCGCAGAACATCACCGCGAACATCGCCACCAAGCTCGACCAGAGCGACATCAAGGCCCGCCTCGGAATCAGCCGGTTCGACCAACCGCATTACACCTTCGACATCGCCATCGACCAGCTCGACGCCGACCGTTACATGAGCCACGAAGCCGGCGCAAAAACCGGCAAGGCCGCCGCGCCGGAGAAACCGCTGGATCTCGCCGCGCTGAAAACGCTCAATGCCGACGGCAGCCTGCGCATCGGCGCGTTCAAGGTCGCCAACATCAAGACCAGTGACGTGCGCATGGACGTCAAAGCCGGCGCGGGCAAACTGGATATCAACCCGCTCGCGGCAAATCTTTACCAGGGCAGCGCCCGCGGGTCGGTCCATGTGGATGCCGACGGCGCCGCCCCGCAGTTCGGGCTGAAACAGGCGCTGTCGGGCATCAGCATCGGCCCGCTGCTGAAAGACGCGCTCGACAAGAACGTTCTCGACGGCAAGGGCAACGTGGTGCTCGACGTCAACACCCGCGGCGCGACCACCGCCGCCCTGAAGAAAGCCCTGCAGGGACAGGCCCGGCTGGAACTGCGGGACGGCGCGATCAAGGGCATCGACATCGCCGCCACCCTGCGCAACGCCAAGGCCAAGCTGGGCGCGCTCAAGGGTGAACAGGCACAGGCCGCCAACGCAGCCGAAAAAACCGATTTTTCGGAGTTCAAGGCCAGCTTCAACATCCGCAACGGCGTCGCCCACAACGACGATCTCGACGCGAAATCGCCTCTGCTTCGCCTGGCGGGGAACGGCGACATCGACCTGGGCGAAAGCCGCATGAACTACCTCGCCAAGGCGACCGTGGTCGCCTCACTGGAAGGCCAGGGCGGCAAGGAACTGGCCGCGCTGAAAGGCATCGCCGTGCCGGTGCGCATTACCGGGCCTTTCGCCAATCTCAGCTATTCCCTGGACTTCAACGCGCTGGCGGGCGGCGCGGTCAAGCAGAAGCTGGAAGAGAAAAAAGAGGAAGCCAAGGGCCGGGTGGAAGAAAAGTTGAAAGAGGGATTGAAAGGCTTGTTCAAGTAACTAGGAGCCTGTCGAGCTTAAAGGAAATCGGCTGCAAATCCGCCTGGCCGGTCCATATTTCGCCGCTTTCTTGGTCAATAGAACAACTATTGACCTGCAAAACCGGCAAAATCTGTCCTCGCCCCGCCGAATTTTCGCTTCGATTCTTCAAGCCCGACAGGCTCCTAGGCGACAAGATTTTCGCAAACCGAGGGAGTAAAATGGGCTCCTGTTCCATTTGCGAAAAGACCCCACCTTGACCGATTCTGAAGTTCTGCCGGAATACCTCGGCCTCGCCGCGCTGCTGCGCCTGAGCTTATCGGGTGCGAACCTGACGCCGCTGTGCCAATCCCTGCTCGACCGGGCAAAGCAAGACCCGGACGACGCCTGCTCCCTGATGGATGCCGGGATAATTTTCCAGTTTCACGGCAATCCGGAGATCGCATCGCAGCTGCAGCGGGAGGCACTCCGGCTACAGCGGCTTTACCGCATCCCCGCGCAACGCCCCGCCAGGCTGCGCCTGCTGGCGCTGATGGCGCCCGGCGAGGTGATGGCGAACGTTCCCATCGAGTGCCTGCTGGAAAATTCCGACATCGAGCTCGATATCTTTTACGCCACGGGCATCGACGACGATCCGTCGGAAATCCCGGATCACGACGTGCTTTTCGTCGCCATCGGCGAATCGGAAGCCAATCGCCCGATCCTTGAATCGTGGCTGCCGGTGCTGGACGTATGGCCGAGACCGGTGATCGACAACCCGCACCATATGGAGCGGGTAGCTCGCGACACCGCCTCGCGGTTGCTGCATTCCCGGCCCGGCATCGCGATGCCGCCCACGCTGCGCATCGGCCGGGACGAACTTCAGCGGATCGCGGCGGGAAACGGCTTCCCGGACGGCATCGCCTTCCCCGTCATCGTCCGCCCCCTCGATTCCCATGCGGGCCACGACCTCTACAAAATCGACACCCCCGCCGAATTGTCGGACAAACTCGCCGCGATGCCCGGCGATGAATTCTTCGTTTCCCCCTTCATCGATTATCGCAGCGGCGACGGCCTGTTCCGCAAATACCGCGTGATCCTGATCGACGGCCGGCCATACGCCTGCCACATGGCGATTTCCAGCCACTGGATGATCCACTACCTCAACGCGGGCATGGCGGACAGCGCCGAAAAACGGGCCGAGGAAGCGCGCTTCATGGCCGATTTCGACCAGGTTTTCGCCGCCAGGCAGGGCGCGGCGCTGGCCGAAATCCATCGCCGCATCGGGCTCGATTATCTGGGCATCGACTGCGCCGAAACCGCGGACGGCCGTCTGCTGATCTTCGAAGTCGATCCCGCGATGGTCGTCCATGCGATGGACCCGGTCGATGTCTATCCCTACAAACAGGCCGCCATGCAAAAAATCTTCGCCGCATTCCGGGCCATGCTGATCAAGGCGGCGGAGGGGCCGACAGGCGAGCGATGAACTGTCTCAACTTCTCCGGCGGACCGGGTATTTTGCCCGAGGCCGTTCTCGCCGAAACCCAGCGAGCGATTTCCATGGTGCCGGAGGCCGGCCTTTCGATTCTGGGCATCAGCCACCGCTCGGACTGGTTCGCCGCCGTCGTGGCCGAAGCCGAACAGAACATCCGCGCGCTACTCAAGCTTCCCGAAAGCCACGCCGTGCTGTTCCTGCAAGGCGGCGCATCGCTCCAGTTCTCGATGATTCCGATGCTGCTCCTGCGCGGCAGCGGCAAAACCGCGGAATACCTGCGCACCGGCTACTGGAGCGCCAAGGCGATCCCCGAAGCGGCCCTCGAAGGCAAGGTGCGCGTCGTCTGGGACGGCGAGGCGGGCGGATTCCGGCGCCTGCCCGAGCCGGGCGAATTATCCTGTTCCGCGGATGCGGCCTACCTCCATTACGTTTCCAACGAAACCGTCGAAGGCACCCAATTCCACGCCATTCCAGGCATCGACGGCGTGCCGCGGGTGTGCGACATGTCGTCGGATTTTCTCTCGCGCCCGTTCGACCCCGACCGCTTCGACCTGATCTACGCCCACGCCCAGAAAAACCTCGGCCCAGCAGGCGTCACCGTCGTCGTCGTCCGGCGCGACCTGCTGGACCGGGCGCCGGCGGAGCTCCCCGCTCTGCTCGACTACCGCCGGCATGTGGAAGCCCATTCCGTCTACAACACGCCGCCGGTATTCGCCATCTACGTCACGATGCTGGTCACGCGCTGGCTGTTGAACGAGATCGGCGGGCTGGAAAACATGGCTTCGATCAACCGCCAGAAAGCCGAGAATCTGTACCAGGCGATCGACGCCAGCGACGGGTTCTACCAGGGTTGGGCGGCGCCCGGAAACCGGTCGCTGATGAACGTGGTTTTCAGGCTGAAATCGGCCGAACAGGAAGCGGCCTTCCTGCAGCGGGCCACGGCCGCGGGGTTCAGCGGCCTGGCCGGGCACCGTTCGCTCGGCGGCATCCGCGCCTCGATCTACAACGCCATGACGCCCCAGGCCGTCACGCTGCTCTGCTCGTTCATGGAAGATTTCGCGCGTAGCGGGCGCGGCGTTTGAACAAGGCCGGATTTTCCTGAAAAAAGCAGTTGAACCGCAAAGGTTAACGAATTGCGGTTTTTAGGATTATTTCAAGCGGGAAAGCCTGATCCTGTCGGGAATATCCTCGGGACGGCCGGTTTCTTTCGACATCAGCATCCCTTCGATATCGAGGACATTCACCGTAATCCCGTCGATCTCGCATCTTTCGATGTGATTCTTGTAATCTGCAAACTCCCTGGACGCCGCGACATACAAAATGTCGATCCCGATTTCTCCTTCGGCTGCGGTGGAAAAACCCTGATCGAGCCATTCCTTCTGTGGCAGGTAATCGAGCCTCAGCTTGCCGGAAATGGCCGCAATCGCGGCCATCAGCCGCGCGTTGTTGTCCGGATCGCGCGGGAAGATGCAATCGATGTCCTTGGTCATGCGCGGAAATCCATGTATGGCCATGGCCACGCCGCCAAGCAGCGCATACGTCACATTGTGCTTTTCCAGCTCGGACAGCACCAGCAGGATGTCATCGAGCGAAGGCGCGCGTCTGGCTTGCTCTTCGGGCATGGCGAATTTCCTCCTCTTCGCTCCAGGCGTTCTTTTCCGCCAAAGTCCTGAAATATCGCGGCTTGTCGCCGGCAACGGTCATCTGGACAAAAACATTGGCGGACCGTTGCAACTGGTCGAATGTGCGCAAGGCATCCTGGCGTTTTTCCTTGCTGACGTGAGAAAGGATTGCGTCGATCGCTTCGGCGGTCTTGCGATCTCCGGCAAGAACTCGTGCGCGTTTTTTTTCCTCGAGCAATTTCGAAATGAATTTCTCGGCGATCAAGGGCATTTTGCGGTGATCGCCGGAGCGGACGTCGAGAGACCATTTCTCGATGGTTCTGGCGCTAACGCCGATTTCCGACGCCAACTTCGGATAGGCCACCCCCAGCTCGCGCTTGGCCAGACGCAAAAATGTTTGTTGATCCATTTTTCAAATATACCACCCCAATGGGGTGGCATCAACCGGCTAACTGGCTGATCACGAACCGGTGCTTGCCCGACGCGGTGCGCTTGATCTCGTCCACGTACACCACTTCCAGCGCCATCCCGGCATCGACTTCGCGGCGGATTCTTTCGCCGAGCGCGTTCGCCGTTTCCGAACGCAGCCTGCCAGATGCGACCAGATTCAAGGTGATCTTGTCCGGTTCGCGCTGGACGAACTGGTACTGGGCGATGCCTTCCAGCCCATCCAGCAGGTGGATGAAATATGAGGGATAAAAGCACTTTCCGCCGCGGGTGCGGATCAGGTCGTTGCTGCGGCACAGACCGATTTCCATCAGCGGGAACGGCGAGCCGCAGGCGCACTCGCCCTCCTTCAGCCGGCCCGAATCGCCGATCTCGTAGCGGATGAAAGGCATCGCCCGGTTGGTCAGCGAGGTGACGATCAGCCGGTGTTCATGCTCGATTTTGACCGACTCCAGGTAAACCATGTCGGTGAAGACATGCAGGTTGCCATGCCGGCATTCGCAGGCGATGTTGGGAACCTCCCGGCTGCCGTACTGGTTGAACACCTTGCAGCCGAACGCCCGCTCCATCAACTCCCGCTGCCAGCCGTAGAGCACTTCGGCGGTCGAGAACACACCCCGCAGGGTGGCGGGCATCGGCATGTTGCGGTCGATGACGTAGCGCGCGAGCTCGGCCAGGATCGAGGCGTAGCCCTGCAACAGGACGGGCCTGTACGAGGCGATGGTGGCGGCCCAGCCGCGCAGGTCGGCTTCGGTGTATTCATAGGCGCCGATGGTCTTCTCGGCGGCGATGTAGGCGTTCACTCTTTGGCCAAAGCCGTGGCCGCCTTTGATGTCCTGGCGGGCGCCCCAGAAATTCAGGATCTTCTCGCCGGGCTTCCAGCCGGCCCACATGTAGCTCCTGGCCATGCCCGCGCGCATCAATTCGCCCTTGAACGCGTCATAGTAGAAAGACACCGGTTTGCCGGTGGAGCCGCCGGTGTTGCCGATCTTCAAGGCACTCCGGTCGAAGTCCGCCGCCACCAGCCGGTCGCGATGCCGGATCACTTCGTCCTTGTGCAGGATGGGCAGGCCGCGGGCCGCATGTACATCGGCCTCGGCGTATTTTTCCCGGTAGAACGGCGTTTGCTCGTAGGCGTGGCGGACGATCGCGGACAAGTCGTGCCGCTGCTTGGCGAGAAGCTGCTCCCTGGTCAGCGCCTGGTTGCGCAGCAGTTCTTCGAGCAGGGCATATCTTTCCCGGCGCCGGCTTCTATGCAGCAGATGTTTGAGGCGGTAGATCACGCGCACCCCGCTAGTAGTCAGTCAATATAAAACAAGAGCATTCCCCCCTTTGAAAAAGGGGGGCTAGGGGGGATTTGACAGCGTCGCCACTAGCCACGACCGTTAAATCCCCCTCAATCCCCCTTTTTCAAAGGGGGAGGCGGTCAGCCTCGCCGCATCTATGTGTTAACGTGGCTGGCGGCCAGCCTCACCAGCGCTTCGACCCAGGCCGCCTCGTCTTCGGCATGGCGAGCGATCGCTTCGACGATCTCGGCGTGGCGCCGGGCCTTGCCGGCGGCGATGTTGGCGTAGGTGCGGTCGGCGAAATTATGCGCGATGTTGTCGATGAACAGCCTGAAGTTGCCGACCGCGTCGGAGTGGGTCGCGGACTGGTTCCACCACTTGTTCTGGTGGTGCGCGATGGCGCGCAAATTCTCCAGTTTTTCCAGGATCAGCCGGCGCTTCTCGCCGTATTGCAGCTCGATGTCGGCATGCGTCGCCGCCAGCGCCTCGGCGATGGCCTCGGCAGCCAGTTCAACTTCCGGATAGCCCATGGCGGTTAATTTTTCCATGGTGAACAGCATCACGTCGCCGTAAAACTGCCGCTCGAACTCCCCGGAAAGGTCGATGGAGGCGGCGCCGGCGGCGATGCCGGGGCGGAATTCCGCCTGGCCGGTGGTGCGCACGGTGCGCTTGTGCAGCATGGGCAGGTTGGCCGAGACGAAGCGCCCGCCCAATGCGGACTTGATCAGCCGCCCCAGCACCGGCCCCGCCATGCGGAGCTTGAGGGGCGCGAAGGGAATGAAGTACTTCAATCCCTCCGGCTTGAAAACATAGTTCCCGGTGTAGATGGTTCGGGCGGGCCGGATGCCGGCGATCAGGTCTTCGTGACGATAATAGGTCTTGCGGGTGGGATGCTCGCCGTAGAAAAACCGGCCGAGCTTGCGCGAAAAATGGCTGAAACAGGCCGCGTTGTCGTGCTCGCCGCTCAGGGTACAGCGATAGCGGTAGGGCGCCTGCGCCGATTCGAAGCCGAACAGCGCGGCCATGTCGTGATAGGACGCGTCGTTCCCGTCGGGCTCGCTCGCGCCGTGGAATCCGCACGGCCGGGACGGGCCTTCGGCGCCGATCCGATCCAGGAAACCGACCACGTCTTCCAGGAAGTTGCCCGCCATCACCGCAGGCGACACGGGCGGATCGCCCACCACCTTGCCGGTGAGGATGGAGGCTCCGGTTTCGGAAAAAATCCGGTCCAGCTCGGACAGATAGTTGATCGCGTAAATATTCCTGTCGCCCGCCGGGGTGCCGACCTTGACCCGGAATTCCTGGTCGCTGTCGATGAAGTAGAACAGGATTTTTTCCGCGCCGCGCGCCATTTCGTTCAGCTTCAGGTAGGCGATGTTGCGCATCAGCGACGGGCCTTTGTGGTAAAAGGCGTTGCGGTCGGCACGGCCGAGTATTCGGGCCAGGGATTGCTGCTCCGCCGCGCTCAGCGCATCGATCTCGGCAAGCTGTTGTTCCAGGCCGAAATAGACGGTTTCGATGCCCTGCCCGCTGAAATAGCGCGCGATTTCCCGGTTGCGGGCGATGTTGTCGCCGTCCTTGGTGTCGTCGGCGATGACGACGGAAACCTTGCTGTAGCGGCCGTCGGAAAACCCGCCGTAGCCGAACGAGCGGCACAGGTGCAGCAGGCTGTCGAGGCAGCTTTGCAGGTGCTGCGGCCGGTCCGCCACCGGGATGACGATGACGAATTGGTGGCGGCGGTCGTCGCCTTGTTCGGCGATGAGCTGTTCCAGTTGGCGGAACGCGGCTTGATACGCCTCAAGCTGCGCCGTAGTCGGGCCTTGCCCCCACAGCGCCTGCTCAATGGCCGAAATGCGGGCCTTGCACACCTCGATTTCCGTCATCGCCACCCTGCACTATCGGGTCGAGACGTAATCGGGGAAGGCATCTTTGTCGATCATGATTTCGATCAGATTGATGGCGCCGGTCAGGTCGCTGTGGGCGAACAGGTCGTCGATATCGGCCTCGGACTCGATTTTCCGGTGGTTGATGCCGAACGACAGGGCCAGCCAGCGAAAGTCCGGATTGACGAAATCGCAGCCGATATAGCGTTCGCCGTAAAGCTGGAACTGGTTTTTGCGGATCAGGCCCATGGTCGAGTTGTTGAACACCACGACGTTGAGCGGGATGGCGTAATTCACCGCTGTCATGATTTCCATGCAGCACATCTGAAAACCGCCGTCGCCCAGAATGGCGAAAGTCGGCTTGGCGTCGGAAAAGCGGGCGCCGATCGCGGCGGGAATGGCGTGGCCAAGCGAGGAAATGCCGGAATTCGGGAAATAGCGGTTGCCGCTCGACACGTGGAAGAAGTTTTGTGCGAACACAATGTTGTCGTCGAAGATCATCGCGTCGGCCGGGAAGCGCTCGGCCAGTTTGGCGTAGAACTTCTCCACCAGCGCGAAGCGGGACGGCGGCTTGGCCAGCCCGTCCATGTGGCTCTGGAACTGGCGCAGGCTCTTTCTCTCCGCCCCGCTTTCCTCGATTCTTTCCAGCACTTCGGTCAGCACGTCCTTGATGTCGCCGTGAATGGCGACATCCGCCCGGAACACCTTTTCCAGCTGTTCCGGATCGTTGTCGATCTGGGCGATTTTCTTGTTTTCCAGCAGCTTCTCGTCCCACAGGTAGCTGGTGCGCTCGTTGAAGCCGGCGCCCAGAAACAGGACCAGATCGGCATGCTCGATCATGTATTTGTAGGCTGCGCCGTTCGAGGTGACGCCCAGACTGCCCAGCGACAACTCGGAACCGTCGCCGATCACCCCCTTGCCCTTCAGGCTGGTGGTCACCGGGATCGCCAGCGCTTCGCTCAACTGCGCCACGGCTTCCTGCGCGCCGGATTTGATGCAGCCGTAACCCGCCACCATCACCGGATGTTTCGCCGCCACGATCAGCTCCGCCAGCGCATCCACCGGCAGCGGGCGCGGATGCGGCGGATGGGCGCTGCGGCGGGTATTGACGCGCTCCAGCAGGTCTTCCTCGACCAGCTCTTTCTGGACGTTGTAGGGAAAACTGAGCAGCACCGGCCCAGCGTTGGAAGACAGCAGGATTTTCGACGCCTGGTTCAGCACGTGGGCCAGGTAGTCGGTCCGTTCCACGATCTTGTTGTAGCGGGTGATGCCCTTGAACAGCGCGGCCTGATCGATGCTGCCGCCCTCGCCGGAACTCTCCTGCAATCCGCCCTTGCCGAAGATGTAAGTCGAGGTCTCGCCGGTGATGACCAGGATCGGCTGCTTGTCCGCGTAAGCGTTGGCAATGCCCGTCACCAGGTTGGTCGCGCCGGGACCGGCGGTGGCGATGCAGGCGGAAATCCGCCCCGAAGCCCGTGCGTAGCCGCCGGCCATGAACGCGGCGCCCTGCTCGTGCTTGACCAGGACGCTTTGGATGCCGGAGTCGCGCAGGCTGTCGTAGACCGGCAGGATATGGGCGCCCGGCATGCCGAAAATGATTTCGATGCCGAGGCGTTCCAGATACCTTACCAGTAATTCACTGACTGCTATTTTCATCGGCATTCATTCGTAGGATGCGGTGAGGCACGAACCGCATCAGTCGCGAACGATGCGGTTCGTGCCTCACCGCATCCTACGCACTAACTCCTAACTCCTCACGGGACATGAATTCTAACCGAACCCGGCCTTCCCGAATAACCGTTTTTTTCGGCGGCCAACCCTCTCCCCTAGCCCTCTCCCGCAAGCACCCGCGAAGAGTGTCCCCGCCGGGTTCCCGCTGCTGCGCAGCGACCACGGCGAGACGGGCGAGGGGGAAAGTGGCTCGCTTCGCGAGTTTCACACTAAACCGTGCCGTGATGAGGAAAGCGCACCGCAATCAGCGTGCCGTGGCCGTTCGCGCCAGCCGAGAGGCTGATCTCGGCGCCGTGCAGATTGATCACTTCGCGCACGATGGCCAGCCCCAACCCGCTGCCGGGCTGGCCGCTGCCGAGGATGCGGTAGAAGCGCTCGAACACGCGCTCGCGATGCTCTTCGGGAATCCCCGTGCCGTTGTCCTCGACGTGCAGCACCGCGCCGCCCTCTTCGTAGCCGGTGCGCAGCGTCACCGTGCCGCCGGATGGGGTGTAGCGGATGGCGTTGTCGAGCAGGTTGCCGATCATCTCCTGCAAACCGGGGGGATTGCCGCGCACCGGCACAACCTGGCTCGAGCCTTCAAAGCCGAGGTCGATATTTTTCCTCAGCGCTTCGGGTACCCACAGCATGGTGGCTTCCTGCGCCAGCCGGTTCAGGTCGAGCATCTCGAACGAACTGTAGGCCTGTCCGCCCGGCTCGTTGCGCGCCAGCGACAGCAACTGGTTGACCAGGTGGCTGCAACGCTCCGCGCTGGTCAAAATCTGTTGCAGCGCATGCTGCACCCGCGCCGGGTCGTCCTCGCGAAGGGCCAGCTGGGCCTGCGTTTTCAGCCCGGCGAACGGGGTGCGCAACTGGTGGGCGGCATCGGCGCTGAAGCGCTTCTGCGCTTCCATCACCAGCTTCAACCGCTGCAATAGGTCGTTGACCGCTTCGATCAGGGGCCGCACTTCCACCGGCGCCTTGTTCTCGTCGAGCAGGCTGACGTCGTCGCGCGAACGCTGCGCCACCTCCTGGCGCAAATGTTCGAGCGGCATCAGGCCGCGCCCCAGCGCGTACCAGACCGCGCCGCCCGCCAGGATGATCAGCAGCAGCTGCGGGATCACGATATTGCCGAGGATGCCGCGCGTCAGCGCCTGGCGCTTGCCCACGGTCTCCGCCATCTGCAGCAGGACGAAACCGCTGGGGTCGGCCGGCGCATGGAAGTAGCGCAGGCTGACCATGCGGATTTTCTCGCCCTTGAGCTCGCCGTCGCTGAATACCGGTTCGTTCTTGCTGACCAGGAAGGCCGGCGGCCGTGGCAGCCTGACATTGCCGGCGATGACCCGACCGCCGGAGGTGGACACGGTATAGAAGGTTTTATCGCCGGTTTCGGCAACCTGGAGTTTGCTTGCCGCCGGGATGTTTTCGACGCCCGCCTGGCTGCCCAGCTTCAATTCCCCCGCCAATGCCCGCGCCCGTTCGATCAGCGCCAGGTCGTAGGGCTGGTTGGCGTAATTCAGCGTCGCCATGTAGCCCGCCGCGGTGCTGAATATCCACAGCACGAACAGCGGCGTGAACAGCCAGTTCATGAGGTGATTGCGCAGCGAGAGGATGTCTTCGTTCATGGTTTTACTTTTGGGCTGGTAGCTTGTAGCTGGTGGCTTGTAGCGAAATCGTTGGCATCTGGAAGCTACTAGCTACGCGCTACCGGCTACAAGCTACAAGCTACCAGCTAAATCTTATCCAGCAAATACCCCAGCCCGCGGATGGTGCGGATGGTCACCCCGGCCGCCTCGATCTTCTTGCGCAGGCGGTGGACGTAGACTTCGATGGCGTTGCTGCTGGCTTCCTCGTCGTGGCCGTAGAGATGTTCGATCAGGTGATCCTTGCTCACCACCTTGCCCACCTTGGCGAGCAGGGTTTCCAGAACGCCCAGTTCACGGTGGGACAGTTCCACCGTTTCGCCGTGGATGGTGACCCGCCGGCCGACGCTGTCGAATGCCAGTGCGCCGTACACCATCAGCGGGCTGGCGCCGCATTGCCCGCGCCGCAGCAGGGCGCGCACGCGGGCTTCGAGCTCGGGCAGGTTGAACGGCTTGGTCAGGTAGTCGTCGGCGCCCAGGTCGAGCCCCTTAACGCGGTCTTCCACGCCCTCGCGCGCGGTCAGGATGATCACCGGCACGTGCTGGTTGTGGGTGCGCAATTTTTTCAGGACGGAAAAGCCGTCGAGCTTGGGCAGGCCGAGATCGAGGATCACCAGGTCGTATTGCTCGACCAGAAGGATCTGCACTGCCTCCTTGCCGTTGCCGGCGCAGTCCACAGCATAGCCGGATTGCTTCATCGAGCGGCACAGGCCATCGAGCAGGACTTCATCATCTTCGACGATCAGGATGCGCATTTCAGTCTCAATCCGGTCGTAAGGTTTGTGTAAGCATGCAGGTATAGCATGAAAACATGGCCTATTTGAATAGGCTATGGAGCTAGCAGCCTGTCGGACTTAAAGGAAATCGGCTGCAAATCCGCCTGGCCGGTCCATATTTCGCCGCTTTCTTGGTCAATAGAACAACTATTGACCGGCAAAACCGGCAAAATCTGTCCTCGCCCAGCCGAATTTTCGCTTCGATTCTTCAAGTCCGACAGGCTGCAAACCACGGACATCAATTTAAGTTGGAGGAGTTGAAATGTCAAAACCAAGCATGAACTGGGCGGCGATCGATGCCGACCCTCGGTTCCAGGCACTGCACAAAAAGAAAACGACGTTCCTGTGGGGGCTGATGATTTTCTCGACGGTTTATTATTTCCTGCTGCCGATCGGCGCGGCCTATTACCAGGATCTGTTCAAGATCAAAGTATGGGGCGTGGTCAACGTCGGCATCCTGTTCGCGCTGTCGGAATTCATCGTCGCCTGGACCATCGCCTTTGCCTATTCGAAGAAGGCCAACGCCGAATTCGACGCCATGGCGCAGGAAATCATCAACGACGCGCACAAGATGGGGGCCTGAACATGACAAAAACCATTAACAAACTCGGATTTACCGCTGCGGCACTCTGCGCCAGCGGCTCCGCCTTCGCCGCCGGCGCCGTCGCCGACGAATTCAAGTGGATGACCTTCGCCGTGTTCGGCGTGATCATCGCCATCACCATGGCGATCACCTTCTGGGCGGCCAAACAGACCCACACCACTTCGGAATTTTACGCCGCGGGGCGCTCGGTTTCCGGCATCCAGAACGGCTGGGCGATCGCCGGCGACTACCTGTCCGCCGCGTCGTTCCTCGGCATCGCCGGCCTGATCTCGCTCTACGGCTACGACGGCTTCATGTATTCGGTGGGCTGGCTGGTGGCTTACATCACCGTGCTGCTGGTCATCGCCGAGCCCTGCCGCAACATCGGCAAGTACACCATGGGCGACATCCTGGCATTCCGCAACGACCCGAAGAAGACCAAGACCGTGGCGGCGCTCTCGACCATCACCGTGTCCACCTTCTACCTGACCGCGCAGATGGTCGGCGGCGGCGTGCTGATCAAGACCCTGATCGGCATCGACTACAAAGTCTCCATCATCGGCGTCGGCATCCTGATGCTGGCCTATGTGGTGTTCGGCGGCATGAAAGCCACCACCTGGGTGCAAATCACCAAGGCCGTGCTGCTGGTTTGCGCATCCATCCTGCTGGTAATGCTGGTATGGGCGCCCTACGGCTTCAGCCTGCCGGACTACCTGCAAGCGGTGGTGGGCGACACCAAGGTGCAGGGGCAAGTCGCCAAGCTGCTGGGCGACAAGGCCGGCAACATGAGCCCGGCCGAACTCGGCCAGCGCTTCCTTGAACCCGGCCTGTTCCTGAAGAGCCCGATCGACCAGATCTCGCTGGGGATGGCGCTGGTGCTCGGCACCGCCGGCATGCCGCACATCCTGATGCGCTTCTTCACCGTGCCGACCGCGCAAGCTGCCCGCACCTCCGTGATCTGGGCGATGGGCATCATCGGCGGCTTCTACGTGCTGACCCTGTTCCTCGGCACCGGCGCCGCGATGCTGGTGGGCTCCGCCAAGATCGCCTCGATCGACCCTGGCGGCAACATGGCCGGCCCGTTGCTGGCGCAATACCTGGGCGGCGGCGAAAGCTCCATGCTCGGCAACTTCTTCCTCGCCTTCGTCGCCGCCGTGGCCTTCGCCACCATCGTCGCGGTGGTGGCCGGCCTGGTGCTGGCCGCCGCTTCCGCCATGGCGCACGACATCTATGTCGGCGTGATCAAGGGCGACCACGCCACGCCGCAGGAGCAAGTCACCGCCGCGCGCGTGTCCTCCGTCATCGTCGGCATCATGGCCATCGTCGTCGGCATCCTGGCCGAAGGCCAGAACGTGGCTCACCTGGTGGCGCTGGCTTTCGCCGTAGCGGCTTCGGGCAACCTGCCGACCGTGTTCCTCACGCTGTACTGGAAGAAGTGCAACACCGGCGGCATTGTCGCCGGCATGCTGATCGGCTCGATTACCGCCATCGCGCTGGTGATGATCTCGCCCAACATGACCTACCCACTGGCCGTGCTCAAGGCCGCGCACAAGGTCATCGACGGCGAGCCCGCCACCGAAGCCAAACCGGCGGTGGACGCCAAAGCCGGCGAAGGCTTTACCTGCGAGCTGTTCGCGGTGTGCAAGAAAGCCGAGGCCGCGAAACCGGCCGAAGCCGCCAAGCCCGCCAAACCCGGTACCAAGGAAAAAATGGCAACCCTGAAAGCCAAGCTGGACGCCGCCACCGACGAAGCCCAGAAGAAGACTATTCAGGCCGACTTCGACAAGGTGAAGAAGGCGAACGACAAGGCTGAAGGCGACCTGAAGAAATTCGAGGGCCAGACCACCAGCATGATGGGCCTGGAAAAGCCGTTCTTCCTGCTCAAGAATCCCGGCCTGATCTCGATCCCGCTCGGCTTCCTCGCCGTGATCATCGGCTCGCTGCTGTACCGCGACCAGCGCGCGGAAGACATGTGGGACGAACTCTACGTGCGCCAGAACACCGGCATCCACGCGGAAGCCGCTACCGCACACTAAAACAACCGACCGCAGTTCCCCCCTTAGCCCCGGCAGCGATGCCGGGGCTTTTTTCTTTGCGGATTCGGTGGGTGTTGGCTATGATCGATTCCTTGTGGATGGCCATGAACCTTGAAAATGGCATTCACCGCGGAGGACGCAGAGGGCGCGGAGGAAAAACTTGGGAAATCGACAAATTATCTGGATTCCTTTGCGTCCTCTGCGGTTCAATATTTTTTAAGATGAAACCAGCACAAAACAATTCCCTGCTCGCCGCCACCCTCGACCACCTGCGCCGCTTCGCCCCGTTCGACCGGATGGAGCGCGAGCACCTGGCGTGGATGGCGCAGCGCCTTTCGCTTGCCTATTACGCCAAGGGCGAAGTCATCCTGTCGCCGGAAATGGGCGTGGCGACCCGCTTTTTCGTCATCAAGCAGGGCGTGGTGCAGGGCGAGCAGAATGTCGCCCGCGCCGCCGACGCCGATGCCTGGCTCGAACTGGCCGAGGGCGAGTGCTTCCCCCTCGGCGCG
>JAHFRP010000009.1 GCA_023266195.1 Sulfuricella sp.
CAAGCTCAAGATCTTCCAGCTCAACACCAAGGACACGCCGTCGTTCCTTTATCACACCATGCCAACGGCATCGCCACCAACTCGCCTGACTACCGTAGGAAAACCGTGAAGAGCCAAAATCTTGAACAGCCAAACTCTTGGCTAGAAAATCGTGAGCCATTGTTTCGCAAGCGCCCGATTTAACCAGCCACCTCCCTTTCATTTTTTATGGGTTAGTGGATTGGCAATGCAAAGCCATCGGGCAATCGCACTCCCCGGCGAGCAAGTTTCAACCGCAGCAAGCTGCGCTCCTAAGCGGCGCCCATTTTCAACATCGGGGCGACAATTCGCCATGAACGTCAGGGAAACAGCAATTAATCCCGGATTCGTCGTTCCGGCGGGCTCTCACCCAAACCCTCCCGGAGGGAGAGGGTTGACCAGACTCCAGCCTCCCCATGGTGACGATTAATTCAGCGTCTCCTTTGCCGATTCCGCTCTGCTATTCGCCAGCCAGGCAAATCACAACAACCGCGATCGATTCTCATTTTTGTTGACACCCCGCACTGGTAATCATAATATTGCGAACAGTTCTCATTTGCGAATGAACATGCGGAAAATTCACTTCTGCAATAAATGCATCGCAAACGCTTCGACCATTCTGAAAACAGTGAAAGGAAACAATAAATGCCCAGTTCCAAAAATATGCTGGCCCCCCTCCTTCTTCCTGGCCTGCTGCTGATCTCCGGCGGTGCCGGCGCGGTGGAATACCCGATCGGCACGCCGCAGCAACACAACGGCCTGGAGCTTGCCGCGATCTACCTGCAGCCGGTGACGATGGAACCGGACGGCATGATGCGCAAGGCCGAAGAATCAGACATTCACCTGGAGGCGGACATCCACGCCCTGGCCAACAACCCGAACGGCTTCGACGAGGGCGCCTGGATGCCCTACCTGTCCATCAAATACGAAGTCACCAAGATCGGCAGCAACGAAAAAATCAGCGGCGATTTCATGCCCATGGTGGCCAACGACGGCCCGCACTACGGCGACAACGTCAAACTCAAGGGGCCGGGCAAATACCACGTCAAGTACACCATTTATCCGCCTTCCGCCGATCCGCACAGCCATTTCGGCCGCCACATCGACCGCCTGACCGGGGTGCGGCCCTGGTTCAAGCCGTTCGAGGTGGAATATGAATTCACCTACGTCGGCATCGGCAAAAAAGGCGGATATTAAGCGTGAAGGCCAAGCCGATGAAACCGCTGGCCCTTGCCGCGACGCTCCTGTTTGCCGCAGCGCCGGCCTGCGCCGCCCCGTCCGAGGCGGAACTCGCGAGGCTGATCCAGAAGCTCAACCAGCGCCTCGACAATCTTGAGAAGCGCAACGCCGAGCTGGAAAGCAAGATACAAGCCGCGAACGCACCCAAAGCGCCGGCCGACCTGGAAAAGCGCGTGCAATCCCTGGAGCAGGCTCAGGAGCAGGTGAGCAAGGGTCTGGAAAGCGACAAGATCAGCGAGAACGAGCCTGATATCACGTCGCGCCTCAAGGCGGTGGAAAAAGACGCCCTCGACATGAGAAAGGCCGCCAGGAAAATCGACGCGCTGGATGGACTGACTGCCGGGGCGAGCCTTACTACCGTGGCCCAGCGCCCCGATGGCCTGCCCCGCGGCACCCAGGACGGCAACAGCCAGCTCAACTACCGGGCCGACGTCGCCGCCCTGCTGCCGCTGGAACCCATCGGCAACGTCGACCACAAGCTCTTCGCCCATTTCCGCCTGGGTCAGGGCCTGGGGCTGAACCACCCATTCACCCATCTGGGCGCCTTCGCCAGCGCCCCCAATGCGGTGGCCTTCCGCGCCAGCGGCGCCAATCCGGACGACTCCGTGGCGATCCTGGGCGAAGCCTGGTACCAGGCCGCCATCCCGCTGCCCACCGGCGGCTATAAACCGCACTCCAAGGAAACCCTGGAACTCACCTTCGGCAAGATGGACCTGTTCGGTTTCTTCGACCAGAATGCCGCCGCCAACGACGAATCGAAGCAGTTCCTGAATTCCGTTTTCGTGCACAACCCGCTGCTCGATGCGGGCGGCCAGGTCGGCGTGGACGCCAACGGCTTCCAGCCCGGCTTCGTGGCGTCCTATTACAACCACACGAACAAGCCGCAAACCTGGCGTCTTTCCCTTGGGCTGTTCGGCACCGGCCAGGGCGCCAATTACCAGCGCTTTTTCACCTCGCCGCTGGTCATGGCCCAAGCCGAAACTTCCGTCAAGCTGTTCGGCGGCCTCGCCGGCAATTACCGCCTCTATGCCTGGCACCAGGGCCAGGGCACGGAACTGGACGGCACCATCGCCGCGCAGGCTGGTTGGGGCGCATCCGCCGACCAGCGGGTGGGCGACGGCGTAACCCTGTTCGGGCGCTACGGCCAGATGGCCAAGGGCAGCGTACCCTTCGACCGGGCATTGACCTTGGGTGCCGAGTTCAACGGCTCCTACTGGGGCCGGGGCGCCGACGCCATCGGCGTGGCCGGCGGCTGGCTGCGGGCGAGCAACGATTTCCGCACGGCAGGCGGCACACAGGATCTGCTCGGCAACGACAACGACCCAACAGCGTTGGCGCCTTTGGCGGACAACATCAACTACACGCCAAATGGCGCGGAACAGTTGGCGGAAATCTACTACCGCTACCGCATCGCCAAGCAATTCGAAATCTCGCCGGACTTCCAGTACATCTCGCGCATGGGCGCCAACCCCGGCGCCGGCAGCGTCAAGGTGTTGGGCGTGCGCGCGCAGCTGGCTTATTGATGGAGACTAATAACGTGAAAATCATTTTCTGGCGACCGGCTGCGCTCTTGGCGCTCGGCCTGCTCACCCCTCTCCATGCCGGGGCGGAGGATTTGCCTGCGTTCCAGCTGAGCGTGATAAACGGGCATTTTCACCCGGAAACCATCGAGGTTCCCGCCGGCAAGAAGTTCAAGATCGTGGTCAAGAACGAGGGCACCAGCCCGGAGGAATTCGAGAGCATCGAGCTGCGCAAGGAAACCGTGCTGGCGCCCGGCGTCACCCGCGCCGTGGCGTTCGCACCGATGAAGCCCGGCACCTACAAGTTCTTCGGCGATTTCCATCCGGATACCGCCAAGGGCCAGATCGTCGTCAAATAGGAGAAAAACGTGGGCAATACCCTGTTCATCGTCTGGCGCGAAAGCGTCGAGGGCATCCTGGTCATCGGCATCCTCTACGCCTGGCTCAAAGCCCATCCCGAAGGCGCGCGCGGCATGCGCTACCTGTGGGGCGGCGTGGCGGCCGGCCTGGCGCTGGCGGGCCTGCTCGCGCTGGCGATGATGGGGGTATACAGCAGCCTGGATGGCGATGCGCTGGATTATTTCCAGCTCGGCATGATGCTGGTCGCCGCCGGCTTGATCACCCAGATGGTGTTCTGGATGCGCAAGCACGGCCGCGGCCTGAAGAAGGAACTGGAAAGCGGCCTGGCGCGCGCGGCGGGCGAGGCCAACTGGACGGGGGTGGCGGTCATCGCCGCGCTCGCGGTCGGGCGCGAAAGCGCGGAAACCGTGATTTTCCTCTACGGCACCGGCATGGAGCAGCACGGCATGGCGTTCGCCCAGTTCATCGGCGCGGCCGCGCTGGGCTTCGCCCTCGCCCTCCTGACCTTTTGGCTGCTGGCCAGCGGCGGGCGCTATATCTCGTGGAAAAACTTCTTCCGCTTCAGCGAAACCCTGCTCCTGCTGCTCGCCGCCGGAATGCTGGTGGGCGGGGTGGAAAAAATGATCGGCTTCGGCTGGCTCCCGGCGCTGGCCGACCCGGTGTGGGACAGCTCCTTCCTGCTCGACGACCGCGCTTCGGCCGGCAACCTGATCGCCACCCTGACCGGCTACCGCGCCCACCCCGCCCTGACGCTGGTGCTGGTGTACGCCGCCTACTGGGCGCTGGTGCTGGGGTGGCCGCGGCTGCGCAGACCGTCCCTTCCCCTTCAAGGGGAGGGAACAATCTAAGAGTCGAACACGGGTGCGCCGTGCGGCACCCTGTAGGTCGGGCACCCCGTGCCCGACGGTTCAGGATGGGACGCGTGATTTGTCGGGCACGGAGTGCCCGACCTACGATACTGAAAACCAACACATGAAAATGGAACAACCGATATTCTTCCACCCCATGCGCCAACCGGCGTCGCCCTTGCAGCGCGTCGGCGACGCCATGCGGCGCCATCGCCGGGCCATCGTCGGCATCCAGTGGGCGGTGGTAGTGTTCTACCTGGCGCTGGTCACGGTGCCGGCCTTTCTGCCGCTGCCGGGGACCGGTTCCAGCATCCTGAACAATCTTACCCTGCTCGCCCAGTTCATGTTCTGGGGCATCTGGTGGCCGTTCGTGATCATCTCCACCCTCACCCTGGGACGGGTGTGGTGCGGCGTGTTCTGCCCGGAGGGTTCGCTCACCGAACTCGCCAGCCGCCATGGCCTGGGCCGGCCGGTGCCGCGCTGGCTGAAGTGGGGCGGCTGGCCGTTCGCCGCTTTCATTATCACCACCGTGTACGGCCAGCTGGTCAGCGTATACGAATACCCCAAGGCGGTACTGCTGGTGTTGGGCGGCTCCACTGTCGTCGCCGTCGCCGTCGGCTTTATTTACGGCAAGGGCAAGCGCGTCTGGTGCCGCCACCTATGCCCGGTTTCCGGCGTGTTCGCACTTCTGTCCCGCCTGGCCCCGCTGCATTTCAAGGTGGACCGCGAACAATGGGACGCCGCAACCCATGCCAATCTGGTGCCGGTGGACTGCGCCCCGCTGCTCGACATGCGGCGCATGAAAAGCGGCTCGCAATGCCATATGTGCGGCCGTTGCAGCGGGCACCGCGACGCGGTTTCGCTCACCTCGCGCCTGCCGGGCTCGGAGGTCGTCAACCTGAAACCCGCCGAAGCGAGCGCGTGGGAAGCCCGCCTCCTGGTGTTCGGCATCATCGGCACGGCCGTAGGCGCATTCCAATGGTCGTCCTCGCCCTGGTTCGTGACGGCCAAGACCGGCGTCGCCGAATGGCTGATCGAGCGCGATTCCTTCGCCCTGCTGCAGGACAATGCGCCGTGGTGGCTGCTCACCCATTACCCCGAAGCCAACGACGTGTTCACCTGGCTCGACGGCCTCGGCGTGGTCGCCTACATCGGCGCCATGGCCCTGGTTCTGGGCGGCTGGACCACGCTCTGCCTGCGTCTCGGCGGCGCCATGCTGCCGGGCAGCGCGAAGCAGAACGCGCGCTGGCTCGCCTACGCGCTGATCCCGATGGGCGGCCTGGGCGTGTTCCTCGGCCTGTCCTCGCTCACCGTCACCCTGCTCAAGGCCGAAGGCATCGTCATGCCCTGGCTGCCCGAAGTACGCGGCACGCTGCTGGCCCTGGCGGCGCTGTGGAGCATGGCGCTGGCGCTCGGCATGCTGCGCCGCACACCTTCTTCCCTGCCGCGGCGTCTGTTCGCCGCCCTGGCCGTGGCGGCGGGCGTGGCGGGCGTGATCGCGCCGTGGCTGTTCCTGTTTTACTTGTGGTAAAGGTTAATCGGCGTGCCGAATCGACTGGGAAACCGGGCAAACCGCATCCAAAATTTGCCCCCCCCAAGAAACACCCCCGCCGTTGCAATAGGCGTCGGGAAGCCTCCCCCCCCCTGACAGCCATCTGAATGCCGCAATGCTAATTCGACTAGGTGCCGGCTATCAATTTATTGACTTCATTAATGATAATGGTTATCATTTGCGAACTTTTCCGGTACGCAACGCCACAAAATGGGAGTGAACATGAAAAAAACCTTGATCGCGCTGTCCATCAGCGCCGCGCTGGGCATGCAGCAGGCATCCGCGGCACAGCTCACGCTGGAAGAAAAAATCGATATCCTGCAACAGGAAATCGAAGCGCTGAAAGCGCAGGTCGCCCAGAATCAGGCGAAGCCCGCTGCGAGCGGTACCGAGCAGAGCGCTTCCCAAACCGCAGCCGGAGGGAGCGGGGCGACGACGGTGGGTGGATACGGCGAAATCGCCTATAACCACTACCGCAATACCGATGCGCATAACAGCGAAGCGGATTTGCGGCGCTTCGTCCTGTTCCTCGGCCACCGCTTCAACGACGACTTGCGCTTCGTGTCCGAAATGGAAATCGAGCATGCGGTCGCCAGCAAAGACGACAACGGGGAAGTCGAGGTGGAGCAGATGTACCTCGATTACCGGCTGAGCAATGCGGTCAATCTCAAGGCCGGCCTGTTCCTGATCCCGCTCGGCATTCTCAACGAAACCCACGAGCCGCCGACCTATTACGGGGTGGAGCGCAACGAGGTCGAAACCCGGATCATTCCGTCCACTTGGCGCGAAGGCGGGGTGGGGATTTACGGCGAAGTCGCCGAGGGGCTGCGCTACGATGCCGGCATCACCACCGGCTTCGATGCCGGCAAGATCGACGACCCGGCCTTCGGCATCCGCAGCGGGCACCAGGAACTGCAACTGGCCAAGGCCAACGACCTCAGCGTCTATGGCGCGCTGAATTACCGCCGCCCCGGCATGCTGCTCGGCGGCGGCATCTTTACCGGCAACACCGGCCAGGCCGGCGCCAGCCTGCTCGACCCCGCCGCCAAAGCTTTGCTCAAGAGCGTCGGCGCCCGGCTAACGCTATGGGATCTGCATGCCCAATACAGCTTGGGCAAGCTGGATTTGCAGGCGCTGTATGCGCGAGGCAAGCTGAATGACGCCGATACCGTTGCCGCGGCGCTTCTGGCCGAGGGCGTAGTTACGCCAAGCGGCGCGCCGGTTGCAGTATCCAAGTCGTTCGACGGCTGGTACGCCCAGGCCGCCTACCATCTCTGGCAACACGGCGACATGGATTTGACGCCGTTTTACCGTTACGAAAGGTACAATACCCAGCGCGAAGTGGCGGCAGGATTTACGGCGGACCCGGCCAACAACGAGACCGTCCAGACGCTGGGCATCAATTTCCGCTTGCATCCGCAGGTCGTGCTCAAGGCCGATTACCAGACGTTCAAGACCGACAGCACCAAGGATCGGCTCAATCTTGGACTGGGATACATGTTCTAACGGTCATGGCGAACGCCACCCCGAATCATGAAACGGCGATTCGCCATGACCGTCCCCCTCTCCCCTTACCCTCTCCCACAAGTGGGCGAGGGGGACGAGGTCTCGCTTCGCGAGTTCTTGATTAACACGGGAGCAGCCTGTGCTGCTCCGCTTCTTGAAGGATAGCTGTGCTTTTTTCCGTTTTACGCAAGTCCAGGCTCACTCGATTGCTGGCGGCCTGGTTGGCGACGATCTGCCTGGCATCCGTCTCTTTCGCGGCGGACAACGTCTATCAGGAACCCGATAGCTTTTTGCAGGAGGCATTCGGCCATACCCCGCAACCCAGCGTACTTTGGCTGACGCGGGACGTGCAAGCCGAAGCGGCGCGGATCCTCGGCCATGCCCCGACGCAATTGCGCCAGCGCTACTGGACCGACGGAAGCCGCACCGCCTGGGTGCTGGAAGAAATCGGCAAGGAGGACTTGATCACCGCCGGATTCGTCGTTAAAAACGGCCGCATCGAGCAGTCCAGGGTGCTGATCTACCGCGAAAATCGCGGAGGAGAAGTGCGCTACCCAGCCTTTTTGCGCCAGTTCCAGGGCGCGGCGCTGTCGGCCGACAACCGCCTGGACAAGAACATCGACGGCATTTCCGGCGCCACGCTCTCGGTCCATGCCATGGAACGGATGGCGCGCGTTGCGCTGTACTTCGACCAGGTGGCCCGGCGCAAATGAATATCCACGTCATCAGCTCGTTGCGCCACTGGCACCGACGCCTCGGTGCGCTCGCCGCAGTGTTTTTCCTGCTGCTGGCAGTCTCCGGCATCGCGCTCAACCACACCGACGCATTGCGGCTTGGCCAGCGCCAGATCGGCACGCCGTGGCTGATCGCCTGGTACGGCATCCGGCAGAATCCGCCTAAACAGGGCTATCGCCTGCCAGGCAATCGCTTCCTTGCCACGGACGAAGAGAACTGGGCGCTGGATGGAAAATTGCTGCATGGCGAGCATGGACAAGCCATCGGTGCGCTCGCCCTGGATGAAATCGTCTACATCGCCACGCCAAGCCGGCTCTATCTTTATCGCGACGATGGACAACTGGTGGACAAGCTCTCCGGCCAAGGGCTTCCCTCGGCGCAAATCGAACGCATCGGTACAACGGACGGAGCCATCGTACTGCAAACCCAACATGGCCTGTTTTCCAGCACCGATGCCTTGCGCTGGCAGCCGATAAAATCCGGCCATATCGCCTGGTCGCTGCCGGAACCTTTGCCTGACCAGGCGCGAAACACCGCAATGCGAGTGCTGGCGCCGCGCCTGCCGCTCCAGCGCGTCCTGCTCGACCTGCACAGCGGACGCATTTTCGGCCGCTACGGTCCGCTGGCGGTGGACCTGCTCGGCCTGACCCTGGCATTCCTCGGCGCCACCGGCTTCTATCTGTGGTTCCGCACGCACCGACAGCGACGGCACTCGGCGCGCGAGGTAAAATAATACGACTGAACCCCATATGACGAAACGGCAAATCCCATGGAAATAAACGCTCTTGCACTCGCCCGCGCCCTCCACGTCGTCGGCGTGGTACTGTGGATCGGCGGGGTGGCGATGGTCACCACCGTGCTGCTGCCCGCCACCCGCAGGCTGAAATCCGGCGCGGAGCAGGTCGCCTTCTTCGACAAGATCGAACAGGGCTTCGCCCGCCAGGCGCGCTACACCACCCTGCTCACCGGCCTGACCGGCTTTTACATGCTGGCGGCGATGCATGCCTGGGCGCGCTATCACCAGGCGCAGTACTGGTGGGTGCCCGCGATGACCGCGGTCTGGGCCATTTTTACGCTGATGCTGTTCGTGCTCGAACCGCTGGTGCTGCATAAGTGGTTCCAGCAAAAGGCGACCCAGAACCCGGAAGAAACCTTTCGCCTCATCCAGCGCCTGCACTGGGTGCTGCTCACCTTGAGCCTGATCACCGTCCTCGGCGCGGTCAGCGGCGCGCACGGCTGGCTCCTGCCGGTCTGACGGTGTTCACCCGCAACATCAAGTTCAGCCTGGCAATCGGTTTCGCGCTGGTACTGGGGCTGATGGCGGCGCTCGCCCTGGTCGGCCTGCGCCAGATGGCGGCGATCAACGAACGGCTCGAAGGCATCGTCGAGGGCAACAACGCCAAAACCGAACTCGCCACCCTCATGCGCGATTCCCTGCGCGAGCGGGCAATCAGCATGCACGCCATCGTGGTACTGAAAGACCCGTTCGAGCGCGATGCCGAGCTGACCCGCTTCTACGAGCACGGCGCCAGCTATGCCAAGGCGCGCCAGAAGCTCGACCAGATGGTTTCCACCGACGAGGAAAAGCTGATCCTGGCGGCCATCAGCAACCAAACCCTGACCACCCAGCCGGTCGTCCTCAAGACCATCGACTTCGCCATGGAACACAATCCGGCCACGCTGGACCTGATGCAAAGCGACGCCATGCCGGCGCAAAAGCGGCTGCTGAACGAGCTCGACGATCTGGTCAAGCTGCAACGCGACGCCACGCACCGGGCCGCCACGGAAGCGGCCCAGGCCTACAGGGAAACCCGTCTGCTGACGCTGGCGCTAGGCATCGCCGCCGTCTTGTCCGGCATCGGCATCGCCGTCCTGGTTACCCGCCGCGCTGCCCAGCACACCCTGGAAATCGAGAAGATATCGGGCATAAAATCCGAGTTCGTCGCCAATGTCAGCCATGAAATCCGCACGCCGATGAACGGCATTCTCGGCATGGCCGCGCTGCTGCTGGATACCCGCCTCACCCCGGAGCAGCGGGACTATGCCGAAACCATGCGTGCCTCGGCCGAATCGCTGCTCGCGATCATCAACGACATCCTCGACTTTTCCAAGATCGAGGCGGGCAAGCTGGAGCTGGAGGCGGAGGATTTCGACTTGCGCGAGCTGGTCGGCGGCGTCGTAAAACTGCTGGCGGGACAGGCCCAGAGCAAAAAGATCGAGCTGCGTAGCGACATCCCGCCGGAACTTGCCGTCCGGCTGCGCGGTGCCGCCGGACGGCTGCGCCAGATCCTCACCAATCTGGCCGCCAACGCGGTGAAATTTACCGATGCCGGCGAAGTCGTGCTGCGCGTTTCCGCGGAAGCGGAAGAAGCCGATGCGGTGGCGCTGCGCTTCGAAGTCAGCGACACCGGCATCGGCATCGCGCGGGAGGACCAGAAACGCCTGTTCCACGCCTTTTCCCAGGCCGACGGCTCGGCGACCCGCCGATATGGCGGCACCGGCCTCGGCCTGGCGATTTCCAAGCAGCTCGCCACGATGATGGGGGGCGAAATCGGGGTAGACAGCGACCCCGGCCGGGGCAGCACGTTCTGGTTCCGCCTGCGGCTGGAAAAACAGCCTGGGCAAGTCCTGCCGGCAACCGTCGATTTATCCGCCGCGTCCTGCCCCGAAAAGCCCGCCGATGCCGGGGCCGCATCGCCATGCCGGGTGCTGGTGGCCGAGGACAACCCGGTCAACCGCAAGGTCATGCTCTACATGCTGCAAAAAATCGGAGTAGCCGCCACTATCGTCGGCAATGGCAAGGAAGCGCTGGAAGCACTGGCGAAAAGCCGCTACGACCTGCTCCTGATGGATTGCCAGATGCCTGAAATGGACGGCTTCGAAGCGACTGCCGCCTTACGTCGGCGCGAGCGGGCTGCCCACGCGGAGCGGATGCCGATCGTCGCCATGACCGCCAACGCCATGCAGGGCGACCGCGACAAATGCCTGGCGGCGGGCATGGACGACTACCTGACGAAGCCGCTGGCTCGCGACGACCTGGAAGCCGCGCTTAAAAAATGGCTGCCGCGCCAAGACGGCTGCACGGCGGCGCCGGAGCCGGCGCCAATCGATCTCGAAGCCCTGCATTCCACATTCAGGCAGGACCGGCAAATCGTGGCGGAATTGATCGCGCTGTATCTCGACACCACGCCGCCGCTGATGGAACAATTCAAGGCTGCCGTGGGACGAAAAGACAACGCCGGCGCCAAGCTCGCCCATGAAATCAGGGGAGCTTCGACCTATATCGCCGCGCACGGCATCGCCGAACTCGCACGCGAAGCCGAAGCGGCGGTGAAAAGCGGAAAGTGGGATGACGCGGAAGAAATCGGCGAGCGTATGGAAACGGCGTTCATCCGGGTGCTGGCGTTTGCCGATGCGATCAACCGGCCGGCGGAGCCCACCGTGTAGGTGCGTTCGTGCCTCACCACATCCTACGGAAATGTAGGTCGGGCACCCCGTGCCCGACAACTCTCCGCCTCCGACCATCGAAACCGTCGGGCACGGGGTGCCCGACCTACAGGCTAATACGTGATGGTCTTCCATTCGTCGTCCATCACCCGCGTAACGAACGTCGCCGCGCCGGCAATGCCGGTGCATTCGGCCACCAGCTGTTCCTTGGTGACGTCGCAAGGCTCCATCGCCCCGCCGCAGGCGAAGAACTTCACGCCGAGGTCGGCCGCGTCCTTCATGAAGCCGTACACGGTCTTGGTCAGATCGTCGCTGGGATAAATGCTGTCGGCGATGCCTTCGATGAGCAGGCGCACCGAACGGCTGGCGAAATAAATCTCGACATCCACATCCATCGCTGCAGCCGCGGCAGCCTGGAAAAATGGCGTACCGCAGACATGGGGGTGATCCGGATCGATGGTCAGAAGCATGATTGCGAGTTTGTCGGCCATGGCGAAGTTTATCGCACCAGGTCAGCCGTGCGCAAGGCGTCCGGCGCCGCGCCGGGGGCCAGCGGCGTGACGATGACGAACTCTGCGCCGCAGTCGATATTGCGCGCTTCGATCCGGCCGTTCATGTTGGTTTCGACGATCATCTTCGACATGTACAGGCCGATGCCGGTGCCCTTTTCCCGCGTAGTGAAGTAAGGGTCGAAGATTTTCCCCAGTATCTCGTCCGCGATGCCGCCGCCATTGTCGCGCACCGTCACATAACCGTGCTCCCGGTCGCGGCCGACCACGATTTCCACCTTGCCGTGCGCGATTCTCCGATCCAGAATCGCGTCTTTGGCATTGCCCAACAGATTCATCACCACCTGCGCGTATTCGTTGGGGAAGCCGCGCGCCGCGGCGTCCTCGTCCACCCGCAGTTCAATGGCGATATGGTTGTTGACGAATCCCGCGTCGGCCACCGAGATGGCCTCCCTGACGCTATCCGCCAGGCTGAACAGGGCCTTTGCACGATTGGGCGTGAAGAACTGACGGAAATCATCGATGGTGGTAGACATTTTCTGGATCAGCTGCTGGCCCTTCACGGCCGACTCGTCCATATAAGCCCGGTCCAGGTCGTTATAGGCGTAGGCATCCCGGACGTTGTCGAACAGCAGGCTGAGTGCGTTGAGCGGCTGGCGCCACTGGTGCGCGATGTTGCCGATCATCTCGCCCATTGCCGCCAGGCGCGATTGATGGATCAGCATGAGATCCTTCTCGCGGTTCTTGGCCACCTCCGCTTTTACCCGCAGTTCCAGGGTGTCGTTCAACTGGCGCAGTTCTTCTTCCGCCCGCTTGAGGCCGGAAATATCCTCCAAGATCCAGATGGAGCCCTTGCTCAGATCGGCCGGGTCGATCGCCTTGCCACTGAGCAGCCCCCAATACTCAGAGCCATCCTTGCGCCGTTGCCGGCTCTCGATATAAAAATTCTCGCCGCGCGCCAGCTTCGGGGCTGATTCCCGGCCGACCCTGATGAAATCGTCCAAATCCGCATAAAGGAACGAAGGCTCCCGGCCGGTCAACTCCTCGCGGCTGTAGCCGGTCATCTCCTCGACCTTGCGGTTGACCCAGACGAATCTGCGCTCCTTGAGCAACGCGATGCCGACGACGGTGTTGTCGAGGATCGTCTTGAGCTCGTTCAGGGTTTCGTTCAACTGCTCCTGGACGCGCTTGAGCTCGGTGATATCGAGCGAAAACCCCAGCAGCAGCGGAAACTCGGCGCCCTCGGGGTGGATCATGGTTTTGCCGGCCAGCAATTTTTTTTCCCCGCCCGCGCCATTCAGGCGCTCTTCGCTCATCACCAGACCGCCCGAGGCGCGCACCGCATCGTCATGATCACGCAGGCGATCGGCCACTTCGCGCGGAAACGCCTCGTAATCGCTCGTCCCGATCAGGGACGCCTTGGGCTTGCCGATGGTTTTTGCCGTTTCCTCGTTGACCAGCACAAAGCGACCCGAGCCGTCCTTGATAAAGATGTTGATCGGCAAGGTATCCAGAATCAACGCGGTGAGCGACTGCTGCATGTGAACCTCGCTCTCGGCGCGCTTGCGTTCGGCGGCGCGGCGCGCACTCCTGCGCAAGATCAGGATAATCGCGCCCATCCCGAACAGCCAGATCGAGCCGTGGGTCAGCCGCATCACGCCGATGGCGCCGTTTTCCGCGGCCAGATACGGAGCCAGGGAAACATAGACGCCAATGCCGCCGCGCACGTCCCCCAGCTTGTAGCCCTGCTGCCGATGGCACTTGAGACAGCCCTGCTCCACCGCCATCGCCCGGATCATGCGCAGATAGGGCTTGCCATCGATGTTCGATAGCTCAGTCACTTCCGTTTCGCCCCGCTCGAACTTGCGCAGCGCAGCGGCTTCCCATGCATCCGGCGCGTTGATCGGGTTCAGCGGGCGCAGGCTGGTAATGCGCCCTTTCACCCCGAACCGCTCGGCATGCTGTTCCTGCACCTGGCGCAGCATATAGGCCGGATTCATCAGGGTAAGCCGCTGGCCGGCGGTGGTTTCCACATCCCGCTCCGGCAGTTGGGCAAGGTAGGGATTGGGCGGGGTTTTTTCGTCCACCGGCACATACACGCCGCCGTGGCTGGTGGCCCAGAGGCGAAAGGTCAGATCCTTGTTCAGGTTGGAAACGGCCTCGTTCCTGGCCAGTTCCATCGTTTCGGCACGCTCGTGGCTGACATTCCAGGCCAGGGAACCGCCGATCAGCAGGCTCCAGACGGCCACGGCCGCGGCGGCATAAAGGCCAGGAGCGCCGCCCATGTCTGGAACGGGTCGGCTCACGATTCGCCGCTGTCCGCCGGCTGCGTGATTTGTTCAGCCGGCGGGGACGCATTCATGTCGGCACGGTAAAACTGGTAATTATCGCGCCCGATTTCCTTGGCCCGGTACATCGCCACGTCGGCATTCTTCACCAGACTGTCGGCATCGCTGCCGTCGTCCGGGTAGAAGCTGACGCCGATGCTCACGCTGATGTTCAGTTCGCGGCCGTCCAGCCTGAACGGCTGCGAAACGGCCTTCAGCAGCTTTTGCGCCACCCGGTGGACGTCGTCCGCCGCGCCAAGCTCAGGCAGCAATATCACAAACTCGTCGCCGCCCAGGCGCGAAACGGTGTCGCCCTGGCGCACGCTGTTCGACAGCCGGACGGCGACTTCCTGCAGCAGCAGGTCGCCGATATTATGCCCCAATGTATCGTTGACCCCCTTGAAGCGGTCGAGGTCGAGAAACATCACCGCGGCCTTGCAGCGATTGCGCTGCGCCTGGATCAGCGCCTGACCCAGCCGGTCGTTGAACAGCGTGCGGTTGGGCAAATCGGTGAGCACATCGTAGTGGGCGAGGTGGCGAACATGCTCCTCCGCCTGCTTATGCTCGGTGATATCGGCAAAGATGGCGACGTAGTGAGTAGTCTCGCCCTGATTGGTTTTTACCGCGTTGATGGTCAGCCACTCGGCATAAACCTCCCCGCCCTTGCGGCGGTTCCATATCTCCCCGCTCCATTTCCCGGTTTCGCTCAGGCCGCGCCACAAATCCCGGTAAAAATCGGCGTCGTGTTTGCCCGAGCTCAAAATCGCCGGAGTCCGTCCGACCGCTTCGTTCTCGGCATAACCGGTAATCTCGCAAAAAGCCCGGTTGACGGCGACGATGCGGTTGCCGGCGTCGGTGATCATGATTGCGTCGGATGAAGCCTCGAATACGCTGGATGCCAGCCGCATCTCCAGATTGGCCTTGACCTCCCAGGCACCCTTCTGGATCGCCTGCAGCAACAGGTCGGTCTTGACCGGCTTGATCACGTATTTGTCGATGCCCAGATCGATCGCCTTGAGAAAAAACCCGGTTTCGTTGAACGCCGTGGTGACGATGACCGGTACGGACCGGTTCTCGGCTTTAATCGCCTCGGCCATTTTCAGCCCGTCCATCACCGGCATCATGATGTCCGTCACCACCACCTCGGGCTTGTGACGGCGCCATATCTCCAGCCCTTCCTCGCCGTTCGCCGCGGTATAGAGCATGCCGACCCGCCGCTTCAGGAAGCGCGACAACTGTTCGCGGATATCCGCATCGTCCTCGACGTAAAGCACGGAAATGTTTTTCAGCAAATCGGAGTTGCCCCTGCCGGCATGCGTTTTCTCACAGCCTTCGGGCCGTAGCCGATCGGCCGCGTCCGCCACTGGCTCCCCTTGCGGCAATTTATCCATTCGTCGCCCCGTCCTTGAACACAGGCGTGGCAATCTTGAATTCCACGCCCTCATCGATATTTTGCGCTTCTATCCTGCCGTTCATATTGGTTTCGATGATCATCTTGGACATGTAGAGCCCAATTCCCGTGCCTTTTTCCCGCGTGGTGAAATAGGGGTCGAAAATCTTCTCCATGATCTCGTCCGGTACGCCGCCGCCGTTGTCGCGGATGGCCAGGTAAGCATAATCGTCGTCCCGGCTGATCGCCACCTCCACCTTGCCATTTTTCACGCCGCGTTCCTGGATCGCTTCCTTGGCATTGCCCAGCATGTTCAGCACGACCTGCGCATACTCGTTGGGGAAGCCCACGATACTGATGTCCGGGCCGCCTTCCAGGACGACCGCGATATTTCCGCGCTGGAAACTGAATTCGACCACGGACAGCGCATCCTTGACCACCTTGGCCAGATCGAAGCGCACTTTCGCCCGGTCGGGCTTGAAGAAGTTGCGGAAATCGTCGATGGTGGCGGACATTTTATCGATTAGCTGACGTCCCTTGCCGACCGACTCATCCATGTATTGCTGGTCGAGGTCGCCGTAGGCGTAGGCATCCTGCATGTTGCCCAGCAGCAGCCCCAGCGCGTTGAGCGGCTGGCGCCATTGGTGCGCGATGTTGCCGATCATCTCGCCCATCGCCGCCAGCCGCGACTGGCGGATCAGCAAGTGGTCCTTTTCCCGATTCAGCGCGACTTCCGCCTTCACCCGCTGCTCCAGGGTTTCGTTGAGGCGCTTGAGCATTTCCTCGACCTGGCGGCGCTCCAGTTCCGCGCCCAGCCATTGCGCCATGAGCTGGATGAATTCCCGGTCCGTCACGGTGAAGGGCCGGGAACTCGGCCTGGCGCTGGAAAAATTGAGCGTGCCGTAGACCCTGCCGGCCACGGTGAGGGGAACGCCGATATAGGCTTCCAGCTTGAAGTCCAGGCGGCATGGATGAGACGCCCACTCGCTCGCCCCGGCATGCTCGATCATCAGCGGCTCCCCCAGCCGCAGCGTATCCCGGCAATAGGTCCGCCCCAGGCCGAACACGTCGCCCTGGGCGACCGCGCCGGAGGGGTCGAGGACATGGGCGACTTCGTAGCGCTCGCCCTCGATACGGGACACGATCCCGATATCCATCGCGAAATCCCTGCCTCCGAGTTCCAGCAGCGAGCGTATCTGGTCGGACAGATCGGGCTTGCGCTCCGAAATCGTTTCATAAAACCGGTGCAGCCTGGATTCGTACTGCTTGCGCTCGGTAATGTCGTAAAACGCCACCACGCTGCCGGCGAGCTCGCCATTCTTGAGGATGGGCGCCGACACCAGCGACACATTGAAAACCGCACCGCCGCGGCGCACGAACAGCTCGTCCCGCGAGCGGTAGGTCTGGCCGGCGAAATTCGCCCGCCGGATCGGACAGGATTCCGCCGGCTCGGCCTCCGCGTGATAATGCAGCAGCATGTGGGCTTCCTTGCCGAGCAGTTCCGCCTGCGGCCAGCCGAGCAGGTTCTCCGCTTCCGGATTGACGAAAGTGACCCGTCCGTCGCGGTCCAGCATATAGACGCCTTCGCCCATGTTGGCGGCAATGTCGCGCAGCTTGCGTTCGCTTTCCTTGAGTGCGTCCTCCCGCTCCCGCTGGGAATCGAGCAATTCCCCTATCCGGTTGGCCATATCGTTGAAGGCGTGCGCGGCGCGGCGCATTTCCGGCGCCCCCACCGGCTTGATGCGCACCGAACGGTCTCCCCAGCCCAGCGCGACGCTGGCATCGTTCAGGGTGCGCAGGGGCCTGAGGCCGGTGCGCAGCACCAGCCAGATACCGAGAAAATCCAGGATGATCGCCAGCAGCAGGATCGAGAGGTGCTGCACCAGCCGCGACCAGGCCCGGTTGATCGACTCCTGGGCGGTAATGACGACTTTGAGCGTGCCGTAATCGTGCCCGCCGACCAGCGCTTGCGTCTCCCCGACCTGATCGGCAAGCCCCAGCCAGGCTGCGAACCAGGCCGGCGCGAGCGCCGCGGCGTCGGCATCCCGGCTCTCCAGCGTGGTGCCGGAGGCATCGCGGTAGCGGATGCGGGCGACATTGGCGCGGCGTACCGCGTTGTCCAGAGTTTGCTGCAGCGTGGAAAAATCTCCGATCACGATGATCTCGGCCAGGGACGGCGGCAGCACGCGCAATTCGTCCTGCAACTGCGCGCCCAGATCCGCCTCCGCCTGCTGCGCATCCCACCTCGCCGCGGTATACAGCATGACGAACCCGGCAATGACCAGCGCCGTGCTCGCCGTGACCAGCAGACGCCCGGCGAAGGGAAGTCGATTCCACAATGTTGGAATGAAGCCGGTCATGGCTTATTCGATATCTTTCACCAGCGTGGCGCGATAAAAATCGAGGTAGTTCCGGTAATCGTTCGGGCCGGCCTGCTGAAAGCCATAGGGAGGCTTCTGCTGGATCACCTTCGCGCTGGCGGCAAGAATTTTCCCCCCTTCCATGTCGGTTTCCATCTCTGCGAGCGCCTCCCGCACCGCCTCCGCCACTGCGTCAGGCACCCGCGGATGGACGGAAATCGGCAGGTTGTGGTACGGCGAGGATTCCCACAGCACCCGATAGCGCAGGTTCTCCCGTGCGGCAAAATCGCGCATCACCTGGTTGTTGACCCCGGCTGCCACAACCTTGCCGGCCTTGAGTTGCCCCATGATGCCTTCCTGATTGCCGCCGAAGACGGGAGCGACTTCGATCCCATGCCGCAGCAAATGATCCATCGGCAGCGCATAGCCGACGAACGCCGCCCTGGACGGAAACCCTACCATCTTGCCCTTGAGATCGGCGATCGACTTCACCGGCGAATCCTCCAGCGTGACGATCTGGCCGGCGATCGACTCGGCGGCGGGGCGCAGGATGACGCGGTAGCCCTGCGCCGACGTAGCCGGCAGGAAAATGGTGTTGGAATAGACGAAATCGTATTCGCCCCTGGCGATGGCGGCATTGGATTCCGGCGCGGTGCGGGTGATTTTCAGGTTCAGGGTGACGCCGGTCTTATGCGTGACGTAATCCAGGATGGGATTCCAGTATTGCGCCGTCAGCACCGCGCTGCGCTGGGACAGCACCCCCAGCGAGTAAACCTTGTCTTCCGCGGCGGCGTCTGCCGCCCCCATCAGCGCCACCAGCGCCGCCCATACGATAACGATCCGACTCATGATTTCCCCTATTCAGACCAAGGGTTTTCCCTAATAACCCTAATATTAAGGATTCTCTACCGGAAAGAGGGGAAAGATCAATCGGTTTAAATCAAGGTTTGCCGGGAAAATTCGGGTCAGGGTTCCGGCGTTTCCTGGCAGAAGAGCGGAAACAGGAGAGGGAGCAGCAGCAGGGTAAAAACGGTGGCGGAAATGATGCCACCGACGATCACGGCGGCAAACGGGCGCTGGGTTTCCGAACCGATGCCATGCGACAGCGCCGCCGGCAGCAGGCCGAGACCCGCCATCAGCGCCGTCATCAGGATCGGCCGCAGGCGGCTGGCGGCGCCTTCCAGCACGGCCACGGCCAGGTCCATGCCGTTGCGCGCGCTCTCCATGAACCGCTCGACCATGATCACCCCGTTCTGCACCGAGATGCCTGCCACGGCGATGAAACCCACCGCCGCGGACACTGACAGATGCAAGCCGGCCAGCGCCAGACCGGCCAGCCCGCCGATCCAGGTGAACGGCACCATCAGCAGCACCAGCGCGGCGAAACGCATGGAGCGGAAGGCCCAGAACAGCAGCACGAAGATCCCCAGCACCGACAATGGCACGATTACCGCCAGGCGCTTCATCGCCCGCTGCTGGTTCTCGAACTGGCCGCCCCAGGTCATGGCGTAGCCCGCCGGCAGCTTGACCTTGGCACCGACCTTGTCCATCGCCTCGGCGACGAAACCGCCCTGGTCGCGGCCGAGCAGGTTGGCCTTGACCGCCACGTAGCGCCCGCCGGCCTCGCGCGTGATGCGGGTGGGGCCCTGCCTGACTTCGACGGCGGCGATCGCCCCAAGCGGGATGGTGCCGCCTGTGTTGCCGGGCAACGCCACCGGCAGCTCGGCAACGTCGTCCACCGCGTCGCGGAACGGCTTTTGCAGCCGTAGCGTGATATCGAAGCGCTGGTCACGCTCGTAAAAGGTGTTGACTGCCGTACCGGCCAACGCGGTCTGCATGGTCGCGTTGACGTCGGCGACGTTGATGCCGTAGCGCGACATGCGTTCGCGGTCGAGCACGATATCCAGCTCGGTCTGGCCGCCCACCTTGATCGCCCCCACGTCGGCCGCGCCGCGGATGCCGTTGAGGATAGTCGCCACCTGCTCTGCCTTGGCCTCCAGGATATCCAGGTCGGTGCCGAATATCTTGATGGCGATCTCGCCCTTGACGCCGCTGATCGACTCCTCGACATTGTCCTCGATCACCTGCGAGAAGTTGGTCGGCACGCCGGGTATGGCGTGAATCTTGGCGGTCATGTCGGCGATCAGGGCCTCCTTGTCGGGAAATCGCCATGTTTCATGAGGGTTGAGGTCGGCGAAGATTTCCAGGTTATTCGGCCCTTTCGGATCGGTGCCGTCGTCCGGCCGGCCGACTTGGCTGATCACCTTCCGCACTTCGGAATACGATCGCAACAGCGCACGCACCTGGCGCTCGATCTCCTTGGTCTTGTCAATGGCTGTCGCAGGCGGCAGCGTAATGGTTAGCCAGATGTTGCCTTCGTCCAGCTTGGGCAGGAATTCGCTGCCGAGCTGCGGCGCCAGGGCCAGGGCCAGGGCCAGCAGGCCGAGCGAAGCCAGGACGATGCGACCGCGCCATTGCCCCGCCCGCACCAGCAACGCCCGGTAGCCGTCCTGCAGGCGGTGCATCCACGGGCTGTGTTTCTCGGCCAGATCATGTTTTTTCAAAGCGAACGACAGCAACACCGGCACCAGGGTCAGGGTGAGCAAAATCGCGCCGAGTATGGCGAAGCTCAAGGTGAAGGCCATCGGCGAAAAAATCTTCCCCTCCACCCGCTCGAATGTAAAAATCGGCAGAAAGGCGAGAATGATGATCGCCTTGGAAAACAAGATGGGATGCCCCATTTCCACGGCGGTGTGCTTCAGCGTGTGCATGCGCCAGGGCAGGCCGGCGCGATCGTCGAGTTTTCCGAGCGCGAGGTTAACCATCAACGCCTCGACCAGCACTACCGCGCCATCGACGATGATGCCGAAATCGACCGCACCGAGGGAAATCAGGTTAGCCGCCACGCCCTTGAAATGCATCAGGGTGAACGCCGCCAGCAGCGCCAGCGGAATCACCACGGCCACCGTAATCGCGGCATACCACGAGCGCAGGAAAACCAGCAGGATGGCCATCACCAGCACCGCGCCGACGATCAGGTTCTCGCTCACGGTATGCACCGTATGGCTGACCAGCTCGGTGCGGTCGTAAACCGGCAGAATGCGCACGCCCGGCGGCAGCCGGGCCGCAACTTGGGCGATTTTCTCCTTGAGCGCCGCCACCACCTTGGTCGGATTTTGCCCCTTGGTCATCTGCACGATGCCCAGCACCACGTCGTCACGGTCGTCGATCGACACCACCCCGGAGCGGGTACGCGGGCCGATCGCCACTTCGCCGATATCACCCACCAGGATCGGCCTGCCGTCCCTGACCGTTACTGCGATGCGGCCGATATCCTCGATCCGTTGGATCAGGCCCAGGCCGCGGATCACCAGCGCCTCGTCGCCGCGCTTCATCTGGCCGCCGCCCGCATTGGCACTGTTGGCGGCCAGCGCCTGCGCCACCTGGTCGATGGTGACGCCGTGTTTTTTCAGCAGATAGGAATCGACCTTGACCTGGTATTCCTTGACCGTGCCGCCGAAGCTCACCACATCCGCCACGCCGTAGACCTGACGCAGCGCGGGACGAATCGTCCAGTCCTGCAGGGCGCGGATTTCATAGAGCGGCATGGCGGCCGGCGCTTCCAGCACGTAACGGTAAACCTCGCCCACCGCGGTGGACAGAGGCGCCAGCGATGGCTGCACATTGGGCGGCAGGTTGACGTTTTGCAGCTTTTCCAGCACCTGCTGGCGGGCGAAATAATCATCGGTGCCGTCGGCAAAAGTCAGCGTGACGATGGACAAGCCGGTGATCGACACCGAGCGCAGCTGGGTCATGCGCGGCACGCCACTCATCTCGCGCTCGATCGGCTGGCTGACGATGCGCTCCATCTCCTCCGGCGCGATGCCCGGCATCTGCGTCACAATCTGCACCTGCACGTCCTGTACGTCAGGAAAGGCTTCGACCGGCACGTTGTTCACCGCGTACCAGCCGGCAGCGATCAGCGCCAGCACGCCGGCGATGACGAACGCGCGCTGCTGCAGGGCGAAGGTGATGAGGCGGTCGATCATGCGCCCCCCTCCAGTTCGGCATTAAGCAGCAAGGCGCCGGCCGTCACCACGCGCTCGCCGGGAGCCAGCCCTTCCTTCACGTAACTGGCTTCGTGCCCGCGGTAGGCCAGCACCACGCGGCGCTTTTCCAGCGTGCCGGGAGCCGTCTCGACGAACAGGAAGGTATGCAAGCCATCCGTCACCAGCGCGGAATTAAGCACGCGCGGCAGCGGCGCGCCTTCCGCCCCGGGGGTGACGCGGGCATACATTTCCGGCTTGAGCAGCCGCTTGGCGTTGGACAATTCGCAGCGTACCACCACGCGGCGGCTGGCGGAATCGACCACGTCGCCAATAGCCAGGATCCGCGCCGAAAAACGCTCGCCCGGCCAGGCGTCCACCTCGATCGCGACCGCCTGACCGGTGCGCACCTTGCTCAAGTCCTTTTCCGGCAGATCGACGATGACCCACAAACGGGCCGGATCGGTGATGACGAACAGCGGCGCCGGCGCGTCGGGGCGAACTTCGCTGCCGGGATTGGCCTGGCGCTCTGTGACAATGCCGTCCAGCGGTGCGCGCAGGGCAAACTCCTGCCGGCCGGCCTCCCCCGGATCGAGGTTGCGGAAGCGCGCCCGCGCCCTGTCCGCCTCGGCCGCCGATTGATGCACGTCGTTCTCGGCCGCCTCGAAATCCTTGCGCGCCAGCACTTCGCCGTCGAACAGGACTTTGGCGCGCCCGAAGGCCAGCCGTTTCAGCCGCAAGTCGGCGTCAGCCTTGCGCAGGTCGGCCATCGCCTGGGCGTAATCCGGCGAATCCAGCCACAACAGGGGTTGCCCGGCAGCCACGTGGTCCCCGGCCTGCGCCCCGATTTTGACAACCCGTCCGGCGATGGGCGAGCTGACCCGCGCCGTCACGTTGTCGTCGTAGGCGATGCGTCCGTTCAGCGGTTCCAGCGCCGGCACCGGCCAAGCTTCGGCCTTTTCCACGCGCAGGTAGGCGAGCTGGGGCGCGCCGGCAGGATAGCGCAGGATGCGGTTGCTGAATTGAACAGGTGCCGCCGTATCGGATTTGCGCTCAAGGGGGCGAGAGGCAAACCGGTTGTACCCGAGAAATACGGCGACGATCGCTCCCGTCACGACAAACCATAAAACCGTGCTGCGTCTTTTCATCGTGCATCTTCCTGTCGCGAGGTGGCGGCTCGCCAGGCGGCAAGCGCCTTGGCGTAGTCTGACCGTGCCGCTGCCGCTTCGAACTGGGTCACCTTGAGGGTGCGGCGCGCATCCAGCAAATCCATCACGCTCATGGCGCCATGGCCAAAAGCCAGTTCGGCCGCCCGCGCCACGCGCCCGGCTTCGGCCAGCAAGCCGGATTCGAAGCGCCGTCCGCGCTCGGCCGCAGCATCCAGATCCGCTCCGGCCCTGGAGATTTCGCTCTCCGCCTGGGCACGGACCTGTTCAAGCGTATCGCGCGCCAGCTGCAAGTCGGCCTCGGCGCGGCCAATCTCGCCCTCATACTGGTTGTGCACGAGCAACGGGATGCTCACCCCCACGCCATAACTGTTCGCCGGTGGGTAATGCTCGAACTGGAAACCAACGCTGACATCGCGCGTCCTGAGCGAGCGTGCCAGGTCGCGCGCGGATTCGGCGGCGCGCACGCGGGCCTGGGCCGCCTGGACATCGGCCCGGCCCTCGACCGTTGTTTCGGCGCGGGGAACCGCGACGATCTCCGGCCACCGGTCGGCGGCACGCAAAGAACGGGCCTCGCGCTCCGCGCCGACCAGGTAGGCCAGCACCGCCTGCGCCTTTTCCAGGTCGGCCGCGGCCTGGTGCAGGTCGTTCTCCGCACGCAACGCCTCGACCCGGATACGCGACGCCTCGGAGATGGCCAAGTCCCCCGCCTTCAGGCGCAATTCGGCGGCGCCCAAAGTTTTTTGGTAAAGCGCTGCCGTTTCTTCGGCGATGGCGCGCCTGTCCTGCGCCAGCAACAGGTCGTAATAAGCCTGACGCAGGACGAGGCGCCGGCTGCGCAGGCTGTCTGCCAGGTCGCGGCGCGACGCGTCCAGCCTGGCTTCCGCCGCCCTGGTGCGCAGGTCGAGCTTACCGCCGCGCTCGATCAGTTGATCCACCCGGAAAATCGTATCCATCTGCTTGTCGCGCAACCCGCCGGGACCAATGCCGTCATGTGGGTTGATCGAGGCGGTATTGACCGAAAGCTGCGGATTGGGACGCTGCCCGGCACTGATCTTGTCGGCCGCAGCACCCGCCACGACGTCGTGCGCCAGCTTGAGCTCGTGGTTACGCGCCATCCACATCGCCTCGGCATCGCTCAGCGTCAGGCCCGCCAGCTCCGCCGCAAACGCGGCGGCCGGCAAAAGCATGGCCATTGCGAGCCAGGCATGTATAAAATTGCGGTATTTCCTGATCATTGCAGCCCCATCCCAACGGCGCTATTGTCCGGGTTGGACCTGACTCGAAACTGACATCCCATGCGAATTCTCATCGTCGAAGACGACCCCTTGCTGGCCGATGGCATCAGCCGCTATCTCAAGCAGGCCGGTTATGCCGTGGACTGGGCGGTCAGTGGCGACCAGGCCGACGACTGGCTGGCGCGCGAACACTACGACCTGGCCATTCTCGATCTCGGCCTGCCGAGAATGGACGGCACCGAGGTGCTGCGCAAGCTGCGGCGGCGCGGACAGACCGTGCCGGTACTGATTTTGACCGCTCGCGACGCGCTGGAAGACCGGGTGCGCGGACTCGACCTCGGCGCCGACGACTACGTGGTCAAGCCGATCGCACTGGCCGAACTCGAGGCGCGAATTCGGGCGTTGTCCCGACGCGGCCAGTATGGCGGCAACCCGCAGATTGCTCACGGCCCGCTGCTGCTCGACACCACGGCCAGGCAGGCGTGGCTGAACGGCGAGCCGCTGGATCTGCCGGCACGGGAATGGAGCGTGCTGGAATTCCTGCTGCCGCGCGCGGGGCGCATCGTCGGCAAGGAACAAATCCTGCAAAGCCTGTGCGGCTGGAACGATGAGATCAGCATCAATGCGGTGGAGGCATACATCTCCCGCCTGCGCGCCAAGCTGGAACCGGCCGGCGTGCACATCCGCACCGTGCGCGGCCTCGGCTACCTGCTGGAAAAAGCCGATGCCCAGCCGTAGCGTCCGCCGGCGGCTACTCAACTGGCTGCTGCCGCCCCTCGTGCTGCTGCTCGCGGCAGGCGCGGCGGCCGCCTACCTGATCGCCCTGCGCACCGCCACAACGGCCTACGACCGCGCCCTGTTCGACGGCGTTCTGGCGATCGCCGGCCAGGTCAGGATCGACGGGAGCAACCAGGTGACGCTCAACCTCCCCCCCATTGCCCAGGAAGTGCTGCTCACCGACAAGTACGACCGGATTTATTATCTGGTGCGGGGACCGCGCGGCGAGTTCGTTGCCGGCCACAAAGGTCTTCCCTTGCCAGAGGCCAGCCCTGAAGAAGAAAACCAGATTTATTACGACGCCGTTTTTCATGGCGAAAAGGTGCGTATCGCGGCTTTGTTCATGTCGGCCGGAGCCGGCCAAGTACGCGTATTGATGGCGGAAACGCTGGTCAAGCGCGACAAGCTGATCTGGGAAATCCTGCTCGGCATGCTGGTGCCGGAAATCTTGCTGGCAATAGCGACCATCGGCCTGGTATGGCTCGGCGTCAGGCTAGGTCTTGCGCCCATCGAAAAGCTGCGCAAAGAAATACTGGATCGCTCCCTGCATGACCTGCGGCCTCTTCCCGAAGATCAGGCTCCGCTCGAAGTACAGCCGATGATCGAAGCGCTGAATTCGCTGCTAACCAAACTCAATGCGGCCATGGGTGCGCAGCAGCGCTTCATTTCCGATGCCGCCCACCAGCTGCGCACGCCCCTGGCAGGCCTGCAAGCACAGGCCGACCTGGCGCTGCAGCAGAAAGACACCGGCGAATTGCACCGGACATTGCAGCATCTGCTGGCCGCCACCGGGCGCACGGTTCGCCTAACCAATCAGCTGCTGACCCTAGCCAGGGCGGAACCGGCCGGGCACCTTCCGGACGAAATACAATCCTTTGATTTGAGTACGATTGCGCAGGAATGCGCGCACGATTGGGTGCCGCGGGCACTGGCCAAGGAAATCGACCTCGGGTTCGAACTCGAATCCGCCACCATTCTCGGCGCGCCGCTCTTGGCGCGCGAGCTGCTGGCCAATCTGCTCGACAATGCGATCCGCTACACCCCGCCCCGGGGGAAAATTACGGTCAGAACCCTGGCTGGCAGTACCCATACAGCGCTGGAAGTGGAAGATAACGGCTCAGGCATCCCGGCCGGCGAGGCCGGCAAGGTATTCGAACGTTTTTACCGGATCAAAGGCAGTCCGGGTGACGGTTGCGGCCTGGGCCTGGCAATCGTCAGGGAAATCGCCCATACCCACGGCGCCACAGTCGAACTAAAAATGCCACCGTCCGGCCAGGGCACCGTGGTGACGGTGAATTTCACGCTTTCAAAGGCACCTGCCTGACAATTACGGCTGCGCCCAAAAAGAGAAGCAAGAGCGCGCCCACGCCAGCTATTGACGCTCGACCTTACCCACCTTGTCCTTGACGATGCTGATGTCCGCCTTCTGTCTCAGGCTCGCCAGATAAGCCGACGAATATTCCTGGGCCAGAGCCTGGTTCATCTGGCCGGCATACAGTTTTCGCTTCGCCGGATCGATGGCGTCTGCCGCGACGACCTTGCCGACCCTGATCAGGATATAGCCGCCCTTGGGATTCTCGACGCCGACATAGGCCGGCAGTTTGGCGGCATCCGCACGAAAAATCTGGTTCAACGCGTCCCGCCCCAGGCTGGATGCGTCTTGCCGCGTAATCATGATCGGCGCCCCCCACCTCAGGTCGCCTGCCACGCCGCCTTTCTGCAACAGGGCCAGCGCGTCCTTGCCCTGCTTGACAGCCATCGCATCGGCCTGCTCGCGCAGCAGGCGCTTGGACAATTCCACGTTCAGCTCTTCGAAGGAACGGTAGCTGGCCGCCTTGTATTCCACCACGCGCGCGGCCACCAGGGTGTTCGGCGCGACTTCGACCGCCTCGGTGTTGCGCTTGAGCTTGAGCGCCTCGTCGGAGAAAGCCGCTTGCAGCAGCTTGGGATTGTTGAGCAACGGGGCCACGTCCGTGCCCTTTTTACCGACCCAGGGGCTGGACTGGATTTTGAGCTTTAACGCATCGGCCGCCGGCTTGAGGCTGTCGGACTGTTCATAAACGGTATTACTGAATGTATCCGCCAGTTCGGCAAATTTCTGCGCCGCTTTCTGCTTCTTCAATTCCTGTTCGACTTCGCCCCTGACCTCGTTGAGATCGTGGAAGCCGCCATGCCGGATCGCCGTCAGCTTGATGATATGGAAGCCGAAATCCGATTGCACCAACCCCGACGTCTCGCCGCCCTGCATGGCAAACACGGTATCCTCGAACGGTTTCACCATCACGCCGCGCGCGAAGAAACCGAGGTCGCCGCCCTTTGCTGCGGAACCCGGATCCTGGGAGTTTTTCCGGGCGAGATCCTCGAATTTTGCCGGGTTCTGTTTGACTTCCTTCAGCATCTGGTCGGCCTTGGCGCGCGCGGCCGCTTTCTCCGCAGGACTGGCGCTGGCGGCCACGCCGATCAGGATGTGGCTCGCCCGGCGCTGCTCCGGCTCCTGATACTGGGCGCGGTGCTCGTCGTAGTATTTCTTGATTTCCTCGTCGCCGACGGCCATCTGCGGAACCAGGTCGCTCACCGACAGCACGACGTAATCGAGCCGAACCTGTTCCGGAATGCGGAACTCCTCCTTGTGCGTATCGTAGTAGGCACGAACGTCAGCCGGATTAATCCTGATCTGCACCATGAACTGCTCCGGCAACAGCATCGCCTGGCTGATTTCCCGTTTCTGTTCGGCCAGCTGGGCTACCGAGTCTTCAATCGTGTGCGGCATGACGAGGCCGTAAACCAGACCCTCGCGCAATTGCTGGATGAGCAGGTTCTGACGCAAACGCGCCTCGAACACCGGGGGCGTCATATCTTGGGCACGCACCATTTCTTCGTAACGCGCCTGGGAAAACTTCCCATCCTGCTGGAACTCCGGAATATCGGCGATGATCGCTGCCAGCAGGAAATCCGGCATGCTGAAGCCGACCCGGCTGGCCTCGGCGGCCAGCAGGCGCTGCTGGACCAAACCGTCCAGCACGGACTGACGCACCTCCGGCCGATCGAGCAGGGTCGGGTCGAACTTGGCGCCCATCATGGCGCGCATCTGCCCCTGCTGCTCTTTCAAAGTTCGGTCGAATTCCTGCCTGGTGATCTGCTGGCTATCCACCTTGGCCACGATATCGGCCTTGTCGCCATGGCGAATGTAAGAGTCCACCCCCCACAACGCGAAGGGGATGGTAATCAGCGCCAGAATGATCTTGACGATCAGGCCTTGTGCGCGCTCGCGGATGACTTCCAGCATTTTGCAATCACCGAAACATTCAATGCCCCGAGTTCAGCGGGGCAACACAAAAAAAATGGGCGAAACAGCGTTCGCCCATATATGGCGGAGTGGACGGGACTCGAACCCGCGACCCCCGGCGTGACAGGCCGGTATTCTAACCGACTGAACTACCACTCCATAAACCTAAAACAACCAACTGGTGGGTGCTGACGGGTTCGAACCGCCGACATTCGCCTTGTAAGGGCGACGCTCTACCAGCTGAGCTAAGCACCCAGAGCCAGCTAGTTTACAGCATCTTTCAGCGCTTTGCCAGAGCGGAATTTCGGAACCTTGGCGGCCTTGATCTTGATCGTCGCACCGGTGCGGGGATTGCGGCCATTGCGGGCGGCGCGCTTGCCAACGTAGAACGTACCAAAACCGACCAGGGTAACCATATCGCCCTTTTTCAGAGCAGTTTTGACAGCGCCAATAGCGGAATCCAATGCGCGACCGGCGGCAGCCTTGGACATATCGGCGGATTTGGCGATTGCATCGATCAACTCGGATTTGTTCACGTGTAGTCCCCTTTCTTTTTGGTTGAGAAACAGGCGTAGTCCTGCATCCGCTTTATAACAAGCCGGAAAACCTTGTGTCAAGCGGTTTCGCGCGATATTAAACGAAATTAATGGCGCCAGATAAGGGTTTCCGGGCGGTCGGCAAATTCGGGCGATAAAAAAGCCGAACGGGCGCCTGAGCGCCCGGTTCGGCTTTTGCGAAGCGAATAAACCTTAAAATCTCAGTTCAAGCCACAGAGATCACAGAGATGGCGCGGGTTTTTGGACATTTCCGTATTCACCAAATTGGTGAGAACAGTTAGCCCGCAACCCATTGTTTTTCCTCTGTGAACTCTGTGCTCTCCGTGGCTAAATGATTTTTCTAGGATAAAATCAGTGTTTGATTACGGCGGGTTCCGCTGCCGCTTCCACCGGCGGCATGACGGGCACCGCCGCCGGCTCCGGCAGCGCCTCCGGCTTACGCTCCAGAGCGTAGCCGAGCACCTCGTCGATCCACTTGACCGGATGGATATCCAGCCGGTTCTTGATGTTTTCCGGGATATCCACCAGATCCTTGACGTTTTCCTGCGGGATCAACACCGTCTTGATGCCGCCGCGGTGCGCGGCCAACAGCTTTTCCTTGAGCCCGCCGATCGGCAGCACCTCGCCGCGCAGCGTGATCTCGCCGGTCATCGCCACGTTCGCCCGCACCGGGATGCCCGTCAGGATGGACACCATCGCAGTGGTGATGGCGATGCCCGCGCTCGGCCCGTCCTTCGGCGTAGCGCCTTCGGGCAGGTGCACGTGGATATCGTATTTCTGGTAAAAATCCTCCGGGATGCCGAGCAGGCGCGAACGGCTGCGCACCACGGAAAGCGCCGCCTGGATCGACTCCTGCATCACTTCGCCCAGTTTCCCGGTGGTGATCATCTTGCCCTTGCCCGGCAGCGCCACCGCCTCGATGGTGAGCAGTTCGCCGCCCACCTCGGTCCAGGCGAGGCCCGTCACCTGGCCGACCTGATTGTTCTGCTCGGCGACGCCGTAGCTGTAACGCTGCACCCCAAGATATTTGTCGAGATTGCGCGAAGTCACCGCGATCTTGGCCTTGCCTTTCCGGAGCAGCAACGCCTTCACCACCTTGCGGCAGATCTTGGCGACTTCCCGCTCCAGGCTGCGCACGCCCGCCTCGCGCGTGTAATAGCGAACGATGTCGCGCACCGCGCTTTCGGCGATGCCGGCCTCTTCTTCTTTCAGTCCGTGCAGCTTCATCTGTTTTGGCAACAGATAGCGCATGGCGATGTTGATCTTCTCGTCTTCCGTGTAGCCCGACAGGCGAATCACCTCCATCCGGTCGAGCAACGGGCCCGGAATGTTCATGGTGTTGGCGGTGGCCACGAACATCACGTCCGACAGGTCGTATTCCACCTCGACGTAATGATCGACGAAGGTGTGGTTCTGCTCCGGGTCAAGCACTTCCAGCAGCGCCGAGGAAGGATCGCCGCGGAAATCCATGCCCATCTTGTCCACTTCGTCGAGCAGGAACAGCGGGTTGCGCACGCCGACCTTGGTCATTCCCTGCAGCACCTTGCCCGGCATGGAACCGATGTAGGTGCGGCGATGGCCGCGAATCTCGGCCTCGTCGCGCACCCCGCCCAGCGCCATGCGGATGAACTTGCGGTTGGTGGCGCGGGCGATGGACTGGCCGAGCGAGGTCTTGCCCACGCCGGGCGGCCCGACCAGGCACAGGATCGGCGCTTTCAGCTTATCCACGCGCTGCTGCACCGCGAGATACTCGACGATGCGTTCCTTGACCTTTTCCAGGCCGTAATGGTCCTTTTCCAGCACCCCTTCGGCCGCCTTGAGATCCTTGCTGATCTTGGTTTTCTTCTTCCACGGCAGGCCGGTGAGCACATCAATGAAGTTGCGCACCACCGTGGCTTCGGCCGACATCGGCGACATCAGGCGCAGCTTCTTCAGCTCGCCTTCGGCCTTGACCAGCGCCTCCTTGGGCATTTGTGCGGCCTTGATCTTTTTCTCCAGCTCGTCCAGGTCCGAGCCTTCCTCCAGTTCGCCCAGCTCTTTCTGGATCGCCTTGACCTGCTCGTTCAGGTAATACTCGCGCTGGCTTTTTTCCATCTGCCGCTTGACGCGGCCGCGGATGCGTTTTTCCACCTGAAGGATATCGATTTCCGCGTCGAGAATGCCGAGCATGTGCTCAAGACGCTTGTGCACGCCGAACATTTCCAGGATTTCCTGTTTTTGCTCGATTTTTAGCGGCAAGTGCGCGGCGATGGTATCGGCCAGCCGGCCGGCCTCGTCGATGCTGGCGAGGGAGGTCAGGATCTCGGGCGGAATTTTCTTGTTCAACTTGACGTACTGATCGAACTGCGCAAACAGCCCGCGCCGCAGAGCCTCGGCTTCGTGTGCTTCGCCGTCTTCCGTCGCGATCAGCTCGGCTTCGGCAGTGAAATGGGTCTTGAGGTCGGCAAAGCTGGCCACCTTGGCGCGCTGGCTGCCTTCCACCAGCACTTTGACCGTGCCGTCCGGCAACTTGAGCATTTGCAGGATGCTGGCCATGCAGCCCACCTCGTACAGGTCCTCCGGCACGGGTTCATCCTTGGCGGCGGACTTCTGCGCCACCAGCATGATGTGCTTGCCGGATTCCATGGCGGCTTCCAGCGCCTTGATGGATTTGGGACGGCCGACGAACAGCGGAATCACCATATGAGGGAACACCACCACGTCGCGCAGCGGCAACAGCGGCAAGGTCACGGATTGGTCGGTCGTATCGTTGGGTATATTCATGGGGTCCACCTCTAAAACAGCATATCCAGGTCAGAAGGTAGGGGCGGCATCGCCACAATTCAAGCAATGCCGGAAAAAATTCGGAACGCCGCACCGGGGCGGCCAAACCAGCCGCCGCTGGAGAAGCGGCGGCAAAACGGGCATGTTTGCGTCAGGCGCTACCGGCCGCCCGCGTCTGGTCGGCGTAAATCAGGATCGGCTGGCTCTCGCCATTAACTACGCCGTCGTCGATCACCACCTTGGCGACATTGCTCATCGATGGCAGGTCGAACATCGTATCCAGCAGGCTGTGCTCCAGGATCGAACGCAAGCCGCGGGCGCCGGTCTTTCTCGCCAGCGCTTTCTTGGCGATGGCGAGCAGGGAATTATCCCTGAACTCCAGCTCCGCCCCTTCCATCGCGAAAAGTTTCTGGTATTGCTTGATCAGGGCATTCTTCGGCTCGGTCAAAATGCGCACCAGGGCGGTCTCGTCGAGATCTTCCAGCGTCGCGACCACCGGCAGGCGGCCGACGAATTCCGGGATCAGGCCGTACTTGATCAGGTCTTCCGGCTCGACGTCGCGCAGCACTTCGCCGATTTCCTTGCGGCTGTCCTTGCTCTTCACTTCCGCGCCGAAGCCGATGCCGCCCTTCTCTGAGCGCATGCGGATCACCTTGTCCAGGCCGCTGAACGCGCCGCCGCAGATGAACAGGATGTTGGTGGTGTCGATCTGGACGAATTCCTGGTTGGGGTGCTTGCGCCCACCCTGCGGCGGCACCGACGCGGTGGTGCCCTCGATCAGCTTGAGCAGCGCCTGCTGCACGCCCTCGCCGGACACGTCGCGGGTGATCGAGGGGTTGTCGGACTTGCGCGAAATCTTGTCGATTTCGTCGATGTAGACAATGCCGCGCTGCGCCTTCTCCACATCGTAGTCGCATTTCTGCAGCAGCTTCTGGATGATGTTCTCGACGTCCTCGCCGACATAGCCGGCCTCGGTCAGCGTGGTGGCGTCGGCGATGACGAAAGGCACGTTGAGCATGCGCGCCAGGGTCTGCGCCAGCAGGGTCTTGCCGGAGCCGGTCGGGCCGATCAACAGGATGTTGCTCTTGGCCAGCTCGACTTCGTCGCTCTTCGAGCCGTTTTTCAGACGCTTGTAGTGATTGTAGACCGCGACGGAGAGGATTTTCTTCGCCTTCGGCTGGTCGATCACGTATTCGTCCAGGATGTTGCAGATTTCCTGCGGCACCGGCAGATCGGAAGTGCTGGTCTTGCCGGACTGGTCGCCCTGCGCTTCCTCGCGGATGATGTCGTTGCACAGCTCGACGCATTCATCGCAAATGAACACGGAAGGTCCGGCAATGAGCTTGCGCACCTCATGCTGGCTCTTGCCGCAGAAGGAGCAATAGAGCAGTTTTTCGCCGCCGGATTTGTCAGCCATTTTCAGTTTCCTAAGTTGTTGGGGCAGTTAGCCCGCGATATCGTTACGGCTGGCCAGCACCTTGTCCACCAGACCGTATTTCGCCGCTTCCTCGCCGCTCATGAAATTGTCGCGGTCGGTATCGCTTTCGATGGTTTTGACGGATTGCCCGGTGTGATGCGCCAGCATGGAATTCAGGCGCTCCCTCAAGTATAGGATTTCCTTGGCGTGAATCTCGATGTCGGACGCCTGGCCCTGGAAACCGCCCATCGGCTGATGGATCATCACGCGCGAATTCGGCAGGCAAAAACGCTTGCCCTTGGCGCCCGCGGCGAGCAGGAACGCGCCCATGCTGGCGGCCTGACCCAGGCACAGAGTGCTGATATCGGGCTTGATGAACTGCATGGTGTCGTAAATCGCCATGCCGGCAGTCACGGAGCCGCCGGGAGAATTGATGTAGAAAAAAATATCCTTGTCCGGGTTTTCCGATTCCAGGAATAGCATCTGCGCCACGATCACGTTGGCAGTCGCGTCGTTGACCGGGCCGACCAGGAAGATCACCCGCTCCTTGAGCAGGCGCGAATAAATATCGAACGCACGTTCGCCGCGCCCGCTCTGCTCGATCACCATCGGGATCAAGCCGAGATTTTGCGGCTCCCAGTTCTGGTTATGCATCATTGAGCATTCCCCATCATGTCGTCGAAATCGACCGTAACGTCCGTCACCTTGGCGTGCTCCAGCGCCCACGCCACCACATTGTCTTCCATTACCAGGGATTCGACTTCGGCCAGCCGGTTCGGTTCCGAGTAATACCACGCAACCACCTGCCCAGGCTGTTCGTAGCTCTCGGCGAATTCGCCCACCAGGGCGCGCACCTGCTCGGGCTGGGCCTGCAGCTGGTTCACCTGGACCAGTTCCGCCAGGATCAGGCCGAGACTGACACGCCGGCGCGCCTGGTCTTCGAACAGATGGGCCGGGAACGAAATATCGCCCATGTTCATGCCGCGTGCCCGCATATCCTCCCCAGCGCGCTGGCGCAGATTGTCGATCTCCATTTCGATCAGCGCCTTGGGCAGCTCCAGCGGCGTCGCGTCGAGCAGAGCCTGCATCACAAGCTCCTTGACCCGGCCGGTGACGCGCTTTTTCACTTCGCGCTCCAGGTTGGCCTTGATCTCGCTGCGCATCTGGTCCAGGCTGCCGTTCTCGACACCCATGGAACGGGCGAAATCGGCATCGACTTCCGGCAGCTTCGGCGCCGCCACCTGGTTCAGCGTGACGGCGAAAGTCACGGTCTTGCCGGCCAGTTCCTTGGCATGATAGTCGTCGGGAAAGGTTAACTCAAACGTTTTGCTCTCGCCCGCCTTCATGCCGACGATCGGCCCCTCGAAATCCTTCAACGTCCTGCCTTCGCCCAGCACCAGCCGGTAGCCTTGCGCCTGGCCGCCCTGGAATTCCTCGCCGTCCAGCGTGCCGCGGTAATCGATGGTCACCTGGTCGCCGTCGGCCGCAGTCCGTTCCGCCGGCTCGTAGCCGACGCGCTGCTTGCGCAGGATCTCGATGGTCTTGTCCACTTCCGCGTCACCCACCGCCACCTGAGGACGCTCGATGGCCGAGGCGCCGATGTCGCCCACGGCAACTTCCGGGTACACCTCGAAAGTCGCGGTGAATTCCAGTTCGACGGAATCGCCTTCCGCCGGCCTGGCTTCGATCCGCGGATAGCCAGCCACTTTCAAGTTCTGCGCCCTGACCGCTTCGGCGAAGTTTTTCTGCACCGATTCGCCCAGCACTTCCTGGCGGACCTGGCCGCTATACTGCTGCGCCACCATTTTCATCGGCACCTTGCCGGGACGGAAACCATCCATCTTCACCGTGCGCGCCAGCCGCTTCAGCCTGTTTCCCACTTCCGCTTCCATGCCGGCGAGCGACACCGCCAGATTGAGCGTCCGTTCCAGTTGGCTGGCGTTTCCAGCAGTTCCCGCAGTCGTTTCCATTTCCATTCCCCAAATTTTAAAGTCTGTCAGCTGGTGCGAAAGGGGGGACTCGAACCCCCACGCCGTAAAGCGCTGGAACCTAAATCCAGTGCGTCTACCAATTCCGCCACTTTCGCTAAAACTGTTAGTGTAATATATTCAACGCCCGGCTGTCAGCTTCCCGCTTCGCTTTGCGCGCACAATCAGGCCTGGAACCCCGATGTCTAAACACTATGAAAATTTTCCGGTAGCCTCGATTCTGCTGCCCGCCAGGCTGCGCCGCCCGGTCGGCGTCGTTTACGCCTTCGCCCGCGCGGCGGACGACTTCGCCGACGAGGGCGACATCGGCGACGATGCGCGCCTGGCGCTTCTCGACGGCTTTCGCGACGAACTCGATCGGATTGCCGCCGGAACGCCGCCGCAGACGCCGCTGTTCCACGACCTGGCGGAAATCGCGAGCCGTTACCGGCTGCCGTTGCAGCCGTTTTACGACCTGCTCGACGCTTTTTCGCAGGATGTCGTCAAGAAACGCTATGCCCACTTCGGCGAAGTGATGGATTACTGCCGCCGCTCCGCCAACCCGGTCGGCCTGCTCCTGCTGCACCTCTACGGCGCGGCGACCGAGCGCAACATCGGCTATTCCAACGCCATTTGCTCCAGCCTGCAGCTGATCAATTTCTTGCAGGACATCGCCATCGATTACCACGAAAAGGGGCGAATCTACCTGCCCCAGGACGAGATGGCCAAATACCGCATCGCCGAGGCGCACATCGCACGCGGCGCCGGTTTCGGCCAGTGGCAGCCGTTCATGCATTTCCAGATCGAGCGCGCGCGCAAGCTGCTGCAGGCGGGCGCACCGCTGGGCAAGGTGCTGCGCGGCCGGATCGGCCTGGAAATGCGCATGATCGTCATGGGCGGCGAAGCCATCCTGCGCAAACTGCACAAATCGGGCGGCGACATTTTCCAGGACCGGCCGGTGCTCAAGGCCGGCGACTGGGTATTCATGCTTTACCGCGCACTGCGCGCGAAATAAGGAAAATTTTTTGACCCCGGATCAATACTGCCAGGAAAAAGCCGCTAAAAGCGGCTCCAGTTTCTACTACAGCTTCATGTTCCTGCCGCCGCCCCGGCGGCACGCGATCGTCGCGCTCTATGCCTTCTGCCGCGAGGTGGACGACGTGGTCGACGATTGCACCGACGCGGCCGTGGCGCAAGCCAAGCTGGCGTGGTGGCGCAACGAAGTCGCCAACCTCTACGCCGGCCGGCCCGAGCACCCGGTCGGCCAGGCCCTGGCACCGCTGGTCGGCGAATTCGGCCTGCCCGCCGCGGAACTGGAAGAAATCATTGCCGGCATGGAAATGGATCTGGCCTACAACCGCTACGCCGATTTCGACCAGCTGCAACTGTATTGCCACCGCGTCGCCGGCGTGGTCGGCCAGTTGTCGGCGCGGATATTCGGCTATCGGGACGCACGCACCGAACAATACGCGCACGACCTCGGGCTGGCGTTCCAGCTCACCAACATCGTCCGCGACGTCGGCGAAGATGCGCGGCGCAACCGCATCTACCTGCCGCTGGACGAACTGGCGCGGTTCGGCGTCAGCGAAACCGACATCCTGCACGGCCGGGAGACGGAAAAGTTCACTCGGCTGATGGCATTCCAGGCCGAACGCGCGAACCAATATTACGCACGGGCATTCGCCGCCCTGCCCCAGGCCGACCGCAAGAGCCAGCGCGCCGGCCTGATCATGGCGGCGATCTACCGCACCGTGCTGGACGAAGTCGGCCGCGACGGCTATCGCGTGCTGAGCCGGCGCGTCTCGCTGACCCCGATCAGAAAACTGTGGATCGCCTTCAAGACCGCGCTGCGCGAATGAAAACCGCAGTCATCGGCGCCGGCTACGCCGGCCTGGCGGCGGCGGTGGAGCTAGCCGCGCACGGCGTCCCGGTCAGCGTATTCGAAGCGGCCAAACAGCTGGGCGGGCGGGCCCGGCGGGTGGAGCATCGCGGGCTGGCGCTGGACAACGGCCAGCACATCTTCCTCGGCGCCTACCGCGAAACGCTGCGCCTGATGCGCCAGGCCGGCGCCGACCCCGACGCGCTGCTGCGGCGGCTGCCGTTGCAGCTGGCCATTCCGGGCCGCTTCAGCCTGCGGGCCGCGCCGCTGCCCGCCCCGCTGCATCTGGCGCTGGGACTGATCGCGGCGCGCGGCCTGCGCCTGGGTGAGCGCCTCGCCGCCGTGCGCTTCATGAGCGCGATGCGCCGCCTGAATTTCCAGCTGGAGCGCGACACCGGCGCCGCCGCGCTGCTGGAAGAATACGGCCAGACCGGCAACCTGCGCCTTTACCTGTGGGAGCCGCTGTGCGTCGCCTCGCTCAACACCCCGCTCGCCACCGCCTCGGCGCAAACATTCCTCAACGTGCTGCGCGACGGCCTGGCCGGCAGCCGGGCCGACAGCGACCTGCTGCTGCCCCTGGCGGACCTGACCGAATTGTTTCCGGCCCGCGCGGCGGCTTATCTCGAACGCTGCGGCGGCAGCATCGCGCTGTCGCGGCCGGTGCGCTCGGTGCGGGCCGAAGCGGACGGCTTCACCCTGGAAACCGACCAGGGATGCTCCCGCTTCGACCGCGTCGTCTGCGCGGTGCCGCCGCAGCGCCTGGCCGCGCTCACCGCCGACCTGCCGCAGCTGGCCGCGGCGAGGGCGCAGATCGCCCGCTTCGGCTACCAGCCGATCTATACCGTCTTTTTGCAATACCCCGCGGCGACGCGCCTGCCCCAGCCGATGATCGGCCTGTGCGGCGGCGTCGCGCAGTGGCTGTTCGACCACGGCCAGATGGGCCGTGCGGCCGGACTGGTCTGCGCGGTGATCAGCGCGGAGGGACCGCACCAGGCGCTCGGCCACGACGAGCTGGCGCAGCGCGTTGACGGCGAACTGCGTGCGGCGCTGCCCGGCCTGCCGCCGCCGCTGTGGCACAAGGCGATCGCGGAAAAACGCGCCACCTTCGCCTGCACGCCCGGCCTGGAACGCCCGGACCAATCCACGCCGCTCGCTAATTTTTTTCTCGCCGGCGACTATACCGCCGGCGATTACCCCGCCACGCTCGAAGGCGCGGTCAGAAGTGGGGTAAAATGCGCAAAACTTATCCTGGGAAAGCCATGAAAAACTATCAAGCCCCGCAAGACCTGCTCAAGGATCGCGTCATTCTCGTCACCGGCGCGGGCCAGGGCATCGGCAAGACCGCCGCCCTCGCTTTCGCCGCCCACGGCGCCACGGTGATCCTGCACGGCCGTTCGGTGAAGAGACTGGAAGCGGTGTACGACGAGATCGAGGCGGCGGGACATCCGCAAGCGGCGATCTTCCCGCTCGACCTGAACAAGGCGGAGGACAAGGATTTCACGGCGATGGCCGCCGGCATCGGCGAGCAGTTGGGACGGCTCGACGGCATCCTGCACAATGCCGCCAAGATGGACCGGCCGCAGCCGCTGGAAGACCAGCCGCTGGACCAATGGCTGCAACTCCTGCGCGTCAACCTGGCCGCGCCTTTCGCCCTGACCCGCGCCTGCCTGCCGCTGCTGAAAAAGGCGCCGGATGCGTCGATCGTGATGACCTCGGAAACCCACGGCCACAACCCCAGCGCTTTCTGGGGCGGCTTCGCGGTCGCCAAGAGCGGAGTGGAAACGCTGGTGAACATCTGGGCGCAGGAACTGGCCCCCCATCCCAGCGTGCGCATCAACGCGATCATCCCCGGCCCGGTGCAATCGCCGCAGCGCAGCCGCACCCACCCCGGCGAACGCAAGGACAGCCTGCCCCTGCCGGAAACACTGATGCCGCTTTATCTTTACCTGATGGGGCCGGACAGCCGCGGCGCCAGCGGCCGGATCGTCGATGCCGCGGCGAAGCGGTGAAGTAATTTGACGGAGCTGTAGGTGCGACTTCATTCGCACCTACAAGACCTGCCTGGTGGCAAGCGGAAAAATCAACCTTAAAATCTCAGTTCAAGCCACAGAGAACACAGAGAACACAGAGATGGCGCGGGTTTTTGGTCATTTCCGTATTCACCAAATTGGTGAGAACAGTTAGCCCGCAACCCATTGTTTTTCCTCTGTTAACTCTGTGCTCTCCGTGGCTAAATGATTTTTCTAGGATCAAATCACATGCGGCGAAGCCGCACAACCACCGTTCACCGCTCACCGCAGGAAAAACTCCAGCTTTTCCCGCCCGACTTCGATCAAGTCCCCGTCCTGCAACGCCTGAAGTCCTTCGCCGATAGCCTGGCCGTTGACTCGCGCGGGCTTGTTCCCTTCGACATGGGCGATGAAATAGCCCTGCGGCCGGCGCATGATCACGGCGGTTTGCAGACCGGTCGCACCAAAGGTTTTTAGCGGCTGTTCCAGTTCGATTTCGTTTTCGGCGAATTTGCCGTGAAGGTCCCGCACCCCGCCCAAGGGGAAACCGGAGCGACGCGACGCCCGTCTGGCCGCGCCTTTCGCCCTGACCCGCGCCTGCCTGCCGCTGCTGAAAAAGGCGCCGGATGCGTCGATCGTGATGACCTCGGAAACCCACGGCCACAACCCCAGCGCTTTCTGGGGCGGCTTCGCGGTCGCCAAGAGCGGAGTGGAAACGCTGGTGAACATCTGGGCGCAGGAACTGGCCCCCCATCCCAGCGTGCGCATCAACGCGATCATCCCCGGCCCGGTGCAATCGCCGCAGCGCAGCCGCACCCACCCCGGCGAACGCAAGGACAGCCTGCCCCTGCCGGAAACACTGATGCCGCTTTATCTTTACCTGATGGGGCCGGACAGCCGCGGCGCCAGCGGCCGGATCGTCGATGCCGCGGCGAAGCGGTGAAGTAATTTGACGGAGCTGTAGGTGCGACTTCATTCGCACCTACAAGACCTGCCTGGTGGCAAGCGGAAAAATCAACCTTAAAATCTCAGTTCAAGCCACAGAGAACACAGAGAACACAGAGATGGCGCGGGTTTTTGGTCATTTCCGTATTCACCAAATTGGTGAGAACAGTTAGCCCGCAACCCATTGTTTTTCCTCTGTTAACTCTGTGCTCTCCGTGGCTAAATGATTTTTCTAGGATCAAATCACATGCGGCGAAGCCGCACAACCACCGTTCACCGCTCACCGCAGGAAAAACTCCAGCTTTTCCCGCCCGACTTCGATCAAGTCCCCGTCCTGCAACGCCTGAAGTCCTTCGCCGATAGCCTGGCCGTTGACTCGCGCGGGCTTGTTCCCTTCGACATGGGCGATGAAATAGCCCTGCGGCCGGCGCATGATCACGGCGGTTTGCAGACCGGTCGCACCAAAGGTTTTTAGCGGCTGTTCCAGTTCGATTTCGTTTTCGGCGAATTTGCCGTGAAGGTCCCGCACCCCGCCCAAGGGGAAACCGGAGCGACGCGACGCCCGTGCAGTCGGCACGAGTGCCGGCCGCCCCCCTGTTTTTTCGGCCGCATCGCGCGCGATGCCGATCTCCAGGTTGGTCGTGTTGATCATCAGGGTGCGGTCGAAATCCATCTCCGGATTGGCTTTGGCGTTGACGTATTTAATTTGGTACGCATCGAGGCCGATCACGTCGCCGTTTTGCAGGATGTGCCGGCTGACGCGGCCACCGTTGACGGTGGAACCGTTGGTGCTGCCGATGTCCTCGAAAATGTGGTCGTTGCCGACAGTCTGGATCGCGGCGTGCTCCTTGCTCACGCCCGGACTGTCGAGCTGGATGTCGTTGCCGGCTCTGCGCCCGATAGCGATGCGCGCCTTGTCGATAAAATGATTGCCGACCACCGCGCCGTTCAGGGTAACCACCAGTTTCGCCATTTTCCTCTACCCCTTCAGCCAGCCGAACAGCCAGTCGAACAAGCCGCGCCGGACGGGAAATTCCCGCACCCTGGCCAGAACCACGGAAACATTGTCATGCCCGCCATTATCGTTTGCCATTTGCACCAGCAAATTAGCCGCCAGCGGCAGGTTGGCCTTCAATTCGCACAGGGCAAGCTGGATATCGGCATCCTCGACCATGTTGTTCAAACCGTCGGAACAAAGCAGGTAGATATCGCCCGGCAGCACATCCTCTTCGCGCAGGTCCACCTCGACGATTTCCTTCTTTCCCAAGGCGCGCGTCAAGAGATTGCGATTGTGGGAACCTTTGGCCTCCTCCGCATCGATCACCCCGGCTTCGACCTGATCCCGCAGCAGGGAGTGATCCTGAGTCAGCTGCTCGAGCCGGTCGTAGCGCAAGCGGTAAAGACGCGAATCGCCGACGTGGGCGACGGCGATTCGGTCGTCGAGAAACAGCGCGAGCGTCAGCGTGGTGCCCATATCCCGATATTGCGCATCCTTGTGCGCCAGCTTGAAGATCGCCTGATTCGCCGTTTCCGCCGCGGTTTTCACGACGCATGCCGCGGGAGACTTCCCCGCGGGGCCATGGCCGGAAGGCAAAGCCATCTTTGCCAGCCCGGCTCTCACCGCATCCGCCGCCACCGCGGTCGCCATCGAACTGGCCACATCGCCGGCCAGATAGCCGCCCATACCGTCGGCCAGGATCATCAATCCGGTTTCGCAGTCGATGGCGATGCTGTCCTCGTTGAATTTGCGCACCATGCCGGCGTCAGCCGCACTGGCGAATTCCAGCGTGCTTTGCGCTGTCATGCGTTCCTTCCCCTTAGGTTTGAGTGCCTACCGGACGCATCATATCAACAATGTGGCACAAGGTTAATAATTTGAGCCGACGCGTTATTTTACGCCGCTTGCAGCCCGATCGGCGAGTGTCGGGACGGCCGCCGCGGCTTGACATATTCGGATTAAAAATTCTACTGTTAAACTTTCGACGGCAATCACCCCGGGAACTTCCCGCCTCCGCACTTCATGGAAATCGAACAAATAGGCCGCTATCAAATCCTGGCGGAATTGGGCCAAGGGGCCATGGGCGTGGTCTACAAGGCAATCGATCCACTCATAGACCGCACGGTCGCCATCAAGACCATCAACCTCAACCTGTCCAGAGATGACCTCGCGGAGTTCGAGGAGCGCTTCAATCGCGAAGCAAAATCGGCCGGGCGGCTGAACCATCCCAACATCGTCACAATCTACGACGTCGGCAGGGCAGACCATATCGCCTTCATAGCGATGGAATATCTGGAGGGGAACGAACTCAAGGAAATCGTCGCTTCGGGCGTGCTTATGGATTTCGACCGGATCGCATCGATCATCGCCCAGGTCGCCGACGGACTGGCGTTCGCCCATGACAACGGCGTCATCCACCGCGACATCAAGCCCGCCAACATCATGGTACTCGGCAACGGCAACATCAAGATCACCGATTTCGGCATCGCCAAGATGTCGTCGGGCACCAGAACCCAGGTCGGCGTCGTTCTCGGCTCGCCCAAGTACATGTCGCCCGAGCAAGTGGTGGGCAAGGCCGTGGATGGCCGTTCGGACATTTTTTCCCTGGGGACCGTGCTGTATGAATTGCTTGCCGGCAGATCGGCGTTCGGTGGCGAGGATAGCACCCTGGCGACCATCATGTACCGGATCCTGATCGAAAAGCTGGCGCCGCCCAGCAGCATCAACACGGCGATTCCCGGCGCCTTGGACTATATTGTATCCAAGGCGCTGGCGAAAGAGCCGGAGAACCGGTACCAGTCCGCGCGGGAAATGGCCATCGACCTTCGGAACTACCGGCACCTGGGCTTTAGCGCGCCTCTGCCGGCAGCGGCTATCCATAAAAGCGAACTCGCCGGCACCGTTAAAATCGGGGAAATCGATGGTGGTGCCACCATTGTGCTCGCCCCTCCCGCCGGTGCGCGCAAGCGCGGCATCAGGCTCGCCGCTACGGCTGCCGCCGCCCTGCTTGCCCTGGCGGCAGGCGCACTGCTCGTCGGCCCCGGCCGCGAACGAGCCCCGTTGGCGCAAAAAAACCCGGCGTCCCAAGCCGTGGCAGGCACGGCCAGTGCCCCACCGCCGAGCGAAGCAATGCCGCAGGCGCCGGCTGCAGAGGTCGTACCAAAACCGAAACCCGCTCCAAACCCGGCCCAGGCCAAGCTCGCTTTCGCGGTACTGCCCTGGGGAGAGGTGTTCGTCGACGGCAGGAAACGGGGCGCTTCTCCGCCGCTTAGGGAAATCGATCTGCCCGCCGGCGAACACCGGATAGAGATCAGGAACGCGGGTTTTCCGCCTTATCGCGAAACCATCAAATTGAGAGCCGGCGACCACTTGAAGATCCAGCACAAGTTCAGGTAAAGGAAAACCATGACGACACGTTCCCGCCTGCCCGGCATCCTGATCCTCGCGGCGCTCGCGCTGCTCTGCGCCGGCTGCTCCACCGCGCCGGTCCGGGACATCGGACTCGACAAGCTCGCGCCGCGCAAGGCGGAGCAGGAGCTTTCGAGCGGGATCAAGAGCTATGAGGACGGCAATTACAAACCTGCCGCAAAGAGCCTGCAGAGTGCGCTGGACATGGGTTTGGCCTTTAACCGCGACGCCGTCCAGGCGCACAAGTATCTGGCATTCATCCACTGCCTGTCCAACCGCGAAAAACAGTGCCGCGAAGAATTCAGGAAGGCATTGGAACTCGACGGCAAATTCGACCTGGCCCCCGCCGAAGCCGAGCACCCAATCTGGGGCCACGTCTTCCGCAGCGTGAAGACCGAAGCGGCCGGCCGGAAAAAATAGCGCTATTCGAGCGGAGTAGAACTATTCTGCCGGTCGGGCGCGGGAGTGGCTCGATAGTCCTTGAGGAAAAATTCCAGCTTGATGCCGGCGATTTCGATGATGTCGTGATCTTCCAGCACATGGGGATGGCTGTCGATCGCCACGCCATTCAGCAACGGCGTATTGGCCCCCTCCAGGTGGCTCAGGCTATAGCCTTCCGGGCCGCGGGCAATCACCGACACCTGGATGCCGGGCTTGCCCAGCGTGGTCATGGCGCGGTTCAAATCCATCTCTCTGCCCGCGCCCACCCCGCTCAGAATCTGCAAGCCGGCTTCGGGCGTAAGCCCGTTCCCGGCCGTTTTCGCAGCTCCCCTGCTGCCGGCGGCCAACGTCTGCATCGCCGTGGAAAGCGTCTGCGCGCGCTGGAACATGTCCTCGTGCGTCGCCAGGGTGTCGTCGGCGCTCTGGATCAGGTTCTCGAGGTGGCGCTGCTTGTCGTGGCGGTGGGCCGCATCCGCGGGCTTGAGTTCGAGCGGCTCGAAGACATATTTCAGGATGTATTTGGCGATCCCGATTTCATCGCCGTCGCGCAGCAGGCATTTCTTGATGCTCTTGCCGTTGACCTTGGTGCCGTTGGTGCTGTTCAGGTCTTCGAGAAAGGAATCGTTGCGGATGGTGATGGCCAGCGCGTGGCTCCCGCTCACGGTGGAATGGGCCAACTGAAGATCGTTGTTGGGCTTGCGCCCGATCGTGACGCGCTCCTGGTCGAGCTGCCGCTCCCCGACCTGCTCCCCATCCAAGTAAACCAGCAATTTCGACATCTTGCAGTTCCGGCCGACCCTATTTCTATTCTTGTTTTCAGTAGGACTATGATGTCATTAAACATCACCCCCTGCAATACGCCACCGCCTCTTCCAGCCGCTCCACCGCCACCACCTCCATCCCGCCGATCGCCTGCTTCGGCTTGTTGGCCTTGGGAATCACCGCATGGGTGAAACCCAGCTTGGCGGCCTCCTTAAGGCGCTCCTGGCCGCGCTGGACCGGGCGGACCTCGCCGGCCAGGCCGACTTCGCCGAACACGATCAGCTTGGCCGGCAGCGGCCGGTTGCGCAAGGACGAAACGATCGCCAGCAGCACCGCCAGGTCGGCCGCCGGCTCGGTGATCCGGACCCCGCCCACGGCGTTGACGAACACGTCCTGGTCGAAGCAGGCCACGCCGGCGTGGCGGTGCAGTACCGCCAGCAGCATCGCCAGCCGGTTCTGCTCCAGGCCGACCGACAAGCGCCGCGGATTGGGCGCATGCGCCTCGTCCACCAGCGCCTGCACCTCCACCAGCAAGGGCCGCGTCCCTTCCTGCGTCACCATCACGCACGAGCCGGCCACCTCCTGGCCGTGGTGCGACAGGAACAGCGCGGAAGGATTGCTCACCTCGCGCAGGCCTTTTTCCGTCATGGCGAACACGCCCAGTTCGTTGACCGCGCCGAAGCGGTTCTTGAAGGCGCGCACCAGACGGAAGCTGGAATTGCTGTCGCCCTCGAAATACAGCACCGTATCGACGATGTGCTCCAGCACGCGCGGCCCGGCCAGCGCGCCCTCCTTGGTGACGTGGCCGACCATGATCACGGTGATGCCGAGCTGCTTCGCCAGCCGGGTCAGCTGCGCGGCGCATTCGCGCACCTGCGCCACGCTGCCGGGAGCAGATTGCAGCGCCTCGGAATAAACCGTCTGGATCGAATCGACCACCGCCACGTCGGGTTTCAGCGACATCAGCGTGGAGCTGATCTTTTCCAGCTGAATTTCCGCCAGCATCTGCACCGGGCCGGCGTCGAGCGACAGGCGCCGCGCGCGCAGCGCGATCTGCTGCGCCGATTCCTCGCCGCTGACGTAGAGCACTTTTTGGCTTGCGCCGAGATGACACAAGGCCTGGAGCAGCAGGGTCGATTTGCCGATGCCGGGGTCGCCGCCGATCAGCACCACGCCGCCCGGCACCAGGCCGCCGCCGAGCACACGGTCGAATTCGGCAATGCCGGTGGCCCGGCGCGGCGTTTCCTGCGCCTCCACTTCGGACAGGCGCTGCAACTGGCTGGTGTTGGCCAGCGCATTGTAGCGGTTGCCCGGCGCCGCTTCGGCGACGGTTTCCACCAGCGTATTCCACGCCATGCAATGCGGGCACTGGCCTTGCCACTTGGGAACCTGGCCGCCGCATTCGGTGCAGGTGTAGATGGATTTCGGCTTGGCCATGCGCCGCCCTAGGCCTCGACCACCGGCACTCGCGGCGCCAGCGCGCAAAGCAGCTCGTAGCTGATGGTGCCGGCGGCGGAAGCCACCTCGTCCACCGGCAGACCCTCGCCCCACAAAGTCACCGGGCTGCCGACGCCGGCGCCGGGAATCGCGCCGATGTCCACGCACAGCATGTCCATCGATACGCGCCCCAGCAGGCGGCTGCGCACGCCGCCGGACGTACCGGCCCCGCCGCCTCCTGCCCGTTGCGGGTGAACCAGAACCGGCGTGCCGCTCGGCGCATGGCGCGGATAGCCGTCGGCGTAGCCGCAGGCCACGATGCCGACCCTGGTCGGCTTGTCCGCCCGGAAGGTTCCCCCGTAGCCCACCGCATCGCCAGCCCGTAATTCCTGTACGGCGATCACCTCGCTCGCCAGCGTCATCGCCGGCCTGAGCCCCAGGCTTTGCGCGCTCGTCTCCGCAAACGGCGACGAACCGTACAGCATGATGCCGGGGCGAATCCAGTCGCCATGCGTTTCGGGATAGCGCAGGATGGCGGCGGAATTGGCCACGCTGGCGGGCAAATCATGCACCGAAGCGAGGCGATTGAAGCAGTCAAGCTGATCCGCGATTCCCGGCGCTTCGTCGGCGGTGGCGAAATGGGTCATCAGCGTGATCCGGCCGACGGCCGGGCACGACCGGAGCCGGGCCAGCGCCGCGGGAAAGGCGTCGGTCGCGAAGCCTAGCCGGTTCATGCCGGTATTGATCTTGAGGAAAACGTCGAGCTTGACCGGCAGGCCGGACATTTCGAGCATTTCAAGCTGGGCCGCGGAATGCACCACGGTCGCCACGCGATACTCCGCCAGCGCCAGCAGCTCGTCGGCGCTGAAAAAACCTTCCAGCAGCAGGATGGCCTGGGCGAAACCGGCCTCGCGCAAAGCAACCGCCTCGCTCAAGGTCAGCACCGCGTATCCTTCGGCTCCGGCCAGGGCCTGCGCCGTCCTCAGCATGCCGTGGCCGTAGCCGTTGGCCTTGATCACCGCGAATACGCGCGACCGCGGCGCATGGCTGCGCGCCACCGCGAGGTTGTGCTTCAGCGCGGAAAGGTCGATGCGCGCTTGCAGGGGGCGGGACATGGCTAGTAGCTACCGCCGTGGGCGTAGTTCTCGAACCGGGTGTATTCCCCGAGAAAGGTCATTTTCACCGTGCCGATCGGACCGTTGCGCTGCTTGCCGATGATGATCTCGGCGATGCCCTTGTCCTGGGTGTCGGAGTTGTAGACCTCGTCGCGATAGATGAACAGGATCAGGTCGGCGTCCTGCTCGATGGCGCCGGATTCGCGCAGGTCGGACATCACCGGCCGCTTGTTGGGGCGCTGTTCGAGGCTGCGGTTGAGCTGGGACAGCGCGATCACCGGCACTTCCAGCTCCTTGGCCAGGGCCTTGAGGCCGCGCGAAATCTCGGAAATCTCGGTGGCGCGGTTTTCCGATCCGCCGCCCTTGCCGCTGCCGCTCATCAGCTGCAGGTAGTCGATCACGATCAGCCCCAGCTTGCCGCACTGGCGATGCAGACGGCGCGCCCTGGCGCGCAGGTCGAGCACGGACAGCGCGGCGGATTCGTCGATGTGGATCGGCGCATCGTTGAGCTTGCCCACCGCGTAGGTGAGCTTTTGCCAGTCCTCGTCCTGCAGGCGGCCGGTGCGCACCCGGTGCTGGTCGAGCCGGCCGATCGAACCCAGCATCCGGGTGACCAGCTGCGTGCCGCCCATTTCCATACTGAATACGGCGACCGGCAGGCCGGTCTGGATCGCCACGTTTTCGGCGATATTGATGGAAAACGCGGTCTTGCCCATGCTCGGCCGCCCGGCGACGATGATCAGGTCGCCCGCCTGGAAGCCGGAGGTTTTTTCATCCAGGTCGGCAAATCCGGTCGGCAGGCCGGTCACGTCGCTCTGGTTGTCGCGCTGGAACAGCATGTCGATGCGCTCCACCACCTGGGTCAACAGCGGCTGAATCTCCATGAAGCCCTGTTTGCCGCGCGCGCCCGCCTCCGCGATCTCGAACACTTTCGCCTCGGCTTCGTCGAGGAGCTGCGCCATGGAGCGGCCGGAAGGATTGAGTGCGTCCTCGGCGATGCCGCTGCCGACTTCGACCAGTTGGCGCAGCACCGCGCGCTCCCGCACGATTTCGGCATAACGGCGGATGTTGGCGGCGGAGGGCGTGTTCTGCGCCAATGCGCCGAGGTAGGCCAGCCCGCCTGCCTCGACCAGCTTGGCGGTATTGTCAAGGGATTCGGACACGGTAACCACGTCCGCCGGCTTGCCGTGCTCGACCAGCTTGTGGATGTGGCGGTAGATCAGGCGATGGTCGTGGCGATAGAAATCCGCTTCCGTCACCAGGTCGGCGATCTTGTCCCAGGCGCTGTTGTCGAGCAGCAGGCCGCCCAGCACGGACTGCTCCGCCTCGACCGAATGCGGCGGCAGCTTTAACGCGTCAAGCTGTTGATCATTCATTACAAATTTGTATCATTGCGGTTTTTACTTGGGCTTGAATTCAAGCCAAGAGTATACCGAAAATCGAGCCCCTAAAAACAAAAAGGGGCTGCGATCGCAGCCCCTTTTTTGCAACGCGGTTAAGCTTATGCGCCGAGCACGGAAACCGTGATGTTGGCGGTCACATCGGCATGCAGGTCGATGACGATCGGGTAATCGCCGATCTGCTTGAGGTGGCCGTTAGGCAGACGGATATCCGCCTTGGCGACTTCGAAACCCATCGCCTTCAGCGCATCGGCGATGTCGCCGTTGGTCACGGAGCCGAACAGCTTGCCGTCCACGCCGGCCTTCTGGGCGATTTGCACCATCGCGCCTTCCAGCTTCTCGGCACGGGCCTGGGAATCGGCCAGAATCGCGGCTTGCTGCTTTTCCAGTTCGGCGCGGCGCGCTTCGAATTCGGCCTTGTTCTTTTCCGTGGCGCGCTTGGCTTTGCCCTGGGGAATCAGGAAGTTGCGGCCGTAGCCGTCCTTGACCCTGACGATGTCGCCCAGCTGACCGAGGTTGACGACCTTTTCCAATAAAATCAGTTGCATGTTGTCGGCTCCTTAGTGCTGATCGGTATAGGGAAGCAGGGCCAGGAAGCGGGCGCGCTTGATCGCGGTGCCCAGCTGACGCTGATAACGGGTTTTGGTGCCGGTAATGCGGCAGGGAATGATCTTGCCGTTTTCCGCGATGAAATCCTTCAGGATGTCGGTATCTTTGTAATCGACTTCCTTGATGCCTTCAGCGGTGAACTTGCAAAACTTGCGACGCTTGAACATGCCGCCCCGATTGCTCGGCCGGGTCGGTTTTTTCGTAGTGGGACGTGCCATTTCTTAACCTCTCTCAATCAATTCGATTTTATCCAGATGCAACACCAGTTGCTGACTGTGCTGGCTCTTGCGTGCCAGGAAACCCCTTGCCTTGATGCTGTCGCCGGTTTTCAGTCCGGCTGCGGCCTGGGCCGGTTCTCCCAGCATCATCGCCTGAACTTCGCATTCCACCTTTCGCTTGTGCCCCGCCTCGATCTGCTCGGAAGCATGAGCGATCCTGAAATTAATCAGCGGCAGGCCGGCCGGGGTGTAACGCAAGGCATCCAGTTCGGCGATACGGCCAGTCAGGACAACCTGGTTGCGATCCACTGGGGATTGCGATTCACTCAGGCGGCGGCCACCGGAGCAGCGGGCGCTTCGGTGGCAGGAGCGGCCGGTGCGTCGACGGAACGGGCCTTGTCTTCCTTCATCATGCAGGAAGGCGCCGTGACGGCTTCCTTCACCTTGATGGTCAGATGGCGCAGCACGGCATCGTTGAACTTGAACGCGTGTTCGAGCTCGTCCATGGTCGCCTGGTCGCATTCGATGTTCATCAGCACGTAGTGTGCCTTGTGAATCTTCTGGATCGGGTAGGCCAGCTGGCGACGACCCCAGTCTTCGAGGCGGTGAATCTGTCCGCTCGTGGAGGTAATCAGGCTGCGGTAGCGTTCGATCATGGCGGGCACCTGCTCGCTCTGATCGGGGTGAACGATGAAAACTATTTCGTAATGTCGCATGAATACTCCTTGTGGATTAAAGCCTCCCGCCATGCGGGACGGTGAGGCAAGGTGAAAAGCCGAGTAGTTTAATGAAAATCCGGTGGAAAATCAAATGTGATTGCGCTGCCGTCGGGTTTCAGGCAAACAAAACGCGCCGACCGGCGAAACATTTGTTATCCTCACCCCATGAATTTCCCGCCTCGCCACGCCGATGTCCTCGAACTTGTTCCCTCTCCCCTAGCCCTCTCCCGCAAGCGGGCGAGGGGGACGAGGGCTCGCTGCGCGAGTTTCAGGTTAAAGGCGGCACCATGAGCGAACACCCGGTCGCCAGCTGGACCGAAGCCGGCGAAATCCGCTCCGCGCGATGGCGCTCGGAGAGCGGGTCGCCGCCGCCCCGACGCGTGGTCGTCGCCGACGACCGCCTAACGGCCGACGCCGCCTATCGCCTCGCCTGCGAAGGCACCGCGATACTGTGGCGCGGCGACTTCCAGAACGCGCGCCAGCTGCTGCAGGCGCTGGCGCGGCGCGCCGAACGCAAGCCGCCCAGGCCGGCCGCATCGCCCAACGAAGCCTTCAACCTGCATCGCCAGGCCCAGTCACAGCGCGCGCGCACGCTGGCCATGCTGCTGCTGCCGCTCGACGGCGACTACCGCGTTCCCCTGCGCCGTGCCCCCGACGTGCGGCAGGCCTGCGCCGAAGCCTACGGCCCGGCCGAAGAGCCGTCCGTGGTTTCCCTGCGGGAGCTCCTGGGCCTGATCGGCGCGCACGAATGGCGCAAAAAAGGGGTCGAGATTCCCGCCCTCGGCGAGCGCATCCACCCGCACTACGGCGTGTTCTCGCCGGTGCGCGGCGAATATATAGAACTGGTGGCCAAGGCGCCGCTGCCTTCGCTGGACCTGGCCTTCGACGTCGGCACCGGCAGCGGCGTGCTGGCCGCGGTGCTCACCCGCCGGGGCGTCAAACGCATCGTGGCGACCGACCAGGACCCGCGCGCGCTGGCCTGCGCCCAGGAAAACCTGGCCCGGCTCGGGCTGACCGAACAAGTGGAGCTGCTGCAAACCGATCTGTTCCCCGAAGGACGGGCGCCGCTCGTGGTATGCAACCCGCCATGGCTGCCGGCGCGCCCCAGCTCCCCCATCGAATACGCGATCTACGATCCCGACAGCCGCATGCTGCGCGGCTTCCTCAACGGTCTGGCCGCGCACCTGGAGCCGGGTGGCGAAGGCTGGCTGATCCTGTCCGACCTCGCCGAACACCTGGGCCTGCGAACACGCGCCGAACTGCTCGCAGCCATCGATGGAGCGGGGCTGAAGGTGGTCGGGAAAATGGATGTCCGGCCGCATCATCCCAAGGCCACCGACGCCGCCGATCCGCTCCATGCCGCGCGCACGGCGGAAGTGACGTCGCTCTGGCGGCTTGGGGCGAGGTGAATGCCGTAGGGTGCGGTGAGCCCAGGCGAACCGCATCAATCGCGAGCGATGCGGTTCGTTCCTCACCGCATCCTACGGGCTGTAGGTCGGGCACCCCGTGCCCGACGGTTCAGGTTAGGACGCGCCATTTGTCGGGCACGGAGTGCCCGACCTACAATACTCAGGCGTCCTCCGCCGCGCTATGAAAAGCCTCATAGATTTCTTTGACGGTTTTCCCGTTGAAAGTCCAATGTGGCGATGGCTGCAGCGGATAGTCGTCAGGCAAGTCCAAAAGCTTTCTGGTCGCCGCAGTCAGTGAACAGGTAACGCCGTTCAGATCGACTTTCTTTTCGCCCACCACGGTCACTCGCACCTGTCCATCCTTCGAAACCAGAACAGAGCCATCCGGAATACCGAGTTCATGGAAATTCATTCGGGGACGTTTCGTGTCCTTGAGATTCTGTGCGGACTGTTTATCCACCGTGTCCACATCGGCCTCAATCTGCTGCTCAAACTGGGTCGTAATATCATCGATCTTGAGCAATTTAAGGACAGCAATGACTCGCTCGGCTTCAATCCGGAAAAACTCTCTGTTTGGATTTATGCGGCCATTTCCAAAAGCGAAATGAAGCGCTTTTTCCACTTCTGTGGCGTCTTTCACCTGGCAGGCAAATGCGCAGTCAAATGGAACGGGCACGCCCGTTCCATAAAGCTGCTTCATCCGTTCTTCCACTTCCAGCTGAGTGGTTTTCCCGATTTTCACCAATCCAGGCATTGCGGGATTAGTGAGCACGTAAACAATTTGCGAACTTGTATCTGCCATGATCAATTTACCTAACTATATGCAGGCGAAAACATGATTCCTGTCGTAATCCTGCCCGCACCTCGGAGCTGATCATTTCAACCCATTCCTCTGCCGTCTCGTCTCGTACAGGCAAATCCCGCTCGCCACCGAAACATTCAAACTTTCCACGCTACCGAACATCGGGATACTCACCAGCTGGTCGCAGGTTTCCCGCGTCAGGCGGCGCAGGCCTTCGCCTTCGGCGCCCAGCACCCAGGCGGTGGGACCTTCGAGCTTGACGGAGAACAGGTCGCTTTGCGCCTCGCCCGCCGCGCCCAGCACCCAGACGCCGGCTTCCTTGATTTCGCGCAGGCTGCGGGCGAGGTTGGTGACGGTGACGAAAGGCACGGTTTCCGCCGCGCCGCTGGCGACCTTGCGCACCGTGGCGTTGAGCCCGGCGGCGCGGTCCTTCGGCACCACCACGGCATGCGCGCCCATCGCATCGGCGACGCGCAGGCAGGCGCCCAGGTTGTGCGGATCCTGCACGCCGTCGAGCACCAGGAGCAGCGCCGGTTCGCTCAAGGTTTCCAGGACGTCGAACACGTCGTGGTATTGTTTCGCCTCTTCCACTTTCGCCACGACGCCCTGATGTTTATCGCTTCCCGCCATGCCGTCCAGGCGCTGGCGCTCCATGAAAATGATGCGCACGCCCTTCTCCTCGGCCTGTTGAAGCAATTCGCGGGCGCGTGGATCGTGGCGTTCGCGGTCGAGGTAGATTTCCACCATCCCGGCGGAATTCTGGCGCAGGCGACTGGAAATGGCGTGAAAACCGTAGATGAGCAGCATGTCAGGAGAGGCGGCCGGCGATGGCCGAGGCAAAATTGCGAAAATCGGTCAGTCCGTGTCTGCACACTGCATGCACGATGGTCCAATCGATTGCCGAATAGCTGTGGACCGCGATATTGCGGAACCCGACGGCTTTGCGCAAACGTAGCGCCAGTTCAGGCGGAATCGCTGCCATACCCGCAAGAATCTCGAAAGCCTCGCCCATCGTCAGCGGGGCCGGAGCGCCAGACTCGCTGATGACGTGGGCGGCGACATCGACGCAAATCTGGACCGCCCGCTGCAAATTCAGCGCAACGATATCCTGAACATCGGGATCGCCGCTCAACTGTTCGACGGTTGGCGGGCATTTTTGCTCGATACGCGCAATGCAGCGCCGCAACGACTCCAGCTTTTCCGCAATCAGCGTTGCATCCATGCCTGCTGCCTTTCGCGCAAAATGCGGCGACGATAAGGCATCTCGTCCGCTTCGTAATACATCGCCTTGAGCATCGCCTCGGCATAAAGGCAGTCGTCTTTCACCAGCACTTTGCCGCCATGCAGGATTTGCCCCAGCAGCGGCCCGGTCAAAGCCTTGAGATCGACCAGGTCCACCGGACGGCCGGTTGCCGCCGCCAGTTCCCCGATCAGGCCAATCTTGTTTTCTGCTTGCAACGGCAGGTTTTCCGCCACGGCAAGATCGAGGTCGCTTTCCGTGCTCGCCTCGCCGCGGGCAAGGGAACCGAAGACGATCGCGAGCCGCACTTCCGGGTGCCGCTCGAGGACTGCCAAAACAGGCTGAAAAATATCGTTCATGTCGTTTATGGTATCAAAAGGCCGTCCTTGCCCCCAAGCATCGCCGATTCTCAACGCCTGCGTTTCTTTTTCGGTGCGGCCTTGTCGCCTGCCGTTTCCTTGGCGCCGCGCGCCCTGCCACTGGCTTTTTCCGGGGAATCTTTGCCGCCATGCGCCCTGCCGCCGGACGCTTCCCTTGATGCATGCGGCCTGCCCGACAACGGTTCCTTGATGACCGGCTCCGCCATGACGAAATCGATCTTGGTGGTTTCCAGATCGACCCGCGCCACCCTGACTTTCATCCGGTCGCCCAGGCGGATGCGCTGGCCGGTGCGTTCGCCCAGCAGCTGATGCTTGGCGGCGTCGAAATGGAAGTAATCGTTGCCCAGCTCGGTGACGTGCACCAGCCCTTCCACGTAGATGTTGTCGAGCGCGACGAACGCGCCGAAGCCGGTGACGCTGGCGACGGTGCCGTCGAAGGTCTCGCCCACCTTGTCCTGCATGAAAAAGCACTTGAGCCAGTCGGACACGTCGCGCGTCGCGTCGTCGGCGCGGCGTTCGGTGAGGGAGCAGTGGACGCCCAGCTCGGCCCATTTGCCGGGCTTGTATTTTTCGCCGTCGAGCACGGCCTTGATGGCGCGGTGCACCAGGAGGTCGGGATAGCGGCGGATCGGCGAGGTGAAATGGGTGTAGGACTCATAGGCCAGACCGAAATGGCCGACGTTGTCCGGGCTGTACACCGCCTGGCGCAGCGAGCGCAGCATCACGGTTTGCAGCAGCTGCTCGTCGGGCCGCCCTTTCACCTTGGACAGCAGCTTGGCGTAGTCCTTGGCATGGGGATCGTCGCCGCCGGACAGCGGCAGGCCGAATTCCTTGAGGAACTCGCGCAGCCCTTCCAGCTTCTCCGGCGTCGGCCCTTCGTGGATGCGGTACAGCGTCGGGTGCTCGTTCTTTTGCAGGAAATCGGAAGCGCACACGTTGGCCGCCAGCATGCATTCCTCGATCACGCGGTGGGCGTCGTTGCGGTGCACCGGCACGATGCGGTCGATCTTGCCCTGATCGTTGAAGATCATCTGGGTTTCGATGGTCTCGAAATCGATGGCGCCGCGCTTGGCGCGGGCCTTGGCCAGCACCTTGAACAGCTTGTTGAGCTCCTGGATGTGCGGCAGCAGATCCTTGTGCTCCTTCGCCTCCGCGCCCTTGGGATCGGCCAGCATCGCCGCCACGGTGGTGTAGGTGAAGCGCTGGTGCGAATTCATCACCGCCGGGTAGAATTTGTATTTCTTGACTTCGCCGCCGCTGTCGATGTCCATCTCGCACACCATGCACAGCCGTTCCACGTGCGGGTTGAGCGAGCACAGCCCGTTGGACAACTCCTCCGGCAGCATCGGAATGACGCGGCGCGGGAAGTACACCGAATTGCCGCGGTCGAACGCTTCCGCATCCAGCGCATCCCTGGGCTGAACGTAGTGGCTGACATCGGCGATCGCCACGTACAGCTTCCAGCCGCCCCGACTCAGCAGGTTCCAGCCCTTGTCGAGCTTGCGGCAGAACACCGCATCGTCGAAATCGCGGGCGGTCTCGCCGTCGATGGTGACGAGCGGCAGTTCGCGCAGATCCTCGCGCCCCTTCAAATCCTTTTTCAGGACGGTTTTGGAGAATTTCTTCGCCGCCTGTTCCACCTCGTGCGGGAACACGTGGGGCAGGTCGTGCTTGCGCAGGGCGATTTCGATTTCCATGCCGGGATCGGTGTAATTGCCGAGAATTTCCACCACCTTGCCGACCGGCTTCGCATACTTGCTCGGCTGCTCGATGATTTCGACCATCACCACCTGGCCGGGCTTGGCGCCCATGTCGCCGCCCGGCGCAATCAGGAAATCCTGGCTGATGCGCTTGTTCTCGGCCACCGCGAACAGGATGCCGTGCTCGCTGAACAGCCGCCCCACCACGCACGAGTTGCCGCGCTCCAGCACCTCGACGATGCTGCCTTCGAGGCGGCCGCGCCGGTCCTCGCCGATCACCCGCGCCATCACCCGGTCGCCGTGCAGCACTTTCTGCATCTGGCTGGGGCCGAGGAACAAATCCTCGCCGCCATCGTCGGGCACCAGGAAGCCGAAGCCGTCCTTATGGCCTTGCACGACCCCTTTGATCAGGTCGAGCTTGTCCACCACGCACACCGCGTTCTTGCGGTTGCGCATGATCTGGCCGTCGCGCTCCATCGCCTTGAGGCGGCGGCTGAAAAAGTCCAGCTCGTCTTCGGTGATTTCGAGCAGCTTGGCCAGTTTTTCCTCGGCGACGGGCACACCCTGTTCGGTGAGGATTTGCAAAACATACTCCCGGCTTGGCAGCGGATTGGCGTACTGCGCCCGTTCGCGTTCGAGGTAGGGATCCTTCAATCTTATTTTCTTCGTTGACAAAATATCGCTTTCCTATTAAAGTGCGGACTTCCTGATTTGCCCAGATGGCGGAATTGGTAGACGCGCACGGTTCAGGTCCGTGTGCCGCAAGGTGTGGAGGTTCGAGTCCTCTTCTGGGCACCAAACAAAAAAGGGCGGGTTCTTCGAACCCGCCCTTTTTCTATTATTCGAACGGATGACGCAGTACGATGGTTTCATCCCGGTCCGGGCCGGTCGAGATGATGTCGATCGGCACGCCGCAGACTTCTTCCATGCGCTTGAGGTAATTCTTCGCCGCGGCGGGCAGGCCGTCGTAGCTCGTCACGCCGACGGTGCTTTCGGTCCAGCCCGGCATTTCTTCGTAGATCGGCTCGCACTTGGCCAGCGTCTCGGCGCCCGCCGGCAGGATGTCGATTGTTTCCCCATCCACCTTGTAACCGATGCCGAGGCGCACGACTTCCATGCCGTCCATCACGTCCAGCTTGGTGACGCACAGGCCGGTCACGCCGTTGATCTGGATCGAGCGCTTCAACGCGGCCGCGTCGAACCAGCCGCAGCGCCGCGCCCGGCCGGTGGTGGAACCGAACTCATGGCCGCGGTCGGCCAAGCCCTTGCCGACCGGGTCGAGCTTGTCCACCGCGTCGTACAATTCGGTGGGGAACGGCCCCGCGCCGACGCGGGTGGTGTAGGCCTTGGTGATGCCGAGCACGTAGCTCAGCATCTGCGGGCCGACGCCGCTGCCGGTGGCGGCGTTGGAGGCGATGCAGTTGGACGAGGTGACGAACGGATAGGTGCCGTGGTCGATGTCCAGCAGCGCGCCCTGCGCGCCTTCGAACAGCAGGCCGCGGCCCGCTTTGCTGGCTTCGAACAGCATGCGCGGCACGTCGGCCACCATCGGCTTGATGCGCTCCGCCACGGCGAGGGTTTCGTCCAGCGTTTTCTGGAAATCCACCGTGTCGGCATGGAAGTAATTTTTCAGCACGAAATTGTGGTAGTCGAGAATTTCGCCCAGCTTGGCGGCCAGGCGCTCGCGGTGGAACATGTCCTGGATGCGGATGCCGCGGCGCGACACCTTGTCCTCGTAGGCCGGGCCGATGCCGCGTCCGGTGGTGCCGATCTTGCCGGCGCCCTTGGCGATCTCGCGCGCCTGGTCCAGCGCGATGTGGTAGGGCATGATCACCGGGCAGGCTTCGGAGATTTTCAGCCGGTTCCGCACCGCCACGCCGGCGGCTTCCAGCATGTCCACTTCCTCCAGCAGCGCCTGGGGCGAAACCACCACGCCGTTGCCGATGAAACATTGCACGTCGTCGCGCAGGATGCCGGAAGGGATCAGGTGCAGCACGGTTTTCTTGCCGCCGATCACCAGGGTGTGGCCGGCGTTGTGGCCGCCCTGAAACCGCACTACCCCCTGGGCGTGATCGGTCAGCCAGTCCACGATCTTGCCTTTGCCTTCGTCCCCCCACTGGGTGCCGATTACCACTACGTTCTTAGCCATGCTGGTCCAACCCTTATGAAATGTTTTTATATCAAACTTCGTAACTACTCAGCGCTTGCCTCCCTTCTCCCGCAGGCGGGAGAAGGGCTTATATTCGGCGTTTTCGCATTGGGCTGAGCAGTTACGAAACTTCGACCACTGCCCAGCCGCCGTCGAGGGGCGCCAGAACGCGGTCGTAATTCAACTCTTCCCTGCTCGTTTCGTGCCCGGGCAATTCCACCACCACCACCTCGCCCTGAGCGCGCAAAGTGCCGATTTTATCCTGCAATGCCGCATCCTGCACATAGGGCGCCAGAATCGCCTTCGGCAGCGGCGGCGTGGGCAGCGCTGCGATCAGGGCGCGCAAATCCATGCTGAAGCCGGTGGCCGGGCGGGAGCGGCCGAACGTCTTGCCCACTTCGTCATAGCGCCCGCCCACCGCAACCGCATGCGCCCAGCCCGCGGCATAGGCGGCGAACACCACGCCGCTGTGATAATGGTAGCCACGCAACTCGGCCAGATCGAAGCACAGGCTGTGCACGCCGCCTTGAACCTGGGCACCGATAATGCGCAAATCGTCCAGCGCTTTACGAATTTCGGGGTAATCCGGCAACCGGCGCTGCGCCTCGTCCAGCACTTCCGCCCCGCCGTACAGCGTGGGCAGCAGCCGCAACGCATCCCTCGGTACAGCGTCGAGAGAGGCGGTCAACTCGGCGAGTGCCGGGATGTCCTTGCCCTGCATGGCGCGGAACAAGTCCGCTTCCAGTTCGGACGAAACGCCGGCGTGTTCGAGCAGGCTTTGAAATATCGCGACATGGCCAAGGTCGAGCTGCATCGATTCGATGCCGGCGAGTCGCAGCGCTTCGATCATCAGGCGCTGGATTTCCACGTCGCTTTCGATGCCGCCATGACCGAACAGTTCGGCCCCGATCTGCAACGGCTCGCGCGTCTGCATCTGGCCGTCGGGCAAGGCATGCAGCACGCTGCCGGCATAGCAAAGCCGGACCACGCCCTGCCGGTTGAGCAGATGGGCATCGATCCGCGCCGCCTGCGGCGTGATGTCGGCGCGCAGGCCCATCAGGCGGCCGGACAACTGGTCCACCACCTTGAAAGTTTTGAGATCCATGTCGCGGCCGGTGCCGGACAGCAGGGAAGGCAGGTATTCCAGCAGCGGCGGAACCACCAGCTGATAGCCGCAGGCGTGAAACCAGTCGAGCAACTGCCGGCGGGTGCGCTCGAAACGCAGCGCCTGGGCCGGCAGCATGTCTTCGATGTATTCGGGGAGCAACCAGTTATGCATGATCAATTCATCAGATATAGCAGCAGCAAACCACCCAGCATGGATGTCAGGCCGACGAAGCGCAGCTGCCCGTCGGTCATTTCAGTCATCCTGCGGAAGGTTTCCCGCCAAACGGAAGGGGCGATGAAAGGCAACACGCCTTCCAACACCAGCATCAACGCCAGGGCGGCCAGCAGGCTTATTTTCACGGCTTAATTCTTGCGGCGCGGACAGAGCGGCATGTTCCGGCACTTACTTGCCCGGAGATTTCAGGTACTTGAAGAACTCCGAACTCGGGTCCAGCACCATCACGTCGCTCTTGTTCTTGAAACTCTGGCGGTAAGCTTCCATGCTCCGATAAAAGGCGTAAAACTCCGGATTCTTCCCGAAAGCTTCAGCATAGATCGCGGCCGCCTTGGCATCGCCCTCGCCCTTGGTGCGCTGCGCGTCGCGATAGGCTTCGGCAAGAATCACCTCGCGCTGCCGGTCGGCATCGGCGCGGATCTTCTCCGCATCGCCGGCGCCGGTGGAGCGCAGCTCGTTCGCCACGCGCTTGCGCTCGGCTTCCATGCGCTGATACACCGACTCGCTCACTTCCTGCGGCAAATCCACCCGCTTCAACCGCACGTCGAGCACCTGGACACCGATCGTGCGCGCGTCGGCATCGGCCTTCTGGCGCAGGATATCCATGATCTGCTCGCGCTGGCCGGACACCACGTCGTGCACCGTGCGCTTGCCGAATTCGGCGCGCAGCCCGTCGTTGATGGTCTGGGAAAGGCGGGTCTGGGCGCGGGTTTCGTCGCCGCCGACACTGACATAGTACTGCTTGACGTCGACCACGCGCCACTTGACGAAGGAATCCACCAGCACGTTCTTCTTCTCCGAAGTAATGAAGCGCTCCGGCTCGGCCGAAGTCATCGTCAATATCCGGGTATCGAAGTAGCGCACGTTCTGCAGCAGCGGCGCCTTGAAGTACAGGCCGGGCGCGGTCTTGACGTCGATGATCTCGCCCAGCTGGAACACGATCGCATTCTGGCGCTGATCGACGGTAAACACGGACATGCTGAGCACGACCAGGACCGCGATCAGGCCGGTCAGGATAATGTTGAGATTTTTCATGGCCGCACCTCGCGTTCACGGCTGCGGAACGCGTCGCGCGAACGCGACGTACCCTCTAGTTTCTCCGCCTGCGGCGGAGTTTCGTTGGAAATGGCAGCCGACGCACGGGGTGCGCCGGACGGCGCTTCGGCCGCGGCCGGCGCAGAACTCGCCGCGGATGCCTGGATCAGCTTGTCCAGCGGCAGGTAGAGCAGGCTGTTGCCGCCCTTCTGATCGACCAGCACCTTGCTCGAATTGGTCAACACCTGCTGCACGGCGTCGAGATACATCCGGTCGCGCGTCACTTTCGGCGCCTTGGCATATTCCACCAGAATCTGCTTGAAGCGGCTGGCATCGCCCTGCGCGCTGACGATCACGCGCTGCTTGTAGCCGTCGGCCTCCTGCAGGAGGCGCGAGGCAGCGCCGCGCGCGCGCGGAATCACGTCGTTGGCGTAAGCCTGGCCTTCGTTCTTCGCCCTTTCGCGATCCTGGCCCGCCTTCACCGCATCGTCGAACGCGGCTTGCACCTGCTCGGGCGGCTGAGCGTTCTGCATCGTCACCTTGCTGATGCTGATGCCGGTCCGGTAACGATCGAGAATTTCCTGCATCAGCTTGGCGGAGCGCGCAGCGATCTCGGAGCGGCCTTCGTACAGGACGAAATCCATCTTGCTCTTGCCGACGATCTCGCGGATCGCGGTTTCCGCGGCCTGATGCACCGACTCGTCCGGCGAACGGTTGTTGAACAGGTAATCTTCCGGATTTTTCAGGAGGTACTGCACGGCGAACTGAATGTCGATGATGTTCTCGTCGTCGGTCAGCATCAGCGACTCTTTCAGGACCTTGCTCTTGACGTTGGCGCGGTATCCCACCTCGACCGTGCGCACTTGTTGCAGATTGACCACTTCGGCGGTCTCGATCGGGTAAGGCAGGTGCCAGCGTGGGCCGGGCTGGGTGGTTTCAACGAACCGGCCGAAACGCAGCACGACCCCGCGCTCGCCGGCATTGACGATGTAGAAACCGCTGCCCAGCCAGATCAGGGCCACCAGGAGGGGAATAAAACCCAGGCTGGCAGTCATCTTGCCCCCCGGCGAGGGAGCCGCGCCGCCGTTGCCGCCGCCGAGCTTGCCGCCGAACAGGGCATTCAGCTTCTGGTTGAACCGACGCCACAACTCGTCGAGATCCGGCGGACCGCCGCTGTTTTTCTTGCCCCAATCGGGATCGTTCCATGCCATGTTGTTTTTTTCCAAGTACCGAAACCGTAAAGTCAGAAGCTTGCTTCCTGGCTCGCCTGCAACACCGCATCAGCGACTTCCGCCTGATGCCGGCGGCTGTACTCCGCCAAAGCCTGCCGCAGCAAATCGAGGCCGTCGCCGCTTTGCGCACTGCCCCAAACGCGGCCAATTCTACCATACTCGTCCCGCTCCAAGCCGGGAGCCAGCCCGTTGACATCGATTTTATTGAACACCAGGAGCTGTGGAATGCGGTCGGCGCCGATCTCCGCCAGCACCTTGTTCACTTCGGCAATCTGCTGGTCGCGGCTGGGGCTGGAGGCGTCCACCACATGCAGCAGCAGATCGGCCTCGATCGCTTCTTCCAATGTAGCGCGGAACGCGGCGACCAGCGTGTGCGGCAGGTGCTTGATGAAGCCCACGGTATCGGACAGCACGACCGCGCCGCCGTCGGCCACAAAAAACTTGCGCGTGGTGGTGTCAAGGGTGGCGAAAAGCTGGTCGGCCGCATAGGCATGGGCGTGGGTCAACCGGTTGAACAGGGTGGATTTCCCGGCGTTGGTGTAACCCACGATAGACACCGACAACACGTTGGCGCGGCTTCTGGCACGACGCTGGACGGTGCGTTGCCGCCCCAGCTTGGCGAGCTTCTCCTTGAGCAGTCTGACCCGTTTTCCCAACAGACGGCGGTCGGTTTCAAGCTGGGTTTCGCCCGGCCCGCGCAGCCCGATACCGCCTTTCTGGCGCTCCAGGTGAGTCCAGCCGCGCACCAGCCGCGTCGCCAGGTGTTCGAGCTGGGCCAGTTCCACCTGCAACTTCCCTTCGTGGCTCTGTGCGCGCTGGGCAAAAATGTCGAGAATCAGGCTGGTGCGGTCGAGGACGCGGCAGTCGAGCCGCCGCTCCAGATTGCGCTCCTGCGCGGGAGAGAGTTCATGATCGAAAAAAACCAGGCTGGCCTCGCTGGCGGCCACCGCATCGGCGATTTCGTCGGCCTTGCCCGACCCGACGAACAAGGCGGCATCCGGCCGGGCGCGCCTGCCCCGGACCACGCCCGCCACCTTCACCCCGGCGCTCTCGGCGAGGCGGCGCAGCTCCTCCAGGCTTTCTTCGTAGTCGGCACCGCCGAAATCCAGGCCGACCAGGATGGCGGCATCGCCGCCGCCGGGACGCTCAAACACGAAAGTTGCTCTATGCCTCTGAGGAATGCTCGAACGACATGCTGACCGGACGAACCGGCACCACGGTGGAAATCGCGTGTTTGTAGACCATCTGGGTAACGGTGTTTTTCAGCAGTACCACATACTGGTCGAACGACTCGATCTGGCCCTGCAGCTTGATTCCGTTCACCAAATAGATGGAGACGGGCACATGCTCCTTACGCAAGGCATTCAAAAACGGGTCTTGTAATAACTGCCCTTTCGCACTCATGGTATCTCCAATATATTGTTATGGTTGATTCGGGAAGGTTACTTTACTTGATTTTTCAAACTGCTGCCAGCGGCATCGCCGCCGGCATCCATATCAATATATGGGATAATCGGCGCATTTCAAGCACTGGTCTGGGTGTCTCGCGAACTGGCGCGCCCTCGCTCGCCCTCATTTCAGCCACAATGTTCAGCAAGACCCGCAGGAGCGGCAACGCCATCCATCCTCCGACTGAGGTCGGAGGCTAATCACGAGTCTGCAATACGGAGGATCGGCGTTTCTCTTTTCTCCGCAGGAAACGTCCCCGCTTCATCCTGAACACCTCAGTTCGAGCCACAGAGATCGCAGAGAACACAGAGATGAAGCGGATTTTTGGACATTTCCGCATGCACCTGATGGGTGAGGGCAGTTAGACCGACAACCCCATGTTTTTCCTCTGTGAACTCTGTGTTCTCTGTGGCTAAATGCTTTTTTTAGGTTCATTCCTCAGGCCAGTAATCGGTGGCGATGCCGTCGCCGAGGTCGGCTTCGATCAGGCGGCGGCGCACCTCGAGCAGACGCTCGATCAGGCGCGGCTCCTGCTTTCCATAGGCATCCGCGTCGGCGACGCGGTTCACCACCACGCCAAGCAATTCGGTGATCGCGTTGCCGATGGAGTTCTGGCTGATGGTGACGATCAGCTTGCCGTCGTCGTTGCGGTAGATAAGCTGCTTGAACGCCGGCTGCCAACGGATGGCGTTGGCGTATTTCGCGTCGGTGATGCACAGGTTGCGCACCTTTTTCGCGGTTTTCAGGAAATCGTTGTTGAACAACAGCACGCTCTCGACTTCGGCCGGGTAATAGGCGTCCGACGGGATCGGCGCGTTGCGGGTGGACACCTGCGAGAAAAAAGCACGGTAGAAGTCGATGAACCCTTTCAGGATTTCGTCATATTCCTTCCAGAAACGCACGTCTTGCAGCGCCGCCGCGCCGCCCTGGATCTCCCAGCTGGGCAAGCCTTGCGGATAGCCGGTCAGTTCGATGCGCGCGTCCGCCTCGCTGGCCGGCTTGAGGATTTCCAGGTTTAGCGCCTTGTCGAAAAATTCTCGGTAAACGTCGTGCATATAGGCCTGGAACAGGCTGTGCTGGCCGCCGTCCGTCAAATTCGGGTTTTTCAGGTCGGCCAGCTTGGCATTGCGCAGCTCGTCCTTGGGGAAAACGATGAAATGGTTATGCAGCATGCGGATGCTGGGCACGCCGGGCGAAGTCAGCGGCCAGGTGGCGTCCAGGCTCGCCTCGCCCGCCAGGATCAGCGCCTCGTCCGGATCGGGGTATTGCTCCAGCATGTAATCGATGATGATCTGGTTCATCCGGTTCCAGACATGCTTCACGTTGTCCGGCACCTGGGAGCGCCGCACCGGGCGCCCGAGCGGGTTGAGAATGCACTGCGAGGTGTTGTAGATGATCGAGGTATCGAATTCGTTGCTATGCCCCAATGCCTTGCGGTAGAGCAGCAGATTTTCCGAATTCATCAACAACCCGTTGTTGTTCATCAGGTCGTTGAGGTTTTCCGTGCTGTTGAAAAACTCGTTTGGCTTCATCCCCTCGGGCACTTCGAGGGGAATGGGACGGAAAGGGGTGACGATTTCGCGAGGGCCGGATTGCATCATAAGTCAGGATAAAATTTCAAATTGGATGGGTTATGGAATCCGGTTTTTTACCACAACCCAGGCACAACGGAGAGCAAAAAAATCAAATACGGCGATAAGCCGAATTCATACTGGACAGTCAACATGAAATAAGGGCTTTCCCCCCTTTAAAAAAGGAGGGTTGGGGGATTTGGCAACGTCACAACGGCCATCACCGTTAAATCCCCCTCAATCCCCCTTTTTCAAAGGGGGAGGCGGTCAGTTTGCCGCTTCCCTGAATTCGCCGTAAAGTCTACCAGCCGTGATCCCGCCTCAGCGCTTGCCATACAGCTTGCGCCCCTTCATGCGCTGGCGGTGGGCGCGGTTTTCATCGGCCTCGGTCTTGGGTGCGGCCCGGCCGGCGAAGGGGTTGCTGCCTTGCTTGAACTGCACTCGCAGCGGCGTGCCCGCCAATTCGAACGCCCGCCGGAATGCGCTTTCCAGATAGCGCTTGTAGCTTGCCGACAGGCTCTCCAGCGAGGTGCCGTGCACGATCACCAGCGGCGGATTGGAGCCGCCCTGGTGGGCATAGCGCAGCTTGGGGCGGAACGGACCGGACTTGGGCGGCTGGTGCTGCGCGGTGGCGTCCATCAGGACGCGGGTCAGCTTGGGCGTCGGCATCTTCACCATGGCCGACGCGTAGGCGCTGTCGATGGACTTGAACAGGCCGCCGACGCCGTTGCCCTGCAACGCGGAAATATAGTGGAACTTGGCGAATTCGAGGAATTGCAGTTTGCGCGCGATGTCGCTTTTCACCACTTCGCGCCGCTCGGCGGGAAGATTGTCCCATTTGTTCACCGCCACCACCAGGGCGCGGCCGCTTTCCACCACAAAGCCGGCGATGTGGGCATCCTGCTCGGACACGTCCTGGCGGGCGTCCAGCACCAGCACCACGACGTTGGCGTCTTCCACCGCTTGCAGCGTTTTCACCACGGAAAACTTCTCGATCGCCTCGAACACTTTGCCGCGCTTGCGGATGCCGGCGGTATCGATCAGCGTGTAGCGCCGGTCGTCGCGCTCGAGTTCGATATAGATGCTGTCGCGCGTGGTGCCCGGCTGGTCGAATGCAATCACCCGCTCCTCGCCGAGCAGGCTGTTCACCAAGGTGGATTTCCCCACGTTCGGCCGGCCGACGATGGCGATCTTGGGATGATCGTCCTCGTCCTCGTCGGCTTCGTCACGCGGAAAGCCTTCCAGCGCCAGTTCCACCAGCCCGTGCACGCCCTCGCCGTGCGCCCCGGAGATCACCAGCGGCTCGCCCAGGCCGAGCTCGTAAAATTCGGCGGCGACCACGTCGCGGCGCATGCCCTCGGCCTTGTTCACCGCCAGGAACAGCGGCCGGCCCGTTTTGCGCAGCTGGTCGGCAATGATCTTGTCCTGCGCCGTCAGGCCCTGGCGCGCGTCCACCAGGAACACGATGGCGTCGGCCTCGTCCACCGCCTGCAACGTCTGCCGCGCCATTTCGTGCAGGATGCCGTCCTTCACCACGGGCTCGAAGCCGCCGGTGTCCACCACCAGATAGGGCCGATCACCCACCCGGCCATGGCCGTAATGGCGGTCGCGCGTCAGCCCCGGCAAGTCCGCCACCAGGGCGTCGCGGCTCTTGGTGAGGCGGTTGAACAGGGTGGATTTGCCGACGTTGGGACGGCCGACCAGAACTAAGGTTGGTTTCATTTGCTAATTTTTACCGCAAAGGCGCAAAGACGCCAAGATGGCGCAAAGAGATCGTCTCGATCTTCTTTGCGCCTTGGCGCCTTTGCGGTTAGTGTTTTATCTATTGCACCGTCAACGCGAACAGCCCGCCGTTGCGGGTCTGCACCAGGAATCCCCGGTTCAGCGCCGTCGGCGCCGCGCCGATCTGGCTGCCGTCGGTCGCGATGCGCGCGGCGAAACTGCCATCCTCGCGCGACAGCAGGTGAACATAGCCCTGCACGTCGCCCACCGCGAGGTAGCGCCCGAGCGCCAAAGGCGCCGTGGCCTGGCGGGCGAACAGCTTGTCCTGCTTCCATACCGTGGCGCCAGTACGCTTGTCCAGGGCATGAACGGCACCGCGTACATCGCTGACGTAGACGTTGCGCTCGTCCATCGCCAGTCCGGCTGCGCTGGATACGTCGCGCGCCCAGATCGGATTGCCGCTGGCAATATCGAAACAGGCGGTACGGCCCTGGTAGGCGGTGGCGCAGATCGTGCGGTCGTCCAGCGCCGGCACGCTGCTGACGTCGGTCATCCGCTCCAGTTCGGTGGCGCCGCGCGGCAGCGCCACGGTCGCTTCCCAGCCGACGGCGCCGTTGGCCAGGTTGAGCGCCACCAGCTTGCCGCCGGCAAAGCCGGCAAACACCGCGCCGCGATTGACGACCACGCCGGCATAGCTGCGCAGGCTCAGGGACGGCAGCGCACGCTGATATACCCAGCGACGTTTGCCGTCCTTGGCGTCGAGAGCGTAAATCCGCCCGTCGCCGGTCCTCACCACGACCATGTCGTCGGCGACTTTCGGCTCGCTCAGAATCTCGCTCGAAAGCTGCGCCTGCCAGAGCGGCTTGCCGGCGGTGTCGAACGCCAGCAGCTCGCCCTTGGCAGTTCCAGCCAGCACCAGATCGGCTCCCCCGCCGACGCCGCCGGAAATCTTGCGGCCGGCATCGACGCGCCATTGCTGCTGGCCGCTGTCGGCACTGAAGCGGACAATCTGCCCATCCGCCCCGGCCGCGTAAATGGCGTCACGCGCCACAGCGGGGTACAGCACCACGTCTCCCGCGCCGCCGACCCGCCCCTGCCACAGCACCTTGAGTTCGATCGTAGGAGGGAAACTGACCAGTTCAGCCGGCTTCTCGCCGACATCCCTGCTTCCCCACAAGCCGAAACCGGTGGAAACCTTCTCGCCCAGACCGCTGCAGCCGGAAAGCTGGAGCGCGACCAATCCCAGCAGCAGACCGGAGCCTATTTTCAGTTTCATCCACGCGCCCCCAGCCCATCCAGTTTCATCTGCACCAACTGGCGATAGGCGCTTTTCTCGTCCATTTTGTCCAGCGCGGCCTGATAGGCGGCGCGCGCGTCGGCCGCCTTGCCCTGGGCCACCAGCACGTCGCCCTTCAAATCGGAAAACAGGCTGTCGAATGCCGGCTCATGCTTCGATTCGAGCTGTTTCATCGCTTCGGCGTAATTCTTCTCGTCCAGCAGCATGCCTGCTGTCCGCAGCCGGGCGATGTCGCGTGCAGCCGCTTCCTTGGCGTGCTCGGCCACCCATTGCAGCTGGGCCTTGGCGCTCTTGGCGTCGCCGGCTTCCTGGTTGGCGCTTGCCGCAAGCAGCGCGGCGCGCGTGGCATAAGGCGTGGCCGGATATTTTTCCATGAGCTGGCCGGCGGCATCGCGCACGCGCTTGACGTCCTTGTTCTGCACGCCAGTCTGCACCGTCTCATACACCAGCGCCGCCTGCTGCCGCTGGCTGTTCTGATAGTAGCGCCAGCCCTGCATGCCCCCGACGGCCACTACGAACGTGGCTATCCCCAACAACACGGTGTTGCCGTTGCGCTTCCACCAGTCCTTCAATACGTCCAGTTGTTCCTGTTCTTCGAGATCGTAAGCGCTCAATTCAAATTCCTTCCACCATTTTTGTATAAACGAAGTTTTGTAAAATCATTTTATCGTTGGCTGCCATCTCCAGGAACTCCATGCCGTGGTGAAACATGGGTTCCGGCCGTGCTTCCGACATTTCCGTCCGGATGTTTCGAATCGCGGCATTGACCGTCAGGTAGGCGTCCAGCTCCCCGACCGTCAGACGCAACGCGATGACCAAGGTATCGCCGGCATCCCCCAAGGGAGTGCGCGCGTCCAGCATCGCACCGGTAAAGCTCAGATCGGTCAGCAGGCCAGGAAGCTTGTCGGCCATTTCCGGATGGGCTGCGTTGTTCGCGGAAACGATGAGATTGACCTTGATCCGGTTGTGGCGGCGTATCGCGGTGCTTTGCACGAAAGACGGATAAGTCAGGTGGAGATAGGGAAACGGCACATTGCAAACGCGCAGGATGTTGACGTTGAACGCAAACGTGTCGCGCCCGGAAAAACCGCGCATCACGAATGCCTGCCCTTCCCGCATCAGCAGCACCGAACCGTCCACCACGGGCGTGTTCACCATGACGCTGCGCTTTTCGACAAAGCCGATGAGCTTGACATAATAGCGCTCGGGGTTCTGCTCGGTCAGCGACTGCATTTGCAGGCTCTCGCCGATATTCAGCTTGAGCGCAGCAAGGGATACCTGCTTTTCCGCCGGGATTCTGTCTGCGTCCGACGCCAGCCCTTCTCCGCGATGATGGTGCTTTGCCGGCCGCCATTTCAAATTGCGGAACAACCCGGTCGCAATCAGCGTTTCCACCTGGTTCTGGGTTTCGATGACGAACCCTTCGCACAACAGCAATTTCTTGTTCTTATCGTAGACCGGCCAGGGCAGCGGTTTGCCGACCTCGAGTTCACCTTTTCTAAGAGGCGTCAGTTCCATGACCTGTCCGAATTATTTGTTATTCGATTTTGCGCCGGACCAAGCTTACTACACTTTCCAGCGCGACGCGCACCTGATCTTCCAGTTCGCGCAGCGACTTGAGGCTGACCTCGCCCGCCGCCGCCTCGTCGTCGCCGACGATCACCGCATAGCGCGCGCCGCTGGCGTCGGCCTTCTTCATCTGCGACTTGAAGCTGCCGCCGCCGCAGTGCAGGATCACATGCAAACCCTGGTCGCGCAGCCGCTCCGCCGCCGCCCTGGCGAACTTGTCCGCCGCCTCGCCCTGATGGACCACATAAACGTCGGCCGCGATCCTGGGCGCCAGGAAGGCGTATTCTTCCAGCAGCGCCAGCAACCGCTCCACGCCCATGGCGAAGCCGCACGCCGGCGCGGGCTTGCCGCCGATCTGCTCGATCAGGCCGTCGTAGCGCCCGCCGGCGCACACCGTGCCCTGCGCGCCCAGCTTGGTCGTCACCCATTCGAACACGGTGAAATTGTAATAATCCAGGCCGCGAACCAGCCGCGGGTTGATTCGGTATTCGATTCCCGCGTCGCGCAGCATCGCCTGCAAATCCTCGAAATGCTTGAGCGAAACCTCATCGAGATCGTCGAGCAGCTTGGGTGCGGTTTCGATCAAGGCCTGCATCGCCGGATTCTTGCTGTCGAGCACCCGGAGCGGATTGGTCAGCAGCCGCCGGCGCGAATCCTCGTCGAGCTGGTCATGGTGTTGCTCTAGGTAATGCACCAGCCGGGCGCGGTGGCGCGCGCGGTCTTCACTGGTGCCGAGCGTATTGATCTGCAACTCGATATCCGGCAGCCCAAGCAGACGCCACAACCGCGCCGTCATGGCAATGTGCTCGGCGTCCATATCCGGCCCGGCAAACCCGAGCGACTCCACGCCGACCTGATGGAACTGGCGGTAGCGGCCCTTCTGCGGGCGCTCGTGGCGGAACATCGGCCCATTGTAGTAGAGGCGCTGCGGCGCGTTGTAAAGCAGGTTGTGCTGCAGCACGGCGCGCACGCAGGACGCGGTGCCCTCCGGGCGCAGCGTCAGGCTTTCGCCGTTGAGCGCGTCGGTAAAGGTGTACATCTCCTTCTCGACGATGTCCGTCACTTCGCCGATGGCGCGCTTGAACAGCGCGGTCTGCTCGACGATCGGCATGCGGATGGGGCGGTAGCCGTAGCCGCGCAGCCAGTCGTCCACCGTGCTCTCGAAAAAGGTCCACAGATCGGCCTGCTCCGGCAGGATGTCGTTCATCCCGCGGATGGCTTGGATGCTTGTACTCATAAAAAACGAACTGCCTCTGTCTTATGCTTGTTGTTGAGCATGCCGCTTGGGTAGCTGGCAGCTTGTAGCGTAACGCTACGGGTCGCCGGTACCCGCTATTCCTTCATGGCCGCGATGCGGGCGCGCACCTGGCGCTCCAGCACGTCCACCATCTCGGCTTCCGACACCTTGTAGGCGGGCTTGCCCTCGATATAGAGCAGGTTGGGCGAACCGCCGGCGATGCCGACATCCGCCTCGCGCGCTTCGCCCGGACCGTTCACCACGCAGCCCATCACCGCCACGTCGATGCTTTCCAGCACGTCTTCCAGGCGCTGTTCCAGGGCATTGACGGTCTTGATCACGTCGAACTCCTGGCGCGAGCAGGACGGGCAGGCGATGATGTTCACGCCCTTGCTGCGGATATGCAGGCTCTTCAGGATGTCGAAGCCCACCTTCACTTCTTCCACCGGGTCGGCCGCCAGCGAAACCCGTATCGTGTCGCCGATCCCGGCCGCCAGCAGCATGCCGAGGCCGATCGCCGACTTGACGCTGCCGGCGCGCAGGCCGCCGGCCTCGGTGATGCCCAGGTGCAGCGGCTGTTCGATCTGTCCGGCGAGCAGCTTGTACGCCTCGACCGTGGTGAATACGTCGGACGCCTTGAGGCTCACCTTGAAATCGGGGAAATTCAGGCGGTCGAGGATCTCGATGTGGCGCAGGGCCGATTCCACCAGCGCTTCCGGGGTGGGTTCGCCGTATTTCTTTTGCAGGTCTTTTTCCAGCGAACCGGCGTTGACGCCGATGCGGATCGGGATGCCGTGATCCCGCGCCGACTGCACCACCGCCTGCACCCGATCCTCGCGCCCGATGTTGCCGGGGTTGATCCTGAGGCAATCGGCACCGAGTTCGGCGACGCGCAGGGCGATCTTGTAGTCGAAATGGATATCGGTGATCAGCGGTACCGGCGAGCGTTTCCTGATTTCGCCGAAGGCTTCGGCCGCCTCCATGCTGGGCACGGAAACCCGCACGATATCGACGCCGGCCCGGGCCGCGCGGCCGATCTGGGCGAGCGTCGCTTCGACGTCGCAGGTCTCGGTGTTGGTCATGGTCTGTACGCTGACCGGCGCATCGCCGCCGACGGCGACCGAACCGACCTTGATCAGCCGGCTTTTGCGCCGGGGAATTTCGGGCTTGAACATGTTGGTCTACTCGAGTGTCAGGCGCGCCACGTTTACCTTGACGTGAGGCGCCAGATCGACTGGCTGGCCGTTGTAGGTCAACCTGACATGAGCGGCGTTGCCGACCACCAGGCTGAACGGCGGGTTGCCGCGCACCAACTGCCTGCTGCCCTTCGGGTTCAGCTGGGAAAATATCCGGCCGCTTTTGTCCTTTACCTCCACCCAGGCATCGTCGTCGAACGCAAATTCGAGAATTCTGCCGCTGACATCGGCCTTGGGCGCGGGTGCAGGTGCAGGCGCCGGCGCCGAAACGGGAGGCTGCGCGGGAGCCGGCGCCGGAACTGGCTGCATGACAGGCACAGGTGCCAGAGCGGGTGCGGGGGGCGTTGGCGCTACGCTAGTCTCGTCCGGCGCGGGCAACGACAGCGGCAACCCCTCCTCTTTCGCCATCGGCTGTCCAGGCAGCGGCGCGGCGGCTTCGGCCAGAGCCGGCTGCGGCAGAGCCAGCGGCGCCTCGCTTTCGACTTTTGCGGGAACATTGCGCGAAGGCTGCGGCTGCCACTGTGAAACTTCATAGGCGCCCCAGAGCAAGAGCAGCACTGCCACGACGACGACGATGGCGAAGCGCGGCAACGGCTTGCGTGAATGATCGGAGAACGGCAGAAAGCGGTGCTTGCCGCCAAACTCAATGCGGCTGACCGGCACCACGATCGCCTGATCCTTCGGCTGCGCATCCTGGCAACTCGCCAGCAGGGGTTCAGCATCGAGCTGCAATAGCCTGGCGTAGTTGCGGATGAAACCGCGCAGAAAGGTTTTACCCGGCAGCTGGGTGTAGTCGTCCGCTTCCAACGCCTCGACCTGGCGCGTGGAAAGCCGGAGCTGGCGCGCCGCGTCCGCAATGCTGAGCCCGAGCCGCTCGCGCGTCTCGAACAGCACTCGACCGGCGCTGGATTTCGCCTCGACCTGCTGCTCCGCCCCATTATCCTGGATGTCTTCGGTCACTTGGCCCTCGCTCATTCATACTTGCCACTGCGTAATGCCCGGGTTTCCGGCGCATCGGGATACATCTTCCTCAACTGCAGGTCATAGCTCGCCTCGGCGTTGCGGTCGCCCAGCCTGCGCTCGATGCGCAGGCCCAGCCACAGGCTTTCCTGCGTCGGCGCGGCAACCTGGGAATAGCGATTGATGAAGTTCTTGGCCTCGTTTAGATTTCCACGCTTGAAGTTAATGTCGGCCAGGTGGAACAGCGCCTGGGGCTGGTGCGGCTGAAGTCGGACCGACCTCAGCAGGAATTCCTCGGCATCCGCATCGTTGTTGTTCTTGCGCGCGCAAATACCGGCATTGAGATAGGGTTTTTCCGGTGTGGCGTAAAGCGGGTTTTTGAGCGCGGCCGCGAAATGCGGCATGGCTTCTTCGCTCTTGCCGCGCTGACACAAGAACCAGCCATAATTGTTATGGGTATCGGAACTGGCTGCATCCAGGCTGAGTGAGCGACGGAAGCTTTCTTCGGCCTTGGCGTCTTCGCGCAGCGCCATGTAAACCAGCCCCAGAACGTTATATGCCGGCGCATAATTCGAATCCAGGCGGACCGCCTCGTTCAGTTCCGCCAGCGCGACGCCCATCTGGTCGCGGCCGAAATAGGCGGCGCCCAGCTCGGTATGGATCTGGGCGCGTTGGCGCGCGCTGGACGGCTCTTCGTCCGCCACCGCGATGAGCGCCAGCATGCCGGCACCGGCGATCAACAGGATTGCCAGCCGCTTCAGATTTGGCATTTTGACGCCACCTCCTTGATATTTCCAGCCGCCCGCCGGGTTTTATCCTGCACCTTGCCCGCCAGCTGGCCGCAGGCGGCGTCGATATCGTCGCCGCGCGTCTTGCGGGTGGTGACCACGCGCCCGGCTTCGAGCAGGATCGCGCCGAACCGGCGGATGGTCTCGGCCGGCGACCGCCGGTATTGCGAAGCCGGAAAAGGGTTGAAAGGGATCAGGTTGAACTTGCACGGCACGTCGCGCACCAGCGCAAGCAGCTCGCGCGCATGGGCGGGCGTGTCGTTGATCCCGTCCAGCATGACATATTCGAAAGTGATGTAATCGCGCGGCGCATCCACCACGTAGCGGCGGCAGGCCGCCATCAGTTCGCGCAGAGGATACTTCCGGTTGATCGGCACCAGCTCGTCGCGCAGGGCGTCGTTGGGCGCGTGCAGCGAAACCGCCAGCGCCACCGGGCACTGCTCGCGCAGCCGGTCCATGGCGGGAACGATGCCGGAAGTGCTCACCGTCACCCGCCGCTTCGACAGGCCGTAAGCGTTGTCGTCCAGCATCAGGCTGAGCGCGGACAAGGTATTGTCGTAGTTCAGCAGGGGCTCGCCCATGCCCATCAGCACCACGTTGCCGATCACTCTTTCGTTACGCGGGGTGCAACCGAGCGCCTTGTTCGCCCACCAAAGCTGGCCGATGATTTCGGCCACGCCGAGGTTGCGGTTGAAACCCTGCCGTCCGGTGGAGCAGAAGCTGCACTCCAGCGCGCAGCCCACCTGGGTGGAAACGCACAGCGTGCCGCGCTCGTCCTCGGGAATGAACACGGTCTCGATGCCCTGGCCGGCGCCGACGTCGAGCAGCCACTTGCGTGTGCCGTCGTCGGAAATCTGCTCCTGCATCAGGCGCGGCGGAACGATCGCCGCCAACCCGCCCAACTTCTCCCGCAGCGCCTTGGACAAATCGCTCATCCGGGAAAAATCGCTTTCCCCGAACTGATGCATCCAGCGCAGCAGCTGCTTGGCGCGGAACGGCTTCTCACCGTTTTCCGCGAAAAAGGCAGTCAGCTTTTCCTGATCGAAATCGAGCAGGTTAACGTTCATGGCGCGCCCTCTGCCCCGCCCTCTCCCGTGAACGGGAGAGAGAGAAAACATTGGAAGCGCTTGTTTCTATTTGTCATTAACGGGAATAGACATCCATCGACGGGAAGAAATAGGCCACTTCGATCTTGGCGTTTTCCAGGCTGTCGGAACCGTGCACCGCATTGGCGTCGATGCTCTCGGCGAAGTCGGCGCGGATGGTGCCCGGCTCGGCCTTTTTCGGGTCGGTGGCACCCATCAGCTCGCGGTTCTTGGCAACGGCGTTTTCGCCTTCCAGCGCCTGCACCATCACCGGGCCGGACATCATGAAATCGACCAGATCCTTGAAGAACGGGCGCTCGCGGTGCACGGCATAGAAACCTTCGGCTTCGGTGCGCGACAGATGCACCATGCGGGAGGCCACGATTTTCAGGCCATTGGATTCGAAGCGGGAATAAATCTTGCCGATCACGTTCTTCGCCACGGCGTCGGGTTTGATGATCGAGAGAGTGCGTTCAACAGCCATTCGTAAATCTCCAATTTTGAGTTGCGTAAAAACGCGTAAAAGTACCACATTTAGCACATTAAATAAACGTCTTATGCGGCGCCCGAGCGGCGTTGTTGCGGCCCGGAATATCGTGCTACCATGCAACGCAGCCGGATTTCGAAAACAAAAAGGACAACGCCATGCCGGAGCAACCTGCCCCCGACGAACAAACCGAAATCAAGAAGCGCGCCATCCGCCGCGTCATCGCGGCCTCCGTGCTGGTGGCCGCGGCCATCGCCGCCCTCACCGTGCTGACCCGCTACAAGCCGGAAATCCCCGCCACCCGAACCACCGCGCCGAACACCGAGATTGCCCCCGCCCTACCGGCCGCGCCCTCCGAGGAAATGGCCGCGCCGCCGACCACCCCGCCCGAACCGGAAGCCCAGCCCGCCACACCGCCGCCTCCGCCGCCCGAAGTCGTCAATACGCCAACCGCAGCGACGTCTTCCGCCCCGGCAATGAAAGCCGCCAAGCCGATGCCCGTCAGACCCGGCTCGGAGGCCGAAGTTTCCGCCCGCCCGGCACCGGCGAAACCGGCCGCTGTTCCCGCACCCGCCGCCCTGGCAACGCCGCCCGCAAAGCAGCAGCCGGTCCCACCCGCGCCTGCCGAAAAAGCGCCGCAGCCTTCGCCCAGAGTCCCGGAACCGACGGTTACCAAGGGATACAGCGTGCAGCTGGGTGTTTTTTCCAACCCGGCCAACGCCATCCAGCTGCAGGAAAAACTGGCGCAGAACGGCATCAAGTCCTACACCGAAACCAAGCTCAACGTCGGCCCGTTCCAGAGCAAGGCCGAAGCCGAGCAGGCGATGGCGAAGATACGTGCGCTGGGAATTGGCGCGGTGGTGGTGCCGGCACGGTAGTCTGCATGACCCTCCGCACCGATTTCCTGTAGAGCGTGGCTTGCTCGCGACTAACGCTTATCGCGAGCAAGCTTGCTACCCTCCGTTGGATTCAGCATCGCCGTCTACTGCCTTGAATTCCACAACGATCCCGTTTTCCTCCTCGCCGGCCTGGTATTCGCAGGCCGTCCCGATGCCCGGCACGAACACCAGTTCATCGCCGCTGAACAGGAGCGGCAGCCGCTGCCGTTGCCACGACGGAATTCCGGCTTCCTGCAACAGATTCTTCAGGCTGCGGCTGGGGCGGCGGCAATCCGGCCGCAGCCGCTCGCCGCCGCGGCGCTGCCTGACCGTGACCGGCGCCGCGGTCAATTTGGCAAGGCCCACCCCCCGCCCCATCACCCGTTCGAATATCAATGCGCCGCCGAAGTCCGGCAAATCCAGCCGATCCTGCAGCGACCAGGTCAGTGCCGTATCGGGCTGCGGTTCGGCGCGCTTTTTTTCGATATACGCTTCGCCGCGATAGCGCCGAACGACGGCGTCAGCCTGACTGACGGCGATCTGCGCGTCGTCGCGGGAACTGCGCAACTGTTGCAGGATATTTTCCAGACGCCCCGACGAAGGCATGGGTACGCCCCGTTCCGCCAGCCACCAGCGCAGCAGGTTTTTCGCGCGCGGCTCGGACAAGCCGCGCAACGCGTCTACCTTCAGCCTGCCGCCGGCCAATGCCGCCGCGCCGTCCAGCCGCGCCAGATCGTCCATCAATTGCGCGCTCTCCGCCAGATTTCGGCTGGTGCGGGCAAAGGTTTCGCGGTAGCCGGGAAAGCGTTTTTCCAACAGCGGCAGCACCCGGTGGCGCAAATAGTTGCGGTCGAAAGCGATGTCGGCATTGCTTTCGTCGTCCACCCATTCGAGGCCGCGCCAGGCGGCATAGCCGAGGATGGTGCGGCGCGGAACGTCGAGCAGGGGCCTGATGTAGGTCGGTTCAAGCAAAGCGGAACCGACATTTCCTTCACAAAAAGCCGGTTCCGGCCCATGGCCTTGAATCGACCTACCCGGCCGCATGTCCACTTCCGCCATCGCGCTCAGGCCCTTCGCGCCCGCACCGCGCAGCAGTTGCAGCAACAGGGTTTCCGCCTGATCGTCGAGATGCTGGGCAAGCACGACGAAATCGGCCGTCTGCGCGGCCAGCGCGCGGTAGCGGGCGGCGCGCGCCGACGCTTCCAGGCTTGCGCCCGGCTGGTGCGCGATATCGACCTCGACGGCTGAGAAAGGAACTTCAAGCCCGGCGCAAAGGCGGGCGCAGAACTCGGCCCACCGGCCGGCATGCGGGCTGATCCGGTGGTTGACGTGTAAAGCGGAAAGGGTGAAATGGAGCGATGCGCGCAGTTGCGCCAGGATGTCGAGCAGCGCCACGGAATCCGCGCCGCCGCTCAAGGCCAACACCAAGTGCCGGCCGGAGACGTGCCACTCTTTTAGCTTGTTTTCGACATGCCCGGCGAGATCAGCGGGCGGCAGTTTCTTTGAACTTGCCATAGCCCATCAGGCGCTCGAAACGCTTTTCGAGCAGCTCGTCCGTCGACAGATCCTGGAGCTGGCGCAGGCTTTCCTGCAATGCCTTCTTCAAATTCTGCATGACGACCTCGGGGTCCCGGTGCGCGCCGCCGAGCGGCTCGCTCACGATCTTGTCGATCAGGCCCAGGGTTTTCAGGCGGGTGGCGGTGATGCCCAGCGTTTCGGCGGCTTCGGGCGCCTTGTCCGCGCTTTTCCACAAAATCGAGGCGCAGCCTTCGGGCGAAATCACCGAGTAGCTGGAATATTGCAGCATCAGCATGACATCGCCGACGCCGACGGCCAGCGCGCCGCCCGAGCCGCCCTCGCCGATGATGGTGCAGACGATCGGCGTCTTGAGTTCGGACATGACATACAGGTTGCGCGCGATCGCTTCCGACTGGCCGCGCTCTTCCGCGCCGATGCCGGGATAGGCGCCGGGGGTGTCGATGAAGGTCATGATCGGAATACCGAACTTCTCGGCCTGGCGCATCAGGCGCAGCGCCTTGCGGTAGCCTTCCGGGCGCGGCATGCCGAAATTACGATAAATTTTTTCCTTGGTGTCCTTGCCCTTCTGGTGGCCGATCACCATCACCGGCTGGCCGTTGAAGCGCGCCAGCCCGGCCACGATGGCGGGATCGTCGGAGAAGGCGCGGTCGCCGTGCAATTCCTCGAAATCGGTGAACAGAGCCTGGATGTAGTCGAGCGTATAGGGACGCTGCGGGTGCCGCGAAACCTGGGAAACCTGCCAAGACGAGAGCTTGGCGTAAATATCCTTGGTCAGGGTCTGGTTCTTCTTCTGCAGCCGGCCGATTTCTTCGGAGATGTCCACCGCCGAGTCGTCCTGCACGAAGCGGAGCTCTTCGATCTTGCCCTCAAGTTCGGCGATAGGCTGTTCAAAATCCAGAAAAGTGGTCTTCATAGATGGCCGTGTTCCGTGTTTTTCGACAGCCGTTATGATACACAACCGGGGCGAGGGGCGATAGGCGGGATCGCCGTTTGAGTCGCGACAGGGATTCCAGCCGTCATGGATCGGGGTTTCCGTGAACGCATCGGCGAAAGGTGGTTTTACCCCTTTTATTGACGCCACCGGGCGCTCTATGTGGCATTATTCGGGATAGGAAGAAGCCTCACGGCCCCTCCCTCCCAGGAACAAGAATAGTATCGAAGAATAGCGAAGAATAGGGAGCGATAACCGTGGTCTGTCCCTCATGGCACAAGTTTCTCTTCAACAAACGGTTCAGATCGTGGCTTCGCACGATCTAATCTTAATCGTTGGGCCGATAGAGATTACATCCAAACAGCTTTTGTTCTTCTGGCCCATTCCGTTCGTTCTGCAAGTCCAATGAGGCCCCCATTGACTGCACGAGTAATTGCCCTAATATTATCTTGGTCTGCAAAAGCGTTACATCCTTTGGCAACCCATTCTGATACTGCAACTTGCAAACACCACCGGGCACTAATTACTTCGTCGGGACTTTCTACAAAATCAGGTGCGTTTGGAAAGTCATTGCGGATAATCTTAGTGGCTTCATCGTAGCTCTCTTTCCCAGTCAGTTGAAGCAAACCACGACCTCTGTAGGTGAACCCATCGTTCTGGGCAACATTGCCCATTCGGCCGCCATATACTTCGTTGGCAAGTTTTTGCGGGTTGTGAGCGTATTCAAGCGGATCTAGTTGCCCTTGGGGTTGAAACCGGCTTGGCCATACCTTCGGCAGTCTCTCTGCGCTATAGTTGAGGTTTTCAAACTGTATCGTTAGGCCGCCAGATTCATGGAGAATCTGAGCCATGAAATGTGCCACTCGCAGCCCCGTGGTAGATATTCCGCTATTGTCGAAAATATCTTGTCCGTTCTGAAACGCCTCACGATAGCTTGATCGCACATTCGGCGCGAGATGAAGGATTTGGTCAATCGTAATGATTAGTCCCATATCGTAAATCTCCCAGAGGAAGTGATGGTAAACACGTTATTCAGTGTTAAGTGGTCAAGCACGAGGCTGAGAAGAAACGCCTTTGACCTTTTCGTATGTGCGCATTGCTCCTAGACCAAGCATCCCATAAAGAATGGGCTGTATCTCAGCGAAGTCGAGTTTCGCAAGACGGGTTGGATCAATGGGGTGACCAAATATATTCGAAATCATTACCACGACTGGCTGTAATACATACGTCCATGCAAATGCCGACCCGCAGACCCAGCCAATAAACGGGCGCCACCCCGCGATAAATACGCTGTTGCTTGCTGCTTCCTGCTTGTTAACTTCATTTTGGGCTTTGGCGTTTTCCCACTGCTCTTCCATATCTTTAAGCGCGCCTTGTAACTGAGCTTGTGCAAGCGCCGCCTTGGCTTTTTCGGCTTCTGTCTTATCTGGCCAAATCTTATCAATGCCAGTCTTAATAAGATCAATCACACTATCCCAAGGCATAATTCCACTCACGATTCTCTCCCTAGTTGGAAAGTTTGGATAGGAAACAAAGAGGCCCAATGTAAAATCGATTTAAAAAATGAAATGTCATCTGGAAATCTACGCCGCATAATCTGTGCTGTCAATTTGATCGAAATGATTTATTTGTAATATGCCAAACAAAGGTGGCCACTGAATTCTGCAAACGCGGCATTGCCAAAACTCGGTCTTATGGATGATGTCCGTTTCCGCCTTCGCGTCAAGCGTCATACAAATCAGGTCGGAGCCGATATTCCTACTCCTCAAGCGAAAGCCGCCCCCACCCTCACCTGCCCAATCCCCCCGGCTCGACGCGATAGCGCTATCCTGGGCCACCCTCCATTCCGCGATATAATCCCCTCCATGCCCAACATTTCCTCTCGTCCCTACTCGCCCGCCGACGCCGACCGGCTTGCCGCCGCCGGCCTGCATCCGGTGCTGGCCCGCGTCTATGCGGCGCGGGGTATCGCCGACGTGCGCCAGCTCGAACATGAGCTGGGTGCCCTGCTGCCTCTTTCGTCGCTGAAGAATGCCGCCGGAATGGCCGCTCTGCTGGCGGACGCCGTCGCCGCCGGCAAGCGCCTGCTGGTCGTCGCCGATTACGACTCCGACGGCGCCACGGCCTGCGCGGTGGCGGTCCGCGCGCTGCGCGAATTCGGCGCCAGCGTCGATTACCTGGTGCCCAACCGCTTCGAATACGGTTATGGCCTGACGCCGGAAATCGTTTGCCTTGCGGCGGAACAGAAGCCCGACATCCTGCTCACCGTGGACAACGGCATCAGCAGCGTGGCCGGCGTCGAGGAGGCACACCGGCGCGGCATGGAGGTGCTGGTTACCGACCACCACCTGCCCGGCGACGAGCTGCCCGCGGCCGCCTCGATCGTCAACCCGAACCAGCCGGGCTGCGCCTTTCCCAGCAAGAACCTGGCCGGCGTCGGCGTGATTTTCTACGTGATGCTGGCGCTGCGCGCCGAACTGCGCGAGCGCGGCGCATTCGGCGCCAAACCCGAACCCAATCTGGCCAGACTGCTCGATCTGGTCGCGCTCGGCACCGTCGCCGACGTGGTCAGGCTCGACGACAACAACCGCATCCTGGTGCAGCAGGGCCTGAAACGCATCCGCAGCGGACGCGCCTGCCCCGGCATCAATGCCCTGCTGCGGGTGGCGGGCCGCAAGGCCGAAAAAGCATCGACCTACGACCTCGGCTTCGTCGTCGGGCCGCGCCTCAACGCCGCCGGCCGGCTCGACGACATGGCGCTGGGCATCGAATGCCTGCTTGCCGACAACGACGAACACGCGTTCGCCATCGCGCAGCAGCTCGACACCCTCAACCGCGAACGGCGCGAAATCGAGGCCGGCATGCAGGATCAGGCGCTCGCCGCGCTGGAGCGGGTCGAGGTGAGCGAAAGCTACGCGCTCAGCCTATACGACCCCGACTGGCACCAGGGCGTCATCGGCATCCTTGCCTCCCGCCTCAAGGACAAATACCACCGCCCGGTAATCGCCTTCGCCCGCGGCAACGAAGGCGAACTGAAAGGCTCCGGCCGCTCGATCGGCGGCCTGCACCTGCGCGATGCGCTGGACCGGGTGGCCAAGCGCGAACCCCACCTGCTGCAAAAGTTCGGCGGCCACGCCTTCGCCGCCGGGCTGACCATCCGGGAAGCGCACTTCGACGAATTTTCCGCCATTTTCGAGGAAATCGCCCGCTCGCTGCTGAGCCCGGGCGATCTGGAGCGCGTCATCGAAAACGACGGCAGCCTGGGCGCGGCCGAGATGAACCTGGATCTGGCTCGCGCGCTGGCGGCGCAGGTATGGGGGCAGGGTTTCCCGCAGCCGGCGTTCCACGAAACCTTCACCGTCGAAAACCAGCGCGTGGTCGGCGAAAAGCACCTGCGGCTCAGGCTGGGCAAAGCCGGCCGGGTTTTCGACGGCATCCTGTTCTTCCACCACGAACCGCTGCCGGAGCGGATCAGCGCGGTCTACCGCCTGGACGTGAACGAATACAACGGCTCGCAAAGCCTGCAATTGATGATCGAGTATTGGGAAAGTGTATAATTCGCGGTTTTACCGATTAAAGCCACGAATCATGGAAGCCGAACAGCTCAACGCCATCGCCAACCGTCTCGCCGACCTTTCCGTCCGCGCGACCGACCTGCGGAGGTATCTTTGACTACGATACCAAGCAGGAACGTCTGACCGAAGTTGTCCAGCTGCTGGAAAATCCGGCGGTATGGGACGACGCCAAGCGCGCCCAGGAACTGGGCAAGGAACGCCGCAATCTTGAAACCGTCGTCGAAACGCTGACCCGGCTCGACCAGAGCCTGCGCGACAGCGCCGACCTGTTCGAAATGGCGAAGGAGGAAGGCGACGACGCCACGCTGGAAAGCGTCGCGACGGATGCTGAAGCGCTGGAGAAAACCGTGGCGGAAATGGAATTCCGCCGCATGTTCTCCCACCCGATGGACCCCAACAACTGCTTCCTCGACATCCAGGCCGGCTCCGGCGGCACCGAGGCGCAGGACTGGGCATCGATGCTGTTCCGCATGTATGTGCGCTACGCCGAACGCAAGGGCTTCAAGGTGGAAATCCTGGAAGAATCCGAGGGCGAAGTGGCGGGCCTGAAAAGCGCCACGCTCAAGATCAGCGGCGACTACGCCTTCGGCTACCTGCGCACCGAAATCGGCGTGCACCGGCTGGTGCGCAAATCCCCGTTCGATTCCGGCAACCGCCGCCACACCTCGTTCGCCAGCGTATTCGTCTACCCCGAGGTGGACGATTCGATCGAAGTCGAAATCAATCCCGCCGATCTGCGCGTGGACACCTTCCGCGCCTCCGGCGCCGGCGGCCAGCACATCAACAAGACCGATTCCGCGATCCGCATCACCCACCTGCCGACCAACATCGTGGTGCAGTGCCAGAACGACCGCTCGCAGCACAAGAACCGCTCCGAAGCCATGTCCATGCTGAAAGCGCGTTTGTACGAACTGGAACTGCGCAAGCGCAACGAGGAAAAACAGGCGATGGAAGACTCCAAGACCGACATCGGCTGGGGCCACCAGATCCGCTCCTACGTACTCGACCAGTCGCGCATCAAGGATTTGCGCACCAACTACGAAGTCGGCAACACCCAGGCGGTGCTCGACGGCGACCTCGACGACTTCATCGGCGCCAGTTTGAAGCAGGGAGTGTGAAGCCGGCGGCCTCACTCATTTCACGCACTTTTTGACATAGAACAATCATCATGACCAACGAAAACCAACAAGCCGCCCCATCCCAGGACGAAAACCAGCTCATCGCCGAGCGGCGCGAAAAGCTGACTAAGCTGCGCGAACAGGGCATCGCCTTTCCCAACGATTTCGACCGCAAGGACATGGCCGGCGATCTGCATGCCGCCCACGACGCCAAGGACAAGGAAGCGCTCGAAGCCGACAAGGTCGAGGTCGCCGTCGCCGGCCGCCTGATGCTGAAGCGGGTGATGGGCAAGGCCAGCTTCGCCACCCTTCAGGACATGAGCGGGCGCATCCAGCTCTACATCGGCAACGACGTCGCCGGCGTCGAAACCCACGACGCCTTCAAGCGCTGGGACATGGGAGACATCCTCGGCGCCCGCGGCACGCTGTTCAAGACCAAGACCGGCGAGCTGACGGTGCAGGTGACCGAGTTGCGCCTGCTCACCAAGAGCCTGCGCCCGCTGCCGGAGAAATTCCACGGCCTCACCGACCAGGAACAGAAATACCGCCAGCGCTACCTCGACATGATCACCAACGAGGAAACGCGCAACACCTTCATGGTGCGCACCCGGATCATCCAGGCGATCCGCGGCTTCCTGGTGGCGCGCGGCTACCTCGAAGTGGAAACGCCGATGATGCACCCGATCCCCGGCGGCGCTTCGGCCAAGCCCTTCGTCACGCACCACAACGCGCTCGACATGGAACTGTTCCTGCGCATCGCGCCCGAGCTTTACCTCAAGCGGCTGGTGGTGGGCGGCTTCGAGAAAGTGTTCGAGATCAACCGCAATTTCCGCAACGAAGGCCTGTCCACCCGGCACAATCCCGAATTCACCATGATCGAGTTCTACGAGGCGTATCGGGATTACAAGTACATGATGGACCTGACCGAGGAAATGTTCCGCGAAACCGCCAAGGCCGTGCTCGGCCATGCCGTGGTGCCGTACCAGGGACATACCGTCAACCTGGCCCAGCCGTTCGACCGGCTGACCGTGGTGCAGGCGATCAACAAGTACCATCCCGGACGCTACAGCGACGAGCAGCTCCACGACCGCGTTTTCCTCAAGGCCGAGCTGCAAAGAATGGGCGCGAAACAGCATTTGACCGACGGCATCGGCGGCCTGCAGCTGGCGCTGTTCGAGGAAACCACCGAGCAGCTCCTGATCCAGCCCACCTTCATCGTCGATTACCCGGCCGAGGTTTCGCCGCTGGCGCGCAGCAACGACGCCAATCCCGGCATCACCGACCGGTTCGAACTGTTCATCGTCGGCCGCGAGATCGCCAACGGTTTCTCCGAGCTGAACGACCCGGAGGACCAGGCGGCGCGCTTCATGGATCAGGTGCGCCAGAAGGAAGCGGGCGACGCCGAGGCCATGCACTACGACGCCGACTACATCCGCGCTTTGGAATTCGGCCTGCCGCCGACTGCCGGCGAAGGCATCGGCATCGACCGCCTGGTGATGCTGCTGACCGACGCCCCGAGCATCCGCGACGTGATCCTGTTCCCGCAAATGCGGCGGGAAGACTGATTGACGACAACTTACCGCCGATGAACGCCGATTAACGCCGATGGTAACCATCCAGGACGATTCAAATCATATTCACTACGGCCACTCGCCCAGCGGATAGCCGAAATCTTCGGTTACGCCATGGCACATCGGCGTTTATCTGCGTTCATCGGCGGCCAAATAAGTTTTTAATGTTGGTAAACCACAATGGCTCTCAAGGCAACGATATTCAAGGCCGATCTGCAAATCGCGGACATGGATCGCCACTACTACCAGACCCACGCGCTCACCCTCGCCCGCCATCCGTCCGAGACCGACGAGCGCATGATGGTGCGCGTCCTCGCCTTTGCGCGCCACGCGCATGAAGCCCTGGTTTTCGCCAAGGGACTGAGCGAATCCGATGAACCCGACCTGTGGCAGAAGGATCTGACCGGCGCCATCGAACTGTGGATCGAGCTCGGCCAGCCCGACGAAAAACGCATCCTGAAAGCCTGCGGGCGCGCGCAGCAAGTCGTCATCTACACCTACAGCGGCCACGGCGCCGACATCTGGTGGAACCAGATCGCATCCAAGCTGGAACGGCTCAAGAACCTCACCGTGATCAGCCTGTCCGCCTCCACCAGCCAGGCGCTCGCCGGACTGGTGCAGCGCAGCATGCGGCTGCAATGCACCATCCAGGACGGCCATCTCTGGCTGGCGGACGACAAGGAAAACGTGCCGGCCGAGCTGGCATGGCTCAAAGCCCCGCCGGAAGCGTTCCACTGACGCGGCGCACGGAATGACCGACGACATCCTCCGCACCCGGCTCAACCAGGAAACCTCGCGCATCGCCTGGAAGGAACTGCTGCGCTTCTTTGCCGGCGGATCGGTCATCGCGGTCGGCGGGGAACTGGACCTGCTCGAAGTCGCCGTTCACATTTCGAACGACGACAAGGAGCAAATCGAGCAGTGGCTCGACCAGGAAAAAATCGGGAAAGTCTCCGACGAACAGGCCAGGACATGGCTTGAAACCGGCGCCGAAGTCTGGGCGGTGGTGGTCAAGCCGTGGATATTGGTTCAGTCCGTGTAAACGCTTCGCAACCGCTTTTTTCCCCGACTACCGATCCGCCTCTTGTCCGCCGCCATCCGTTCGACTATCCATAAAAGGTGGCGCGTGGTAAATTCGGCACGGCTGCGCTAAATTACCCGGAGAATTCGCCATGGCAGATCCTTCCAGCAAAACCAGTCCGTTCGTCATCGCCGCATCCATCGCGCTGGTCCTTTTCAGCATCGTGGGCATCGGCGCCATGACCGGCTGGCTCCCCCGGCACGAGCCGCAAGCAGAACCTCCGGCCATCGCCCAGACAACCCAGGCGCCCATGCCGCAGCGGGAAGCCGCCGCCGAGCAACCGCCGCCGAGTGCCGCCCAACCCTCCCACCGCACCGCTGAAAAAACCCGGACGGAAAGCAAGCCGAAGCAATCCGTCATGGCAAAAACCTGCGCCAATTGCGGCGTCATCACCTCTATCAGGACCATCGAGCAAGCCGGCGAGGCCAGCGGCCTGGGCACGCTCGCCGGCGGCATCGCCGGCGCCGTGCTCGGCCACCAGATCGGCCAGGGCACCGGCAGGGACGTCGCCACCATCGCCGGCGCGGTAGGCGGCGGTTATGCCGGCCACCAGATCGAGCGCAAGATCAAAACCACCACCCATTACGAGATCGTCGTCCGCATGGAAGACGGCAGCCATCGCACCATGATGCAGCAAACCCAGCCGGCGTTCGCCATCGGCGACAAGGTCAAGATCGTTGACGGCGCGCTGGTGCGCGATTGACGTGAAACTCGCGAAGCCATGAAATATCAATCTGCGGTTAAATAAGTTTTTACGGTTGAACGGAGATGCGGCGGAACGAATCGGATAATGTAAAATCCTTTCTCTATGGCCGCTTCCACTCCCCGACAGCTTGAACTCCGCATCGAAGGCATGACTTGCGCCGCCTGTTCGGCGCGCATCGAGAAAAACCTCAACAAGCTGCCCGGCGTGACAGCCGCGGTCAACCTCGCCAGCGAGAAGGCGCGGATCGAATACGACCCTGCTCAGGCAACGCCCGCCGATCTGGTGCAGACCATCCGCAAAACGGGCTTCGCCGTGCCGGACCAGGACATCACGCTGGCGCTTGAAGGCATGACCTGCGCCGCCTGCGCCGCCCGCATCGAAAAAGTGTTGAACAGGATCGACGGCGTCAGCGCCGCCGTCAATTTCGCCACCGAAAAAGCCCGCGTCCGCGTCGCACCGGGCTCAGCCACGGTGGAAACGCTGATCGCCGCCATCGCCAAAGCCGGCTACGGCGCACACGAATCGGTTGGCACCGGCCGCGCCGAGGAGAAAGCGCGCCGCGCCGCAGCCTATCGAAAGGAAACCCGTGTGTTCTGGATGGCCGCGGCGCTGACGCTGCCGCTGCTGGCGCAGATGGGCGCCATGGCTTTCGGCCAGCACGAAGATTTCATGCCGCGCTGGCTGCAATGGCTGCTCGCCACGCCGGTGCAGTTCTGGGCGGGCAAACGCTTTTATGTTGGCGCCTGGCACGCCTTACGCGGCGGCGGCGCCAACATGGACGTGCTGGTCGCGCTCGGCACCAGCATGGCGTATTTTCTCAGCGCCGTCGTCACCCTGTTCGGCCTGGAGCAGCACGTGTATTTCGAGGCCGGCGCCGCCGTCATCACCCTGGTGCTGATGGGCAAGCTGCTGGAAGCGCGCGCCAAGGCAGGCACTTCGGCGGCGATAGAGGAACTGGTCAAGCTCCAGCCGAAAACCGCGCTCATCGAGCGCGACGGCGAAACGATCGAAGTCGATGCCGCCAGTCTCAAGGTCGGCGACATCTTCATCGTCCGCGCCGGCGAGAACATCCCGGTGGACGGGGAAGTGACCGAAGGCCGCTCCAGCGCGGTCGAAGCCATGCTCACCGGCGAAAGCCTGCCGGTCGCCAAGGAACCCGGCGCCAAAGTCTACGCCGCCACCCGCAACCAGGACGGCATGCTGAAGTGCCGCGCCACCGGCGTGGGCAGCCACACCGTGCTGGCCGGCATCATCCGCCTGGTGGAACAGGCGCAGGGCTCGAAAGCGCCGATCCAGCGCCTGGCCGACGTCATTTCCGGCATTTTCGTGCCGGTGGTGGTCGGCGTCAGCCTCGCCACCTTCGGCCTGTGGTGGGGCCTCTCCGGCGAATTCACCCCGGCGCTGATCGACGCCGTGGCGGTACTGGTGATCGCCTGCCCCTGCGCGCTGGGGCTGGCCACGCCCACCGCGATCATGGTCGGCACCGGCAACGGCGCCAAGGCCGGCATCCTGATCCGGAATGCGGAAGCGCTGGAACGAGCGGAGAAAATCCGCACTCTGGTGGTGGACAAGACCGGCACCCTGACCGAGGGCCGCCCGGCGGTGACCGACGTCGTCGCGGCGCATGCCGCCGCGGAGGAAGTGCTCCGCCTGGCCGCCACGCTGGAACAGGGCTCGGAGCACCCGCTGGCGCAGGCGGTGCTGGCCCGCGCCGCCGAGGCGGGCATCCGGCCGGATTCGGTCGCCGAATTCGGCTCGATCACCGGCAAGGGCGTGCGGGGCGAAATCGGCGGACAGCTCCACTGGCTCGGTTCCCCGGCGCTGATGGTCGAACAGGGCATGACGGTGGACAATGCCCTCGTCGCCGGACTGCAAGCTCAGGGAAAAACGGTGGTCGCCGTCGGAACGCCACACGGCGTGGCGGGCTATCTCGCCATCGCCGACGTGCTGCGCGCCACCTCGGTGCAGGCTGTGGCGCGCCTGCGGGCAATGGGCATCGAGGTCGTCATGCTCACCGGCGATAATGCCGCCGCCGCCCGCGCCATCGCCGCGCAGGCCGGGGTCGATCGCCATCTCGCGGAAGTGCTGCCGCAGGACAAGGCGGCAGAAATCCAGAAGCTCAAGGGCCAGGGCAAAGTGGTGGGCATGGCCGGCGACGGCATCAACGACGCGCCCGCGCTGGCCGCGGCGGACGTCAGCTTCGCGCTCGGCAGCGGCGCCGACGTGGCGATCGAGACCGCCGACGTCACCCTGATGCGCAACGACCTGGCGAGCGTGGCCGACGCGATCGAACTTTCCCGCGCCACCCTGAAAAAAATCCGCCAGAATCTGTTCTTCGCCTTTGTCTACAACGTGCTGGGAATTCCGCTGGCGGCGCTGGGCATGTTGAACCCGGTGATCGCCGGGGCGGCGATGGCGATGAGCTCGGTGTCGGTGGTGAGCAACTCGCTGCTGCTCAAACGCTGGAAGGCCGGATTGTAGGGCCGAATTGATTCGGCCAGCTCAAGCTGGGCGAACACCCGCCATTTTGTTTATTTAGGAGCCTCAAATGGAGAAAATCACTCTCGCCGTCAAAGGCATGACCTGCATGGGCTGCGTGCGCAGCGTGAAGAACGTCCTGGAGCCGATTCCCGGCGTCGGCAGCGTGGACATCGACCTCGGAAACGGCCTGGTCGCCATCGCCTACGATGCCGCCAAGACCGGCGCGGATCAATTCAAGGCGGCGATTCAGGACGCCGGCTATGAAGTCGTCGGTAACAGTTGATAAATCGCGGCAAATTCTTCATCATGAAGCCTTGCCGATTCCCGCCCAGCCATGAACCTTCCCGATTTTGTCCCGCTCTTCGACCTCGCCCACGGGTTCCCGCCCGTTGCGGCGGCCGGGTCTTTCTTCCCGTTTCTCAGGAGGGAAAAACCGGAGACCATCGGCAAAGACATGCTCCAGGCCATCAACCAGGCGGTTTACAAATTCCTCGAAGTTCGCGGCGTGACGAACTTCAAGGTTTACACTATCGCCTACGACAGCCATCCGGTGGTGCTGATCCAGGCCGAACCGCAAAAGAAACTGCGCTTTTCCAACATCATCGAGATCCAGCTCAAGAAAACCATTCGGGCCAACCTGTCGATCGAAGTGCCCGCCGTGTTCTGGCGCTTCAAGACCGACTATAGCGAAGCACCCGGCCCGGAGCAGGCCGATTATGAATTCGAGGAGCAGCCGCATTATCCGCAGGACCAGGGCAAAACCCAGCAGGAGCAAGCAACCCTGCTGGAACAGGCGAAGACCGTGGGGGAACCCCTGGAGCAGGACAGCGCACTTCACGCCTCGCCCAACCAGACGCTGAACAACATGCATGTAGAAGAAATCGATATTTCCATGGGCGAGTTCGACGAGTTTCTCAAGGGCGCCGCCAACACAGAAAAGAAGGATAAACAGCCATGACCGGCAACAACGAAATCAGCAAGGAACAACGCGTCATGCGCGCGATGCGCATGACACTCGCCAGTATCGTCAAGGACACCACGCCGCAGCCCGGCATGCACCACCCGCTGTCGGAACGGACCATCGAAGACATCAAGGCCTGCTTCGCCCTGATCTCGGCCAGGGAAATCGAACTGGCGGAAGAAGCCGGCATCGGCAAGGAACGGCCCTTCTTCAGCGACGACCCGCAAAACGCCAAGGTCGTTTCGATCAGCAAGGCCGGCCTGAAAAACCGCAAGCCGGAAGAATAGGGTACTTCAGCGGATGCCCTCTCCCGCTTGTCCTACAAGGACTCCGATCCGCTACGGGCTAAGGCCTGTGCGGAGTCGCATGCGGGGGAGAGCGCAAACGTGAAGGACGCTTGTTTTTATATGCGGTTCTTCACGCAGTAAAGCTTGCTCTCGCCGTTGTTATAGTCGATCAGGAAGCTGCCTTGAGCCGAGCGCAGCACATCGTCGCCTGAAACGGGCTGGAACGAAACGCCCCTCAATTCCAGCATCTTTTTCCTGGCGGAATCGATCTTTTCCCTTAACACCACGCCGATGAAAGCATAGCGGCTGCCCTCGGTGCTGACGTAGATATCCGTCATCTCCATGCCGTAAAGTTTTTGCGCCGGATCGGGCTTGAACCAGTAGGCTTCGCCTTCGGTCTTGTAGGGCTCCTTGAAGAACCGGATCAGGTAATCCTTGAAATAGGCGGGATTGATCTGGTCCCCGCACAGCAGCGCCGTACTGATCACCGGATCGAACGTGGTGGGCGCCGCATCCGCCAGCGGCATCAATCCCGCCAGCACCGCACACAAGCCCAACCGGACAGCCCATCTACCCATTTTGGCCCCACCTTCGTGACAACCGCGCCACGCTCGACGATAATAAACCAAACCCATATCAATAATAAATAGGAGAACGCATGAAAATCGAGACCATCGCCGTACACGGCGGCTATTCCCCCGACCCGACGACCAAGGCCGTCGCCACGCCGATCTACCAGACCACGTCGTTCGCCTTCGACTCCACCCAGCACGGCGCCGACCTGTTCGACCTCAAGGTGGCCGGCAACATCTACAGCCGCATCATGAACCCGACCAACGACATGCTGGAAAAGCGCGTAGCGGAAATGGAGGGCGGCGTCGGCGCGCTGTCGCTGGCTTCGGGCATGGCGGCGATCACCTACGCGATCATGACCATCGCCGAGGCGGGCGACAACATCGTCACCACCAGCACGCTCTACGGCGGCACCTACAACCTGTTCGCCCACACCTTGCCGCAGTACGCGATCGAAGCGCGCTTCGCCGATTACCGCGACATTTCCAGCTTCGAAAAGCTGATCGACGCCAAGACCAAGGCCATCTTCTGCGAATCCATCGGCAACCCGCTCGGCAACGTGGTGGACTTCGGCGCGCTGGCCGATCTCGCCCATGCCCACGGCATTCCGCTGATCGTGGACAACACCGTGCCGTCGCCCTATCTGTGCCGCCCGTTCGAGCACGGCGCCGACATCGTGGTGCATGCGCTGACCAAGTATATGGGCGGCCACGGCACCACCATCGGCGGCATCATCGTCGATTCCGGCAAATTCCCCTGGGCTTCCCACGCCGACCGCTTCCCGCGCCTCAACAAGCCGGACGTTTCCTACCACGGCGTGGTCTACACCGAAGCCTTCGGCCCCGCCGCCTACATCGGCCGCGCCCGCGTCGTGCCGCTGCGGAACATGGGTGCGGCGTTGTCGCCGTTCAACGCCTTCCTCATCATGCAGGGCATCGAGACCCTGCACCTGCGGATGGACCGGCACTGCGAAAACGCGCTGGCGGTCGCCAACTACCTGAAGAACCACCCCAGCGTGTCCTGGGTGCAATACGCCGGCCTGCCGGACAGCCCGAGCAAGCCGCTGGTGGACAAGTACATGGGCGGCAAGGCCTCCAGCATCCTCACCTTCGGCATCAAGGGCGGCCTAGAAGCCGGCGGACGCTTCATCGACGCGCTCAAGCTCATCGTGCGCCTGGTCAATATCGGCGACGCCAAGTCGCTGGCCTGCCATCCGGCCACCACCACCCACCGCCAGCTGTCGCCGCAAGAGATGGAAAAAGCCGGGGTATCGGTGGACATGGTGCGGCTGTCGATCGGCATCGAGCACATCGACGACATCATCGAGGATATCGAGCAGGCGATGCAGGCGGCGTGTTAACCGTCTTTCGCACAAAAACAAAATTGAAAACGGCGGATAATCCGCCGTTTTTCTTTTGCGCTGTCAGCAATACGCCAGTCAGGTTACGGGCACCGGCCCCTTCTCCCGACTTCGTGACCCACCACCCCGCCGACGGCTGCACCACCGACCGTGCCCACGCCGCTTTGATTAGTGAGGAGCGAGCCGGCCAGACCACCGACCGCAGCTCCGCCAATGGTACATTTTTCCTCGGACGACATGCCGGCGCATCCGGCCAATCCAAGCGTCAGCAGGACGACTGAAAAAAGCAATTTGGCACTCATTTTCTTGCCCTCCATTAAAGTCATACACTTATGATTCATCTGGAGGTTCAAGGTTCAACGGATTTCAGGGCAGCCGCCGCGCCCACAAGTCATGTTCGTCGGAATCGGTGATCTCGGCCTCGACAAAATCCCCGGCCTTCAGCCCGTCGGCTTCATTGAGGTACACCAGCCCGTCGATCTCCGGCGCATCGGCGGCGCTGCGGGCGACCGCGCCATCGTCGTCCACCTCGTCCACCAGCACGGTAAGGGTTCGGCCGATCCGGCTTTCCAGCTTGGCCGCACTGATTTCTTCCTGTAGCGCCATCAGCCGCGCCACGCGCTCCTCCTTCACTTCCTCCGCCACGGCGCCCGGCAGCGCATTGGCGGCCGCGCCCTCCACCGGCGAGTAGGCGAAGCAGCCGACGCGATCGAGCTTCGCTTCGCGCAGAAAATCCAGCAGCAGCTCGAAATCCTCTTCCGTTTCACCGGGAAAACCGGCGATGAAGGTGCTGCGGATCGTCAGATCGGGGCACACCTCGCGCCAGCGGCGTATCCGCGCCAGCGTGCCGTCGATGTCACCGGGGCGCTTCATCGCCTTGAGCACCCTCGGGCTGGCGTGCTGCAGGGGCACGTCGAGGTAGGGCAGGATTTTCCCCTCGGCCATCAACGGAATCACCTCGTCCACGTGGGGATAGGGATAAACGTAATGCAGCCGCACCCACACACCGAGTTCGCCCAGATGCCGCGCCAGTTCGGTCATCCGCGTGCGCACCGGACGGCCTCCCCAGAAGCCGCTGCGGTACTTGACGTCGACGCCGTAGGCGCTGGTATCCTGGGAGATCACCAGCAATTCCTTCACCCCGGCCTTCACCAGGTTCTCCGCCTCCTGCAACACCTCCCCCACCGGCCGGCTGACCAGGTCGCCTCGCAGCGACGGGATGATGCAGAAAGCGCAACGATGGTTGCAGCCCTCGGAAATTTTCAGGTAGGCGTAGTGCTTCGGCGTCAGCCTGACGCCCTGGGGCGGGATCAGGCTGTCGAACGGGTCGTGCGGCCGCGGCAGATGCAGGTGCACCGCATCCATGACCTCCGCCGCCGCATGCGGCCCAGTCACCGCCAGCACCTGCGGATGCGCTTCCAGCACCACGTCGGAGCGGGCGCCAAGACAGCCGGTGACGATCACCTTGCCGTTCTCCTTCAGCGCCTCGCCGATGGCGTCGAGCGATTCGGCCACGGCGGCGTCGATGAACCCGCAGGTGTTGACCACCACCAGGTCAGCGCCTTCATAGCTGGGCGAAATGACATAACCCTCCGCCCGCAGGCGGGTGAGGATGTGCTCGGAATCCACCAGCGCCTTGGGGCAACCGAGGGAGACCATACCGATAGTTTTGAGTTTGGACATTGAAAAAAATGATCCAGTGAAAAACGGCCAAGTATACAGTCACCGCATACTTGGAAATACCCCTCCGATGCGTGGGTTCCGCAGCAAGGGGCGTGGCGCGAGGGATTGAATCGTTCGCATGACAACCGGTTTGTTTACCGAAGCCAGAAATTCATAAAACCGCGCGAGATCGGATAGCCCTTTGCCTGTCCATTTCAATTCCATCAACGCGGCACCGGCAGCGGACTGTCGGTGCTCAGGCTATCCGTCCAGGCCTGCACAGATTGATGATCGATAATGCACCCGGCCTCGACGTCCGCCAGCGCCTCCCTTGTCAGGCGGCTGCGCTCTTCTTCCTGATCGATCCAGGCTGCCATTGCCTGTTTCATAACCATCCACACAAACGCTCCAGGCGAGCCACCTGATCGACTATTTTTGCAAGCGGCAATGGAACATGGGCGGTAAGAAACTTGGTGTTCATGGAAATTCTCCTTTGCAAATCGATTTTAATCATAGTGAGCTTTTTAACCCACTGGCTTCAGGCTTGGCAAACGCAGAGATGTTGGTTGATCGCGCCACGGCCAACCGGCAAGCGCCTTATGGCCGTAAGCTCTACGTCGAGGAATGCAGGGCCGCCAAGCAACGACCTGATGTCGAGTTTCTAACTAACCTTCGCTTTGGCAAAGATCACGGGCCATATAGACCCTCGGATGCTCATGCGCTACTACCGCCCACGCGCCGAGGACTTGGCGAAGCGGCCTGAAGCACACCTCAAGTCAAAATTCGCAGGTTACTCGGCTTGACGGGAGGGGATCAATACACGCAAGTAGTCATCGGTCAACTCAAATCCTGCATCTTTGCCGGCATAGTCGCGCGTCAAGGGAACAATCTTGCGGCGAACGCCCATCCCGCGCGCATCCACGTAGCCATAGTCGCGCATGATCTCCACAATGATCGGATTGCGTGGTGACCGCTGCCCAGCCAGCATCTTCTCGATGGTCATCGAATTCTGTAATGCCCCGGGGCTGGTCACTTCCAGGCGGTCGGAGTAATTGACCACCTCAACCTCTATCGACCGCGTCCAGTCACGGTGAACTAGCGCATTGAGAAGTGCCTCACGGACTGCATCAAACGCATAGCGATAGCTTGATTCTCGGCGCAACCCCTCATTGATTTCGCCTCCCTCTTCCGAGATAAACGGACGCATACGGTCGATTAGGCGTTCAATCAATCCATCTTCGACGATGTTTCGCCCAGCACCCGGCCTGCCTTCCCACAAGGCAACTAGAGGGCCATCAAGCACCGTGTCGTCCTGTGCCTGATAATCTTTTGTGTCGCCAGCAAAAGACATCCACCGAACCCCAGCGTAACGCAGGCAATGGCGCGGGCTGCGCCCAAACAGCACCAAACCGGCAAGGGTGCATGCAGCAGGGCCATCAGGACGGCCAACCATGAAGCCCAAGCCGATCAACCGCTGTTCCCAATCTTCGGCGGATTGCGGTGCCATCTGGTCGCCTGCGACATTGACCAAGTAATCGCTAAGGCGCGCCCGATCCAGATCATCCAGGTTGCTGCCGGATACAGGCAAAACCTCAGCGTGCAGCATTCCGCCGCTTTCAAACAGCCGAGCTTGCTGCTCCCTGGTGGCCAAACGTGATGTGCTGCCGACGCGGACAAAAATTTCCTCGCGATTGTTGTTGCGCACCACATAGGGCTTAGCTGTGCCCTGAGTGAGCGAAATGACCGCCACGCGCTTGCCATCGTCGAACACCACCTCTTCGTAAAACGGCAGGGCCAGCGGATGGACGTATCGGCCAAATACGGTATCCATCACCCACGTTTCCAGGTCGGCACGCTGAATGCCACTGATGGTGCCATCATCCTCCACACCCAAAAGCAATTTGCCGCCCTGGAAATTGAGCAGCGCAACAATCTCCTTCGCCAGTTGCTCCGGGCGCAGGTCATCACGTTTGAATTCCACGCCAGAGTTCTCGCCGTTGGCGATGATTTCCAGCAATTCAGATTTCAACATAGGCCGTCACCTCAAAACTCATACTTCTCTTTACGTTGGATGAACGCATCGCGTCCACCTTCGAGGATGTTGGCCACCTGATCGCGAATGACCGGAACATCAATCGACCCCTGTGCATCGAAGCTCAATGCCCCATGGTTTTCAACAGCCGTGAAGACGCCGATCCACTCGGCGTCCCCGAATACCGGGATGTTGGCATTGTGTGTGGCAAACAGAAATTGACGGCTGGTTTTCGCCGCACGCAGTTCGTGCACGATGCGCTCGGCAATAAAAGCGTTGTCCAGATTGTCTTCAGGCTGGTCCATGATGAGCGGATCGACATTTTCCAGTAGCAGCATGTGCAAGATCGCTGTGCATTGCTGGCCGGTCGACAGCTTGTCCAATGGCCGAAAAACAGCCTCCGCCTGGCCATGCGACACATTTAGGGAGATATCTATCCGATAGTCGAGCTCCAGCGCTTCAAGTTCCATCAGGCGAGACGCAGGCAGCCTCGTCAATGCATCCGCGACCAAGGGCGTTAACGCCCAATCGACTTGAAGCTCAGCAGAGCCGTTACGGATTGCCTGTGCAAGAGCTGACGGGCTGATAGCATCCCGTTCGTCGATCCACGACAGCCGCTTTTCGCCCACCCCCTCAAGCTTGCTTTCCAGCAGGAAGGTTTTCAACGGTGTTCGATCTGCATCAGGCACCACTTCAACTTTCAATTTCCCTTCAAGACGATGATTCAATTTCTTGGCGGCACTCTGCAAGCTCTTGGTGCGCTGGTCCCGGAGATCGGACAATTCCGCAAGCAGATTTCGACGCTCCTGCTGTTGGGATTCAAGCAGCTTGTCGTGATTAGCCACCCGAGTTTCGAGTGGCTTGATGCGCTCAATGTCCTGTAGCAGCCGCTGATAAGCCGTTCCCACCTCCTGGCCACTTTTCCCGGCTGTCGCCGGGAGGCTGCGCAAGGCTTTTTCCAGCTCTGCCTCACCTTGTGCAATTGATTGCTTCCACAAAGCGAGTTGTGCCGCCAGTTGCTGCTCGCCGTTTGCCAGCTCGGTTGTCAGCTCGGCAAGGTGACGTTCAAAACTCTGGCGCAGTTTGTCCAGAATTGTCCGCGCCGGGCTCAGCAACGCGGCATTGGGTAAATCCTCCAAGGCTTTGTCGCTGATGAAAGTCAGGTCGGGCAAATTGTCCCGAAGGCTCGTCACACCATCCCGCAAGTGCCGGATTTCTTCGTGGGTGCGTTCGACAATCTGCCTCTCGCGAGCAAACAGCGGAGTCTTGGCAAGTTTTTCCTGAATCCCCAGCGCCTGAAAACCTTGAAGCTGCTCAACCAGCTTGGGCAAGCGCGCAATATGGGCTTTCAGGTCATCGACCTCGCCCAGGGTTTTGACCAATTTCTGCTGATTCTCTTGCAAGCGCTTTTTGAGGGTAGCGTTGTGCTGTGCATAGTCACCATCGCCAGGCAGAAAGCGGTCCAGCAACTGAATCCGGCTTTGCTCGTCCTGTGCCAGTTCGTAAATCTCATTCTGGCCATAAATATCGATCCCCGGCAACAGGTCGCGCGGCTGCAGGGTCGAGACATTGCCGCTCCCGTCGGGCGCCACCTCGCGCACGATGGGCATTTCGCCATAGCGCCGTGAAATGCGATAGCGCTTGCCATGTTGCGAGGAAGAAATGACTTCCACCTCGATTCGGCCTGACGCCTTGCCCAAATTTTCCTTGATGATCTCAAGGTGAAGTTTTTGCGCCTGCTTGCCTTTAGGGAGAATATCCAGCACATAACGCATGCATTCCAACAAGGTCGATTTACCCGTGCCGCGCCCACCAATTACCGTGTTCAGGTGCCGAGAAAAGGCTATCTCCACTCCATCGAGATACCCTCCTGAGATGGTCATAGACATGATCTCACCGGCAGTCACTTCCGGTTTTTGCGAGTTCAGGCGGATACGTGATTCCGCGTCAAGAAAAGCGACCTTGAAAGCATCGAAGGTCGGCTTCGTCATCTTGATCCAGCAGGTGGCGTTGGCATCATCCAGGTCCGAGGGCTTGGCGACATCCTTTGCGTTGATGACCGCAATGGGGCGCTCGCGCTTCCAGTTGGGGTCTGCGTTCAGAACGATGTTCTTATATTCTTGCGGCAAATCATCAATCGAGCCGGGGATTTGCGCCGCCTTGACCAAATCGCTGCGCTGCCAGGTATGAACCGACTTCTGGAACAAAATGCCACTTGCTTGCGTCGCATGCGCCGCATACCAGAAACCGCCTAGCCCTTTGATCGCTTCAGCCAACTGAATACAACCAAGCCTTGAGGGCCTTACCTTTTCCTCGGGATCGGTCAGTTGCAGACTTCCAAGATAACGGTTCAACTGGTCCTTGGTCGTGTCTTCCGGGAACAGGCAGACCATATGGATTTTCTCGGTAGAGGCAATCTCGAAACCGGGAAATACGACGATGCCGTGAGGTGCCAACACATTGCGCAGCATATCGACACTATCCACGCTGCCGTGGTCCGCCAAGCCGACGACCTTGATATCAAGTTCCTGGCACTTTGCCAGCAGTGCCTGGTTGTAGTCGGCCTCACTCATGCCATGCTCGTTGCCCCGATAGGCACCGCTGTAGCCAACCGGGTTCACCTGCAAGGCACAACGCCAAAAACGGGCATACGTGTATTGATCGCTCATTTTCTTCTCCCCGCCAAGCTGCCGTGAGTGGGTGCCAATGCGGTATGCATCAGCTCACCAGTCCTCAAGCGTGCTCACCAGCCCCCGTTTGAGGGCGGCGAGGTCGAGCTTGCCTTCGGAAAATGCCTCGTGGATCAGAGCGGCCAGTTGCGCGCGGCGCTCGTCTGCAGGGTTGGGTGATGCGGCCAAGTTGGTGTCGTTTTGCGGGTCGCTCATGTTTTGTCCTGTGTCCTCTCGGCAATCTGCGCTGCAATCCAGCGATCCAGTGATCCAGCGCGGTGCGGCTAAACCGCCATGTGCCACCCAGCTTGAAGCCTGGCATCTGCTCTTGTTGTGCCAACCGGCAAACGGTTTTCTTGCCCGCCTTCAAGTAGGCAGCCACTTCATCCAGCGTGAGAATTTCGCCATCGGCTTCGGCCATATCTGGCAGCTCGGTTGGTATCGCGTAGCGGAGTATTCCAAAGTTTGGCCAATTCTGCCACGTTCAGACACGTGGCGCCAATGCCATGCGAGAACGTCGGGGAGAGTTTTTCGCGGACGCGAAAATCAGGCTGGCCGCTGCACCGCCGCGGCCAGCAGTGTTAAAATAAGATTTTCGCAGCGCTTCCCCATGTACCTCTACATCATCGCCATCGGCTGGGCCTATGTCGTGCTCTTGATGGCCGTCACGGCCAAGAGCGTCGTTGCAGGCATCCTGACGTTCGTTTTCTACGGGCTGCTTCCGCTCGGGCTGGTGCTCTACATCACCCTGCGGCGGCTGCGGCGCTCACGCCAGATCGCCCAGGAGCGCCTTGGTCAGCCAGATCGAACCGATCCCAAGCCCGATCAGGAGCGCCTGCTGTAGCGTGGCTTGCAGTTCCGGCCGCTTGTGCAGGCCGGGGATCAGGTCGGCCACCGCGACGTAGATCATGCTCGCCGCGGCGATGCCGAGACAGAACGGTATCCAGTCGCCCAGGGATTGCAGCGCGAAATAGGCGATCACGCCGCCCACCACCGTGGCAATGCTCGACAACAGGTTGAGCAGGAAGGCCTGTTTCTTGGTGTAGCCGGAATGCAGCAGGATCAGGAAATCGCCCACTTCCTGCGGGATTTCATGGGCGATGATGGCGAGCGCCGTCACCACGCCGAGCTGGAAATTGGCCAGGAACGCGGCGGCGATGATGATGCCGTCGACGAAATTGTGGAAGGTGTCCCCCACCATGATCATCAGGCCGCTGCGGCCATGGTCGTTATCGTTGCCGTGATGATGAACCGGCGCGTCGTGGGCTTCGCAGTGCGCGACGTGGCAGTGCCGCCACAGCACCAGCTTTTCCATCACGAAAAACAGCAGGATGCCGAACAGGATGGTGGCCGCGGTGTGCTCGACGCTCTTGGTCAGCTCGAACGCATGCGGCAGAATTTCCAGGAACGCCGCGCCGAGCAGGGCGCCGATGGCGTAGCTGACCAGCATCGGCACCCACTCGGCGCGTGCCGACATGGCGAACGCAGCGGCGACGCTGATGCTGAGGACGCCGCCGAACAGGCTGGCGAGGATGATTCCGGTTAGTGTGGACATAGGCCCGCCATTATACGGAATAACCCGGTTCAAGCCAGATCAGCGACGCCATGCGGCCGGTGGCGCCGTCGCGGCGATAGGAATAGAACCGCTCCCGGTCGCGGTAGGTGCACAAGCCACCGCCGTAGACGCGGGTTACGCCCATCAGGGCGAGACGCTGGCGCGCAAGGAAATAGATGTCGGCCAGCCATTTCCGCGCGCCGGGTTCCGTAGGGCGGGCTGTGCCCGCCGTGGCGGGCGAAGCCCGCCCTACATCGCGAGGGACAAACGCTTCCGCCGCCGCCGGATGGTGCGCCATGAAAGCCTGGCGCACTTCCTCGCCCACCTCGAATTCCTGCGGGCCGATGGCCGGGCCGAGCCAGACCAGCAGCCGCTCCGGCGCGACATCCATTGCCCGCACGGTGGCCTCGATCACGCCGCCCGCCAATCCGCGCCAGCCGGCGTGGGCCGCGGCCACCATCGTGCCGGCCTCGTCGCACAGCAACAGCGGCAGGCAATCGGCGGTCATGACCGCGCATACCGTGCCGGTTTTTTTTGCAAAGGCGGCGTCGGCTTCGGGCACGCCGCCGGCCCCGTCGGCATTGATCACGACATTGCCATGCACCTGTTTCAGCCATACCGGATCGGCCGGCAGGCCGGCGCGCAACAGCGCACGGTTGCGTTCCACGGCGGCAGGATCGTCGCCGACATGGTCGCCCAGGTTGAGCGCGGCATACGGCCCACCGCTCACGCCGCCCTGGCGCGTGGTCTGCAAGGCGCGCACGGCGGCTGGCGCTGGCCAGTCCGGAACGAACCAGCCCTCACTCATGACGTAGCGCCTGCAATAAATCGGCCATGTCTGCCGGCAGCTCCACGCGCCACTCCATCGCCTCACCGCTGACCGGATGGATCAGCCCCAGCCGTTCGGCGTGCAGCGCCTGGCGGTTGAGCGCTTTGACCGCCGCGCGCAACGACGGCGGCAAATTGATCGGACGTCCGCCGTAAACCGGATCGGCTGCCAGCGCATGGCCGATGGACAGCATGTGCACCCGGATCTGGTGGGTGCGGCCGGTTTCCAGGCTGCACCGGATCAGGGTGTGGTATTCGAACTGCTCCAGCACGGCGTAATGCGTCACGGCCGGCTTGCCGTTGTGAACGATCGCCATCTTGACGCGCTGGCTGGGGTGTCGCCCCAGCGGCGCTTCCACCGTGCCGTCCCGCGCCACGATGCCCTGCACCACCGCGAGGTAGTCGCGCTTCACGCTGCGTGCCTGGAGCTGGCGCACCAGGTCGGTCTGGCTGGTCAGCGTTTTCGCCACCACCAATAGCCCGCTGGTGTCCTTGTCGAGGCGGTGGACGATGCCGGCGCGGGGGATGGCGGCGAGCTGCGGCGCGTGGTGCAGCAAGGCGTTGAGCATGGTGCCCTGCCAGTTGCCGCTGCCGGGGTGCACCACCAGGCCGGCCGGCTTGTTGACCGCCAGCAGCGCGGCGTCCTCGTAGACGATGTCGAGCGCGATGTCCTCCGCCGCATAGGGCGTTTCGGAAGGGTGCAGCTCCGGCTCGACCAGCACCTTCTCGCCGCCCCAGACCGCCTGCTTGGGCGCGACATGGTGTCCGTCCAGGGTGACGCGCCGGTCCTTGATCCAGGTTTGCAGGCGGCTGCGCGAATAATCCGGCAGCAATTGCTGCAGCGCCTGGTCGAGCCGCATGCCGGCGCATTCGGGCGGGATCGCCAAGTTGATGGGATGCGGATTTGGGTTATAATCGGGTGAGTCGCCACTCACGGCCGTAATGGTATCGGAACTATTCATGAGACTTAGTTTAGCGTTAATTCTCGCATTGTTGCTAACGGCTTGCGGCCTGCTGCCGGAAGTCCAGGATGAAACCAAGGGCTGGTCGGCCCAGAAACTCTACACCGAGGCCAAGTCGGAAATGGCCGAGGGCAACTACGAAAAAGCCACCCAGTATTTCGAGAAGCTGGAAGCGCGCTATCCTTACGGCCGCTACGCCCAGCAGTCGCAGATCGAGGTTGCCTACGCCTATTACAAGTCCGGCGAGCCCGCCTCCGCCATCGCCGCCTGCGACCGCTTCATCAAGCTGCACCCCGGACATCCCAATGTGGATTACGTCTACTACCTGAAAGGGCTGGTGAACTTCAACGACGACCTGGGCCTGCTCGGCGCGCTGGCGGACAAGGTGGCGGAAACCTCCGAGACGCTCGCGCCGCTGGCCAAGCAGGACATGACCGAGCGCGACCCGAAAGCGGCGCGCGAGGCCTTCGAATCCTTCAAGGAACTGGCGACCCGCTTCCCCGACAGCAAATACACGCCGGACGCGGTCGCCCGCATGAAGTACCTGGTCAACACGCTGGCTTCGTACGAGGTTCACGTTGCGCGCTACTACTACCGGCGCGCCGCCTATGTCGCCGCCGTCAACCGCGCCCAGGGCGCGCTGCAACAGTACCCGCAGGCCCCGGCCGTGGAGGAGGCGCTGACCATCATGGTGAAATCCTACGATGCGCTCGGCATGAACGATCTGCGCGACGACACCCTGCGCATCATGCAAAAGAACTTCCCCAACAGCCGCTACTTCGCCCTGGCGAAGAAGTCGGACACGCCGTGGTGGAAAATCTGGTAAGAGAAAAAGCGGTTCCGAGTTTTTAATTCTCGATTTTGAGTTGTGGAGCGCCTGCGCTCAACAACTCAAAATTCACCCTTCAAAACTCAAAATCGATTTTCTCCCCCCTGCGCAGCCGTTCCTGCCTCTCGGCGGTTTGCGGGGTACGGCCCAGCAGCGTGAACAGCCGGGCATCGTCCACCCATTGCAGCCGCTCCAGGTCGGTCAATTGCGAAAACGCCCGCAGCTGCTCTTCGCTCACGAAGTAGCTGTAGCCGCCTCGCAATTCCGGTTTCTCGATCATTTACGGCCTTCCCGATTTCAAATGCCGGATGTCCGAAATATCCTGTGCACGGCCCGCCTGTTCCTTGAGAGAGATCATGTCTTCCACGGAAGCCAGTGAAACCGGGACACCCGCCAAGTCCCGCGTCTCACGGCGGCAATAAGCCTGCTCGAAGGGAAGCTCGACACCGATCAGGACATCCACCGTAGGAACGTTCTTCTCCGCGCCTTGCAGCGCGAAGGCGATCATGTTCCGCTTTTCCACCCATTCGGCGCGCTTGCCCGCATCGCACAAGTCTTCCAGCAAAACCGGCAAAGCCGGCTTAAGCCCGAGTTCCCGCACCGCATCGAAAAAACCCTGCAAATTCGCCGAATCCAGGGCCAGCGCCAAATCCACATCCATGGTCATGCGCGGCACGCCATGCAGATTCATGGCGAGGCCGCCGACCAACAAATACCTGACCCGATGCCGTTCCAGGGAGCGAAACAGGTCAAGGTAAAACATTTCGCGCCTAGATCGCCGCTTCGTCGGTCTCGCCGGTGCGGATGCGCACGATCCGTTCCACGCTGGTGACGAAAATCTTGCCGTCGCCGATCTTGCCGGTATGCGCGGCCTTGATGATCGCATCGATGGCCGTTTCCACCTGGCTGGCGGCGATCACCAGCTCGATTTTGACCTTGGGCAGGAAATCCACCACGTATTCCGCGCCGCGGTACAGTTCGGTGTGCCCCTTCTGCCGGCCGAAACCTTTGACCTCGGTGACCGTCAGGCCGGTCACGCCGATGTCGGACAAGGCTTCGCGCACTTCGTCGAGCTTGAACGGCTTGATGATCGCTTCAATTTTCTTCATCTGTCTTCCCCTTTTTTATGATCCTAGAAACCTCAGTTGGACGGGTTGGAGTGTGCGGTTTTGCGGGTGCAGGGCAAGGCGCAACGACGCGGAATGGCTATTCCCTTCCAAGGAGTTGCAACACCGCCATGCGCCCGCAAAACCGTGCAATCCAGCCCGTAGCGCTATCACCAAACGGGTGAACGTGAACATCACTATAAAGTTGTTTAGAACCAAAATCCTATCCCTCATGGCAAGCGGTCAACTGAGGTTTCTAGGATGATTACTGCATCCATGGATGATACTTCGAAGTAATGGGGTAACGCCGGTCCTTGCCGAATCCGCGCGGGGTCACCCGCACGCCCACCGGCGCCTGGCGGCGCTTGAACTCGTTGATGTCGATCAGCTTGACGACGCGGCGCACGTCTTTTTCAGCGTAGCCCATGGCGATGATGTCGTGCGGGCACATGTCGAGTTCGACGTAGGATTCCATGATGGCGTCCAGTATCTCGTAAGGCGGCAGCGAATCCTGGTCGGTCTGGTCGTGGCGCAGTTCGGCGGAGGGCGCGCGGGTAATCACCCGCTCGGGAATCGCCGCGCCGAGGCCGTTGCGGTAGCGCGCCAGGCGGTAGACCATGGTTTTCGGCACGTCCTTCAGCACCGCGAACCCGCCCGCCATGTCGCCGTACAGCGTGGCGTAGCCCACCGCCATTTCGCTCTTGTTGCCGGTGGTCAGCACCACCGAGCCGTATTTGTTCGACAGCGCCATCAGCAGCGTGCCCCTGATCCGCGCCTGGATATTCTCCTCGGTGGTATCGAACGGCACCGCGTCGAACTCCTCCGCCAGCGTGTTCAGGAAAGCGTCGAAGGCCGGCTTGATCGGCAGCACGCTGTAGCGCACCTTCAGCCGCCCGGCCATGGCCTCGGCATCCTGCTGGCTCATGTCGGCGGTAAACTCCGACGGCATCATCACCGCCCGCACCCGCTCCGGCCCCAGCGCATCCACCGCGATCGCCAGCGTCAGCGCCGAATCGATCCCGCCGGACAAGCCGATCACCGCGCCGGGGAAACCGTTCTTGTCGACGTAATCCTTCACGCCCAGGCACAGCGCCTGGTAAACCGAAGCCTCGATCGGCAGCTGGGGCGCGATTTCGCCCGCCAGCGGCTGATCGGCGGCCAGCTCGACGATGCGCAGACTTTCTTCGAACGCCGGCAGCTGGTGGACCAGCGTGCCCTCGCCATCCATCACGAAGGAAGCGCCGTCGAACACCAGCTCGTCCTGGCCGCCAATCAGGTTGGCGTAGAACACCGGCAGGCCGCTTTCGCCGATGCGGTCGCGCACCGCTTCGTAACGCGACACCTGCTTGTTCATGTGATAGGGCGAGGCATTCAGCACCAGCAGCACATCCGCATTGGCGTGGAGCGCGCAAGTGGCAGCACCCTCCTCCCAGATGTCGGCGCAGATATTGATGCCGAACTTGACGCCCTCGACCTCGAACACGCAAGCCTCGCGGCCCGGCACGAAATAGCGCACCTCGTCGAACACGGAATGGTTGGGCAGGATCTGCTTGTGGTAGGTGGCGGCCACCTTGCCGTCGCGCAGCACGGAGGCGGCGTTATAGCGATGCCGGCCTTGCCGGTGCGGATGGCCGACCACCACGGCAATACCCTGAATCTCGCGTGCCAGGCCGAACAGCGCCTGGTCGCAGGCGGCGTAGAATCCCTCGCGCAGCAGCAGGTCTTCCGGCGGATATCCGGTCAGCGCGAGTTCCGGCGTGATCATGATCTGCGCGCCTTCAGCCTTGGCACGATTGGCATAATCGAGAATCTTCGCGGCATTCCCGGCAAGGTCGCCGACGACACAGTTGATTTGGGCGATGGCAATCTTCATGACGCTCATTCTACCATTGCCCGGCACATCCTTGTCATGCCGGATGCGGCGGCGTATAGTCATATCTTACTTTGTCTTACCGCGCGGAGGTTCAAAATGGAAACGACCCGGCTATCCAGCAAGGGACAGGTGATTCTTCCCAAGGCCGTGCGGGAGTCCCATCACTGGGCGCCCGGCACTGAATTCGTGGTCGAGGACACACCCGAAGGGGTACTGCTGCGGCCCGCCAAATCTTTCAAGCCCACGCGCCTGGAAGACGTGATCGGCTGCACCGGCTACAAAGGGCCGGCGAAGACGCTGGAAGAAATGGAAGAAGCCATTGCCAAGGGGATCAAGGAACGCCATGCTCGCGGTTGATACCAACCTCGTCGTCAGGCTGCTCGCCAGCGACGACGCAGCCCAGACCAAGCGCGCCGCGGCAGTGTTTTCCGGCGGACAGATTTTTATCTCGAAAACCGTGCTGCTCGAATCCGAATGGGTACTTCGCTTCTCGTATGAACTGTCACCGAAAATCGTCTTGCAGGCCTTACGCAATGTGGTCGGTTTGCCTAATGTCGTAATGGAGCAGCCAAGTGCAATCGCCGAAGCCCTCGATGGGTTCGAGCGGGGTCTCGACTTTGCCGATGCGCTGCACCTCGCAGGCAGCCGACGCGCCGGACGGTTCGCCACTTTCGACAAGAAGCTGATCAGACGGGCGGAGAAGCTGACGGATATTGAATTGGTGCTGGCTTAACAGGGTGTTGAAAAACTACTGCGGGGGCGTGATGCGTTGTCAAAAACAGGCTCAGAATGCTCATTTACTCCATGTAAACTCCGCTTCTTCGCCTGTTTTTTCCTAGCCTGACGCCCCCTCGCTACGTTTTTCAACACCCTGTTAAGGAAGCCCCCGCTCTACTGGGTAATTCAGTGTTTCCTTAGTTCTGTGCGGCGACGGTCTTCAGCCACGCCACGATCTGCTCGCGGCCGGCAATGGGCGTATTGGCGTGATCCGACTCGACCACGACGTAACGGCTCAGCGGATGCGGGGGCGACTTGTCGAACGCATAGGCCGATCCTGCCGGGTACAGTGGATCATGGGTGCCGATCAACCAGAATAACGGCACAGGCTTCGGAATTCGGGCTGTGCTGGTCGGCATGTCGCCCAATCCCAGCGGATCGAAGTAACTGAGAAAGATGTACGCCTTGGTGCTCAGGCCACGCTTCCTGCCCTGATTGGTATCGACGAAGCTGATTCGCTCGTCGCCCTTGCCGGAGGCCACCAGCTGCCGCGCCAGATCCACGGTCTCCCTGGTCGTCCCCTTGTCGTAGCTCCGCTGCGGGACGTGACCTGGCGCCATGGCCAGGATGCCGTCCAGGTCGCCGCCGCTGCCGGCATAGGCGATAGCGGCGTTGGCGCCGAAGCTGTGGCCGGCGACCACGACGCGTTTGACACCCTTTGCCCGTAGTTCCCTGACCGCATCGGCAATCTGCTTCAGAGCCGACTCATAGGGTTCGTCATAAAGGCGGCTGCCCGCCCAGGGCATGGTGAGTTCGATCACCGGCCAACCCTCGTGCTCGATGGCATTCGATACCGTCAGATGCCAGGGCGGCGGCATACTCCACTTGCCGTGCATCATCACCACGCCGATGGCGGGATCGGCCCAGCCGGGCGTTGCCGATAATGCCAGCAACAGCGCAGTCGATCTCAGAAAATGCAGAATTGTCGTCACAATTTCGCTCTTCGATAAGGGTCGATTGGCAGCGTTCTACTTTGAAAAATCGTTACTTCCTCATCGCCTCCGCCACCGCCTCGCCCAGCCCTGCCGGCGATTTCGCCACCACCACGCCGGCCGCTTCCAACGCGGCGATCTTGTCCGACGCCAGGCCCTTGCCGCCGGCGATGATCGCGCCGGCATGGCCCATGCGCTTGCCTTTAGGCGCGGTCTGGCCGGCGATGTAGGCCGCCACCGGCTTGGTGACGTGGGCCTTGATGTATTCCGCTGCGGCTTCTTCGCGGTTGCCGCCGATTTCGCCGACCATGATGATCGCCTCGGTCTGCGGGTCGTCCTGGAACATTTTCAGGCAATCGATGAAATCCAGCCCCTTGATCGGGTCGCCGCCGATACCGACGCAGGTGGATTGGCCCAGGCCGAGCCGGGTGGTCTGGTAAACCGCTTCGTAGGTCAGCGTGCCGGAGCGGGAAACCACGCCGACCTTGCCTTTCTGGTGGATGAAGCCGGGCATGATGCCGATCTTGCATTCGCCCGGCGTGATGATGCCGGGGCAGTTGGGGCCGATCAGCACCGCGTCGTTGGCGCGGAGCGCTGCCTTGACGTTGAGCATGTCGAGCACCGGGATGCCCTCGGTGATGCACACGATCACCTTGATGCCGGCGTCCGCCGCTTCCATGATGCCGTCCGCGGCGAAAGCCGGCGGCACGTAGATCACCGAAGCGGTCGCGCCGGTATCGCGCACCGCATCGCGCAGGGTGTTGAAAACCGGCAGCCCGAGATGGGTCTGCCCGCCCTTGCCCGGCGTCACGCCGCCGACCATCTGCGTGCCGTAGGCGATGGCCTGTTCGGAATGGAAAGTGCCCTGCTTGCCGGTGAAACCCTGGCACAGGACTTTGGTGTCTTTGTTGACGAGAATGCTCATGTCGTTTTCCTAAAAATCGTTAAGCTGGTAGCTTGTCGCGGGTTGCGGGTAGCTAAAACAAGCCCGCACCACGCGTGCCTTGAAGCCACAAGCTACCCGCTACAAGCTACCGGCTACCAGCTAAAAGCTAGGCCACCGCCGCCACGGCCCGCTTCGCCGCATCGGTCAGATCGCTCGCGGAAATCACGCCGACGCCGCTCTCGGCCAGCATCTTCTGCCCGAGTTCGACGTTGGTGCCTTCCAGGCGCACGATCACCGGCACTTTCACGCCGACTTCCTTGACCGCGGCGATGATGCCCTCGGCGATGATGTCGCAGCGCATGATGCCGCCGAAGATGTTGACCAGGATGGCCTTGACGTTGGCGTCCGACAGGATGATCTTGAACGCCTGCGCCACCACTTCCGCCGTGGCGCCGCCGCCGACGTCGAGGAAATTGGCGGGCTGGCCGCCGTGCAGCTTGATCAGGTCCATGGTCGCCATCGCCAGCCCGGCGCCGTTGACCATGCAGCCGATGTTGCCGGACAGCGCAATGTAGTTGAGGTCGAATTCCTTCGCCGCCACTTCCTTGGCGTCGATCTGGCTGGCGTCGTTCATCTCCGCCAGCGGCTTGCGGCGGTAGAGCGCGTTGTCGTCCACGCCGATCTTGCAGTCGAGCGCGACCAGGTCGCCGGTCGCGGTCACGATCAGCGGGTTGATCTCGGCCATCGACAAATCGTTGCTCATGAAGAGCCGGTACAGGCCCTTGGCCAGCTTGCCGAACTCGCCGATCTGCCTGCCTTCCAGGCCCAGACCAAACGCAAGGCTGCGGCACTGGAAATCCTGCAAACCGAGCAGCGGATCGCAGAATTCCTTCAGAATCTTTTCCGGCGTGGCATGGGCCACTTCCTCGATCTCCATGCCGCCCGCGCTGGACGCCACCAGCGCCACGCGCTCGGATTCGCGGTCCACCGTCAGGCTGAGGTAAAGCTCGCGCGCGATCGGCAGCGTTTCCTCGACCAGGAGGCGCGACACCATCTGCCCGTCGGGCGCGTTCTGGTAGGTCACCAGCAGCTTGCCGAGCATGGCGCCCGCCGCTTCCCTGAGCGCTTCCTTCGATTTGACCAGCTTCACCCCGCCCGCCTTGCCACGCCCGCCGGCGTGGATCTGCGCCTTCACCACCCAGGCTTCGCCGCCCAGCTGGGCCGCCGCCGCTTCGGCCTGTTCCACGCTTTCCGCCGCCATGCCGCGCGGCGTGGCGACGCCGTATTCGCGCAGGATTTGTTTAGCCTGATATTCATGCAAATTCATGAGAGTTGTCCGCCTTCTGCTTCAAAATTCCCGGCGATGCGCCGGACAAAAAATTTCCCGGCGGGAAAAAGCGGTAAGACTGGCTTTTTCCGCGCCGCAACAGCCCGTAATCCTACCAGATAACGGCCCCGATCACATCCTGGCTGCCGCCGCGCAATCCGCCCACCCCCGGCAGAATCCCTAAACATGGCTGGAATTTTTGAACCAAACGAGTAAGAAAGATTCCGAGTTAAATGCATGGAAGAATATCAGCCGCCAATCCAGCCGGACGGTCATGGCGACTCGCCGCCCCAAATCATGAAACGGCGACTCGCCATGACCGTTTCCCTCTCCCCTTGCCCTCTCCCCGCACCCGCAAGGAGTGTCCCCGCCGAGAGCGGCGGCATAGCCGCTCGCTCTGGCGAGACGGGCGAGGGGGACGAGGGCTCGCTGCGCGAGTTTTACGTTAGCCGGGCCGCGTCTTCATGGAACCTGCCAAAAACCGCTTCCTGCTTTGCGCCGCGCTCCTCGCCGTCATCTTCGGCGTAGACACCTTCACCCCGTTGGGAATCGCGGCAGGAATACCCTACATCGCCGTCATCCTCCTGGCGCTGCGCCTGCCGAAGCGATCGGTCCTGTTTTTCGCCGCAACATCCGCGGTACTCACGGCCATCGGATTCTTCAAATATTCGAGCGCCGCCGCGGACGTGGAATCGGTCGCGCTGGCCAACCGCATCCTGACGATACTCGCCCTCTGGTTGATCGCGTACATCTCCCTGGCGCGCAAACGCGCCGAGGAAGAACTACGGAAACACCGCGACCAGCTCGAACTTCTGGTCGAAGAGCGGACCGCGAGCGTCCGCCTGCTTCACCGCCAACTCGAAGCGGCCATGCTCGACCGGTTGAAACAGGAGCAAGCCAAGCTGCGCCTGTTCCACGCGACGATGCGCACGGTAAAGGACATCGTCAATAATTTCCTCAACGAATTGCAGCTGATCCGCCTGGAACTGGAGGAAAAAGTCGAGGCGGATTCGCCGTCGCTTCAGCTTCTGGATACCCTGATCTTCGAAACCTCGGCCAAGCTCAACGCCTTGGGGGAATTGAAGGAACTCAGGGAAACGGACATCGGCGAGGGGATTTTCATGCTGGAGGTGAATCCGGCGAGATCGGATGAGACGGAGTGAGCAGGGAACCGGGCGTCGCGGCTACTGGCTCACCAAAGTTGTTACCGCAAAGAGGGTTAAACGCAGCAAGGAAATTGGGGTAGGATTTTTATTTTGGCAGAGTTATACTAAAGTGTAATTTATTTATTGGAGGGCCATCATGCCTACCGCAACGCTTCGCAAAGTGGGCGGCTCTGTCGTAATGTCCATCCCCAAGCGTATATTGGAGCTGGTGCATCTGCAATCCGGGTCGCAAGTAAGTATCGAGGTGCAGGACGGGAAACTGGTGGTGGCACCGAAGAACAAGCCGCGCTACACGCTTGAAGAACTCATGGCGCAATGCGACCTGACGCAACCCACGAGCGCGGACGAACGAGAATGGATTGACGCGCCAGCCGCCGGTTCGGAGGAGATTTAGTGCGAATTCCCAGCCGCGGCGAGATTTGGGCCGTCAATCTAAACCCGACTGCGGGGAAGGAACAGCAAGGCACAAGGCCAGTTTTGGTGGCCTCCGAAAAGGAATTCAACCGGGCGGGACTCATCCTCGTCTGCCCGATCACTCAAGGCGGCAATCAGGCACGGTTCGCCGGATTCGCGGTTTCGCTGATGAACACTGGTACGGCGACGCAAGGCGTTGTCATGTGCAACCAGCTTCGCACGATCGACTACGGTGCACGAGGCGCAAAGTTCGTGGAAGACGTACCGGATTACGTGACCGACGATGTGCTGGCACGCGTTCAAGCCATATTGGAGTAATCGTCCCGCAGAAATGGCGGAAGAGCGTGGGAATCGAACCCACCAAGAACCGGCTAACGGCCCCTGCCGGATTTGAAATCCGGCCGCACCACCAAGGAACGAAGCTCCTCCGTTCGATTACAGCATAGTCGAACCATTCTCCCGCAACCGGTGGACTTCGCCGGCGCGGCGAGTAATGCCGCTGCGGTCGAAGAATTCGAGAATTGCCTCCGTGTGACGTGCATTTTCCCGCCCTCCCGACTGATGCCGTGGTTGTTATTGATATTTTTTTATAGATTCACCGGATTTATTTTCAAGCCGGACAGGCCCGCCGGCAAGGCGATAGCGCGCCGGGGCACAAGCCGCGGGGGAGGAACAATTGAAATTTGGCCGGATGTCGGCACGGAACGGGAAAAACCGGATAAATGTAGGTCGGGCACCCCGTGCCCGACGATTCGATGAGAAATTCGACGGTGGTTTGTCGGGCACGGGGTGCCCGACCTACTTCAGGAATCGATTTCCTCGGCCCAGATCAGTGCCTTGACCTGGGCGATATTGACCTCGTTGGCGTCCAGGCCGCAGGCATCGGCAAAGCGGACGATGGCATCCTCGTCGGCTTCCTCGCACGCCACGGCAAGCCCGAGGAACGGGGCGTACACGCCTTCGCGCCGGGCCAGGGCCGCCACCACCTGGTCGGACAGCTTGAGCCGCTCCAGCGCCTGCTCCATCGGCACGTTGAGCAGCGCGTCGAGCAGCGAAAAAATACCGACGATGAACAAGCCCTCGCGCTCGGCCGGCGGCAGCCGGTCGTAGCCCAGCAGTTCGGTCATGCGCGCGCGCACCAGGGCATTCTGCATCAGCGCGCGGCTGCGCGCGTCCAGGGTGCCGCTGGTGAACAGCAGCAGCGTCAGCCAGCGGTAAAGCTGGTCGTAGCCGAAGATCACCAGCGCGTGGGCGATGGAGCGGATTTTATGCGGGAAGCCGTTGACCGGCGCGTTGGAGTAGCGCAGCAGCTTGTAGGAAAGAACCGCATCGCGCTTGAACACCTCTTCCAGCCGGGAAATTTCCGTCTGGCTCCTGACCATGTCGAGCAATTCCATCACCCGGATGCGGTCGTTGTCGATGCGCGGCGGCCTGGACGGGCGCAGGCCGGTGAAATAATTGCCCTCGAAGCACTGGAAACCGATCTTGCGGCAGGCGTCGAAATCCTCCTCGGTCGCCACGTTCATCGCCACCAGCAGCGGCCCCGGATTGTCCACGAAGCGGGCTGCGATCTGCTCCAGTTCGATGGCGTCGAATTTGAGGATATCCACCCGGACGAACGCGGCCAGGCCTAGCAGCGGCGCCGGTATCAGCTCGGGATGGCAATCGTCCAGCGCAATCCGGTAGCCGAGGCTGCGCAGCGCCCGGCAGCGCAGCAGGAATTCATCCGCCTTGGCGTCGTCCGGGCTGACGGCCAGGATCATCCCCTTGTTCGGCAGCTTGAGCAGCAACGGATCGACCAGCATGTCGGAGGAAACCGCGGCGAAGGCGATCTTGTCCTCGAACAGGCGCTCGTCGAGCTCGGCGAGGCAGCGGATCAGGGCCTCGTCCTGCATGCGCCGCAGCGCGGCATCGGGTCGCCGGTTGGTGGGCTGGGCCTTGCTGCGCAGCAGCAGTTCGTAGCCGATGATGCGCTGGGACCGGTCGAGCACCGGCTGGCGGCCGATGATTTTCCTGCGCAAGGCATCCAGGCTGGAACTCTCGCCGCTGGTCTGGACGTCCAGCACGCTGGCCACCACGTCCCCCGCGCCGATAGCGGCGGTATCGACCACCTCGCGCTCCGCCCTGGCAAGCGGATCGAGCAGGGGCAGCGGGCCGGATTGGGATGGGCCTGTTGCCGGCGCAGGCGGCTCGCCGGCCTCGGCTTGTGCCTCGTCCGCCTTGCCACCCTTGATGAACTTCAGATATTTTTCGAGCAACGAATGTACTCCGACAGTGAAAGAATTCTAGCACGCAAAAACCCCCTCCCCCTTGAACTTTCGGCGGCGTTGTTATCTAATTGAGCCGCTACCAAAACCAGCTAAAAAAGCATGAAACAACGGCTGCGCAAACTGATCCTGGCTTTCCTGCTGTTGTGGCTCCCCCTGCAGGGGTTCGCCGCAACCGGCATGTCCTATTGCCGTCACGACCACACCCCGGCGCCGGCGCATGCCGCCATGCACGACCAGCATGCCATGGCGGGCGGCCACGACTGCTGCCACAACCAGGACGCTTCCTCCGCCCCGCAACAAACCTCGTGCGACGATTGCGGCTATTGCCACCTGGGCTGCGCTCCGGCGCTGCTGCCCACTGCCGTCGGCCTGACAGATGGCGCCGGCTTCTCGTTCAAATTCAGCTTCGACACACGGTTCCCGCTGATCTTTCCCGAACAGCCGCAGCGACCTCCCTACGCTTTTTCTTAAGTTTTCCGCCGTATCCGGCCCGTACAAGGCATGTGGGTTTAACCCCATGCCCACCCTACGCACAACTTAAGGAACACATCATGAAACAAGCGCTGACCACTCTCATCGCCGCGTTCGCTGTCGCGGCCGCATCCAACCTTTATGCCGCCGACGCGGCCAGCGGCAAAGGCACCGTCAATCGGATCGACCTCGCCACCGCCACCGTGAACATTTCACACGAGGCCATCCTCGCCCTCAAATGGCCGGGCATGACCATGGACTTCAAGGCCGCCGACAAGAAGCTGCTCTCCGGTGTCAAGCCCGGCCAGGCGGTTACCTTCGGGCTGGCGAAAGAGGCTTCCGGCGGCTACGTGATCTCGCATATCGAACCGGCCCAGTAAATCCGGTCGGCGCGGTGCAGGTGCGAACGAATTCGCACCTGCACACGTTTTCGAGAATGAAACGGCGGGGCGCCTACAGGCTTCCTTCGCCTTGCGAGGACACATCCATGAAATCCCATCCACGGCTATTCGCGCTGACGCTGGCGTTTTGCGCCGCGCCGGCGCTCGCCGACCCGCTACCCGGCGCGAATCTGGAGAGCCTGCTCGAACTGGCGCGCAGCCGCAATCCCGAGCTCGCCGCCCTGCGCCATGAAGCGGACGCCGCGGCGGAACGGGCTTATCCCGCCGGCGCCCTGCCCGACCCGATATTGCGCACGGAACTGCAGGACATCACCAACCAGGGCACGGCCGCCAGTCCCAGCCTGCTGCCCAACCGGGTCGGCAGCACCAAGTACACCCTGATCCAGCCGGTGCCGTTCTGGGGCAAGCGCGACTTGAAGCGGGAGCTGGCCGAAGCCGACGCCGCCCAGGCGCAAGGGCGCTCGGCGGCCACCTGGGCCGATCTGGCCGCGCGCATCAAGGCCGCCTACACCCAGTATTACGCGTTCTCCCGCTCGCTCGCGCTGACGCGGGAACTCCTCGACCTGACCGGCAGCCTCGGCGAGATCGCCCAGGCCCGCTATGCCGGCGGGCTGGCGCCGCAGCAGGACGCGATCCGCGCCCAGGTCGAAGAAACCGGCCTGCGCGGCGAGCTGGTGGCAATGGAAAACGAGCGCCACCATGCCCTGATCAAGCTGAACACCCTGCTCCGGCGCCCGGCGATGGCGCCGCTCGCCGAGCCCGAGAAACTGCGTCCGATCCCCGCGCCGGCCAGCCTCGACCACGCCGCGCTGGAAGAGCGCCTGCGGGCAAAAAACCCGCAGCTTTTCGCCGAGAGCGCGCGTGTGACTGCCGCCGAAAAGAACCGCGAACTGGTCTACCGCAACCGCTATCCCGACTTCAACCTGGGACTGTCGCCGCTCCAGACCGGGGGGCGCGTCAACGAATGGGGCGTCATGGTCGAGCTCAACATTCCGCTCCAGCAGGAAAGCCGACGTGCCCAGGAACGCGAAGCAGAGGCGCTGCTGGCGGCGGCGGAATCGCGCAAGGACGCGGCGCAGAACCAGCTCCTGGCCGACCTTTCCGAAAACCTGTCCGCAATGGAAACGGCGCGCCGGGTGGAAACGCTGGCCGAAACCAGCCTCCTGCCGCAGGCCGAGCTGACCTTCCGGGCGGCGCAGGCGGGCTATGAAAACGGCAAGGTGGATTTCGCCACCCTGCTCGATGCCCAGCGCCAGGTTCGCAGAGCCCGGCTGGACATCCTCAAGGCGCAGGCCGACGCGCAGATCGGTCTGGCCGAAATCGAACGACTGCTGGGAGAAGACCTATGAACCTAAAAAAAGCAATTCACCGCAGAGGACGCGGAGGGCGCAGAGGAAAAACAAGTGCTAATGAATCTTCACCAATGCATCCTTCAGGCAAGTGCCTTATGGCGTGCAAGCCTTTGAGTTCCTCCGCGTCCTCCGCGGTTCAAATGAGGGTTTTAGGATGAACAAGGGTATTGGCATCACACTCGCAGCCTTCCTCGTCGCCGGAGCGCTGGGCGCGGGTTACTGGCTGGGAGCGAAGGGAACGGGCGGGCAGGTAAAACCGGCGGCCCAGGCTGCCGCCGGCGTAGCGCCGGCACAGCAGGAACGCAAAATCCTGTTCTACCGCAACCCGATGGGGCTGCCCGACACCTCGACCACACCGAAGAAAGATTCGATGGGGATGGACTACATCCCGGTCTACGAGGGCGAGGAGGAAGCCGGCCGCCAAGTCAGGGTCAGCCCCGAGAAAATCCAGAAACTCGGCGTGCGCACCGAGATCGCGAGCTTGCGCGACCTGACGCGCATCGTCCACGCCGTCGGCCGGGTCGAGGCCGACGAGCGGCTCTCCTACACCATCGCGCCCAAGTTCGAGGGCTGGATCGAGAAACTGCACGTCAACACCACCGGCCAGCCGGTGAGGCGCGGCCAGCCGCTGCTGGAAGTGTACAGCCCGGAGCTGGTGTCGGCGCAGAAGGAGTACGCAATCGCCGCCCAAGGCCGGCAGGACCTGCGCAACGCCGGCCCCGAAGCCCAGGCCGGCATGCAGCAGCTGGCCGAAGCCAGCCTGACCCGCCTGAAGAACTGGGACATCTCCGACGACCAACTGCGCGCCCTGAGCACGGGCGGCGAAGCCCGGCGCACGCTCACCCTGCGCTCGCCGGTGAACGGCGTGGTGATCGAGAAAAAGGCGGTGCAGGGCATGCGCTTCAACCCCGGCGACGTGCTTTATCAGATCGTCGATGTATCTTCGGTATGGATCATCGCCGACCTGTTCGAGCAGGATCTGGCGCTGGTCAAACCCGGCCAGACCGCCAGGGTGAAGGTCAACGCCTATCCCGGCCGGGAATTCAGCGCGAAAGTGACCTACGTCTACCCCACCCTCAACGCCCCGACCCGCACCGTGCCGGTACGCCTGGAACTCGCCAATCCCGGCGGCCTGCTTAAACCGGCGATGTACGCCGACATCGAACTGGCTGCGCCGGGCAGGGGCAAGGTGCTGACCGTGCCCACCTCGGCGGTGATCTTCGGCGGCACGCGCCAGACCGTGCTGGTCGAACTGGCCGAAGGCCGCTTCGAGCCGCGCGAAGTGAAGCTCGGCATGCAGGGGAAGGATTATGTCGAGGTGCTGGAGGGGGTGGGCGAAGGCGAAAAAGTGGTGGTGTCGGCCAACTTCCTGATCGACTCGGAAAGCAACCTCAAGGCGGCGGTGAGCGGGTTCGGCGGGCAGGACTTACCCCCCCCTTTGAAAAAGGGGGGCGAGGGGGGATTTTCCGCGCAACAAAATCCCCCCCAACCCCCCTTTGATAAAGGGGGGAGCACGCAGCCCGTGCCGAGGCGAGGAGACCACTAAATGCTCAACCGCCTCATCGAATGGTCGGCGCGCAACGTCTTCCTGGTGCTGCTGGCCACTTTCGCCATCGTCGCCGGCGGCGTCTACGCCGTGCTCAAGACGCCGCTCGACGCCCTGCCCGACCTGTCCGACGCACAGGTCATCGTCTACACCGAGTATTCCGGCCAGGCGCCGCAGGTGGTGGAGGACCAGGTCACCTACCCGCTCACCACGGCCATGCTGTCGGTGCCGAAATCCAAGGTGGTGCGCGGCTTTTCGTTCTTCGGCGCGTCGTTCGTCTATGTGATTTTCGAGGACGGCACCGACATTTACTGGGCGCGTTCGCGGGTGCTGGAATACCTCAGCTTCGCCGCCGGCCGCCTGCCGAAAAACGTGACGCCGCAGTTGGGGCCGGACGCGACCGGCGTGGGCTGGGTCTACCAGTACGCGGTGCTGGCGAAAAACCGGTCCCTGGCCGAGCTGCGCACCCTGCAGGACTGGTTCCTGCGCTACCAGCTCACCAAGGCGCCGGGCGTGGCCGAAGTCGCCGGCATCGGCGGTTTCGTCCAGCAATACCAGGTGGTGGTCGATCCGCGCAAGCTGCAGGCCTACGGCGTGCCGCTCGCCAGCGTGACCCAGGTGATCCGCGATTCCAACCGCGACGTCGGCGGCCGGGTGGTGGAAATGGCCGAAACCGAGTACATGGTGCGCGGCCGCGGCTATCTGCGCGGCAAGGAAGACCTGGAACAGCTCATGGTCAAATCCGAGCGCGGCGTGCCGGTGAGGATTTCCGACATCGCACGGGTCGAGATCGGCCCCGACGAGCGGCGCGGCCTGACCGAACTCAACGGCGAAGGAGAGGTGGTGTCGGGCATCGCCATGGCACGCTACGGGCAAAACGCGCTGGAGGTGATCGCCAACGTCAAGGCCAAGATCGCGGAGGTCGCCAGCGGCCTGCCGGAAGGCGTCAGGATAGAGACCGTATACGACCGCTCCGACCTGATCTACCGCGCCATCGCCAATCTCAGGAGCACGCTCTTAGAGGAATCCGCCATCGTCGCCCTGGTGTGCGTGCTGTTCCTGCTGCATGTGCGGAGCGCGCTGGTCGCCATCGTCATGCTGCCGGTGGGCGTGCTGATCGCCTTCATCGCCATGCGGCTGTTGGGCATGAACTCCAACATCATGAGCCTGGGCGGCATCGCCATCGCCATCGGCGCAATGGTGGACGCGGCCATTGTCATGATCGAAAACGCGCACAAGCATCTGGAACGGCTGGAAGCACCCTCTCCCCAACCCCTCTCCCGCGGACGGGAGAGGGGCGCCGATTCCCCTCTCCCGCTTGCGGGAGAGAGGCCAGGGGAGAGGGAGGCAACCCGGAATTCGCGCTTCCACGCCATCGTCACAGCCTGCCGCGAGGTCGGCCCGGCGCTGTTTTTCTCGCTGCTGATCATCACCGTTTCCTTCCTGCCGGTGTTCACGCTCGAAGCGCAGGAAGGGCGATTGTTCGCGCCGCTCGCCTACACCAAGACCTTCGCCATGGCCGGCGCGGCGCTGCTGTCGGTCACCCTGGTGCCGGTGCTGATGCTGCTGTTCATTCGCGGACGCATCCTGCCGGAGGCGGAAAACCCGGTGAACCGCGTCCTGATCCGGCTCTACCGGCCGGTAATCGCTTGGGTGATGCGCTGGAAGAAGCTCACTATCGCGCTGGCGCTGGCGGCCATGGCCGCGAGCCTCTATCCGGCGCTGAAGCTGGGCAGCGAATTCATGCCCACCCTCAACGAGGGCACGCTGTTTTACATGCCCACCGGCCTGCCGGCGATGTCGGTGACCAAGGCGGCGGAGCTGCTGCAAACCCAGAACAAGATCATCAAGAGTTTCCCTGAAGTCGCCTCGGTGTTCGGCAAGGCGGGACGCGCGCAGACCGCCACCGACCCGGCGCCGCTGGAGATGTTCGAGACCATCGTCAACCTCAAGCCCGAAGCCGAATGGCGGCCCAGCATGACGATAGCCAAGCTGACCGCCGAACTCGACCGCGCGCTGCAAATCCCCGGCATTTCCAACGCCTGGACCATGCCGATCAAGGCGCGCATCGACATGCTCTCCACCGGCATCCGCACGCCCGTCGGCATCAAGGTGTTCGGCAAAGATCTGGCAGGCATGGAGAAGCTGGCGAAGGAAATCGAAGCGGTGGTAAAGCAAGTGCCGGGCACCACTTCCGCCTATGCCGAGCGCATCACCGGCGGCCTGTACCTCGACATCGAGCCCGACCGCGCACAGCTGGCGCGCTATGGCCTGTCGGTGGGCGAATTGCAGGACGTGATCGGCACCGCGCTGGGCGGCGAGATGGTGACCACCACGGTGGAAGGCCGCGAACGCTTCGGCGTCAGCGTGCGCTATCCGCGCGAGCTGCGTTCCGACCCGCAGGGCATCGCGACGCAAGTGCTGGTGCCGGTTGCGGGCAGCATGGGTGGCGCGCCGGCCATGGTGCCGCTAGGCCAGCTGGCCAGGGTCGCGGTCGTGCGCGGCGCGCCGGCGATCCGCACCGAAAACGCCCTGCTTTCCGCCTATATCTACGTCGATATCCGCGACCGCGACATCGGCGGCTACGTGCACGATGCGCAGCAGGCGGTGCGCGACAAGATCAAATTCCCGCCCGGCTATTACGCCGTCTGGAGCGGCCAGTTCGAGTACATGCAGCGCGCCTTGGAAAAGCTCAAGATCGTGCTGCCGCTGACCATGGCGATCATTTTCGTGCTGCTCTACCTCAACTTCCGCCGCCTCACCGAAACCCTGATCGTGATGCTGTCAGTGCCGTTCTCCCTGGTCGGCGGCATCTGGCTGATGTGGGCGCTGGGCTACAATCTGTCGGTGGCGGTCGCGGTGGGCTTCATCGCGCTGGCCGGGGTGGCGGCGGAAACCGGCGTGGTGATGCTGATCTACCTCGACGCCGCCCTCAACGAAATCAAGGCCCGGCGCGCCGCGGAGGGCAAAAAGCTCGAACCGGCCGACCTCTACGCCGCAGTGATGGAAGGCGCGGTGGAGCGGGTGCGGCCGAAAATGATGACGGTGGTGGCGATCATGGCCGGCCTGCTGCCGATCATGTGGTCGAGCGGCACCGGCTCCGAGGTGATGAGCCGCATCGCCGCGCCGATGGTGGGCGGCATGATTTCCTCGACGATATTGACGCTGGCGGTGATCCCGGCGATCTATGCGCTGGTGAAGGAATGGATGCTGTTCAGACGGCCACAGAACCCGTAGGATGCGGTGAGCCTGCGAACCGCATCGATCGCGAACCATGTGGTTCCTTCGTCGCCGCATCCTACGGTTCCGGGCTTCCTCCATCCGATTATCGCCGGGGCAGCGAGGCGCTAAGCTCGCTGTCGGTAATCATCAATTCAGCGTTGCCGAAAAGACTGAAACTTTCCATCGATTAACGTTTTCCAACAATTGTTATGAACTTATCGTTCGGCGGCGCACGGGCCATTGCCACAGTGCCGGAGATCGGCCTGTCGGGCAAGGTACTTTACCTGCGTCGACGGTGACCAATGCGTTGTGGCCAAGGCACGCCAGGGTGCCGGAGAATTGGGATGATTCGCTTGATTGACGCATGGACAGGAGAACGGCGATGTGGGGTTACATGGGTAACTATAATTGGGACGGCGGCTGGGCCTGGATGGGCCTCGGCATGATCGGCATGTTGCTGTTCTGGATTCTGCTGATCGTCGCCATTATGGCGCTGGCGAAGAGCATGTGGGGCCCCGGAAAGGAGAAAACGCCGCTCGATATCCTGAAGGAACGCTATGCTCGAGGGGAAATCGAGCGCGAGGAATTCGAACAGAAAAAGGGCGATCTTGGCGGCTGATCGCTACGCGGCGACATCGGCATCCGTAAGGGCGCTTGCACCCATACAGCCTTGCTGAAACGGCCTAGGAGCCTGTCGGACTTAAAGGAAATCGGCTGCAAATCCGCCTGGCCGGCCCATATTTCGCCGCTTTCTTGGTCAATAGAACAACTATTGACCTGCAAAACCGGCAAAATCCGTCCTCGCCCAGCCGAATTTTCGCTTCGATTCTTCAAGTCCGACAGGCTCCTAGAAACACTATCCGGGTGAAAACCGGCCCGATCCATTATAATTTTCCTTGTCATCAGCCCTCCAAGGAAATATGCCATGTACGGATTCAGCACGCAGCTCTGCATCCCCTTCGACGCCGCCGTGGAAAAAACCATCGGCGCCCTGAAACAGGAAGGCTTCGGCGTCCTCACCGACATCGACGTGAAAGCCACGATGAAGGCCAAGCTCAATATCGACGGCCGCCCCTACCGCATCCTCGGCGCCTGCAACCCGCCGCTGGCGCATCGCGCCATCGAGGCCGATCCCGACATCGGCCTGCTGCTGCCGTGCAACGTGGTGGTGCGCGAAGAGGCCGACGGCAAGGTCACGGTCGCCTTCATGGACCCGGCGGCGGTGCTGAAGCTGGTGGAAAAGCCCGGCATCGAAGAGCTGGCGCAGGAAGTGAAAGGCCGCCTGGAGCGGGTGCGCGACAGCCTCTAACGGTCATGGAGAACCGCTCTCGCACAATGGAACTTGCTCACGCCATGACCGTTTCCCTCACCCCTAACCCTCTCCCAGCACCCGCAAGGAGTGTCCCCGCCGAGAGCGGCGGCAAAGCCGCTCGCTCTGGCGAGACGGGCGAGGGGGACGAGGTACGCTTCGCGTGTTTCGTTTTTAGCGCGTGATCCCCTGGCTCACCACCCAAGACCCGTTCCCGCCGCTGGCATCGGCCCTCTGCGAGCCCAACGGCCTGCTCGCGGCGGGAGCCGACCTGTCGCCGCAACGCCTGGTCGCGGCCTATCGCCGCGGCATTTTCCCCTGGTTCAACCCCGGCGAGCCCATCCTGTGGTGGAGCCCGGACCCGCGCATGGTGCTGTTTCCCGCCGAGCTGAAAGTGTCGCGCTCGCTGCAGAAAACGCTGCGGCGCCATGCCTACGGAATCCGCGTCGATCAGGCGTTCCGCGAAGTCATGCAGGGCTGCGCCGAGCCGCGCGACGGGCACAAGGGCACCTGGATTTCGCCGCAGATGATCGCGGCCTACAGCGAACTGCACCGGCAGGGATACGCCCACTCGGTGGAAACCTGGATCGACGGCAAACTGCTCGGCGGCTTGTACGGCATCGCTCTCGGCCGGATGTTCTACGGCGAATCGATGTTCAGCCGGGAGCGCGACGCCTCCAAGATCGCCTTCGTGCACCTGGTGAGGCAACTCGCGCGCTGGGGCTTCGGCATGATCGACTGCCAGATGAAGACCGCCCATCTCGCCTCGCTCGGCGCGCGCGAAATCGCCCGCACCGAATTCGGCGCAACGCTGGCGGAACTGGTAAACTTTCCCGCAATGACCGGCCCCTGGCAGTTCGACCATGACCTTGCTGAATGACCCATCGCTACGCGAGCTCCAGTTCTACCTGACTTCCTCGTACCCATGCAGCTACCTGCCGGGCCAAACCGCGCGCTCGCTGGTGGCTACGCCCAACGAGCTGGTGGATACCGCGGTTTACAGCGAATTGATCGGCCTGGGCTTTCGCCGCAGCGGGATCTACAACTACCGCCCGCAATGCAGCCAGTGCCGGGCCTGCGTGCCGGTGCGGCTGCTGGTCGACGAATTCCGGCCCAACCGTACCCAGCGCCGCACCCAGAAGGCCCATAACGATCTGGCCGCCGTTGCGCGCCCGCTCGGCTACGACCCCGACCATCACGCCCTCTACCAGCGCTACCAGTCGTCGCGCCACACCGGCGGCGGCATGGACCAGGACGACCGGGAGCAGTACGAGCGCTTTTTGCTGCAAAGCAATGTCGATAGCCACCTGATTGAATTCCGCCAGGACGGTGCTCTGCGCATGGTCAGCCTGATCGACCGGGTGCGCGATGGGCTGTCTTCGGTCTACACGTTTTACGAGCCCGACCTGCCGGGCGCCAGCTTCGGCACCTACAACATCCTGTGGCAGGCCGAACTTTGCCGCCAGCTCGGACTGCCCTATCTCTATCTCGGCTACTGGATCGCCCAAAGCCGCAAAATGGCCTACAAGACCAACTTCCAGCCGCTGGAAGGATTGATCGAAAACAGATGGCAGAAGCTGCCCCGAAACTAACCTGAGACAACCCGGAATCAAGCATGCGCCAATACCAAGATCTGATGCAGCACGTCCTCGACCACGGCAACAAGAAAAGCGACCGCACCGGCACCGGCACGGTCAGCGTATTCGGCCACCAGATGCGCTTCGATCTGGCCGAGGGCTTTCCGCTCGTCACCACCAAGAAATGCCATCTCAAGTCGATCGCCCATGAGCTTTTGTGGTTCCTCAAGGGGGAAACCAACATCCGCTACCTCAAGGAAAACGGCGTCAGCATCTGGGACGAATGGGCCGACGCAAACGGCGAGCTCGGCCCGGTCTACGGCTACCAGTGGCGCTCCTGGCCCACCCCGGACGGCCGCCACATCGACCAGATCAGCCAGGTGATCGAGCAGATCAAGGCCACTCCGGATTCGCGCCGGCTGATCGTTTCCGCCTGGAACGTGGGCGACGTGGACAAGATGAAACTGCCGCCGTGCCATGCCTTCTTCCAGTTCTACGTCGCCGACGGCAAGCTCTCCTGCCAGCTCTACCAGCGCAGCGCCGACATCTTCCTCGGCGTGCCGTTCAACATCGCCTCCTACGCGCTCCTGACCATGATGGTGGCGCAGGTGTGCGGCCTCGCGCCGGGCGACTTCGTCCACACCCTGGGCGACGCCCATTTGTACCTGAACCACATGGAACAGACCGCCTTGCAGCTCTCGCGCGAACCACGGCCGCTGCCGAAGATGGCGATCAATCCGGAGGTGAAGAATATTTTCGATTTCAGGTACGAAGATTTCACCCTCGAAGGCTACGACCCGCATCCGGTGATCAAGGCGCCGGTGGCGGTGTGACGAAAATGCGCCTGGCCCTTCACACTTCGATCATCGCGCTGGCCCTGTGCCTGCCACTCGGCGCGCCGGCGCTGGACAGCACTCCCGCCGTCACCGTCGCGCCGCTGCTGAAAACGACCAGCAGCTGGGACGGCAAACCGATCGTCTACCCGACAGGCCAGGCCGAAGTCACCGGGCTGTTGATTGAGATCGCCCCCGGCGGCGAAACCGGGTGGCACGAGCACCCCGTTCCCTCGTTCGCGTTCATGCTCGACGGCGAACTGGAAATCACACTCAAAAACGGCCAGGTGAAGCGCCTGCATGCCGGCGATGCGCTGGCCGAAGTGGTCGATACGCCGCACAATGGCCGCAACGTCGGCGACCGCCCGGTGAAGATCGTGGTGTTTTACGCCGGCACGGTCGGCAAGGCGCTGACGCTCTCGCATCCGGCGCCGTAGGCGGCATCGCGCCATTCCGGCGTTATAATGGCCGGATAAAACATCAAGAAAGCCCGTTCCATGCGCCTTTCCATCATCTCCGCCATGGCGAAGAACCGCGTCATCGGCATCGACAACGCCCTGCCCTGGCGCCTCCCGGAAGATCTCAAGCATTTCAAGGCGCTGACCCTGGGGCACCATATCCTGATGGGCCGCAAGACCTGGGAATCGCTGCCGGGAAAGCTGCCGGGGCGCACGTCTGTCGTCATCACCCGCTCGAAGGACCTGCACGCGCCGGACTGCCTTGTCGCCCATTCCATCGAGGAAGCCATCTCCGCCTGCGGGGACGACGACGAGGTTTTCTTTATCGGCGGCGCGGAGCTATACCGGCAGGCGCTGGCTTATGCCGACCGGATTTATCTCACCGAGATCCACGCCGAATTCAAGGGCGACGCCTGGTTTCCCGAATTCGACCGCGGCCTGTGGCAGGAAGCCGAGCGCAGGCCCTGCGTGGCGGCCGGCGGGCTGGAATGCGATTTCGTAATCTATGATAAGAAGAACGACTTTTACCCTTCCCCAGCATAAACGTAGGTTGGGCACCCCGTGCCCAACAAGCCATGCAGCCATCGGAGCCGTCGGGCACGGGGTGCCCGACCTACCTTCGATTCTTTTGAAAGAAAATGTCATGAAAATACTGCGCCCGCTCGTCATCGTCCTGCTGCTGCAATTCCCCGCGCCGGCGTTCGCCGCCGGCCAGACCCAGCTGACCTGGTATGGCCACGCCGCTTTCAAGCTCACCACGCCTTCCGGCAAGGTGCTGCTGATCGATCCGTGGCTCACCAATCCGGCCAACAAGAGCGGCAAGGAAGACCTGGCCGGGCTCGACAAGGCCGACTTGATCCTGATCACGCACGGCCATTTCGACCACGTCGGCGACAGCGCCGACATCGCCCGGAAAACCGGCGCCAAACTGGTCTCCACCTTCGACCTCGGGCGGGCGCTCGCCCAATACGGCGGCTATCCGAAGGAACAGATGGGATTCGACACCCAGGGCAATTTCGGCGGTGAACTCAGCCTGCTCGACGGCGAAGTAAAAATCGCCTTCATCCCCGCGATCCACAGTTCCACGGTGATGGCACCGGAAGGCAGCACCGACAAGGACATTCATGACGGCGGCAATCCGGGCGGCTTTCTCATCACGGTCAGGAACGGCCCGACCATCTACCATACCGGCGACACCGACGAGTTCGCCGACATGGCGCTGATCCCTCATTTTCACAAGGTGGACGTGATGCTGGCCTGCATCGGCGGCCATTTCACCATGGGACCGGACCGCGCCGCCGAAGCGGTGAAATTGGTCAAGCCGGGCATGGTGGTGCCGATGCATTTCGGCACCTTCCCGGTGCTGGACGGCACGGTGGCGGCGTTTTCAAAGGCGCTCAAGAAACATGTCGCGAAGGCCAGGCTGGTTGAAATGAAGGCGGGAGAAACCCTGAAATTGTAGACGGAGCCGATTCGGCTCTGGCACCCGCTGGGGATCCAAGCGCGTCCGGCCCGCGCGTTTGGAATTCAGGTAAAATCCATTGACTCAACACAGGTTCGACTTTATGCCCGATTTCGACGATGAACTTTCACCGGTGGGCTTGAGCATGTCCAGTCATTCCGAAAAACGCAGAATCAGGAATATGCCGGGGCCGTTACCTGCAATTTTGAAGAGCGCCCATATCAAGCCGCTCCCCTGCAACATCACCGGCTACAGCCCAGCCGGCGTTCAGATTTCCGTCGCCGAACCGGAGCAATCTTCGATAAACGCTCTTCTGGGCCGCACCGTGCTGATCGAATTCACGCCACCCTCGCCAAGCCCCTCGGACAGGTATCGCCTGTCCGGCACGGTCGAAGAAATTCTGCCGGACTCGCTCGACATCGATGTCGCGCAATTCCCTGCGGAAGCGCTCAAGGAACTGACGCGTGCAGCGCAAACCACGGCTGGAGAAAATCGCCCGGATTCACCGTCCAATATTTTTCCAGGCCAGGCCGAAGCAGCCGCCGCGGAATGCAGGACGCAATTTGCCGAATTCATCGCGAAGGTCTTGCGGCTTTTTTTCGGAAATCTGGGCGAAACCGTTTCTCAGGCAGCCGACAAGTCCACGGATGCCCAGGAAAAAGCGATTCTCAATGCGTGCGCCTCCTTGGCGATGGAAAATCGCGGCGACATCGAGCAGGCTTTCCACGGGGAGACCTATTATCAGCGGACAGCGGTAGAGCAACCCGCTCCCGCCGGCAATGGAGAGAATGGGCAGTTTTCCCTGGTGGACACCGAAATCTTCGAAGATTGGCTCAAAATGTCGTGGGCCATCAAGCAGCTGGAAGTCGACTACAAGGCCGAGATATATGATTTCGCGGTACGTTTCGAAATATTGGCTCCCGGCAACAACCCCTACTCCCCCGCGCATATCCTCCAGATTTTTCGCGAAACCATATTGGGCTTTTGCCCGGAAAACCGTGCCAAAGCTCTGCTCTACAAGGCATTCTTCGAGTCTGTATCGGTGTTTTTTGGGGATTTCTACCATGAGCTGAACAATGCCGTCGCTTTTGTCCCCCTGCCCAAGCGGGAAATCCCCGCACCCCCGCAAAAGGCGCATGGCCTGGCGGTTGCGGGCCAGCCCGGCGGCTTTGCCGCCACGGTCGGCCAGGAGCAATCCAACACCGGGTTTGGTGCAATGCATAACCCGCCGCAACACGCGGCCGCCGAAGGCTACCCGGCCGGGGTGCAAATGAATCACGACCCGCAGACGCGATCAGATTCGGCGATCCCCATGCCGGGAAACCCGTTCCCCGAAGGTCGATCCGGTATGACGGGGAGGCGGCAACGCTCTCTTTTCCCGCAGTCGTCCTCTCATTTGGTATCCGCCACCAGCCAGCTGTTCAACACCTTTCAGGGTGCCGGCGCGAACGTACGCCGACATGACACGCCAGCCGGCAATCTTCCGGGAAACCAGGCCGGCCTCGAAGCCATTCTGGCTGCCGTGAACACGTTGCAGCAACGACTGGACAGTGCCGAAGAGCCGTATGGAGCGGTGTCCATCAAACGGAATCTGGTCAGGGAGCTTCCCCAACTCGAAGGCGGCAATGCAGAAAATGACCGGTATTTCCAGAAAGTTCAGCTTTTCGACGAGCTGGTCAGTAAGCCGCTGACGGAAAATACCGAAGATTCCGATATTCGAATCCTGCTCACGCGGCTCGAATTGCCGCTGCTCAAGCTGGCTCTGCTGGATGAGGAATTTCTCGGGTCCGACTCGCATCCCGCCCATCAACTGCTGAACCTGTTCGACCGCTTCCATGTGGCGGCGGACGACTCGGGGAAACTGTTCGATCGGGAGCTTTACAGCCTGCTGGATCAGCAGGTCGACCGAGTGGCTGACAATTTCGAGGGCGGCCCGGCTATTTTCAATGAAGTAAGCCAGATTTTGAACAATCTGCTCGAACCGATCGAGGGCGACAGGAGGAAAAAAATCGCCCAGATCCAGTTGGCCAGCGAGTGCCGTCAAGAAATCGGCGTGGCGGGCGACAAGACCGGGGAGGACGTTGGCCTGCGCATCGACAACAGGATGGTGCCCCAAATCGTTCTGTACCTGGTCGAAACCGGCTGGCGCCATTATCTCCAGTATATCCGCCTGCGCGATGGCGAACACGGGATCGAGTATCGCAACGCGCTGGGCGTGCTGGACGAATTGGTCCTTCTCCTGGAACCGAAAGGAATCGCGGCGCAGGCCGATCCGAGCAGATCGAGAGCCACGATTGGCGCCGTTTCGCGCGGCCTGCGGGAAGTGCTGTTCGACGATCCCGCGGTCGATGCGATCGTTCATGAGCTGTCGGACCAGCTAAGTGGGAAAAGCCCGGTCGAGTTGCAATACCATCCACACGGCAAGAAAACCGCAGCACGGGAAAACGTTGGGGGCGAAGAATTATGCCTGTTACGCGGGGGTGACTGGCTTGGTTTCCAGCAGGAAACGGCATTCGTTCCATACCAGCTGGTGTGGAACGACAATCTCAAAACCCGGTTCACTTTCGCCAACCGTTCCGCCACCAAAGAGCACACCCTCGACCGGGAAAAACTGGCGCAGGGATTCAAAGACGGAACCGTGCTCAAGTCCCCCGGCCTGAATGCGCCGTTCATGGAACGCTCGGCCCGGAAAATCATGCTCAACGCCTATGAGCGGCTTCATCACCGGGCGATCCACGACCATGAAACGGGCCTGCTGAACCGCAAGGGATTGATGAACCGGCTGGAACAAATTTTCTTCCACAGCATCCAGGAAGAGCAGAACGACGTGGTTTGCATGATGCTGTTCGATCAGCTCAGGGAAATCCATCGAAGCTGCGACCATGCCGATGCCGAGGCATCTTTGCGTACCCTGACCGACTCGCTGAGCGACGAGTTGAGGCAAGCGGATTCGTTTGCACGGCTGGGTGAAGAAACCTTCGTCATTCTGTTCACGGACTGCTCCGAGGAGGAGGCCTGCGCGATCGTCGCCAGAATGATTTCCCGTATCGAGCGGCATCGGGTCAAATGTGCGGACAAAAGTTTCGTGCTGGGAGTGAATGGAGGCATCGCCGCGCTCACCCGCGACATAGATTCCCCTTCGACACTGCTGAAGCTGGCCCACTCGGCGTGCATGGCTTCCAAATCCCAAGGCAGTAATTCAGTCCAGGTCTACAAAAAAGACGATCGGCAAATTCTCGCCGACGATGCCCAATTCAACCTGGCAGGGCTGATCGACAAGGCACTTGCCGAAAACCTGCTGTACCTGCGCGCGCAGAAAATTCGACCCATCTCGCCGGAAAAAGGCCATTTGCCTCATTACGAGATCCTGCTTGGCATAAACAGTACGCTCGACAGCAATCCGTTTGGCCTCGTCCGTGCTGCGGAAACCTGGAAGCGCGCCATCGACATCGACACCTGGGTGTTGCGCACCAGCTTGAAATGGCTCAAGGAAAACTCTTCCATACTCGCCACCGTCAGCGGTTTTTCGATCAACCTGTCCGGCGCCTCTGTCGTTAACGATTACATGTTGAAGCTGATCGACGAAGCTCTTCGCCAGGATGGCGTTCCGGTGGAAAAGATCATCTTCGAGATCACAGAGACGGTGGCCATCAAGAAACTGGAAGTCGCCCAGCGCTTTATCGCCATGGCCAAGGCTCGCGGCTGCCGGGTGTCGCTGGACGACTTCGGCAGCGGCTACTCTTCGTTCGCGTACTTGAAGAACCTGGATGTGGATTACCTGAAGATCGACGGCGCCTTCGTCAAGGACTTGGCGAGCAGCCCGACCGATCTGGCGATGGTCAAATCCATGCATGAGATCGGCCATTCCTTCGGTTTGGAGACCATCGCCGAATACGTCGAAAGTTCGGCAATTCTGGGCAAGCTCGCCGAAATAGGCGTGGATTACGCACAAGGCTATGCAGTCGAAAAGCCTGTCCTGCTGGAAAGCCTTTCCAGCAAGTCGTTAGCGAAGTAATCGGCCCGGCTTCTCGAAGTCGCGGCGGAAAAAACCGCAGGATGAGCCGTGCGTGCCCGGCGGAATCTGTCCGGTCCGCGCGTTAGCCGATTCTTGCCCGCCCTGGCTGTGAAAATCCGCCGCTCGCCCCCAAGGCGCCAGGCACCGCCGGATTTTTCAACCCGCTCAGCCCTGCCTTACGCAATCGACGTAATAGCGCGACTTGCCGCCTGACTCTTCCTTGACCAGGCCGTGGATATCGGTCTCGAAGCCGGGGAATTTTTCGTTGAATTCGCGGGCGAACTTCAGGTAGCGGACGATAGTGAGGTTGAAACGCTCGCCCGGAATCAGCAGCGGAATGCCCGGCGGATAGGGAGTCAGCAGCACACTGGTCACGCGGCCGGCGAGGTCGTCGATCTCGACCCGGTCGATCTCGCGGTGCGCCATCCTGGCGAACGCATCGGTCGGCTTCATCGCCGGTTCCATGTCGGACAGGTACATTTCCGTCGTCAGGCGGGCGATGTCGTTGGCCTTGTAGATGCCGTGGATGCTGTCGGACAGGTCTTTCAGCCCCATCCGTTCGTAGCGCGGATGCTTGGCGACGAATTCCGGCAGCACGCGCCATAGCGGCTGGTTGCGGTCGTATTCGTCCTTGAACTGCTGGAGCGCGGTCAGCATGGTGTTCCAGCGGCCCTTGGTGATGCCGATGGTGAACATGATGAAGAACGAATAGAGCCCGGTCTTCTCCACGATCACGCCGTGCTCCGCCAGATACTTGGTGACGATGGCGGCGGGAATGCCGGAATCGGCAAAATCGCCGTCCACGTCGAGGCCCGGGGTGATCACGGTGGACTTGATCGGGTCGAGCATGTTGAAGCCGGGGGCGAGATTGCCGAAGCCGTGCCAACGCTCGCTGTCGCGCAGCACCCAGTCGTCGCGCTCGCCGATGCCTTCCTCGGCGAGGTCGTCCGGCCCCCACACCTTGAACCACCAGGATGCGCCGAATTCCGCGTCCACCTTGCGCATGGCGCGGCGGAAGTCGAGCGCTTCGAGGATCGATTCCTCCACCAGCGCGGTGCCGCCGGGCGGCTCCATCATCGCCGCCGCCACGTCGCACGAGGCGATGATGGCGTACTGCGGGCTGGTCGAGGTGTGCATCAGGTAGGCTTCGTTGAACACGTCGCGGTCGAGCTTGCGCGACTCGGAATCCTGGATCAGGATCTGCGACGCCTGAGAAAGCCCAGCCAGCAGCTTGTGGGTGGACTGGGTGGAGAAAATCATCGAGTCCTTGCAGCGCGGGCGATCCTTGCCGATGGCGTGCATGCCGTGGTAGAAATCGTGGAACGTGGCATGGGGCAGCCAGGCCTCGTCGAAGTGCAGGGTGTCGATCTCGCCGTCCAGCATCTGCTTCAGCGTTTCCACGTTGTAGATGATGCCGTCGTAGGTGCTCTGGGTCAGCGTCAGCACGCGCGGCTTGGTCTTCACGCCGCGGGCGAACGGGTTGGCCTCGATTTTCTTGCGGATGTTCTCCGGCTTGAATTCATCCAGCGGGATCGGGCCGATGATGCCGTAGTGGTTGCGCGTCGGCGTCAGGAACACCGGAATCGCGCCGGTCATGATGATCGCGTGCAGGATGGATTTGTGGCAATTGCGGTCCACTACCACCACGTCGCCCGGCGCCACGGTGGAATGCCACACCATCTTGTTGGAAGTGGACGTGCCGTTGGTGACGAAAAACAGATGGTCGGAATTGAAAATGCGCGCGGCGTTGCGCTCGCTCGCGGCCACCGGCCCGGTGTGGTCGAGCAGCTGGCCCAGTTCGTCCACCGAATTGCACACGTCGGCGCGCAGCATGTTCTCGCCGAAAAACTGGTGGAACATCTGTCCCACCGGGCTCTTCAGGAAGGCCACGCCGCCGGAATGGCCGGGGCAGTGCCAGGAATAGGAACCGTCGGCCGCGTAGTGGGTGAGCGCCCGAAAAAACGGCGGCGCCAGCGAATCCAGGTAGTCCTTGGCCTCGCGCACCACGTAGCGAGCGATGAACTCCGGCGTATCCTCGAACATGTGGATGAAGCCGTGCAGTTCCTTCAGCACGTCGTTGGGAATGTGGCGCGAAGTGCGGGTTTCGCCGTAGAGGAAAATCGGGATTTCGGCGTTGCGGCGGCGAATCTCCACGACGAAAGCGCGAATTTGCTCGACCGCCTGCTCGGCCAGTTCCGGCGTGGAGAATTCCTCGTCGTCGATCGACAGGATGAAGGTCGAAGCCCGGCTCTGCTGCTGCGCGAACGAGCTGAGATCGCCGTAACTGGTGGCACCCAGCACTTCCAGCCCCTCCTCCTCGATGGCCTTGACCAGCACGCGGATGCCGATGCCGCTCGCGTTCTCGGAGCGGAAGTCTTCGTCGATGATGACTACGGGAAAGCGGAAACGCATGAAGAACTCCTGGAAAACCTTTTTAACCGCAGAGGACGCGGAGGACGCAGAGGAAAAACGGAATCGTTATTTCTCTGCGTCCTCCGCGTCCTCCGCGGTGAATAGCCGTTAAATTTTAGGCAGGGTCACGCCATGCTGCCCCTGATACTTGCCGCCCCGATCCTTGTACGAGATCTCGCATTCCTCGTCGGACTCGAAAAACAGCACCTGGGCCACGCCCTCGTTGGCGTAGATTTTGGCCGGCAGCGGGGTGGTATTGGAAAACTCCAGCGTCACATAGCCTTCCCACTCGGGTTCGAACGGGGTGACGTTGACGATGATGCCGCAACGCGCATAAGTGGATTTTCCCAGGCACACCGTCAGCACGCTGCGCGGAATGCGGAAATACTCCAGGGTGCGCGCCAGGGCGAACGAATTGGGCGGAATGATGCAGACGTCGCTTTGGACATCGACGAAGGAATTGGGATCGAAATTCTTCGGATCGACGATGGTGGTGTTGATGTTGGTGAACAGCTTGAACTCGTTCGAGCAGCGGATATCGTAGCCGTAGCTGGAGGTGCCGTAGGAAACGATTTTCCGTCCATCCACATGCCGCACCTGGCCCGGTTCGAACGGCTCGATCATGCCGTGCTGCTCGGCCATCCGGCGTATCCACTTGTCCGATTTGATGCTCATATCTTAGCCTGTAGCTAGTAGCTAGTAGCAGGTAGCTAGCAGCAGGTAGTTGGAGCGCGAAGCGCTCCTTTTTAGCTACCGGCTACAAGCTAACAGCCACAAGCCGCCTGGTTATGTATTTTGAATAACGATGCTGGGGAAGCGCGCGCTGTAATCCTGCGCCTGCTCGGCGATCTTCACCGCCACGCGGCGCGCGATTTCCTTGTAGATCTGCGACACGCGCCCATCAGGATCGGCCACCACCGGCGGGTTGCCTTCGTCGGTCTGCTGGCGGATGTTGATGTCCAGCGGCAAAGCGCCGAGGAATTCGACGTTGTAGTCCTGGCACATTTTCTCGCCGCCGCCAGTGCCGAAAATGCGCTCCTCGTGACCGCAGTTGGAGCAGATATGCAGGCTCATGTTCTCCACGATGCCGACGATGGGGATGCCCACCTTCTCGAACATTTTCAGTCCCTTGCGCGCATCGATCAAGGCCACGTCCTGCGGCGTGGTGACGATCACCGCGCCGGTGACGGGCACTTTTTGCGCCAAGGTGAGCTGGATGTCGCCGGTGCCCGGCGGCAGGTCCACCACCAGGTAATCCAGGTCGGCCCAGTTGGTGTCGTTGAGCAGTTGCTCCAGCGCCTGGGTCACCATCGGGCCGCGCCACACCATGGGGGTATCGGGGTCGATCAGGAAACCGATGGACATCGCTTGCAGGCCGTGGCCCATCAGCGGTTGCAGTTTCTTGCCGTCGGCGGACGATTCGGGACGCTCGTCCTTGATGCCCAGCATCAGCGGCTGGGATGGGCCATAAATGTCCGCGTCCAGGATGCCGACCTTGGCGCCTTCGGCCGCCAGCGCCAGAGCCAGGTTCACCGCCGTGGTGGATTTGCCGACGCCGCCCTTGCCGGAGGCGACGGCGACGATGTTCTTGATGCCGGGAATCAGCTTGACGCCGCGCTGCACGCTGTGCGACACGATGCTGGACGACACGTTGACCGTGACGCCGCCGACGCCGGCCAGACTCTTGACCTTGTCGCCGACCAGGGTGCGGATGCTCTCGACCACGCTCTTGGCCGGATAACCGAGCACCACGTCGAGGGAAACCTTGTCGCCGTCGATCTTGATGTTCTTGACGGACTTGGTGCTGATGAAGTCCTTCCTGGTATTCGGGTCGGTAATTTCTTTCAGTGCGGCTTGCACCTGTTGTTCTGACACGGACATGCTAACTCCTTACGAAACCATTTTTTGCTTGAAGCGAAAAACGAAAGTTTAACGAATAATTGGGCTTGCCACCACGGTTTGTTACAATTGGGGTCTTTTAAGTTCCTGACAAACCGCAATGAAACGCAAGATCCTGGTTACCAGCGCCCTACCCTACGCCAACGGCAGCATCCATCTCGGCCACCTGGTCGAATACATCCAGACCGATATCTGGGTGCGATTCCAGAAAATGCAAGGGCACGAATGCCATTATGTCTGCGCCGACGACACCCACGGCACCCCGATCATGCTGCGCGCCCAAACCGAGGGCATCACGCCGGAAGCGCTGATCGAGCGGGTGTGGCACGAACACAAGGCGGATTTCGACGGTTTCCATGTCGGCTTCGACAACTTCTACTCGACCAATTCCCCGGAAACCCGGCATTACGCCGACGACATTTATTTGAAGCTGAAGCAGGCCGGACTGATCGAAGTCCGCTCGGTCGAGCAGTTCTACGACCCGGTCAAGGAAATGTTCCTGCCCGACCGCTTCATCAAGGGCGAATGCCCCAAATGCCACGCCAAGGACCAGTACGGCGACTCCTGCGAGGTGTGCGGCACGACCTACTCGCCCACCGACCTGATCGAACCCTACTCCGCCGTTTCCGGCGCCAAGCCGGTGCGGAAGTCCTCCGACCATTACTTCTTCAAACTATCGGACCAACGCTGCCGCGACTTCCTCAAACAGTGGATCGCACCGCCCCACGTCCAGGCCGAAGCCGCCAACAAACTTGGCGAATGGCTCGAAGCGGGCCTGTCGGACTGGGACATCTCGCGCGACGCGCCCTACTTCGGCTTCGAGATTCCCGACGCGCCGGGCAAGTACTACTACGTCTGGCTCGACGCCCCGATCGGCTACATGGGCAGCTTCCGGAATCTGTGCGACAAGCTCGCAGCCACCGCCGGCCAGCCCGCCGAAAGCATTTTCGACGAATACTGGAGCAAGGATTCGGCCACCGAGGTCTACCATTTCATTGGCAAGGACATCCTCTATTTCCACGCCCTGTTCTGGCCCGCCGAACTGGAGCACGCCGGCTACCGCACGCCAACCGGGGTGTTCGCACACGGCTTCCTGACCGTCAACGGGCAGAAAATGTCCAAGTCGCGCGGCACCTTCATCACCGCAGCCAGTTACCTGAAGCACCTCAATCCCGAGCACCTGCGCTATTACTTCGCGGCAAAACTCAACAGCAGCATCGAGGACATCGACCTGAGCCTGGAGGATTTCACCGCGCGGGTGAACAGCGATTTGATCGGGAAGTACGTCAATATCGCCAGCCGGGCGGCGGGGTTCATCGCCAAGCGTTTTGACGGGAAAGTCACGTTGCGTAACAGCGCCACGGACAGAGAGTTGCTCAACCAGCTTCACCAAGCAACCGGCAAAATCTACGCCTCATACGATGCCAGGGAATATGGCGCGGCGATACGGGAAATCATGCGCCTCACCGATTTGGCGAACCAGTATGTCGATACCAACAAGCCATGGGAATTGGCCAAGGATTCGGGCAAAGAAAGTCGCCTTCATGAAGTTTGCAGCACCTGCCTGAACGCGTTTTGCTTCCTCACCCGCTATCTCAAGCCGGTATTGCCGAGGCTCGCCGAGGATGTCGAACGATTCCTGAACGTCTCCCCTCTCAAGTGGGAAACAGCTTACACGGTTCTCCCCGAAGGCCACGCCATCAACCCCTACCAGCACCTCATGACCCGCATCGACCCCAAACAGGTGGAATCCATGATCGAAGAAAACAAGGCATCGTTGACGCCCCCCTCCCCCGCGAGCAGGGGAGGGGCTGGGGGAGAGGGTGCGCACCCGGTGCGGCATGGGGAGAAACAGGCTCATGCCGCAAGCCCCTCTTCCCAAGGGGGCAGCCCTCTCCCCAACCCTCTCCCGAAGGGAGAGGGGGCAAACGTGAAGGGCGCTTGTTCCGATCTGGGGGCGAACGTGGGCGCTATTGCGCCGCTTGTTTCGATCGACGATTTCATGAAAATCGACCTGCGCGTCGCGCGGATCGTCAATGCCGAGCATCTCGAAGGCGCCGAAAAACTGCTCAAGCTGACGCTCGATATCGGGGAAGAAAACCCGCGCACCGTGTTCGCCGGCATCAAGTCGGCCTACGCGCCGGAAAGCCTGATCGGCCGCCATACCGTAATGGTCGCCAATCTCGCCCCGCGCAAGATGAAATTCGGCGTATCGGAAGGGATGGTACTGGCCGCCGGCGGCGATGGCGGCCTTTATATCCTCGGGCCGGACCAGGGCGCCAAGCCGGGGATGCGCGTCAAATAAGGATCGGCTGCCGAACATGAAGCGGCGCTGCCGAGCGCCGTTTCCGCGCGAGCGGAAATGGCGCGCGGCAGCGGTAAAGACGGATTACCTGGCCAGTTGCGCCTGGATTTCGGCGAAGGTCTGGGCGATTTCGATGGCCTGGATTTCCACGCCGAGGAGGCGGGAAATCTGCGAAGCGGAAAAAATCCCCCGCACCCGCTGCGCCTGGCCCGCTCCCTCGACATCCACGACCATGGCGTGCTGACGGCCGGACTTTTTCAAAGTGGTGACGATGTGCCCCACTTTCGCCGACGCGATGTCCTTCATGCACAACACCTCCAGCTTTTCCTGCTGCGTCATAATGTTGCGCACCAGCACATCCTCCCGCCGCCCGCCGGCCTTCTGGATGAATTGCAGCGGCTTCTCGCCCAGGATGTCGGTCGCCGTCACCAGCCCGAGAACGGTTTCCTGATCGTCGATCACCAGCAGAAGCCGGACGCCGTGCTTGATCATCCGCTGCTGGGCGGCATCCACCGTTTTTTCCGGACCGATGGTGACCGCCGTCACTTCTTTCAGATCGGTCATCACCCGGATCGCCGGATCGTCCAGCTTGACGTGCGCGGGTGAAATCTGCGACGGCTGGTAAAAGCTTGCGCCTTGCGCAAGGCTGCTGGATGGAAGCGGCAAGTACTCGATTATCATGACGGAACTCCTGAGAGCAGTGGTTAGTGGTTGAAAACCACGGCAAAAAACGCTTCCAAAAAAACTTGTGCCGATTATAATTAGGATGCGCGTGTCTTTTTATACATGCCAATCAGATGCATCAATTCGCTAAATTTCATTTTAGAGGAAATATCATGCTACAAGTCTTTTTGGGCTCCAGCACCGGCATTCTGTCCATCCTCACCATTTTGGGCGCCACCACCACCGTTGGCGTATGCGCCATCGTCTGGTACGTCAAATCGGGCAAAAAGCAATCCTGACCCGCTTCGGGATCAATCCACGGGCCGCCGAACCAAGCGCGGCCGGCCCGTGCAGCACCCTCAGCCTTCCCTGCCGACCCCTAGGTAGCCCGCAAGCTCATTCAGGGCCAGGCGGTAAACCTCGCGCTTGAACTCGATCACCGATTCCAGCGGCACCCAGTAATGGTGCCAGCGCCAAGCATCGAACTCGGGATGGGATGAGGCGCGCAGCGACACGTCGCAATCGCGCCCGGTCAGGCGCAGCAAAAACCAGATCTGCTTCTGACCCTTGTAACTGCCACGCCATTCCCGCCGCACCCAATTTTGCGGCACGTCATAGCGCAGCCAATCCCTGGTGCGGCCAAGGATTTTCACATGCTGCGCGCGCAGCCCAACCTCTTCCTCCAGCTCCCGAAACATCGCCTGCTCGGGGGACTCCCCCAGCTTGATGCCGCCTTGCGGGAACTGCCAGGAATGCTCCTTGATACGCTTGCCCCAGAAAACCTCATTTTTTGCATTGCATAGAATGATGCCGACATTGGGGCGATAACCGTCCCGGTCTATCATTTGAGAAAACCTCGAATCCGTTAAGTTAACGTAATTTTTTCACATTTCCCCCGGCAATGAAAGCCAAACCGGAAATAACCATGACGCCGATCAGGCTTCGGGAAGAAGCAAAACCGGCTATTTGACTGACGGGAAAACGCTGGTAGTCAGTCAATATGAAACAAAGACATTCCCCCCTTTGAAAAAGGGGGGCTAGGGGGGATTTAGCAACGCCACAAAAGCTACCACCGTTAAATCCCCCTCAATCCCCCTTTTTCAAAGGGGGAGGCGGTCAGCCTTGCCGCCGCCCCGTGTCACCGTCAGATCAACAATCTTTTTTCCGTATGGGCATTGAGGCTGCGCAACCCCTCGATGAACTTGAGGAATTCCAGGCCGTAGGCCTGCTCCAGCACCTTGGCGCGCGCACGCAAATCGTCCCAGCGCGGATTGCACGGGCTGCGCTTGAAGCCGAACACGGCGACGTTGCCGTGCTTCTCCGACGGCAGGCGCAGCACCAGGCCGTCGAAGCTGGTTTCGATGCGCTGCACGTAGACGTCCAGGTTCTTGTCGCTGCCCCACAGATTGACCGCCAGCACGCCCCGCTCGCCCAGCGCCGCGGCGCAATCGTCGTAGAAGCGCTGGGTGATCAGGGTTTCAGCCAGGGCGGCGCCGTCGAAGCCGTCGACCATCAGCACGTCGGCGCTGTCCGGATGGCCGGCGACGTATTCGCCGCCTTCGCCGATCACCACTTCCAGCCGGTCGTCGTCGGCCGGAAGGTGGAAATAGGAACGCGCGGCGGCCACCACCTGCGAATTGAGCTCGACCGCCGCGATGCGTGCCGCCGGCATGCGATGATAGACGTACTTGGCCAGCGACCCGCCGCCCAACCCGATCATCAGGAACCGCACCGGCGCCGGATGGAACAGCAGAAAAGCCATCATGCTGCGGGTATAGGCGAGTTCGAGATCGTTGGGCGCGGCGATGCGCATCGCGCTCTGCACCGTCCGGCTGCCCAGATGCAGCGAGCGCACGCCGTCCTGCTCGCTCACGTCCACCACATCACCGGCTTCCACCGCCTTGTGGATGCGCCGCCTCGAAAAGAAACTCATTTTTCCACCCTGCAAATAAACCGCGGGCATTATAACGCCCCGCCCTGTCATCCCGCTCATTTTCAAAGTAAAATTGGCGGCTTTGAAGATTTCGGACATTACCCATCATGCGCGCATCCCAATTTTTCCTCTCCACCCTCAAGGAAGCCCCGGCCGAAGCCGAACTGGTCAGCCATAAACTCATGCTGCGCGCCGGCCTGATCAAACGCCTCGGCAGCGGCCTGTATACCTGGATGCCGCTCGGGCTCAGGGTGTTGCGCAAGGTCGAGACAATCGTGCGCGAGGAAATGAACCGCAGCGGCGCGATCGAGCTCCTGATGCCGGCGGTGGTACCGGCCGAATTGTGGCAGGAGACCGGGCGCTGGGACGTGTTCGGGCCGCAGATGCTGAAAATCAAGGATCGTCATCAGCGCGATTTCTGCTTCGGACCGACGCACGAGGAAGTGATTACCGACGTGGCGCGCAAGGAGATTCGCAGCTACCGCCAGCTGCCGGTAAATTTCTATCAGGTGCAGACCAAGTTCCGCGACGAAATCCGTCCGCGCTTCGGCGTCATGCGCGCGCGCGAATTCGTGATGAAGGACGCCTATTCCTTCCACGCCGACTTCGCCAGCCTGGAGCAAACCTACCAGGTGATGCACGCCACCTACAGCCGCATCTTCGCCCGCCTCGGTTTGCAGTTCCGCGCCGTGGCGGCCGATACCGGCGCAATCGGCGGCACCGGCTCGCACGAGTTCCACGTGCTGGCGGATTCCGGCGAAGACGCCATCGCCTTCTGCCCCGAATCCGGCTACGCCGCCAACGTCGAGCTGGCCGAAGCGGTTTCCCCCGCCGCGCCGCGCCCGGCGCCGGCCGCGGCGATGCAGAAGGTCGCCACGCCCGGCAAGCACAGCATCGAGGAAGTCTGCGAATTTCTCCAGGTGCCGGCCGAAAAAACCGTCAAGACCCTGCTGATGGAAGGCCGCGATGGCGGCGTAGTGGCGCTGCTCCTGCGCGGCGACCATCAGCTCAACGAAATCAAGGCCGGCAAGCTGATAGAGCTCGCCGAGCCGCTGCGTTTCGCCGGCGACGCGCAAATCCGCGCCGCCGCCGGCTGCAACGCCGGATCGCTGGGCCCGGTCGGCCTCGACATCACCGTCATCGCCGACCGCGCCGTGGCCGCCATGAGCGATTTCGTCTGCGGCGCCAACGAAGACGGCTTCCACCTCACCGGCGTCAACTTCGGCCGCGACCTGGCGGAACTGGCCGAAGTGGTGGATATCCGCAACGTGGTGGAAGGCGACGCCAGCCCCGACGGCAAGGGCACGCTGGAACTGTGCCGCGGCATCGAAGTCGGCCACATCTTCCAGCTGCGCACCAAGTATTCCGAGGCGATGAACGCGACATTCCTCGACGAAACCGGCAAGGAAAAGGTCATGGAAATGGGCTGCTACGGCATCGGTGTTTCGCGCATCGTCGCCGCCGCCATCGAGCAGGGCCACGACGACCACGGCATCGTCTTCCCGGCGGCGATGGCGCCGTTCCAGCTCGCCATCGTGCCGATCGGCCTGAACCGCAGCGCCCTGGTGCGCGAAACCACCGACCAGCTCTACGCCGAGCTCACCGCCGCCGGCATCGAAGTGCTGCTGGACGACCGCGACGAGCGTCTCGGCGTGATGTTCGCCGACCTTGAACTGATCGGCATTCCGCACCGCATCGTGATCGGCGAGCGCGGGCTGAAGGACGGCAATATCGAATACCAGGCGCGACGTGACGAGAAACCCGGCATTATTCCCTTGCAAAACATCGTGAGTCACATAAAATCGGTGACATGCGCAAGCTGATCTGCCTTTTCCTGCTGTCGTTCAGCCTGCCGGTCTTCGCCGGCAGCCAGGCTTACGAACCGCTGAGCGCCAGCGTGCAGGCCGCGCTGCAAAAAGCCATCAGCGACAGCGCCGCGCCGCGGCTGATTTTCGCCTCGCAGACCGAGGGCTACAACTGGCTGGCGGAAATGTCGCTGCGGCTGGAAAAGCGCATTCCCGACAAGACGGTGCGCATCGATTTCCTCAAGACCGTCCAATACGAAGCCACCCGCGCCGGCCTCGATCCGCAACTGGTGCTGGGCCTGATCCAGGTGGAAAGCGGCTTCAAGAAATATGCCCTGTCCGGCGCCGGAGCGCGCGGCTACATGCAGGTCATGCCGTTCTGGGTCAAGCAGATCGGCACATCCGAGCAGAACCTGTTCCACCTGCGCACCAACCTGCGCTACGGCTGCACCATCCTGCGCCACTACCTCGACATCGAAAAAGGCGACCTGTTCCGCGCCCTGGGACGCTACAACGGCAGCCTGGGCCGGCCGGAATACCCCAACCTGGTGGTCGGTGCATGGCGCAACGGCTGGAGCTATCCGGGCAGGATCGGCAGAACGGCGACAAACGGAAACGACACCCAGCCCCAGCATCGCGACCGCGCCAACCCGTCGTGAGCAAACACCACCTGATCTGGAACGAAAACGTCCATCCCGTCGGCATCGCCGCGATCGACCGCCAGCACCGCGAAATCATCGAGCGCGTCAACCTGATCTCCGACATGGTCGCGCAAGGCAACCGGCACGAGGCAACGCAGGAAGAGATGGAAGACCTGATCCTATTCACCGTCGAACATTTCGCCCTGGAAGAGAGGCTCATGGCGGAATACGGCTTCCCCGGCCTGGACACCCATATCGCGGAACACGCAATTCTGTTTCAGCAAATCGACAATCTCAGAAACGCCCTGCGTACCCCCAACCCGACCAAAGCGGCCCTGGTTTCGGCTTTCCTCACCGACTGGGCAGAACAACATATCCTGCACTCCGACAAGGAAATCGGTGCGTTCCTGGCTGCGCGGGGGTGTAGTCAATAGTCGATCCGACGGGTCAACTCCCAGCGATGGGATTGGAAGCTTTCGGCTGGGGAAACGTCCGCGCGGAGTGGCCCCCTTGCCGCGTGGGAGCGTAGATAGCCCATGAACATGCTGGCGAACACCAACGTTCTTACTTGAAGACTTCCTGATTCTGGGGTAAGCAACTGGACGACCGGCTACTTTTCCCGCTATGTCAAAACACAATCACGCCACCTGGCATCTGGAATTCGAATATTGTTAGAGGGTAGTAAATGGCCGATTATGACTTTCATCAGTTATCTCCGCATGACTTTGAAAATATGGCGAGAGACTTGCTTCAAGCTGACTGGGGCATAATTCTTGAAAGTTTCAAGACCGGCAAAGATGGCGGAGTCGATTTCAGATATGCCCAGACAAATTTGCGCATTGTTGTTCAATGCAAACATTACGTCCGTACTGGGTTGGCGGGGCTGCTTCGTGACCTCGTCAGGGAAGCTGTCAAGGTTTATAACCTTAAACCACAACGTTATGTTCTCGTGACTTCTGTGCCACTTTCGCCAGCGAACAAGGATGAAATAGTCAAGATCATCGGCGCCACCATACTGAATCCCGGTGACATATTGGGGCAAGATGATCTTAATAACCGACTTACCCAACACCCAGCGATCGAAGGACAACACTACAAGCTGTGGTTGGCAAGCCGTGCTGTATTAGACCGGGTACTGAACAATTCGGTTATCACTCAAAGCGAATTCAAGGTTCGGTCGGTCTATAAGGACATCCCTCGCTATGTCCAGAGTAACGCATTCCCACGAGCGCTCGAAATATTGAACCGTGATCGAATTGTGATTGTTGCTGGCCCACCTGGAGTTGGGAAAACTACTCTGGCTAATTTGCTTCTTTACGAACACCTTGAGAAAGGATACCACGCTGTTGTTATACAACGAGATATACAAGAAGGACAGACACGATTTCAAGAAGGAGAATCACAGATATTCTACTACGACGATTTCATGGGAGCGACTTTCCTTGGCGACCGTGGAGCCGCATTTAACCACAATGAAGATCGCTTGCTGATTGATTTCATCGCTATGGTACGGTCTTCCCCAAACGCACGCCTAGTTCTGACCACACGCGAACATATCTTGAGTCAGGCACTCGAAAAATCGGAGCGCATGCGGCATTCAGAGATTGGTGACCACCGGGTAATTTTGCAGATGTCCGATTATACCTTCGGACAGCGAGCCGAAATCCTATACAACCATCTTTACTTTAGTGAGTTGCCTGTTGGATACCAAGACGAGCTTCTGCGAGGCGAGTTCTACTTTCAGATCATCAGACACCATAAGTACAACCCGAGGCTGATCGAATGGCTTTCAACATATCGTCGGGTTAAGAATGTAGCTGTCGCCGACTACAGAGATTTTGTTCTCAGCCTTTTGCAAGACTCGGCAGAAATTTGGCGTCACGCCTATGAGAACGAAATTAGTGATGCTGGACGAACCTTCTTACTGGCTCTTTTTACCCTGAACGGCAAAACTGGTTTAACCATATTGGAGAAGGCATTCACGGCATTGCATACAGCCCGCGCCGAACGATATGGCTTTCAGCGTCGGCCTGAGGATTTTAGAGTCGCCTTTCGCGAGCTTGCTGGCGCTTTCATCAAGCACTCCTCGGCGAGTTCGGTCGAGGTTCTCGATCCGTCTGTTCTTGATCTGCTAATTGCTGTGGTTCGCAATACAACAGATAACGCCATTGATTTGATTAGCGGCGCAAACAGTTTCGACCAAATAGCGCGTGTCTGGTCATTTGCTAATTCAGCACAGGGGCAAAGTGTCATGTCGGCATTGTCTACGAAGGCGGAACAAGTCGCTGCAAGCATCGAACCTCGTTTATACGATCCTCGTAAGGTACCGATGGGGAACGGAAATATCGCCTACGTAGGAATGACATTTGAAAAACGACTTGCCGTTTTAATAGAAATTGCAGATCATTTCCAGCACCCACGGTTTTTACAACTCATTAAAAAGCTATTTGACCGGTTGAAGGTTGAGTGGCGGACAGAGGCTGTCAATATCAGCGACGGTATCGAAATCTTGAGATCCTTTAACAGAATTTGCTGGCCTACTCTAGATACAATCCCTGACATTTTTTTTGGTTGTCGCGACGCAGTAATAGCTGAAGCGGAGAAAGGTTGCCCGTCGGATAACTTGAGGGAGCTTATTTCAGTGCTACCCAGTGATGAGATCGAAGAAGACCTGTAAGCGTCCGCCCATCACCGCCTAGCCAAAAGATTTGGCCTCCGCCATGATGCGCGCAGCTGGACACACTCAATTTTGTGCCCACAAAGCGGATTATGGACACAAATACCAAACTCTCTG
>JAHFRP010000029.1 GCA_023266195.1 Sulfuricella sp.
CGCCCTGGGCCAGCGCATCAGAAAGAGCGGCAGCGACGACACCGTCTACCTGTACGACCTGGCGGGCCACCTCCTGGCGGAGACCACCCCCGCCGGACAAACCCTGCGCGAATACGTCTACCTGAACGACATCCCGCTAGCCGTGCTGCAATGAGGCCCAAAGATAAAGAACGAAAACAAAAAAAGAACAAGCAATAGCCGAGCACGGCCCATAACAAGCAAGAAGAATGAAGCAAGGGAGAAGAGGGATGTTCAAGCGCTGGATGATCTTGTGCGGGATGGCTGTTGCGCTGGCCCTCCCGACGACGGGCTTGGCCCAGGACGAAGACCAGAACAAAGTCAGCGTCAGCCTGACTGCCCCGGCGAACAACACCATCGTCACCGCCCCCGGCACCGTCACCCTGAATGCCGCGGCCAGCGCGAGCCAGCGGAACTGGGCGATCCTGCGGGTCGACTACTACCAGGGCAATACCCTGATCGGGAGCGCCACGGCCGCACCTTACACCTTCACTTGGCAAAACGCCCCAGCAGGGAACTACACCCTTACGGCCAAGGCGATCGGGACCAATCAAGGGCAGAGCAAGGACAAGGAAAGGGAACACAGGAACAGCCCGACCTGGGAAGCCGTCTCGGCGCCGGTCAACGTCATCGTCAACGCGCCGCCGACGGTCAGCCTGACCGGTCCAGCGGCGAACCAGGTCTATATTGCACCGGCCAGTGTTACCCTGGTAGCCAACGCAACGGACAGCGACGGCACCGTCGCCAAGGTGGAGTTCTACCAGGGCAATGCCTTGATTGGTACGGCGACGGCGGCCCCATACAGCATCACCTGGGCTAACGCCCCGGCCGGTACCTATGCCATTACCGCCAAGGCCACGGACGACAGGGGAGCGGTGACCACCTCAGCTCCCATCCAGATCGTCGTCGATGCGCCGCCCACGGTCAGCTTGACCTCTCCGGCCAACGGCGCAGTCTTCGTCGCTCCGGCAAGCATCAACGTCACCGCCAACGCCGCCGACAGCGACGGCACAGTCGCCAAAGTCGAGTTTTACCAGGGCGCCACCCTGATCGGCACCGCCACGGCTGCCCCTTATGCCATTACTTGGGCAAATGCCCCGGCGGGTAGCTACACCATCACCGCCAAGGCGACCGACAACCAGGGCGCAACGACAACATCAGCGGCCCTCCAGATCGTCGTGGACGCTCCGCCCACGGTCAATCTCACCAGCCCGACGGCGAACCAGGTCTACATCGCCCCGGCCAGCGTCGCCGTTACGGCGGATGCAGCCGACAGCGACGGCACGGTGGCCAAGGTCGAGTTCTACCAGGGCACCACCCTGATAGGCACGGCCACGGCTGCCCCTTATGCCATTACTTGGGCAAATGCCCCGGCGGGTAGCTACACCATCACCGCCAAGGCGACCGACAACCAGGGCGCAACGACAACATCAGCGGCCCTCCAGATCGTCGTGGACGCTCCGCCCACGGTCAATCTCACCAGCCCGACGGCGAACCAGGTCTACATCGCCCCGGCCAGCGTCGCCGTTACGGCGGATGCAGCCGACAGCGACGGCACGGTCGCCAAGGTCGAGTTCTATCAGGGCAATACCTTGATCGGCACGGCGGCGGCAGCCCCCTACAGTATTACCTGGGCCAGCGTTCCGGTGGGCACTTATACGATTACCGCCAAGGCCACGGACAACCAGGGCGCAACGACCACTTCGGCGCCGGTGCAGATTCTGGTGGACGCTCCGCCCACGGTCAGCCTGACCTCTCCGGCCAACGGCGCAGTCTTCGTCGCTCCGGCAAGCGTCAACGTAACCGCCAGCGCCGCCGACAGCGACGGCACGGTCGCCAAGGTCGAGTTCTACCAAGGCGCCACCTTGATCGGCACGGCCACGGCTGCTCCCTATGCCATCACCTGGCAAAATGCCCCGGCGGGTAGCTACACCATCACCGCCAAGGCGACCGACAACCAGGGCGCCATCACCACCTCTGCAGCCGCCACCATCACCGTCATCCCCAACCAGCTGCCGAGCATCACCCTCGCCACGCCGACAGCTGGCCAGCGCTACACCGCCCCGGCCACCATCAACCTCTCGGCCAGCGCACAAGACGTGGACGGACAGGTCACCCGAGTCGAGTACTACCAGGGCACCACCCTGATCGGCACGGCCACCGCCGCCCCCTATGCCGTCACTTGGCAGAACGTCCCGGAAGGGCAGTACAGTTTATCCGCCAAGGCCATCGACAACAGCGGGGGAGAGACCTACTCGTCGGCGGTGAGCGTCATCGTCGCGCCGGTGGGGATGAGAATTTATTACCTGCACAGCGACCAGCTCAACACCCCGCGGGTGGCGACGGACGAACAGAACCGGATCGTGTGGCGCAATGCGCCGCTGGGGGAGCCGTTTGGCACCGCAGCACCTGAGGAGGACCCGGATGGGGACGGGGTGCCGTTTACCTTGAATCTGCGGTTTCCGGGGCAGTACTATGACAAGGAGACGAATACTAGTTACAACTATTTCAGGGATTATGATCCGCAGACGGGTAGGTACATCCAGAGTGATCCGATTGGGTTGAGGGGTGGGCTGAATACTTATGCATATGTAAGCGGGAAACCGCTCTCTGTAATTGACAACAAAGGGCTAAATGGCTTCGTTGAAACACCTGTTGGCCCTCTTCTCTTTCCTCCAGTGCAGAATACTCCCAGTGGTGCAAAATCCAGTCAAATCGATTGGCCAGAAGGTTTTTCTCCTGACACTCGGGCACAAGGGTTTCCTACGGTAAAAACACCTGAAAATTTTCCGACGAAACCCCCTGTAGATTGCGATGAACAACGGAAAAAAGATTTAGAGCGCTGTCGAAATACTTGTGAAAGTATCCTTAGCGGAGCCGCTTGCCGACTAGCTGCCGAAGCTAAATACTGGCTCTTCACGGTTTTCCTACGGTAGTCAGGCGAGTTGGCGGTGATGCTATTGGCATGGCGTGATAAAGGAACGACGGTGTGTCCTCGGTGTTGAGCTGGAAGATCTTGAGCTTGAAGTG
>JAHFRP010000030.1 GCA_023266195.1 Sulfuricella sp.
CGCCCTGGGCCAGCGCATCAGAAAGAGCGGCAGCGACGACACCGTCTACCTGTACGACCTGGCGGGCCACCTCCTGGCGGAGACCACCCCCGCCGGACAAACCCTGCGCGAATACGTCTATCTGAACGACCTCCCGCTAGCCGTGCTGCAATAGCGGCACCCCGACAAAAGCCAAGACAAACAGAACAAGACAAACAGAACCAGCAAGACCAAGAAGAACCGAGGGAGAAAGAGGGATGTTCAAACGCTGGATGATCGTAAGCGGGCTAGTGGCGGCGCTGGCCGCCCCGGCGGCGGGTCTTGCCCAGGATAGCAACCCGGACCCGGCCAAAGTCACGGTGAGCCTCGCCAGCCCTTCGGACAACACCGTCGTCACCGCCCCCGGCACCGTCACCCTGAATGCCGCGGCCAGCGTCGGCCAGCGGAACTGGGCGATCCTGCGGGTCGACTACTACCAGGGCGGAGCCCTGATCGGCAGCGCCACGGCGGCGCCCTACAGCTACAACTGGAGCAACATTCCGGCGGGGCGCTACGCTCTCACCGCCAAAGCCATCGCCACCAATCAAGGCCAGGCCCAGGAAGACACCCCGAACAGCCCGACCTGGGAAGCTGTCTCGGTGCCGGTCAACGTCATCGTCGATGCGCCGCCTACAGTCACCCTGACTTCCCCAGCCAACGGCGCAGTCTTCGTCGCCCCTGCAAGTGTTACTGTCACAGCCAACGCCGCCGACAGCGACGGCATCGTCACCAAAGTCGAATTCTACCAGGGCGCCACCCTGATCGGCACGGCCACCACCGCCCCTTATGCCATCACCTGGCAAAATGCCTCGGCGGGTAGCTACACCATCACCGCCAAGGCGACGGACGACAGGGGAGCGGCCACCACCTCAGCGCCTATCCAGATCGTCGTCGATGCGCCGCCCACGGTCAGCTTGACTTCCCCAGCCGACGGCGCCGTCTTCGTTGCCCCGGCAAGCATCAACGTCACCGCCAACGCTGCCGACAGCGACGGCACGGTCGCCAAGGTCGAGTTCTACCAAGGCGCCACCTTGATCGGCACGGCCACGGCTGCTCCCTATGCCATCACCTGGCAAAATGCCCCAGCGGGTAGCTACACCATCACCGCCAAGGCGACGGACGACAGGGGAGCGACCACCACCTCAGCGCCTATCCAGATCGTCGTCGATGCGCCACCCACGGTAACCCTGACCAGCCCGACCGCCAACCAGGTCTATGTTGCTCCGGCGAGCGTCAGCGTCACCGCCAATGCCGCCGACAGCGACGGCACGGTCGCCAAGGTCGAGTTCTATCAGGGCAATACCCTGATCGGCACGGCCACGGCGGCGCCCTACAGCATCACCTGGGCCAACGCCCCGGCAGGCACCTACGCCATTACCGCCAAGGCGACCGACAACCAGGGTGCCACGACGACATCGGCACCCATTCAGATCGTCGTCGATGCGCCGCCTACGGTCAATCTCACCAGCCCGACGGCGAACCAGGGCTACATCGCCCCGGCGAGTGTCACCGTCACGGCGGATGCCGCAGATGCCGATGGCACGGTCGCCAAAGTCGAGTTCTACCAGGGCGCCACCCTGATTGGCACGGCAACGGCGGCCCCATACGGCATTACCTGGGCCAACGCCCCGGCAGGTACCTACGCCATTACCGCCAAGGCGGCGGACGACAGGGGCGCAACTACGACATCGGCACCCATCCAGATCGTCGTTGATGCGCCGCCGACGGTGAGCCTGACCAGTCCGACCGCGAATCAAGTCTACATCGCCCCGGCCAGCGTCAGCGTGACTGCCAACGCTGCCGACAGTGATGGCACAGTAACAAAAGTCGAGTTCTACCAAGGGGCGACCCTGATTGGCACGGCCACGGCCGCGCCCTACAGCATCACTTGGGCCAACGCTCCGGCCGGCACCTACACCATTACGGCGAAGGCGACCGACAACCAGGGCGCCATCACCACCTCAGCCGCCATCACCCTTACCGTCATTCCCAACCAGCTGCCGAGCATCACCCTCACCACGCCGACGGCGGGCCAGCGCTACACCGCCCCGGCCACCATCAACCTCTCGGCCAGCGCACAAGACGTAGACGGACAGGTCACCCGAGTCGAGTACTACCAGGGCACCACCCTGATCGGCACGGCCACCGCCGCCCCCTATGCCGTCACTTGGCAGAACGTCCCGGAAGGGCAGTACAGCCTATCCGCCAAGGCCATCGACAACGGAGGCGGGGAGACCTACTCCAGCACAGTCGGCATCCTCGTCGCCCCGGCGGGGATGAGAATTTATTACCTGCACAGCGACCAGCTCAACACCCCGCGGGTGGTGACCGATGAACAGAACCGGATCGTGTGGCGCAATGCGCCGCTGGCGGAGCCGTTTGGCACCGCTGCACCTGAGGAGGACCCGGATGGGGACGGGGTGCCGTTTACCTTGAATCTGCGGTTTCCGGGGCAGTGCTTCGATAAAGAGACCAACACCAGCTACAACTACTTCAGGGATTATGATCCGCAGACGGGTAGGTACATCCAGAGTGATCCGATTGGGTTGAGGGGCGGTATCAATACGTATGCATATGTCAACGGCAATCCATTAAGCAGAATTGATCTGTTCGGAGCAAATGGAACTGATCCAGTTCAACCTAACAGTCAAGGGTGCATCACCGCGGAGTGTGCTGCGGGTCTGGCGCCAGTACCTCAAGATATGAGAACTCTAGAGCAAATCGACAAAAATTTGAAACGCGACCTTTGTAATGTAACAGTAAGTCCGCCGGTTTCGGGTCTAAATAAACTTCTTGGAGGGGGATTCTTGACGGGGCGTGCCGCGAGTTATGTTAGGAAAAAAATGGCTCTTCCGGTAAATCCTACGGAGAAATGAGATGACCGACATCCCTGATATGGTGTATCCACGCGGGTTTTCCAGGACTCGGGTAGGTACAGCATATGGGAGCGGTCATCCCGGCGAA
>JAHFRP010000019.1 GCA_023266195.1 Sulfuricella sp.
CTTCAAGCTCAAGATCTTCCAGCTCAACACCAAGGACACGCCGTCGTTCCTTTATCACACCATGCCAACGGCATCGCCACCAACTCGCCTGACTACCGTAGGAAAACCGTGAAGAGCCAATTTTATCCAACAAAAACCAACAGTCATCCCGATTATTATCAGGAAAAATCGGCACGGGCTGCAATTGCCGCCGCCATAAAATTACGTGATGACGACTACCATTACCTGCCAATGATGAAGAACGCCAATAGGGGCAAGGTGAAAAAATAACGCTTGTCCGCAATTTTGCGGCAGGAAACTGAATAGCGTATTTTTTCCGAAACCGGAACCCTAGCATTGCACGTCATAGCCTGCCATATCGGGAGGCTCCAATAAAAGGAAACGTGCAATGTCTCGAACTCTCGAAATCCCATCCCCTGGGCGTCTCGCCCGTCTGGAAAAAATCCCCGCCGCCGCCAATCGGTGCGGTTTATCGGTCAGCCAGTTTTACCGTGAATTAAAGGCTGGACGTGTTGGCCCCTTGGTGAAAGTCGGGGCGCGTGCATCGGCTGTTCCGACCGAAAGCGTGGACAACTTCATTGCCGCCCGTATTGCCGAATCCCAAGGTAAAGGGGGTGCGGCATGAATTCCGCCGACCGCAATTCACCCCGTTACCAGGCGCGCCGTTTCCACTTCACCATTGGCGACGATGAGTCCGCCGGCATGGATCAATTCCCCGCCATTGAGGCATTACCCATCTTAGGAAAAGACCCCTACGGATATAACAACGATTATGAACTGGGCTTTGCCTTGGGACTGGCTTACCTCAAGTTGCGCCGTCCCTGGCCGGTTGCACTTGGCGAACAGGTGGAACTTGACCCGGCACCGGATCACCTTGTTGAGTTGGTGACGCAATTGCGGCCTGCCAGTGCGACGGCGAAGCCGGCCCCGTTGTCTACCTTGGAAGGGTTTTTGGCAGTGGTTGACGGAGTGATTGACCTAACGCTGAACCGGCCCGACCTGCTGCCAAGGCTTGCTATGAAAATCGACGCCATGACAAATGCAGACTTGCGCGCCCATTGCCTTGCGGCACTGAATGCAAGCGAACCGCCGCCTTCTGGGTTTTTCGGTGAATTGGAGGGCGCCACAGATGGGCGATAACGGACAAATCAAGCGGGTTGCCGCTGCCGCCCTGTCCGCCTTCGATACCATCATGGGCGAATTGGGGCTATCAGGCGGCAAAACCCAAGGCCATGAATATCTGCCCTTGAACCCCCGGCGCGCCGACAGCAAACCGGGATCGTTTGCCATCAACCGGGACACCGGGGCTTGGTCTGACTTCGCAACGGATGACAAGGGCGGCGATCTGGTGGCGCTGGCCGCTTACATCTGGGGCATGAAGCAAGGCGAATCCGCCGAGCGCTTGGGCAAGGTGCTGGGCATATCCCCGCCAGACCGCACAAAACCGCCCATGGGCGACTCGGGCAATGCGATCAAGCCGAATGCATCACCAGTCCAGCATAAACCCGCCGGCAGCAAGAATAATCCGCCGCAGCCGGATTGCGTCATGCCGGCACCGGCAGCCGCGCCGACTCCGCCCAAAACACACCCGAAGCATGGCAAACCATCGGCATTTTGGGCCTATCTCGACTCAGCCGGCGCGGTGTTGTTCTATCACTACCGATTCGACCCAAAAAAGGCCGGCGAGCGTAAGCAATTCTCACCGCTGACGCTGTGGCGCAAGGAATCCGGCGCGCTGACGTGGGAATGGAAACGCCCGCCCTTGCCTGTGCCTATCTTCGGCCTTGACCGGCTGTCCGCCGATCCTGACGCTACCGTGTGCGTGGTGGAAGGAGAGAAGGCGGCGGACGCGGCGGCGCTGCTGCTGCCCGATCACGTTGTCATGTGCTGGCAGGGAGGCAGCCAGGCGGTGGACAAGGCCGACTGGAAACCGCTGGCTGGGCGGGACGTTTGGCTGTGGGCTGACAGCGACGATCCGGGCCGCGAATGCATGGCGAAACTGGCCGCTATCCTGCACAGCGTGGGTGTCAAATCCGCCCGCCCGGTAAACCTGGACAAGCTGACCCAAACGCCCGGAATGGATGCGGAAGGCAAGCCCATCCTGCAACCCGGCAACGCATTGGAAAAAGGCGACGATGCCGCCGATCTGCTGGCGCGGGGATGGACAGCCCGACACATGGAACAGGCCGCCCGGCAGGATGGTTTTCTGATCGATCCGCCAATGGCTATCCAAGAACGGCACAAGGAAGCATCCAAGCCGCCGGCAACCACTGAAAGCCAGAATCCGCCAAAGCGGAAATTCGTTCTTGATGATCGTGGCTTATGGCTGCATGGCGTAGACCGTGAAGGCAATCCCGAAGCCCCGCGCTGGTTGAGTGCCCCGCTCGAAGTGCTGGCGCTGGTGCGCGATCCTGATAACCACGGCTGGGGCTACCTGGTGTTCTTCCTCGATCATGACCGCAAGCCACACCGTGAAATCATCCCGGCGCGGGATTTCAGGGGCGAGGGGATGGAGGTTGCCGACCGGTTGCTTGATCGTGGCTTGGCAATTGCGCCCAAGGCCCGCCCGCTGCTTATCGAATACCTGCAAACATCGAAAGAGAAAAAGCGGGCGCGAGTGACGACAAGAACCGGTTGGCACGATGGCGGCGTCTTCGTGCTGCCGGATGCCGCTTTTGGCACGAACACCGAGGAATGGATTTTCGAGAGCGACACCCCGTCTGCCAATACCTTCAAGTCAAAGGGCACATTGGCCGGCTGGCGTGACAACGTGTCCGGCCTGTGCCGGGGCAATTCCCGGCTGTTGTTCTCTGTTTCCCTGGCGTTTGCCACCCCGCTATTGCACTTGGCGGGTGCGGAAAGCGGCGGATTCCACCTGCGCAGCAATTCCAGCGACGGCAAGACCACGGCGCTTAGGGTGGCCGCCAGTGTGTGCGGCGGGCCGGACTACATGCAGCGCTGGCGGGCGACGGATAACGGGCTGGAAGCCCTCGCTACTCAGCACTGTGATTCGGCGCTGCTGCTGGATGAGCTGGCGCAGCTCGACCCGAAAGCAGCCGGCGAGGTAGCTTACATGCTAGCCAATGGCGGCGGCAAGACACGATCCGACCGCACCGGAACCAAAGCCAGAGCGCGGACAAGCTGGCGAATTCTGTTTCTGTCCGCTGGCGAAATCGGCCTGTCCCAGCACATGGCCGAAGCGGGAAAAAGCCCCCGCGCCGGGCAGGAATTGCGCCTGGCTGAAATACCCGCCGACGCCGGGGCCGGGCTGGGCGTGTTCGAGGATTTGCACGAGCTCGACAACGGCAGCGAGTTTGCCAAGGCGCTTGACCGCCTTACCCGGCAGAATTACGGAACCGCCTTCCCGGCTTTTCTGGAAAAGCTGGTAGCGAATCTCGACAGCTTGCCCGAAGCTCTACACGACGCGCAAAAGGCGTTCGAGCGCAAAGCGCTGACCGATGGGGCCAGCGGGCAAGCGCACCGGGTGGCTTCCCGGTTTGGCCTGGTGGGTGCGGCTGGCGAGCTGGCGACAAACTGGGGGATCACCGGATGGAGCGCGGGCGAGGCGATGGGTGCCGCCGTGTCGTGCTTCAAGGCATGGCTTGATGGGCGCGGCGGGGAAGGCAAGCAGGAAGAGCGGGCCATGCTGGGGCAGGTGCGGGAATTCCTGCGGCGTTATGGCGAATCCGCCTTTACCGACTGGGACAGGCCGGCAGCGGATACGGATACCCATGCATCGGTACGATCCGACCGGGCAGGCTTCCGCCGTCACATCAAGGAAGCCGATGAACTGGAATATTTCATTTACCCATCGACTTTCCAATCCAGGGTTTGCAAGGGCTTCGACCATTCCGCCGTAGGGCGTTTGCTGCTGCAAAAAGGGTACATCAAGCCGGGCACCGAAACAGACCGCCCCTGGTTATGCAAGGAAAAGCTGCCAGCCGAAGGCCGCGCCCGCGTGGTGCACATCCTTCCCGCCATTTGGGAGGATGAATAATGCTCGACTGGGACACCCTTACCCCGGAAATCCGGGACACATCGAATCAGGTTTTACCTTCTGAGCCGGGGCATTCCGGGACAGGTTTAACCCACGAGCCGGGACAAAGTGTCCCGGCGTGTCCCGGCACTGTCCCGGCAAAAACGCACTTTCCGGGACAAGCTAGATCAAGTAATAGCGCGGCTTCCGGGGCAAGTGTCCCGGTTGTCCCGGCTGTCCCGGCACAAAATCAAGGGAAGGAACAAAAACCCCACGAAAAAGGCGCGGGCGGCGGCGTGGCCGCAAATGAATTCGCGCCAGAAAAACACCCAAGAAACCCGGTTGCCGTGCTTCTCGCCATTGCTTACTGTGAACATGTCGGGGCCGGAACGGATGATATGGTTACGGCCATTGAATCGTTGCGAACCATGCCGCCAGGTGAACAGGCCCGGATGTGGTGGAATGCCTGCCTTGGGCAAGGATTGAAACCCTGGCGGCTGATCTGCCTGCCAACGCCCGGCGAGGGAATGGAGTGCATGGGATGCAGCCACATCGATCTAATCTCTGATCGTGTGCCAGGCAGCCGGGGCCGGTTTCATTGGGGTTGCAAGCTGGGCTACATGATCCACGAAGTCGGGCGCTACACCGAGCGCATTCTGATTGCGCCGGAAGAGTGCCAGAGCTGGGAGCGGTGGCAGCCTGCCCGGTGAGTAAAAAGGTACTTCCTGGGCTATTCACTCTGCGGGTAATTCAAACCCCCGCGATCCGCTAGTTCAGCCCCTCAAAACATAGGCAACACTTATCACGCAACGCCGAAATCGGCAACGCAACATGGTTATTGCGGGAGATACCCATATGAATGGAAATAGCAGCCTCTTCACCTCTCTTTCATGGCCGAAGGCCAAGACGCCCAAGCGGGCGGAAGTTCTGAATTTCATGAACAGCGTGTTGCCCTGGCCTCGACTGGAAGAAATCGCAAAGCGTGTTCATGTTGAGAAGCGAGCGACCGGGCGCCCTGGGTATCCCACCAAGATGATGGTCAGGGTGGCGGTGTTGCAAATGATCTACCGGTTGAGCGACGAAGGCACCGAATCATTGATCCTGGATTCTCATGCGGCGGCGCACTTTGCGGGCCTCGATCCATGGCGACCAAGACCGCCGGGCGCCAGTGCTATCAGGAACTTTAGAAATCTGCTTCGGCGCGAAATGCTTTTAGAGGAAATCCAGATCGAGATATTTGCCGCGCTTAATTTGGCTGGTGCGTTTTTTCAGCCAGGGGCAATCATCGAACCCGTCATAAGAAGGCGGGGCAAGTAGCGGTGACAATCTGGCAACCGTGGATCATCCCGATAAATCCAAGGTGCTTCCTGAAGCCATCTGCTACGGGTGCTAACGACCCCGATTTTTTGCTAGATATTCAGGAGTGCTTGGCTTCCTTCCTTGCTTATGGGTAGGGGGTGTAAATCTCTACAGTGGCCCGATGAACGACCGTCTGCGTAGTCATATTTTTGCGTGCGGGAATTTCGGCAGGGGGGTATCAAAATAGACGTGATATTATTTAGCGCAATTGCTGGATTGTGGATAAGCCTCGCCATCGGGCTTTTGATGTGTACCCAAGCGTGTACCCATTAGAAAACGCGATTATCAAGAATGGCGCTATGACGCCATTTGAGTGGCGTACTTAACATATAGATCCAATAAGGAATGCGGAGCATATCAGGGTTTGCGGGCGAAATATGGACCGGCCAGGCGGATTTGCAGCCGATTTCCTTTAAGTCCGACAGGCTCCTAGCCCTCGATTCTTCAAGTCCGACAGGCTCCTAGGGGAGAGGGACGGTCATGTCAGGCCGACGTGAATGTCCGGCTCGCCTGCAACGCCGCCTCTGGCCTTATGAATAACGCGTAACCGGAAAAAACATGAGTTCAGGAAACCTATTTATCGTCACCGCTCCCTCCGGCGCCGGCAAGACCAGCTTGGTGCGGGCGTTGCTGGAGCGCGACAGCCAGGTGAAGCTGTCCATCTCCTATACCACCCGCCCGCCGCGGCCGGGAGAGGCGGACGGCAAGGATTATCATTTTGTCGCCGAAACGATTTTCCTGGAAATGCTGGAGCGCGGCGATTTCCTCGAAAGCGCCCTGGTTTACGGCAATCGCTACGGCACCTCGCAGTCCTGGATCGAGAGCGCGATGCGCGCCGGCACGGATGTCCTGCTCGAAATCGACTGGCAGGGCGCGGCCCAGGTGAGGAAAATTTTCCCCCAGGCGATCGGGATTTTCATCCTGCCGCCCTCGCTCGATGCGCTGCTGGCGCGGCTCAAGGGGCGCGGCCAGGATTCCGGCGAGGTGATCGCACGCCGCGTTGCCGCCGCACGCGAGGACGCCAGTCATGTGGAAGAGTTTGATTATGTTATAATTAACGATGTCTTTGAAACGGCGCTGCAGGACTTGGCCGCCGTCACCCGCGCGCAGCGGCTGAAAGCCTGGCGGCAGCTCAGCCTGCACGCCGAATTGATCGCCAAACTGAAATAACCCGCACATTTTAAGGAAACGACATGGCACGCATTACCGTAGACGACTGCATGAAAACCATCACCAACCGTTTCGAACTGGCTCTGGTCGCCACCATCCGCGCCCGCCAGATCGCCCAGGGCAGCACCCCGATGGTGGAACCCAACCGCGACAAGCCGACCGTGATCGCGCTGCGCGAAATCGCCCAGGGTAAGGTTGGGCTGGAAGTGCTCAACCGCGGACAGGCCTGATCGCGTCCGGAGCGAGGGCGACCGGTCGGTCGTCCCCACTGAGCAGTCCCATGCCCGAATTCACGGAACTCTCCACACAGCTTTCCTACCTCAAGCCGGAAGATGTCGCGCCTCTCGAAGCGGCCTACCGCTTCAGCGAGTCCGCCCATGCCGGCCAGTTCCGGGTCAGCGGCGAGCCTTACATCACCCATCCGCTGGCGGTGGCCTGCATCCTGGCGGCGTGGCATCTCGACGCGCAGGCGCTGATGGGCGCGCTGTTGCACGACGTGATGGAAGACACCGCCATCACCAAGGAACAAATCGCCGAAAAATTCGGCAAGGCGGTGGCGGACCTGGTGGACGGCGTTTCCAAGCTCGACCGGATCGAATTCCAGACCGAGGCCCACGCCCAGGCCGAAAATTTCCGCAAAATGCTGTTGGCGATGGCGCGCGACGTGCGCGTCATCCTGATCAAGCTCGCCGACCGCCTGCACAACATGCGCACGCTCGGCGCGATGGCGCCGGAAAAACGCAGCCGCATCGCCCGCGAAACCCTGGAGATTTACGCGCCGATCGCCAACCGGCTGGGGTTGAACAATGTCTACGGCGAGCTGGAGGATCTCGGTTTCAGCCATCTCCATCCCAACCGCTACGAAGTGCTGGCCAAGGCGGTCAAGGCGGCACGCGGCAACCGGCGCGAGGTGATCGGCAAGGTGCTGGAAGCGGTCAAGCAGAAGCTCAAGGACTGCAAGATCGACGCCACCGTGTCCGGCCGCGAGAAGCACCTGTACAGCATTTACAAGAAAATGACGGAAAAGTCGCTGACCTTTTCCGAGGTGTTCGATATCTATGGCTTTCGCGTCATCGTCAAGGACGTGCCCACCTGCTACCTTACCCTGGGCACGCTGCACCAGCTGTACAAGCCGATCCCCGGCAAGTTCAAGGACTATATCGCGATTCCCAAGGCGAACGGCTACCAGTCGCTGCATACCACGCTGTTCGGGCCGTTCGGCACGCCGATCGAAATCCAGATTCGGAGCGTGGACATGCACAAGATCGCGGAAGCCGGGGTCGCCTCGCACTGGCTGTACAAGAGCGGCGATGCCGGCATCAACGAGCTGCAGCAAAAGACCCACCAGTGGCTGCAAAGTCTGCTGGAAATCCAGTCCGAGAGCGGCGACGCCACCGAATTCCTGGAACACATCAAGGTGGACCTGTTCCCCGACGAGGTCTACGTGTTCACGCCCAAGGGCAAGATCATGGCCTTGCCGCGCGGCGCCACCGCGGTGGATTTTGCCTACGGCGTGCACACCGACGTCGGCAACCGCTGCGTCGCGGTCAAGATCAACCACGAGTTGATGCCGCTCAGGACCGAGCTCAGGAACGGCGATCAGGTGGAAATCGTCACCGCCGCCCACGCCAAGCCCAACCCGTCCTGGCTCAATTACGTCATCACCGGCAAGGCGCGCTCGCACATCCGCCACTTTCTCAAGACCATGCAGTACGACGAATCCGCCGTCCTCGGCGAACGCCTGCTCAACCAGGCGCTGCGGGCGCATGGCGCGAGCCCGGTGGAGATCGGCGAGGCGCAATGGGACAGGCTGCTGCGCGAGATCAGCGGCAGGAGCAAACAGGAAATCCTGGCCGACATCGGCCTGGGCAAGCGGCTCAACCTGGTGGTCGCGCGCCAGCTGCTGGCGCTGAACGAGGGCGACGAGCGCAAGCACGCCACCCTGGGGCCGATCACCATTCGCGGCACCGAGGGCATGGCGGTGCAATTCGCCCGCTGCTGCCAGCCGATCCCCGGCGACCCGATCATCGGCTTCATCAAGAAGGGCCAGGGCCTGGTCATCCACACCCACGACTGCCCGATCATCGCCAAGAGCCGCGCCGACACCGAAAAATGGCTGGACGTGGAGTGGGATCCGGAGGCGCCGAAGAAAGCCTTCGACGTCAACATCAAGCTGGTGGTGGCGAACCAGCGCGGCGTGCTGGCCAAGGTCGCCGCCGCCATCGCCGACGCCGGCTCCAACATCGACAACGTCGGCATGGAAGAGGTGGACGGCAGCGCCTACACCACCATGAACTTCACCCTGCAGGTGGAAAACCGGGTGCATCTCGCCAACGTGATGCGTAGCTTGCGGAAGATCCAGGAAGTGGTAAGGATCGCGCGGGTGAAGGGGTAGGGCGCCCAAGCACCCGGATTTCACCGCTTTCGGACGGCGGCGGCCCCGTGATTTTTCCCGCGCTGCCCGAGCCTGTAACGCCTATTCATCACCGCCTTCCGTGTTCCGGTCAGTGCGCCGGTTTTCGCAATCCCTCTCCCCGCGATTGTTCCCGGCGAGGCCCCAAAATTATCTCTTTGGAATACTTGAATTCGGCATAAATACGCATTAGCATGGCATTGCTTTTGGCATAAATCGAGCGATTTGCCGTTCGGTAAATCGATGCGCCTGCGTCATAAGTTGCATTGACATCGACGTGTTCCAACAACAAGGGGGGGTGAAATGAGAAAACATCAATCCGGTTTTACACTGGTGGAAATCGCCATCGTGCTGGTGATCATCGGCCTGTTGCTCGGCGGCGTGCTGAAGGGGCAGGCGATGATCGACAGCGCCAAGATCCGCAACGTGACCAATGATCTCAACGCGGTCCAAACCGCATACCATGCCTATCAAGATCGATACCGGTTCATGCCCGGCGACGATCCCGCCGCCCAGACGCATTTCGGCGCGGGAGTGACCAACGGAGGCGGAAACGGTGTTATCGCCGGCGCCTACACGCTGGCAGTGCCCGCGGCCGAAGGGGAATCGTCGAACTTCTGGCAGCACGTCAGAAGCGCCGGCTTCATGAAAGGCGAAGGCACCAGCGGCGTTCCGCCCACCGCCGCCACGGGTGGGATCATCGGCGTCGAAACCGCTCCCCTGGGCCTGACCGGCACGGCGGTTTGCGTGAGCATCGAATCGTCCTATGCCCAAAGCATCGATGCGGCCATGGACGACGGTGCGGCAGCCACCGGCGACGTTCGTGCCGGCGCGGCCTATGCGACGATAAACGGCGCTTCCGGTTCGGTCGCGGCCTATGCGGCGCCGGACTCCACCAAGCCGTATGTCACCCTGTGCAAGAAGATGTAAGAAGCTGTTTAAAAAATTACTGCGCGGCCGCGATGCGGGGTCGGGCGGCGCTCGGAATCCTCATGTACTTCATGTACATTCCGGTTCCTCCGCTCCGGCCTCCCCCACCTCGCAGCCGCTCGCTGCATTTTTTAAAACAGCTTCTAAATCCGACGGCTGGAACCGGCGGGCATCTGTGCATGCCCGCCGATTTCTCACCCCTGCAGCAATCTCACCTCCGCCGCCGCCAGACTCTCCGGCACGCCCATCAGCACCACCACGTCTCCCGCCTCCAGCACGGTTTCGGGCTGTGGCTCCAGGCCGCGGATGTTGTGCCGCCTTACCGCCGTCACCTGTACCAGCAGGCTGTCCAGGTCGAGCTCCGCCAGGGTCTTGCCCACCGACGCCGCGCCGGGGTTGAGGGCGACGGTGTGCAGGCGCGGCTGGATTTTTTCGCTCAGTTCGTAATCCTGGTCGGTGACGCCGTGGAAGAACCCGCGCAGCAAGCTGTAGCGCGCCTCGCGCACCTGCCGCACGCGCCTGACCACGCGCGCGAGCGGCACGCCGAGCAGCATCAGGGTGTGGGAAGCGAGCATCAGGCTGCCTTCCAGCACCTCCGGCACGACTTCAGCCGCGCCGGCGGAGCGCAGCTTTTCCAGATCGGTATCGTCCAGCGTGCGCACGATCACCGGCAGGTCCGGCCGCATTTCATGAGCGTGGTGCAGCACCCGCAGCGAGGATTTCACGTCGGCATAAGTCACCACCAGTGCCTTGGCGCGGTTCAAGCCGGCGGCCATCAGCACTTCGCGCCGTCCCGCGTCGCCGTACACCACGCCTTCGCCGGCGATCGCCGCGGCCCGGACCCGTTCGGAATCGAGGTCGAGCGCGATAAAGCCGATGCTTTCCTGCTCCAGGAAGCGCGCCAGGTTCTGGCCGCTGCGGCCGTAGCCGCAAATGATGACGTGTTCTTCGCTGGTCGAGCTGCGCACCGCGATTTCGTGCAGCTCGCGCGCGCGGTTGACCCACTCGCTGGCGCTCAGGTATTGCACGATCCGGTCGCTGTAAAGAATGACGAACGGCGCCGCCAGCATCGACAGCAGCATCGCCGACAGGCCGATCTGCACGATCCGCCCATCGACGAGATGCACTTCCCCGGCCAGGGACAGCAGGACGAAGCCGAATTCGCCAGCCTGCGCCAGGGCCAGGCTGGAGCGGATCGCCACCGCCGGCTGGCTGCCCGAAAAGCGGCTCAGGATGGCGATCAGGAGCGCTTTGCCGACGGTCAGGAACAACAGCAGGGAGATTACCCAGGCCAGGTTGTGTGCCGCTGCGGAAAGGTCGAGCTGCATGCCGATGGTGACGAAAAACAGGCCCAGCAGCACGTCGCGGAACGGCTTGATGTCGGCTTCCACCTGGTAGCGGTATTCGGTCTCGGAGATCAACACGCCGGCCAGAAAGGCGCCCAGCGCCAGCGACAGGCCGGCTAGACTGGTCAGGTAGGCGAGGCCGAGGGTGACCAGCAGCACATTGAGCATGAACAGCTCCGACGTTTTGCGCCCGGCGACGAGGTGAAACCACGGCCGCACGATGCGTTGGCCGAAAACCAGCAGCAGCGCGAGCAATAGCGCCGCCTTGAGAAAGGCTTCCCCCAGCGTCCAGCCCAGTCGGCTATCGCTCACCGCCAGCGCGGGAATCAGCACCAGGAGCGGCACCACCGCCAGATCCTGGAACAGCAGCACGCCGACGATTTCGCGCCCGTGGCGGGAATGCAGCTCGACCCTTTCCGCCAGCAGTTTGCTGACGATGGCGGTGGACGACATGGCGAGCACCCCGCCCAGGGCCACGCCCACCTGCCAGGAAAGCCCCAGCGCCAGGCTTGCCGCCAGCACTCCCACCATGGTCAGCGCCACTTGTGCACCGCCCAGGCCGAACACCAGCCGCTGCATGGTTTTCAACTGCGGCAGGCTGAATTCCAGGCCGATGCTGAACATCAGGAATACCACGCCGAACTCCGCCAGGTAGCTGATCCGGTCGCTTTCCGAAATCCAGCCCAGCGCGTGCGGGCCGACCACGATACCCACCAGCAGATAGGCCAGCAGCGGCGGCAGGCGCAAAAACCGGAACACGGCCACGGCCAGAACGGCGGCGGCAAGCAGGGTAAGGACGAGTTGCAATGAGTTGTGCATGGTCGGTCAGGCAACGGGCAATAGGCAATAGGCCATGGGGTTTAGTATACTTGCGCGGATGAATGCAACCGAACCGATATCAGACCGCAGTGCGCTCGCTTTGGCGCGCCAGGTGCTCGCCATCGAGGCAAAAGCCGTCGAAGCGCTGATCGAAAGACTGGACGGGGAGTTTATCCGCGCCTTGCAACTGATTCTACACTGCCCCGGCAGGGTTGTGGTCAGCGGGATGGGCAAGTCCGGCCATGTCGCGCGCAAGATCGCCTCCACCATGGCGAGCACCGGTACGCCGGCGTTTTTCGTCCATCCCGGCGAGGCCAGCCATGGCGACCTCGGCATGATTACCGACCAGGACGTGCTGATCGCGCTGTCCAATTCCGGCGAAAGCCCGGAACTGCTTACCATCATCCCCATCGTCAAGCGCAAGGGCGCGAAATACATCGCGATGACCGGCAATCCCCGCTCCGCCATGGCACGCGAGGCGGACGTGCACCTCGACGCCAGCGTGGCGCAGGAAGCCTGCCCGCTCGGGCTGGCGCCAACCGCCAGCACCACTGCGGCGCTGGCGCTGGGCGATGCACTCGCCATCGCCTTGCTCGACGCGCGCGGCTTCGGCGCGGAGGATTTCGCGCGTTCCCATCCCGGCGGGGCGCTCGGCCGGCGCCTGCTGGTGCACGTCGGCGATCTGATGCATGCCGGCGCCGCTTTGCCCAAGGTGGCGGAGAGCGCGCCGCTGACCGAGGCCCTGCTGGAAATGTCGCGCAAGGGACTGGGCATGACGGCGGTGGTGGACGAGGACGACCGCCTGCTCGGGCTGTTCACCGACGGCGACTTGCGCCGCGCCCTCGATAAGACGCTCGACATCCGCGCCGCCAGGGTGGCGGACGTGATGACGCGCAATCCCCGCACCATCGGCCCGGACAGGCTGGCCGCCGAAGCGGTGCAGATGATGGAGCAATTCAAGATCAACGGCCTGCTGGTGACGGATGCGGGCGGCCGCCTGGTCGGGGCATTGAACATGCATGATTTATTGAGGGCAGGGGTGGTTTAAAAACGAAAAAACAATGGACACCTTCGAACGCGCAAAAAAAATCCGGCTCGCCATCTTCGACGTGGACGGCGTATTGACCGACGGCAGCTTATATCTGGCCGACGGCGGCGAGGAATACAAGGCATTCAACTCGCTCGACGGTCACGGCATGAAGATGCTGAACCGCTCCGGCGTGGAACTGGCGATCATCACCGGGCGGAACTCGCGGGTCGTTGCGTTGCGCGCCGCCAATCTGGGCGTGACGCATCTCTACCAGGGCGTGGAGGACAAGCTCGACGCCTTCGCCGACCTGCTGGAGAAGACCGGGTGCGATGCGTCGGAGTGCGCCTACATGGGCGACGACGTGGTGGACCTGCCGGTGATGCGCCGCTGCGGCCTGGCGCTGTGCGTGCCGGCTGCGCCGGCCCTGGTCAAGCAGCACGCGCATTACGTCAGTCAGCTGTCGGGCGGTCAGGGCGCGGTGCGCGAAATCTGCGAGCTGGTCATGCGGGCGCAGGGAACTTTCGATGCGCAACTGGCGCCTTATCTGAAATGACCGCTTTGGGTGCTGCCTCCGTGGGTATGGCTTCAGCCACACATGTCAGGCTGAAGCCTGACCCACGATCATTTCCGGATTGCCCCGGGTAATGCCCTGACCCGATGATACGTGACCGTTTGGCGCTCTGGTTTCCGGCCGGCCTGCTGGCATTGCTGGCGATGCTGACATTCTGGCTCGACCGCACGGTGCAGCCGCCGCCTCCGAAAAACGACGGCAGCAGCCGGCATGACCCGGACTATACCGTGGAAAACTTTACTGCCACGCGCATGGGCCAGGACGGCCTGCCGCGGCACACCCTTTCCGCCGCCAGGATGGTGCATTACCCGGACGACGATTCCACCCACCTTGACCGTCCCCATTTCATCAGCTTCGCGCAGGGCAAGGCGCCCCTGCATATCCAGTCGAGCAGCGGCCTGATCTCGAAGGACGGCGAGCATGCCTATTTTACCGGCAACGTGCAGGTGACGCGCGAGGCTTTTCGGGACCGAAGCGCGCTGACCCTTACCACCAGCTACCTCCACGTGATCCCGGACCAGGATCTGGCGCTGTCGGACAAGCCGGTCGCCATTCGGGATGCGCATACCAATATCGATGGGGTTGGTTTAGAATTGAACAACAAAACCCACGTGATGAAACTGTTTTCACGCGTCAAAGGCCGCTATGAGAAACCCAAGCATTAATCTTTCGCCGCTTCTCCGTGCCTGCCTGTGGGCGGCGCTGGTCCTTGTGTGCGCGCCCCCGGCACACGCCGAAAAGGCGGACCGGGACAAGCCCGTCAATCTGGAATCGAACACCGCCACTTCGGACGACATCAAGAAGGAAGGCGTTTACGAGGGCAATGTGATCCTGACCCAGGGCACACTGGAAATACGCGCCGACAAGCTGGTCGTGCGGGAAGATGCGGACGGCTTCCAGCACGGAATCGCTTACGGCAACCCGGCCTCCTTCCGGCAGAAGCGCGAAGGCCTGGATGAATACATCGAGGGCTACGCGCAGCGCATCGAGTACGACAGCAAAAAAGACCTGGTGCAGATGTTCAGTCAGGCGCGAATGAAGCGCAACCAGGACGAGGCGCGCGGCAACTACATTTCCTACGACGGCAAGACCGAATTCTTCCAGGTGATCGGCGGCAAGGAAGCCGCCACGCCCAACAATCCGCTTGGTCGCGTACACACCGTGATGCAGCCGAAGAAGAAAGCGGGTGCCGCGCCCACCCCGGCCGCGCAGATCAAGCTGAAGCCGGCCGAAGACATCGCCAATCCCGGAGAACAGTAAAAGTGCTGAGGCCCGCGTTCTGAGTGCTAAGTAGTCTCGCTCGGGACTCGGGACTCAGGACTCAGGACTATCCCAAATGAGTCAACTCAACGTCCAGGGCCTGAAAAAGCGCTATAAATCGCGCCAGGTGGTAAAAAACGTTTCGCTGGAGGTGACCAGCGGCGAAGTGGTCGGGCTGCTCGGGCCGAACGGCGCGGGCAAGACCACCAGCTTCTACATGATGGTCGGACTGGTGCCGCTCGACGGCGGCAGCATCCGCCTTGACGGCACGGAGCTGTCCCATCTCCCGATCCATCGCCGCTCGCGCCTGGGCCTGAGCTACTTGCCGCAGGAAGCCTCGATTTTTCGCAAGCTGACGGTCGCCGAGAATATCCGGGCGATCCTGGAACTGCAGACATTCGAGGCTGGGCGAATTGAGGAGCGTTTGGAAGACCTGCTGCGCGAGCTGCACATCGCGCATCTGCGCAACAACCCGGCGCTGTCCCTGTCGGGCGGCGAGAGGCGGCGAGTGGAAATCGCCCGTGCACTGGCTACCCAGCCGCGCTTCGTGCTGCTCGACGAGCCGTTTGCCGGGGTGGATCCGATTGCGGTGCTGGATATCCAGAAGATCATCCGTTTTCTCACCGACCAAGGCATCGGCGTGCTGATCACCGACCACAACGTGCGGGAAACTCTGGGTATTTGCGACCGCGCTTACATTATCAACGACGGTCAAGTGCTGGCGAGCGGAAAACCGGATGAAATCGTTTATAATGAAAACGTAAGAAAAGTGTACTTGGGAGAACATTTCAAGATGTAACACCAGCAGCACAGGCAAGAAAGGCTCGGGTTTCGAGCGGACAGCCCCCATAACCTAACCGCCATGGCGAATCGCCACTCCGGAAAATGAAACTTGCTGGTGCCATGATCGTTTCCCTCACCCCTAGCCCCCTGACGGAACTGCTGGCCCTTCGACCGGGCGGCAATGGGGCCAAGTCGCTGGTTATTCCGCCAGCCCTAAGGGACTCCGATCCGCCATGGGCTAAAGCCCATGCGGAATCGAATGCGGGAGAGGGGGGCGGGGCCTCGCTTCGCGAGTTTTACGTTAAGACATGAAGCACAGCCTACAACTCAAGCTCTCACAACATCTGACATTGACCCCACAGCTGCAGCAATCGATCCGATTGTTGCAGCTATCCACGCTGGAGTTGAGCCAGGAACTGGATGCTTTTACCCAGGAAAATCCTTTCCTTGAGCGTGCGGATGGCGAGGAGGCAGATGCGGGCGAGGCCAAGCCGGAAGAGTTTTCGGCGGCTGCTTCGCCTTCCACCAGCAGCACGGCCGATGATGCGTCCGCAGAAACCCCGTCCCTGACCGGGAACGACTGGGATCAGGATAGCCCGTGGACTGCGCACGACCCCGACGAGGACGAAGACAGCGACTATGCCTCGCTTCGCGCCGAGCCGGTCGATCTGCGCAGCCATCTCAACTGGCAGCTGGGGCTGAACCAGCTGTCCGACCGCGACCGGAAGATTGTCGCCTTGCTGATCGATGCGTTGGACGAGGACGGCTATCTTACCCAGGATCTGGACGAACTTGCCGCATTGCTGCCGCCCGAACTGGAGATCGAGCCGATCGAGCTGCACACCGCGCTGTGCCACCTGCAGAATCTCGACCCGCCCGGCATCGGTGCGCGCAACTTGGCGGAATGCCTGACCCTGCAGCTGGAAATCATGCCGGACGGAACTCCATACCGAGAGCAGGCGCTCACTCTTGCGAAAAACCATCTCGCCCTCCTCGCCGCCCGCGACTTCGCCAAGCTGAAAAAACTGCTGCGCTGCGACGACGACGAACTGCGCGCGGTCCAGCAGCTGATCGTCCAGCTCAACCCGCGCCCCGGCGCGGCTTTCGCCAATGTGGACACGCGCTACATCCAGCACGATGTGGAAGTGAAGAAGGTCAAGGGGCGCTGGGTCGCCAGCCTGAACCAGGAAATCATTCCGAAGCTGCGTATCAACCGCATCTACGCCGACATTTTGCGGCGCAACCGCGAAAACGGCAGCCAGTATCTGTCGAGCCAGATGCAGGAAGCGAAATGGATGATCAAGAACATCCAGCAGCGCTTCGATACCATCCTGCGCGTGTCGCAGGCCATCGTCGAACGCCAGCGGCAATTCTTCGAACACGGCGAAGTCGCCATGCGCCCACTGGTGCTGCGTGAGATAGCCGATGCAGTCGGCCTGCACGAATCCACCATTTCGCGAGTCACCACGCAGAAGTATATGCTCACACCGCGCGGGGTGCTGGAACTCAAGTATTTCTTCGGCAGCTCCTGCGCCACGGAAGCCGGCGGCGCCTGCTCCTCTACGGCTATCCGTGCGCTGATCAAGCAACTGGTGGCGGCGGAAAATCCGCAGAAACCGCTTTCCGACAGCCAGCTCGCCGAGATTCTGGCGAAACAGGGCATTGTCGTCGCCCGGCGCACTGTGGCAAAGTATCGGGAATCCATGCAAATTGCCGCGGTGAGTTTACGCAAGTCCATCTAACAATTAACCCAAAGGAGTCACAAATGAACCTGAATGTAACCGGCCATCATGTTGAAGTCACCCCCGCCATCCGCGATTACGTCACCGACAAGCTGAGCCGGGTCACCCGCCACTTCGATCAGGTGATCGATGTCAATGTGACCCTGACTGTGGAAAAGCTGGCCCAGAAGGCCGAAGTGAACGTTCACGTCAGCGGCAAGGATATTTTCGTCAAGTCCGAGGACGCCGATATGTACGCCGCCATCGACAGCCTGGTCGACAAGCTTGACCGCCAGATCGTCAAGCACAAGGAAATGAACGGCGGCCCCACCCGCGGCAGCGGCGGCAAGCATCAGACAGCCGTCGCCGAATAAAGAACTCCCGCACGGCGGAGCCTGGCCAGGCTCCGCCGCACTCAATATCGGAACAATGAGCCTCATCGCCAAAATACTCCCTCCAGCCAACGTACTCTGCGACCTCGACGCCGCCGGCAAGGACCAGTTGTTCGAAGCCGTCGCCCGGCTTTTTGCCGCCAACCAGCAGATTCCGCATAAAAAAGTGCACGACAGCCTGGCGGCACGCGAAAAGCTTGGCTCCACCGGGCTGGGTCAGGGCATCGCCATCCCGCACGGGCGCATCAAGGGGCTGCGCGAGGCCACCGGCGCTTTCGTCAAGCTGAAGGTGCCGATTCCCTTCGATGGACCGGACGGGCGGCCGGTCGGGCTGCTGTTCATCCTGCTGGTGCCGGAACAAGCCACCGACCTGCACCTGCAAATTCTCGGCGAGCTGGCGCAAATGTTCAGCGATCGCCATTTGCGCGATAATCTGCAAGCCAGCGTCGACCCGGCAGAAATTCATCGCCTGCTCGTTGAATGGAGCTAAAATCAGTCCTGAGTACCGAGTTAAGAGTCCTGAGTTCGTTGAATCGCTTCGCGATGGTTTTTACTCTGGACTCGGCATTCGGGGCTCAGCACTAGGGCTTAAACATGTCGCAAATCAGCGTCAAACAATTATTCGACGATACCCGTCAAAAACTGGGCCTCGCCTGGGTCGCCGGGCGCGATGGCGGCGCACGCCAGCTTGCCGGCGAAATCGTGCAAAAGCCGACCCTGGCGCTGATCGGCCACCTCAATTTCGTCCACCCCAACCGGGTGCAGGTGCTCGGCTGCGCCGAAATGGACTTTCTGCGCAGCCTCACCGCCGAGTCTCTCGACCAGGCGATCTGCAACCTGTTTTCCACCGAGCTCGCGCTGATCATCGTCGCCAACAACGAGCCGGTGCCGGAGGTGCTGCTCGATGCCGCCAACCGCGGCCAGACGCCGCTGTTCACCTCGCCGCAGCCCAGCCCCTACCTGATGAACGTGCTCAACCACTACCTCACCCAGGTGCTGGCCGAATCGACCTCCCGCCATGGGGTATTTCTGGAGGTGCAAGGGATGGGTGTGCTGCTCACCGGGGAATCCGGCATCGGCAAGAGCGAACTGGCGCTGGAGTTGATCACCCGCGGCCACCGCCTGATCGCCGACGACGTGGTGGATTTCTACCTGATTTCGCTCGAAAGCGTGGAAGGGCGCTGTCCGTCGCTGCTGCAGGATTTCATGGAAGTGCGCGGCCTGGGCGTGCTGGATATCCGCACCCTGTTCGGCGAAACCTCGGTCAAACTGAAAAAGAACCTCAAGCTGATCGTGCATCTGGAAAAGCTGGCCAATATCGCCACCTCGTCGCAAAATCGCCTGCAGATCGAGGAATTCAGCGAAAGCATCCTTGGCGTGGAAGTGCCCAAAGTGCGCATCCCGGTGGCAGCCGGCCGCAACATCGCGGTACTGGTGGAAGTCGCGGTGCGCAACCACATCCTGCAAAAGCGCGGCATCAACAGCACGCGCCAGTTCATCGAGCGGCACGAGCAAATGATGGATGCGGAGGGGCAATGACGGGAGATGCCGTAAGGAGTCAGGAGTCGGGAGCGAGGAGTAAATACGCTGGCCGCCCCACTTTTGACTTTACTCCTCACTTCTCACTTCTCACTCCTCGTTGTCTCCCATGCAGCTGATCCTGATCAGCGGCCTGTCCGGCTCCGGCAAGAGCATCGCGCTCAACGTGCTGGAGGACAGCGGATTTTACTGCGTCGACAACCTGCCGGCGCAACTCCTGCCGGACATCGCCAACTTTCTTGACCAGGCAGGCCACGACCGTATCGCTCTCAGCGTGGACGTACGCAGCAGCGGTGCGCTGCACCAGCTGCCGGATATCATTGCGGAGCTCAAGGCGCACGGCTTCGACCTGCGCCTGCTGTTCCTCGAAGCGAAGACCGACGCCCTGGTCAAGCGTTTCAGCGAAACGCGGCGGCATCACCCATTGAGCAGCGGCCAGCGCACTCTGCAGGAATGCATCCAGCTCGAACGCGACCTGCTCGCACCGGTCGGCGCGCTCGGCCATCGCATCGACACCAGCGACCTCAATCCCAATGCCCTGCGCGCCTGGATCAAGGATTTCATCGACTTCGACCGCTCCCGGCTGACCCTGCTGTTCCAGTCGTTCGGCTTCAAGCATGGCATCCCGCTCGACGCCGACTGCGTTTTCGATGTGCGCTGCCTGCCCAACCCGCACTACGATCCGAAACTGCGCCCGCTCACCGGCAAGGATGCCGCGGTCGCCGCCTTTCTCGAAGGCGACGCCAGCGTGCAGAAGATGCTGGGCGACATTCGCCGCTTCGTGGAAGAGTGGCTGCCCTGCTTCATCCTGGACAACCGCAATTACCTGACCATCGCCGTGGGCTGCACCGGCGGGCAACACCGCTCGGTATTCTTCGCCGAAAAGCTGGCGGCGCACTTTCGCGCCAACGGCCAGCAAACGATGGTGCGCCACCGCGAGCTGATATGAAGCCACGGTGGCGGCACCTATAATTTCAATATGATGATTGCACGGGGTGAGCGAACGTGCTCGGACTGATCAAGCCCGGCGACTGGCTGGTGATGGTCGGCGGCGCAGTGGCCACCGCCTGGCTGTTTGCCGCCCTCTGGCAGGGCCACGCGGCCGACAAGGCGGTGGTGCGCGCCGGCGGCAAGGTGGTGGCCGAGCTCAGCCTGGCGCAAAACCGCAGCTTCCTGGCGCAAGGCCCGCTCGGCACCAGCCGCATCGAAATCCGCGACCGTCGTGCGCGCGTGGCGCAAGACCCGAGCCCGCGCCAATACTGCGTCCAGCAAGGCTGGCTGTCCAAGGCCGGGGAAGCCGCCCTGTGCCTGCCCAATCAGGTCAGCCTGGAACTGACCGGGGCGAAGAAAGTATATGATTCGCTCAACTATTAACCAATAAAGCTGAACCGCAAAGGTGCGAAGAAAAAACAAGGCGTTTCAAATTTACCCAATTATCCTTGAAACCTCAGTTCAAGCCACAGAGATCACAGAGAACACAGAGATGAAGCGGGTTTTTGGACACTTTCGCATTCACCTGACGGGTGAGAACAGTTTGCGCGCCAACCCCATGTTTTTCCTCTGTGTTCTCTGTGGCTAAATGCTTTTTCCAGGATTGTCAGCGGGAGTGCGACTATCGTTATAGTCTTTCTTCGCGCCTTTGCGGTTAGTGACTAGTGGGTTTTCGGATTAACAATAATGCACGTTCACATCCAGACCACCGCCGAAGACCACCGCATCGCCCGCCTGGCGGCGTTCGCCATCGGGCTGTCGCTGGTCGAGGCGGCGATTCCTTCGCCGCTGCCGGGGATCAAGCCGGGGCTGGCGAACATCATCACCCTCTTGGTGCTCGAACGTTTCGGCATGCGCGCCGCGATCTGGGTGTCGCTGCTCCGGGTGGTGGCCGGCAGCCTGCTGCTCGGCACTTTCCTGTCGCCGTCGTTCGTCCTCAGCGCGTCCGGCGCGGCGGCCAGCCTGGCGGCGCTGGCGCTGGCGCAGCATCTGCCCAAAGCCGCGTTCGGCCCGGTGTCGATGAGCATCGCCGCCTCGTTCGCCCACGTCGCCGGGCAGATGGCGGTGGTGTACCTGTGGCTGATTCCCCACGCCGGCATCCTCTATCTGGTGCCGGTCTTCGCCGCCGCCGCGTTGCTGTTCGGCAGCGTGAACGGGCTGATCACCGCCCGGCTGCTGGCCGACGAGCAGGCTCCGGCCGGGCGCGCCGCACTTTCTCCGCCATGAAGCGCATCGTCCTGTCCCTGCTGGTTTGCCTGGCGGCGATGCCGGCCGGCGCGGCGGAATGGATGAAAATCCATACCGCCGCCGACCAGAGCCAGTATTTCTACGACCGCTCCAAACTGTTCATCCACGACAACGAGATCACCTACTGGAAAAAAGTAGCATTCAAGGCGCCCCAGTTCTTCAACGACCGGCTCATCGCCAGCGGTCTCTACCGCGAGCGGATCAACTGCGCCGAGCACACCCTGAAACTGCTCAGCTACCTGCTCTACACGCCGGCCGGCGAAGTGATCGAATACGCCCCGACCAAGGAAGGCGAAGCCGCGCCCATCATCCCGGACAGCCTGGGCGACGTGTTCGAGAAATCCGTCTGCCCGCTGGTCAGGCAGCAACAGGAGGAAAGCCGGGTCAAGGCCCAGGCCGAAGCCGAGGCCAAGGCAAGGGCCGCGAAACCGGCGCAGCCGGAAACCGCCGCTGCCCCGCCTCCGGCAGGCTCGCCAACAACTTATTCCGTGCCTCCCGCAACGACTACACCGACGGCGCCAGCCGCACCAACCGTCACCACTCCAGCCGCACCAACCGTCACCGCGCCGTTGCATTGAGCCGGCCGGCGGTCTGACATACAATCGGGGCATGAATCCAACCAAAACCATTACCCTGGCGCTGACCGGCGCCTCCGGCATGCCCTACGCCCTGCGCCTGCTGCAATGCCTGCTGGACAGCGGAGCCAGGGTCTACCTGCTGTATTCACAGGCGGCGCAGGTCGTGGCGAAACAGGAAATGGAACTGGTCCTGCCCGCCCGCCCGCAGGAGGCGCGGCAAATGCTGTGCGAGCGCTATGGCGCGACGCCCGACCGGCTCAAGGTGTTCGGCCGCGACGAATGGTTCGCTCCGGTCGCCTCCGGCACCAACCCGGCCGACGCCATGGTGGTGTGCCCGTGCACCATGGGCACGCTCGCCTCGATCGCGGCCGGGCTGTCGGACAACCTGATCGAGCGCGCCGCCGACGTGACGCTGAAGGAAAACCGCAAGCTCGTGATCGTGCCGCGCGAAACGCCGTTCTCCGCCATCCACCTCGAAAACATGCTCAAGCTGGCGCGCGCCGGCGCCGTCATCCTCCCCGCCAATCCCGGCTTTTACCACCACCCGCAGAGCGTGGATGAGGTGGTGGACTTCATCGTCGCCCGCATCCTCGACCATCTGGGCATCGAACATCGGCTCATGGCGCGCTGGGGGGAGGACGAATAATGGCCAGGTTCTATCCCGAACTGGACGACAATCTCAAAGCCTTCATCGCGCGGCAGCATGTCTTTTTCGTCGCCAGCGCGGCGCCGGACGGGCGCATCAACCTCTCGCCCAAGGGGCTCGACAGCCTGCGCGTGCTCGACGGCAGGCGCGTCGCCTGGCTCGACCTCACCGGCAGCGGCAACGAAACCGCCGCCCACCTCCTGGCCGACGGCCGCGTCACACTGATGTTCTGCGCCTTCGAGGGCGACCACCTGATCTTGCGATTGTACGGGCAAGGACGCAGCATCAAGCCGGATCGGTCCGAGTGGCCCGCGCTGGCTCGGCAATTCCCCGCCTTCCCGGGCATCCGCCAGCTATTCCTGCTCGAAATCGACTCGCTGCAAACCTCGTGCGGCGCCGGCGTGCCGCTGTACGAATACCGGGGCGAGCGCGAAGCGCTGCTGCGCTGGGTGGAAAAGAAAGGCGAGCAAGGCGTGCGGGACTACCAGCACGAAAAAAACCAGGTCAGCATCGACGGCCTGCCGACCGGACTATTCGAGGAGAAAAACTCATGACAAAAGTCTTGATCCTGACACTGGCGAGCGTTGCCCTGCTCGCCGCCTGCGAACAAAAACCGTACCAGGCGCCGGTGCCGAATACCGACCAGGACAAACCTGCCGCCAAGCTGTTCGAGCCGCAGCGCGAGGCGCTGGACAAGGCCAGACAGGCGGGAAAGACGCTGGACCAGGCCGGGCGAGAGCGGGACAAGGCCGCGGAAGAGGCGGGGCGGTAGCGGCAGGCGTTAGCAATACAATAGTAGGTCGGTTCAAGCGAAGCGGAACCGACATTCCTCACTTGGCAAGTCGGTTCCGCTTCGCTTGAACCGACCTACCCGCCTTACCCGAGAACCTGCTCAGGATCGCCCTCCAGCAACTCCCGGATCACCACCCCCGCCAGCATCAAACCGAACAGCGGCGGCATGTAGCTGATGGTGCCGTTGACCGCGCGGGCGCGGCCGGCACCGTCCACCGGCTGCGGCGGCAGCGGAGCGCTGGGCTGTTCGTCGGAATAAACGGTCAGCACGCCCCTGGTCACGCCCTGGCGCATCAGGCGCTTCCTCATCTGCCGCGCCAGCGGACACATCTCGGTCTTGCCGATGTCGGCCACCTTGATCCTGGTGGGGTCGAGGCGGTTGCCGGCGCCCATGCTGGACGCCACTTTCAGCCCGCGCTTGAGGCTTTCCGCCACCAGCGCCACTTTGCACGCGAGCGAATCGATCGCATCCACCACGTAGTCGCAGTCCCCCGGCACCAGGTCGTTGACGTTCTCGGTATTGAGAAACTGGCGGATTACCGTCAATTCGCATTCGGGATGGATATCGCGGATGCGCGCCGCCATCAGTTCGGCCTTGGGCTGGCCGACGGTGGAAAGCAGCGCCGGCAGCTGGCGGTTGATGTTGGACGCGGCTACCACGTCGTGGTCGAGCAGCGTCAGCCGGCCGACGCCGGCCCGCGCCAGCGCTTCGGCGCAGTAGGAGCCGACGCCGCCGAGGCCGGCGACGAAGACGTGTTTTCCGGCGAGCCGGGCAAGGCCTTCGTCGCCGAGCAGGATGTGGGTGCGTTCGAATTGGGGCAGCAAATTATTCTCCGTTTCGTAGTTCTTTAAACCAGAATCCCGTTAACCGCGAAGGCGCAAACCAAGGGCCAATACCTTATCCTAAAAAAGCATATAGCCACAGAGATCACAGAGTTCACCGAGAAAAAACAAAAGATTGCCGAAGAACCTTTTCACCCGCCAGGTGCGTAGAAAAAACGCCAGGAAACCCAGGTCATCTCTGTGTTCTCTGTGGCTTGAAACCAAGGTTTTTAAGGGATGCTTTTCCTTTGCGTCTTTGCGGTTCAGCTTTTTTCAGACAAATGCGTTTCCGTCGGCTCGACATGGATCGTCACGGCAACCCGCGGCAAGGTCTCCGCCAGCGCCGCCTCGATCCGGTCGCACAGCGCGTGGGCGTCGTTCACCGTGCTTTCGCCGGGCACCAGCAGGTGAAAATCGATAAACCGGCGCGGGCCGGACTTGCGTGTGCGCAGGTCGTGAAACGACGTGCCCGGCGCCATCAGCTTGCCGATTTCCAGTTCGATGCGGCCGACTTCGTCCGGCGGCAGGGCGGCGTCCATCAGGCCGGCCCAGGAGCGGCGCAGCAGGCCGACGCCGGTGAACACGATGTTGAGCCCCACCGCCGCCGCCATCAACGGATCGAGGATCTGCCAGGAAGGCGGCGCGAACATCACCACCGCAAGCCCCGCGACCACGCCGGCCGAGGTCCACACGTCGGTCAGCAGATGCCTGGCGTCGGCCTCCAGGGTGATGCTGTCATGTCGGCGTGAAACCTTAAGCATGGTCCGGGCGGTGGCGAAGTTGAGCCCTGCCGCCGCCAGCGACACCGCCAGGCCGGGGCCGAGATGTTCCAGCGCGACCGGGTGGAGGAAGCGCCCGGCCGCCGCATAAATGATCGATGCCGCCGCCACCAGGATCAGCGAGCCTTCCGCTCCGCTGGAAAAGTATTCCGCCTTGTCGTGCCCGTAGGCGTGGGTGGCATCGGCGGGGCGGGAGGCGACGGTCAACGCGGCCAGCGCGATCAGTCCGGCGGCGAGATTGACCACCGATTCGGCGGCATCGGAAAACAGGCTCACCGACCCGGTGAGATACCAGGCGCCGAACTTGAGCGCCAGCGTCGCCAGCGAGGTGGCGATGGACAGCCAGGCCATGCGCAGGATGTCGCGGTTCCTCACGCCAGCCCTTTCAGCACCGCCCGCGCGTTGGCCGTAGTGGCCGACGCCACTTCGTCCATGCCGATGCCGCGCAATTCCGCCAGCACCGCGGCGATGCGCGGCAGATATTCCGGGCTGTTGCGCTCCTTGCCGACGAACACCGGCGGCATGTCGGGCGCGTCGGTTTCCAGCACGATGGCTGAGAGCGGCAAGTCGGTCGCCAGCTCGCGCAGCCGGGTTGCGCGCGGCCAGGTCATGGCGCCGCCGAAGCCGAGTTTGAAGCCCAGCTTGATGAATTCCTCCGCCTGCTGGCGGCTGCCGTTGAATGCGTGGGCGATGCCGCCCGCTACCTTGAATCGACGCAGGAATTTCAGCACCGCGTCCTGCGCGCGCCGGATGTGGAGCAGCACCGGCAGGTCGAATTCGCGGGCGATTTTCAGCTGCTCGGCAAAATAGAATTCCTGGCGTTCGCGGTCGTAGTCCGGCACGAAGAAATCCAGGCCGATTTCGCCGATGGCGACGGGGTGGTGGTGAACGACCGCGGCGCGCAGCGCCTCCAGATCGGCGGGGTCGGCCCGGTCGACATACAGCGGATGGATGCCCAGCGCCGGGGCATAGCCGGGATGGCGCCGGCACACCGCCAGCACCGCCTCGAATCCGGCGCGCTCGACGCCCGGCACCACCACCGCCCCGACCCCGGCGGCGCGGGCGCGCGCGGCCACCGCGTCACGGTCGGTGTCGAATTCGGCGGCATCGAGATGGCAGTGGGTGTCGATCAGCATGGTTCTATTCTAAACGGAAAAAGCAGTTGAACCGCAAAGGCGCAAAGGCGCAGAGAAAAATCAGGCGCCGTCAGCCTTTTCCCCGCCGCCAGGCTTTCTCTGCTTCAATCACGAAAAAGACCAGCAGGCCGACCGCCGCGATCTCCAACCAGTCGTCCAAGCCGATCGGCGCGCTGGCGAACAGGCGGTTCATCAGCGGGGCGTAGGTGAAAAGGATTTGCAGCGCGATCGTCAAAAATACGCCGCTCCACAGCCAGGGGTTGGAGAAAAAGCCGGCGCGGAAGGGCGAATCCGTCATCGAGCGGCAGTTGAACAGGTAAAACAGTTCGCCCATGACGAACATGTTGACCGCTACGGTACGGGCTTGGTCCAGGCTCTCTCCGGTCGCCAGTTCGCGCAGGAACAGGCCAAACGCGCCAGCCAGCAACAGGGCGCCGACCAGCAGGATGCGCAGCATCGGCGCGGCCGTCAGGATCGGTGCGGCGGGCTGGCGCGGAGGGCGGCGCATTACGTTCCGGTCGATCGGCTCGAACGCCAGCATCAGGCCGAGCAGCACGGCGGTGGTCATGTTGATCCAGAGGATTTGCAGCGGCGTGATCGGCAGGGTGACACCCAGCACGATGGCGGCGAGGATGACGAAGCCTTCGCCGAAATTGGTCGGCAGCGTCCAGGCGATGAACTTGACCAGATTGTCGAACACGCCGCGGCCTTCTTCCACCGCCGCCTCGATCGAGGCGAAGTTGTCGTCGGTGAGCAGCATGTCGGCGGCCTCCTTGGTCACTTCGGTGCCGTTCAATCCCATGGCGATGCCGATATCCGCCTGCTTCAGGGCGGGCGCGTCGTTGACGCCGTCGCCGGTCATCGCCACGATGTGGCCCCCGGCTTGCAAGGCCTCGACCAGGCGCAGTTTCTGCTCGGGCTCGACGCGGGCGAACACCGTGGCGTCGTTCGCCGCGGCGCGCAGTTCGGCGGCGGACATTTCGGCGAGCTGCCGGCCGGTGAGCGGCGGCGAGCTTGACTCCAGACCGAGCTGAGCGGCAATGGCGGCGGCGGTTTCGGCATGGTCTCCGGTGATCATCTTCACCGCGATGCCCGCAGCGTGGCAGGCCTTGATCGCCGCGATGGCCTCGGCGCGCGGCGGATCGATCATGCCTTGCAGACCGATCAGGACAAGATTGCGGGGATGGCAGTAGTCGAGCGCCTCTCCTTCGGCCAATTTGCCTCTGGCCAGGGCGAGCACGCGCAGGCCGTGCCTGGCCATGGCCTGTGCGGCGGATTCGACCGCTGCCCGATCGAGCGCCGCTTCCCCGCCTTTCGCGTTGAGCATGGTGCCGGTGCGATCGAGGATTTTTTCCAGGGCGCCTTTGACGTAGACGACATTGCCGTGCCGGGTCGCCATGGTCCGATGGCGCGCATCGAAGGGAATCTCGTCGTTGCGCGGGTAGGTGGCGTGCAGTTCCGCCGGCGACAAGCCGGATTTTTCAGCCGCCACCAGCAGGGCGCCCTCGGTGGGGTCGCCCGCCACTTCGCGGCGCCCGTCGCGCTCGACCAACACTGCGTCGTTGCACAGCGCGCCGGCCAGCAGGCATTCGCGCAACGCGCCCTGCGGCCGCGCCACGGCGCCAGCCCGGCGAATCTCGCCCACCGCGGCATAGCCGTCGCCGCTCACGCTGAAGCGTTCGCCGCCGGCATGGATTTCGCGCACCGTCATCTGGTTTTCGGTCAGCGTGCCGGTCTTGTCGGAGCAGATCACCGTTGCGCCTCCCAGTGTTTCCACCGCCGGCAGTTTGCGAATGATGGCGCGGCGCCGGGCCATGCGCGACACGCCGATGGCCAGGGTGATGGTGATGGCCGCCGGCAGGCCCTCGGGAATGGCGCCTACCGCCAGCGCTACCGCCGCCATGAACATGTCCACCGGCGGTTCGCCGCGCCAGATGCCGACGGCGAAGGCGAACGCCGCCAGAGCGAGGATCGCGTACAGCATGACATTGCTGAAATGCGCGATCTTGCGCGTCAGTGGAGTGGAAAGATCGACCGTGCCCGAGATCAGGCGCGAAATGCGGCCGGTTTCGGTGCGGTCGCCGGTCGCCACCACCACTCCCGCGCCCTGGCCGCCGGCGATCAGCGTGCTCGCGTAAGCCATGTTGGCGCGCTCCATCAGGATGGCGTCCCCTGCCAGATGCACGGCGAGCTTGGCCACCGGCAGGGATTCTCCGGTCAAGGCGGCTTCGTCGGCCATCAGTTCGCGCACCCGGAACAGGCGCAGGTCGGCCGGAACCTTGTCGCCAGGAACGAGCAGCACGACATCGCCCGGCACCAGTTCGGCGGCGGGGAGCGATTGTTTCACGCCGTCGCGCAGCACCGCGGCGGAGCTCGCCGCCATCCGCGCCAGCGCCGCGATCGCATCGTTGGCCCTGGATTCCTGGAAATAGCCAATCACGGCGTTGAGCAGCACCACGCCCAAAATTACGCCGGCATCCACCCATTCCCGCAGGAACGCGGTCAGCGCGCTGGAGGCGAGCAGGATGTAGATCAGCGGCTGGTGGAACTGAAGCAGGAAACGCAGCCAGGCAGGCTGGCCTTGTTTGGGGGTGAGCAGGTTGGCGCCATACACCTCGCGCCGACGGCGCGCTTCCCCGGCAGTCAGGCCGCGAGCGAGATCGCTGTCGAGCAGGTCGGCCACCTCGTTTGCCGTCAGGCGGTGCCAGTGCTTTTCCGGCTGGGTGGCGGGCGGTTCGGACATTACGCAAGCGCCTTTAGAATCTCCCGCACCGGCGCCGGAATGGCCGCGCCGAGAGCCTCGGCCGGCGCGATCCACAGGCCGCCGGGTTCGCGCGCTTCGGGCAGGGTAGCCGTCACCTCGAACAGCCGGGGCACGATGCGCAGGCGGAAATGGGTAAAGGTGTGCAGCATCTCCGGCAAAGTCGCACCGGCCTTGCCCTTGACGCCGAAGCGCGCGAGCCCGGCTTCATCTTCCACGCCGTATTCGGGAAAACTCCACATGCCGCCCCAGATGCCGGCGGGCGGGCGTTTTTCCAGGTACACCTCGCCTTTGCGGCGCAGGATCAGCATCGCGGTTTCCTTTTGCGGCTGGAGCTTGCGCGGCTTGGGCGTGGGCAGCTCCGCCAGCCGGTTTTCATTGTAGGCGACGCACATCGCGCGCAGCGGGCAAGGGCCGCAGGCGGGCCTGCGGGCGCATAGCGTCGCGCCCAGGTCCATCAGCGCCTGGGTGTAGGTTTCGATGCCGGTGTCGGGCAAAAGCAATTCGGCCTTTTGCCACAGGGCGTTTTCCACCGCTTTCGCGCCGGGGTAGCCGGCGATGCCGAAGCAGCGCGCCAGCACCCGCTTGACGTTGCCGTCGAGGATCGCCCGGCGCTGCCCAAAGGCGAAAGCCAGGATTGCCGCGGCGGTGGAACGGCCGATGCCGGGCAGCGCCATGACCGCATCGGGGTCGGCGGGGAAAATGCCGGCATGGCGTTCCATCACCAGCTGTGCGGCGCGGTGCAAATTTCGCCCGCGCGCGTAGTAGCCAAGCCCGCTCCAATGCGCCAGCACCTCATCCAGGGGGGCTTCGGCCAGCGCGGCGATATCGGGAAAGCGGGCAAGGAAGCGCTGGTAATAGGCGATTACGCTGGCGACCTGGGTCTGCTGCAGCATGATTTCCGACAGCCAGATCGCGTAGGGGTCGTGCGTGCCCTGCCAGGGCAAGTCGTGGCGGCCGTGGGTTTTTTGCCAAGCGATGAGGAGGGCGGCGAAATCGGGCATGGATTATTTTTTAGCCGCAAAAAGGCACAAAAGTCGCAAAACGGATGCTGATTTTTTTGTGAATTTTGTGCCTCTTCGCGGCCATATTTTGCTCAAAACTGGAAGTACTTTTCCAGCGTCGCCTGTAGCTTGCGCGCCTGCCGGAAGGCTTCCTTCAGGATGCGCCGGTCGAGGTCGTTGAGGCCGTCCGGATCGACCCGGTTGCTGAGTTCGCTGCCGGCTTCGCTTTGCTGGTGCTGGATGCGCAGGCGCAGCAGCTGGATGAACAGAAAGGCGTCGATCCACGCTTCCGTCTCCGCCGGCCCGATCTGCCATTGCGCGCCGGACGCGCGCAGGCGCCGGATCGTGCTGGTCTCGTTCACCCCGGCATACAGGCTGAAAATCCGCGCCGCATCGACGAACGGGGTGATGCCGTTGAGCTTGAGGTCGAGGGTGTGGCCCTCGCCGGTCACGAAGTCGCGCACCAGCCCTAAAGGAGGTTTGTTCGCCAGCGCGTTGATCGCCATGTGCTTGAGAAACAGGCGGTGATCCCGGATTATGGTCAGCAGCCAGGCGCGCAGTTCCTGCGCCAGCTCCCGCTTGCCGTAGAGCGGCCGGAAGTCGAAGAAAATCGTCGCATTCATCAGCACCGGGGCGTCGCCGCGATAAATCCAGTCGGAAAAAGTCTCCTTCCATTCCTCCAGCGACAAGCACCACTGAGGATTGCTCGCCATCACATTGCCCCTGCACAGCGGGAAGCCGCAGGCATCGAGCGCCGCGTTGATGCGCGTGGCCACCGCCAGCAAATCGCGGCGCACTTCGT
>JAHFRP010000031.1 GCA_023266195.1 Sulfuricella sp.
GTAAACGCTCGCGCTAAATGGCGGCGTTCTGATCGCGCTATTTGTCAGTTGCCGGGTCCGATGACGAGGCAATCGCGCGCGGCCTGAACGATGTCAGCGGTGACCTCCTCGACGCGGTTGAGGGTCATGATCCGCCGCATCTGCGCGAACAGGCGCTCCATGAGCCGGAAGTTGCCGCGCGTGATGCGGATCACGGCTGCCTGCGCTTCGATCGCGTCGAGTTGGGCCGGGTCGAAGCTGATCCCGAAATCGCCGGCGTGGGTCGCGAGCAGCAGCCGCATTTCGGTCTCGGTAAGCGGTTTGAACTCGTGGACGAAGCCGATCCGCGAGTAGAGCTGGGCATAGCGGGCGAGGCGCTTCTCCAAGCCCGGCATACCCATCAGGATCAGCCCGAAGCCGTGGCGATCGGCCATGTCGCGGAGATGTTCGAGCGACTTTATGGTCAGGCGGTCGGCCTCGTCGACGATGACGAGGGGGCAGGCGATGCGGGCGGCGTCATGGGTGATTTCGTCCTGCGAGCCGCCCGCGACCGTCAGCCGGGCATAGCCCAGCTTAATGAGGTTGAGGCCCAACACCGCGTCGATCGTCTTGGGCGTGTTGCTGACCGACACGGTGTAGAAGACGGCGCGGCAGCGAGCGACCTTTTCGCCAAGGAGCGCGGCAATGGGACGGAGCGCGGCATATTCCCCCAGGTCGGGGAAGCTGGAAAACTCGCGCGCCGATCGCGTCTTTCCGACGCCCGGCCGGCCATGACACACGCCGATATAGCGGTAGTGCGCGCAGGCTTCGGCAAACTCGACGAACCGGGCATGTTCGCGGGTCGCCAGGAACGGCTGCTCGACCAGGAACTCAATCGTCAGCGGCGTAGAGCCGGAGCCCTCGGTAGGTGGTGGGCCGGGAAGCCGTATCCTCTTGGTCGCCATCGAAGGTCTCCGTGGGGGCAGGCACCTGCTTGTCGCGCTCCTTCGCGCCGCGCCGGGCGCGCTGGATCGCGCGCAACGACGGGTGCCCAGCGTGCTCGGAGCTGAGCGCACGGCAGACGAACCGGCCCTGGTGGTAGACGTGGATCTCGGTCAGGTCGCGGGGGTCATAGACCGCCTCGACCTGCTCGCCGACGAAGGCCGCGAGCGTGGGTTCGACATAGCGCCTGCCCATCAGACGGATGCCGTCGCGCAGCACTTTACGGGGCTTGGGCACGTGCACGAGCAGCATGTCGAGCTGTTCAAGGCTGTCGGGCATTGCGGGCAGGAACCCGCCCTTCTGCCAGCGCGTGATCGGCGGTTCGCCGGTGCTGCCATGCGGGCGACGATGATAGACGCCGCACACGAACGCCTCGAAGCGGGCGCGCAGCTCGTCGAGCGTGAGCACTGGCGCCGACAGCGGCTTGCCCGCGATCAGGTGGCCGGGCAGGTCGGGCAGGAACATGTCGTTGATGGTGCGGAACAGCCGCTCGATCTTGCCGCGCCCGCGAGGACGCCCCGGCAGCGAATGGATGAGGCGGATTTTGAGGGCGATGCACGCCTGCTCGATATGCTCGGAGATGAAATCCGAGCCGTTGTCGACGTAAAGCTGTTCGGGAATGCCGCTGACGATCCATTCGGGATTGGGCTTGCGCCAGATCGCCTGCCGCAAGGCGAGCGCCGTGTTGAGGGCACTGGGGGCATCGAGGCTGAGGAAGTAACCGGCGATGGCTCGGCTGTGATCGTCAACGATGACGGTCAGCCAAGGACGCACCGGGGTTCCGGCATCATCGAGCACGAGAATGTCGAGAACGGTATGATCGGCCTGCCACATCTCGTTCGAGGTCGCGGCTTCGCGCCGATGCACTAGCTCGTGCTGGTCGCGGTAGACGGCCGGATCGGAGGCTGCGGCGATCTGGCTTGCCGGTATCGCCCTGACGACACGCGCGACGGCCGCATAGCTGGGGGTTCGGTGTCCATGCGCGATGGCGAGTTCCTGCACCTTTCGGTGAATGGCGGCGACCGGGGGTCGCGGGCGCTTGGTGGCGAGAGTGCGGGTCAGTTCGACCAGATGTTCCGGCAGGTGCAGCCTGCCCCGATCGTTGCGCGGCAGACGCGCGAGACCGGCAAGTCCTTCGGCACGGTAGCGCCCGAGCCAGCGCTGCAACGTCCGCTCGCTCAGCGTGCCGGTGCGGGCGAGGTCCGCGAGCGGGATGCCATCGGCGAGGTGCGGTTCAAGGACGCGGTAGCGCTCGATCGCCAGCGGCGGGACAAGCGCCGGATGCGTCACCGCCGACGGTCCGTGTCGCAGGTAAGGAAAACGGAGATTTGCCTGCCCATCGCCATGCGAGTCCGCTCGCGTTGCCAAACCGGCCTGTTCGACGTAAATCTACCCGGTAAAGAAAACTAGGGCAACATAGACCTGCCGATGACGACTTTCTTCCCAAACCGCGCCCGATCGGGGCGCCACCGGCCCTACGCATGAAAATCGGTTACGCCCGCGTATCGACCGCCGAGCAGAACCTGGACCTCCAGCGTGATGCGCTGAAGGCTGCCGGCTGCGAGAAGGTCATCACCGACAAGGCCTCCGGGGCGACTGCCGCTCGCCCTGGATTGGAAAAGGTGAAGGAGCTGCTTCGCGCCGGCGACACACTGGTGGTCTGGCGCCTCGACAGGCTCGGCCGCTCGCTCCGTGATCTGATCGGATGGATGACCTACCTCGACGAGGAAAAGGTCGGGCTGCTGAGCCTGCACGAGGCGATCGACACGACCACCACGTCGGGCAAGCTTACCTTCCACCTGTTCGGGGCATTGGCGGAGTTCGAGCGCAACCTGATCCGCGAGCGGACCCAGGCCGGTCTCACCGCAGCCCGCGCTCGCGGCAAGAAGGGTGGCCGGCCGGCCGCACTCGGCAAGGACAAGCGCGACCTG
>JAHFRP010000020.1 GCA_023266195.1 Sulfuricella sp.
GCCGTAGGTGTCGTAGGCGTAGGCGGTGACGAGGCACAGGTTGGGGTCGCCGGGTTCGATGATCTCTTTGGTCAATAACCCCGTCGTCGGGGAGTAGTCGAAGGCGGAGGTGCGGGTCAGAGTGCCGGCGAAGGACGGTACGGTCTGGCCCGAGAGGGCGAGCACCACAAGGCAGAGCCGGCAGAATTGTCGGGTACGCATGGCCGTTCCCTCCCTTAGGGGGCGACGCTCTGGACCTGAGAGCGGATGAGCCGCCCGAGGAACCAGTTGGTCGTGTCGTTGGTATAGGTGTTGGTGGTGGTCTTGCTGTAACCGTCGGTCGTCGAGACGCCGATTTGAGTGGCGTTGCCCCAGATGTCGAACTGGTTGGCGGTGGTGACGACCGGCAAGGCGGCACCGCTCAGGTCCCAGCCGGATTCGATGCTTTGGCTGGCATAGGGGAAGTAGCGGTTGCCGGCGGCGACGGTGCAGGCGGTTCCGTTGGCCGGGTTGAGACAGCCGTAGGTGTTGCTGACCTGGTTGAGCAGGCCGGCGTTGCCGCCGGCGGCGGTCGTCTTCTTGAACAGACTGGGCAGGCCCGTATAAGGCCAGCCTTGGCGATAGGCGGTATAGCTGGTGATGCCGGTTTCCATTTGCGAGGCCATCAACCATCCGAATCCGAGCAGGCCTCGTCCGGAGAGGTCTGCTCTCAATCCCCCATACCGGTAATTCTGGGTGGTGATGCCGGAGCCCAAGCCATTGGGGAGCTTTGCTGTCGAAACCACATAGAACGGTGCCGTGATGTCGATCTGCGGGTACATAGCGCCCATGCCGCGTGTGTAGAGGCTGGGGTTCGTGAGCGGCCCGTAGGCGATACTGGCGGCGGCACCCAGCCCGTTCGGGATCGTGGTCACCATGTCCGGCATGATACTGCGCGCCGTTGTCCCGACCATGGTGCCGCTCGAGAGGGTGCCGACGATGTCGGGATAGCCGTCGCCGTCCAGGTCGGCAATTTGGCGGGGGAGGCTGGTGTTCCACACAAAGCCGAAGCCGGCGCTCCACTGCGTGGAAGAATTGAATCCCGTTCCCGTCGACAGGGAGACCCAGACGCCAAATATGGCGAAGCCGACGATGTCGGCCTTGCCGTCGCCGTTGACGTCGGCCAGGTAGCGGGGGTAGCCCTTTTGGCTGGGATAGACGGTGGCGGTTGAGGTGCCGAAGTCGGCCAGCCATTTGGCGGCGGTCTGGAAGCCGGAGCCGGTGTTGATGGAGACATAGGTGCCGTCGCTCTTGAAGCCGACGAGGTCGGGCAGGCCGTCGCCGTTGATGTCGGCCAGCGTGCGCGGATAAGTGTCCTGAGTGGTGTAGCCGGCATTGATGCCGAAGTCGGCGAGCCAGACGGTGGCGGCAGCGAAGCCGGTGCCGGTGTTGAGTGCGACGTAGGTACCGCCGTTGGCGAAGCCGACGATGTCGGGCAGGCCGTCGCCGTTGATATCCTGGACGAGGCGCGGGTTGGCGGAGTTGCTGGCGTAGGCGACGACGCTTGCGGTGCCAAAGTCGTTGCCCCATTTGGTCGTGGGGCCAAAGCCGGTGCCGGTGTTGAGGGCGACATACACGCCGTCGCTTTTGAAGCCGACGAGGTCGAGCAGGCCGTCGCCGTTGATGTCGGCCAGGGTGCGCGGATAAGCGTCCATGGTGGTCCAGCCATTGCCGGTGCCGAAGTCGCTGGCCCATTTGACCGGAGCGTTGAAGCCGGTGCCGTTGGAGAGGGCGACATAGACGCCGTCGCCGGCGATGCCGACGGCGTCGGCAAGGCCATCGCTATTGACGTCGAGAAGGAAGACGGGGGTGACGTTGGGATCGGAATAGCCTTGGGCGGTGCCGAAACTGTTCACCCATTTGCCGCTGGCGCCGGCACCGGTGCCGGTGGAAAGGGCGACGTAAATTCCGTCGCTTTGCTGGGCGATGAGGTCGGCCTTGCCGTCGCCGTTGACGTCGGCGAGGAAGCCGGCTGCCTGGGAGGTCCAATTGGTTCCTGCGTTGAAGGCATTGCTGCCGTATTCGCTCCAGGTGGGGTTGATCGTCGGTTTGCAGACGTTGTTAGGGAGGGCGCATTCCGCGATGCCGGCGATGCGCGAGCGGTTAGTGGTGGCGCCGGTGCCGTAGGTGAGCCGGTATTCGCGGGTCTGGGTGCCGCCGCTGTAGGTCTGGACTTTGGTCAGCCGCTGGGTGTTCTTGATGAGGCTGCCCGCGAAGTACAGCGGGACGATATCGGGCCGGGTCTCGTAGACGAACTGGACGGAGTCGTTGGGGGCAAGGCCGCTGGCGTTGCCGGTATAGTCGATTCTCTGAGGATAGTAGCCACCGTTGGCGCTGTCTTCGGTGTAGGTGACGGTCAGGTAGTTGCCGACGGTGTCTCCGAGCTTGTTCATGGCCCAGACGCGGGCGCTGGTCTTGCCCTGAGCTTCGATCCTGGAGTCGGCGGTGTTGCCGTATTCGACGACCTGGCCGGCCTTGGTCCAGACCTTGAACCAGGCAGGGCCGTTGCCGGCGGCGCCGTAAGAAATGATTCTGCTGAAGCTTTCGCGCTCGGTGCGGTATTCGGTGCCGTTGGCGCCGTAGCTGCCGTTGACGGCGACCAGGCGCTGGCCGTCCATGCAGTAGCGGTCGTTGGCGTCGAAGTTGATGCCGCCCTTGACGCCGTCCTGGGCAATGGTACGCGGGCAGCGGGTGACGGCGGAAAGGCCGGACAGGCTCCAGCCTACGCCGAGCAGGCCGTTGCCGCTCTGGCTGCTGTAGGCAAGGGCGAGTTTGGGTTCGATGCCGGCGGTGCCGGGCGGGACTGCGATGGGGATGGTATAGCTGGCAGCGCCGCTGGGAGTAACGCTGAACTGGCCGGCGGTCTGCATCGGGCCGGCGTGGGCAACGCCGGAAAGCAGCGCGAAAAAGACCGCAAGGCGGCATGGCCGCCCGAACTTGTGGACTGCTTTCATTCCCCGACATCCCCCTGGTATTCGCACCGGCAAGCGCTTTAATTCCTGTTTGTCATTATAAATTCCAACGGAATAATAATTGATATGAAATCTACTTGTCTATAGGGGAAAACCCTTGGTTGAAAAAGGGTGAAGCCCTGCCATATGGTGGAATCGCCACGGCTTTGAAAAGACGAAAGTTGAGATATGGCAGGACAGAGAGGCTACATCTTCGTCCGTTATTGTTTGTCCTCGCGATAGGCCGTAAATAGCCTAATTGCCAATACTGGCGGCGATAATTACGCTTTTCTGCTCGTAAATACGAGCTTTCATTGGGTGCTCATTGTTATCGTCTTGGGATTGGGTATGTATATATCTTGAATTCACGTATCATATGCCGATAGACTTGTGAATCAAGGGCGCACCCAATTTTTAAGTTTTTGAGTGTAAGTGGTAATTGGAATTTTTGTTGCTTAATGTAATTGCGTATAAAAATAAACCAATTTAATGGATAACTAATGCCAAACGATCCAGTCGAATTCGTTATAAAAATACCTTCTGCACGCGGCTTCACCCTCCTCGAACTCCTGGTGGTCATGGTCATCATCGGCCTTCTGACCGGCTACGTTGCGCCGCGCTACTTCGCCCAGGTCGGCAAATCCGAAACCAAGATCGCCCGCGCCCAGATCGACGCCTTCGAGAAGGCTCTCGACACCTATCGCCTCGACGTTGGCCGCTACCCCGCCACCGAACAGAGCCTCGATGCCCTCATGAAGCGGCCTCCAGGCCTCGCCAAGTGGCAGGGGCCGTACCTCAAGAAATCCGTGCCTACAGACCCCTGGGGCAACCCCTACCTTTACAAGCAGCCCGGCGATCACGGCGACTATGACATCCTCTCCTACGGCCGCGACGGCAAGCCCGGCGGTGACGGAGAAGACGCCGACATCGGCAATTGGTAGCACTGCGCCAGCCGATTCAGGACGAACATTCTCACGATGCGCTTCGACCTCAAAGCCTACCGCGAACCCGACGGAGTGACCTCGCTGGCGCTGGACGCCGCAGATTTACCGTCCGCCCGCCGCCAGGCCGAAACTCAAGGCTACCGGGTGCTCTCGGCGCAAGCCGCGGGCAGGTCCTCGTTGCGGCGGTTGTTTCCCGGGTCGGGTTTCTCGGTGTCGCTCTTCGGCCAAGAGCTTCTCGCGTTGCTCGATGCCGGCATGAGCCTCGTCGAAGCCGTCGCCATCCTCGCCGCAAAAGCCCGGCACCCGGAGGCGAAGCGCATCCTCGGCGAACTGCGGCGCCTGGTGTGCGAGGGGCGCACCTTCTCCAAGTCGTTGGCTGCCGTGCCCGGCGCCTTCCCGGCCCTCCTCGTCGCCACCGTGCGCGCTTCGGAGCAAACCGGCAATCTTCCCGAGGCATTGCGCCGCTATCTCGCCTACCATAAACAGCTCAACGGCCTGCGCGACCGCGTCGTCTCGGCTTCCGTCTACCCACTGGTGCTGACCGGCGTCGGCGCGTTCGTCGTTCTCTTTCTCCTGGGCTACGTCGTGCCGCGCTTCTCCAAGGTGTATGAAGATATCGGTGAGACGCATCTACCCTTGCTCTCGCGCTTTCTTATGCACTGGGGAAAGGCAGCTGGCGACCATGCATTTGCGTTGGGGTTGGGTTTTGTGGCATTGGCCGCGGGGCTCGTTTATGCGCTGACGCGCCCTGGGACTCGCGCCACTATCGAGCGCCACCTCTGGCGCCTGCCGGCTGTTGGTGAGCAGTTGCGCGTCTACCAGCTGGCCCGCTTCACCCGCACCGTTGCCATGTTGCTGAAGGGAGGCGTGCCGCTCGTTTTCGCGCTCGATATGACCGGCGAACTGCTGCGCCAACCGGCCCTCCAGTCCGGGCTCGACGCGGCCCGCAATACCATCCGCGAGGGGCGCGCCGTGTCCGATGCTTTCGGTGCTTATGGGCTGGCTACCGACGTCGGCATCCGGCTTCTCGTGGTGGGCGAGCGCAGCGGCGAACTGGGGGAGGCGATGGAGCGCATCGCCGGCTTCTACGACGACGAGATCGCCCGCAACGTCGAATGGTTCTCGCGCCTGTTCGAACCGGCGCTGATGCTGCTGATCGGCCTGCTGATCGGCGGCATCGTCATCCTCATGTATCTGCCCATCTTCGAACTGGCAAGCAGCATCCAATGAGCGCCATCCCTCCCGAACAGATGGCCGAACCCATCCCCGCCGCCTTGCTTGCCGAACTCGATGCCGCCACCCACGCCGAGAACCGCACGCTCTGGGAACTGCTGGAGGAGCGCCTGGCGGCGCCGCCGGCGACATGCCTGGCGCGCCTGGGCGCCACGCTACGCATGGAAGTGCTTAACATGGAGTCGTTGCATGGACTGGAGCCCGATTTCGCCGCATTGCCCTATGTCGAAGCCGTGCGCCGCAAATGCCTCATCGCACGCGGCCGCGAAGCCGATACCGTCTGCGTACTGAGCGATCCTTTCGATTTGCCGCTGCAAACCTGGCTCGAAACCCGGCTGGGCGGCATCCCCTCCTGGCGTCTTGCCCACCCCGCCGACCTCGTCGCCTACTTCACCGTCTTCGAGGAGAAGCTGCGCGCGATGGACGGACTGTTCCCGTCTATCGACGAAGCGACAGAAACGATGGAAGGGGCGGCGGACGACCTGTCGCTGGCTTCGATTGCGCGGGATGCGAGCCCCGTCGTGCGGCTGATCAACTCCACCGTCTTCGACGCCATGAAGGCCGCTGCCAGCGACATCCATCTGGAGGCGACCGGGCAGGGGCTGGTCGTCAAATACCGCATCGACGGCGTGCTGACCCAGATCGCCCAGGTGGCGGGCCGCGAGACAGCCGAGCAGGCGGTGTCCCGCATCAAGGTGATGGCCGAACTCGATATCGCCGAACGGCGTATTCCCCAGGATGGCCGCTTCATGCTGTCGATCAGAGGCCGCGAGATCGACTTCCGCGTCTCGGTCATGCCCAGCCTCGTCGGTGAGGACGTGGTGATCCGCATCCTCGACAAGCGCTCGCTGGCCGACCAGGCGTTGGGCCTCAGGCTCGACCGGCTCGGCTTCGATGACGACACTCTGGCGCGCGTGCGGCGTCTCGCCCGCGAGCCCTATGGCATGCTGCTCGTCACCGGCCCCACCGGCAGCGGGAAGACGACGACACTGTATGCCGCGCTCACCGAGATCAACCACGGCCAGGACAAGATCGTCACCATCGAGGATCCGGTCGAGTACCAATTGCCCGGCATCCTGCAAATTCCGGTGAACGAAAAGAAGGGGCTCACCTTCGCCCGCGGCCTGCGCTCCATCCTGCGCCACGATCCGGATAAAATCTTCGTCGGCGAAATCCGCGACCCCGAGACGGCCCAGATCGCGATCCAGTCGGCATTGACCGGACACCTGGTATTCACGAGCGTGCATGCCAACAACGTGTTCGATGTGCTGGGCCGCTTCCTGCACATGGGGGTGGACACCTACAGCTTCGTCTCGGCGCTGAACGGCGTGATGGCCCAGCGCCTGCTGCGCGTGGTCTGCCCCGAATGCGCCTCACCCCATGCGCCGAGCGAAACGGAACTCGAAGAGAGCGGCCTGACCGCCGTCCAGGCCGGTGCGATGAACCTGCGCCGCGGACGCGGCTGCGGCCATTGTCGCGGTACCGGCTACAAGGGGCGGCGCGCCATCGGCGAGCTGCTGCGCCTGAACGACGAGCTGCGCGAGATGATCGTTGCCCGCGCGCCGATCCGCACAATCAAGGAAGCGGCACGCGCCAACGGCACGCGCTTCCTGCGCGAATCCGCCATGGCCCTGGCCGCTACCGGCACAACCACACTCGAGGAAGCGAACCGTGTTACGTTTGCCGACTGAGCGGCTGTCCATCGCCCTCTGCCCGGCCCTGGTGGGCGTGGAGCATGTCCGGACGAGCTGGCGGCACGAGGAATCCCAACAGGCGCGGATTGACGTCGCGCCGCAGGAGGCGGGTAAGCCGGCCTGGCAAGGTGCGGTGGACGAACTGGCGGGCTGGCTCGGAGGACAGGCGCTGCGATCCGCCACCGCGACGCTGGTACTCTCGAACCGCTTCGTCCGTTTTGCGCTGGTACCCTGGAGCGAGACGATCGGCAGCCCGGAAGAGGAGACCGAGCTGGCCCAGGCCTGTTTCGAATCGCGCTACGGCGACATGGCCGGCTGGACCGTACGGCTCGATACCGGCCACTATGGCCAGCCGCGCATCGCCTGTGCGGTGGAGGCGGCGCTGATCGGTGCGGCCCGGCAGGCGCTCGCGCTGCACAACCTCGAATGCCGCGCGGTGCGCCCAGCTTTCATCGCGGGCTGGAATCGCTTCCGGCGCGAGCTGGACCGATCCATGGACAGCGGAGACGGCATCTTCGCGATGGCGGAATCCGATACGGTGGTCATGGCCACGCGCCGCGCGGGCACTTGGCACAGCTTGCGCTCGGTCGCGGCGCATGTCGATGCGCGAGCCTTATCGCAGTTGATCGAACGGGAAGCTTTGCTGCAAGGCTTCGCCGAATCGCCGCCAGCCTGGGTGTCGATGCCGGGCTTGGCAAACCGCGACATCGAGGCAAGCGCCGACTGGAATAAGCTCCTGCACGTCGTCGGCAGCGCCGATGCGGATGGGGCGGCCCTGGCGCTGGCACGATGGGGAGGCCGGCGGTGAGGCCTATAGAAATCGACTTCGGCCGGAGGCGCCGCTCCGGGGCGCGGATATCCGGAGCCCTTCTGCTTGCGGCGGCCATCGCCGGCGTGGGCGCCCAAACCTGGGCCTATTTCGGGCTGCGCACCGAGGCCGACGCCTGGCAGGCGGACCGGCGCAGGCTCGACCGCCTGGCTTCCGCTCCCAGCATCAAAAGTGCTCCAGAGGACCAGGAGCGCCTGCGTGCGGAGCTAAGCCTTTCCAACCGGATCATCGACAAGCTCGACATGCCATGGGATACATTGTTCGCCACCGTCGAGGCGGCCGCCGGCGAGCAGGCCATCCTGCTGGGCGTGGAGCCCGATGCCGAGCGGCGCGAAGTCAGGTTGACGGGCGAGGCGAAGGATGCGGCGGCGATGCTCGGCTACCTGCGCGAGCTGCGCCGTGCGCCGGTACTGGGGGATGCCCACCTGACCGACCACCAGGTCAACATTCAGGATCCGCAGCGGCCGGTGCGCTTCACCATCGAAGCCAGCTGGGGGGAACTGCCGCCGACACCCAAAGAACCAGCCGCCGCGCCGCCGGGGAAGAACAACCCGTGAACGCAAGCATTGGGCACCGCTTCAATTGGCGCTTTCGCCGCCTGATGCGCGCCATCGGCTGGCCGGGCGTCGCGGCGGTCGCGCTGGCCGTTCTCGGTGTTGTCTTTCATTTCCGGGAGATGGTGCCGCTGCGCGAACGTCTGGCCCAAGTGCGGCATGAAGCGAACGATCTGCGCGCCAAGGTGGCCGTGCGTAGAACCGTTTCCACGGCCGCCGATCCGGCAGGCCGGCTTGCTGAATTTTACGAGTTCTTTCCTGACGGCAACGCCATGGCCGATACGATCGACAGCCTGCATGCTGCGGCCGCCCAGGAAAACCTGGTGCTTGAGCAGGGCGAATACCGCTTGGCACCGGAATCGGTGGGGCGGCTCATGCGCTACGACATCGTGCTGCCGGTGAAGGGGCCGTACCCGCGCCTGCGCCGCTTCATCGCCCGCGCCCTGCGCGAGAATCCGAGCCTCGCACTGGAAGGTGTGAGCTTCAACCGTCAGGCCGCCATGGCCATCGGCGTCGATGCCCAGGTGCGAATGACATTGTATTTCATGGGGGCGCAGTGAGTCCGCTGGATCTGCGTCGCCTGTCGCTATTCCTCACCCTCGCGGCAAGCGTTGCCGCGGCATTCTGGGTGCGCGGCGAGGACGACAATAGCGCGGACGCAATTGCCGCCCCGGCTCGCGTTCAGGAACGGCCGACCGAGCCGACTGCCCCGCAGGCCCCCAGCCTTGCGCTCGACCGGCTTGGCCGGCGCATGCCGGCGGATACCGCCATCGATCCGTTCCCGGCAAAAAGCTGGTACGTCCCGCCGCCGCCCCCACCGCCTGCGCCACCTCCCAAGCCCACCGTGCCGCCGCTTCCCTTTCAGTTCGTCGGCAAGTTCGAGGACGCGGCAGGCGGAAAACCCGTGATCTATCTTGCCAAGGGCAACGAATCCTTCGCAGTTTCCCCCGGCGACAAGTTCGACGACGTTTATCGGTTCGAGGCCGTCGAGCGCGGGCAGATGCTGATCGTTTATCTGCCGCTAGCCATAAAACAACGCCTGCCCATTGGAGTCCCTGAATGATCTTCATCCGTGTCCTGACCCTGTCGCTGGTCTTCTGCCTTGCCGGATGCACCGGAATGCGCGATCACCGGGAAGGCATGAGCCTGATCGAAGAGGGAAAGGTCGAGGAAGGCCTCGCCGCGTTGTCCAAGGCCGTCGAGGCCGAGCCGACCAACGCCGAATTCCGCAAGGATCTCTATGTGAAGCGCAGCGCTTTCATCGACCGCGCCCTGGCGCAAGCGCAGGGTCTGCGTGCCGCCGGCAAAGCGGCGGAGGCGGAGGCCCTCTACCAACGTGTATTGAGCATGGATTCGGGCAACCTCAGGGCGCGGGCAGGCCTTGACGAGCTGGCGCGCGACCAGCGTCACGCGGATATTCTCGCCGAAGCGAAAGCGGCCATGAAGGCCGGCGATGCGGACCAGGCGACCAAGCTGCTGCGGCCCATACTCGCAGAAAACCCCGACTCGCCGGGCGCGCGCGATCTCATGCGCGGGATTCGGGAATTAGAGGTGAAGCTTCAGTCCGTCCAGCCGACGCTGAAGAGCGGCTACCCCAGTCCCATCAATCTGGAATTCCGCGAAGCCAACGTGCGGATGGTATTCGAGGGACTGTCCCGCACGACCAACATCAATTTCATTCTGGACAAGGACGTGCGGCCGGATTTGCGCACCACGATCTATCTCAAGAACGCCTCTATCGACGATGCCGTCGACCTTATCCTGCAAACCAGCCAGTTGCAGCGAAAAATGCTCAATAGCAACACGGTGTTGATCTATCCCAATACGCCGGAGAAGATCAAGGACTACCAGGACCTGATGGTGAAGGCTTTCTATCTGCAAAGCGCCGACGCCAAGCAGATGCAGAATACGTTCAAGACCCTGCTCAAGACCAAGGACATGGTCATCGACGAGAAACTCAACCTGCTGGTGATGCGCGACACGCCCGAGGCGATCCGGCTGGCCGAGAAGCTCGTCGCGCTGCATGACCAGGCGGAGCCGGAGGTGATGCTGGAAGTGGAGGTGCTGGAAGTGCAGCGCTCGCGCCTGCTGAACATGGGTATCCAGTGGCCCAATCAGCTGACCCTGACGCCGCTGGCGTCGACCTCCGGCGGCAAGCTGACGGCGGACGACTTGCGCCACCTCAACGGCACCCGACTCGGTGCGGCCGTTTCCGATACGGTGGTCAATCTGCGCAAGGACAACACCGACAGCAACCTGCTCGCCAATCCGCGCATTCGCGCACGCAACCATGAGAAAGCCCATATCCTCATCGGCGACAAGGTGCCGGTCGTCACGGCCACCACGACGGCCACGGGCATCGTGTCGGACAGCGTTCAATACCTGGACGTCGGCCTCAAGCTCGACGTGGAGCCGGACATCCACCTGCAGGACGAGGTGGCGATCAAGATCGGCATGGAGGTCAGTTCCATCGTCAAGCAGATCACGACGCCGAACGGTACGCTCGCTTACCAGATCGGCACACGCAACGCGAACACGGTCCTGCGGCTGAAGGACGGAGAGACGCAGATCCTTGCCGGTCTCATCAGCGATGAGGACCGTAACAGTGGCAGCGGAGTTCCTGGATTGGGCGACCTGCCGATCGTGGGGCGGCTCTTCTCCAGCCAGCAGAACAGCCGCGACAAGACCGAGATCGTGCTTTCGATCACACCCCGTGTCGTGCGCAACGTGCTGCGCCCCGATGCATCGTCGATGGAATTCTGGTCGGGGACGGAATCGGCGCTGCGGACCAAGCCCTTGACCCTGCCGCCGATGAAGCCGCCGGGTGCGCCGGAGGCCGGTGCCGGCGCACCCGAAGGCAATGGCGGCGAAGCAAATCCGCGCGGCGCGGCCAAATCGATCAGTCTTTCCTGGAGCGGGCCTGCTCAAGTCGGGGTCGGCGAAACCTTCAAGGTCGGCTTGCGCCTCAAGTCCGACGGCGCAGTGCGCAGCTTGCCGTTCCAGGCGTCCTTCGATGCCGCCGCGTTGCAGACCGTGGAGATCGTCGAGGGTGAGTTCTTCAAACAGGATGGCGGAACGACCAGCTTCTCCAGCAACATCGATCCGGCTGCCGGAAAGCTCTTCGCCAGCGTGGCACGATCCGACGTAGAAGGCGCTTCTGGAGAAAACACGGTCGCCGTCGTGACATTGAGGGCGCTGGCCCCCAAGGCGCCGGCCGAGATCAGGCTGCTATCGGCAGCGCCCATCGTCCAGGGCGAGAAATCTCCGGCGACGATCCTGCCGCCGCCGTACGCCGTGACGATCAATCCCTGAAGGATGCTGAAATTGGCGCATCCCTCAATGCCTGACCGAAACGCCGCCCGCCACGCGGGATTTACGATCGTCGAGCTGCTCGTCACGCTGGTCATCGTCGGCATATTGGCGAGCGCTGTGTTCCCGATGGCGGAACTGGCCGTGCAACGCGGCAAGGAGCGGGAGTTGCGAGACGCGTTGCGCACGATCCGGGCGGCTCTCGACGCCTACAAGCGAGCGGGGGATGAAGGGCATATGGAGCGCAAGGCCGACGAATCCGGCTATCCGCATACCCTGGAGGAGCTGGTACAAGGCGTGGTCGATGCGAAAACCCCCAAAGGTGCCCCGATGCGCTTCCTGCGCGCCATTCCTCGCGATCCTTTCTTCGCCGATGCCGAAGCGCCTGCCGCCAAGACCTGGGGGCTGCGCAGCTATCTGTCCAGCCACGAAGAACCGGTGGAGGGGAGCGACGTCTTCGACGTCTATTCCACGGCAGTCGGCCAGGGACTCAACGGTGTGCCTTACCGGGAGTGGTGATGGACGCCAAGCGCCATGGTTTCACCCTTGTGGAATTGCTGGTCGTACTGGCGATCATCGCGACCCTGATGTCCCTGGTTGCGCCGCGTTATACGGGAAGCGTGGACAAGGCCAAGGACGGTGTTCTGCGGGAAGACCTGGCGTCGCTACGGGAAGCCATCGACAAGCACTATGGCGATACCGGCAAGTACCCGGCGTCCCTCGACGATCTGGTGGCCAAACGCTACATTCGCCGGGTGCCGGTAGACCCGGTGACGGATAGCGCGGCGACATGGATCCTGCTGCCCCCGCCCGACCCGCAAAAGGGCGCGGTCTTCGACGTGAAAAGCGGTGCGCCCGGCAAGAGCCGCGACGGCACGCCCTATAGCGGCTGGTGATGAGGGTGCCTGGGCAGCGCGGCTTTACCTACCTGGGGCTGCTTTTCGCGGTGGCGCTTGCCGGCGTCGCCTTGGCGGCGACAGGCATGTTATGGTCCACCGAAAGGCAGCGGGAGCGCGAAAAGGAATTACTCTTTATCGGTGGGCAGTTCCGCGAGGCCATCGCCAGTTACTACGAGCGTTCGCCGGGGCTGGTGAAGCGCTATCCGGCGAAGCTCGACGAGCTTCTCAAGGATGGGCGCTTTCTTACCATGCAGCGGCACCTGCGCCGGATATACATTGATCCGATGACAGGAACACGGAATTGGGGCATGGTTCCGGCGCCGGAGGGGGGTGTCATGGGGATCTTCAGTACGGCCACGGCGGCTCCGATCAAGCGCGCAGGATTCGCGTCCGAGTTCTCCGAGTTCGAGGGGAAAAACAGCTATGTGGAATGGAGGTTCGTTTATCGGCCGGCGGCGAGTGCCGAGGTTCCCATATTCAATTCCGGTACGTCCCAGCCAAAAAAACCATAAGCCTTGCCGGTTATGTAAGCCAAGTCGTGCAGATATCCGCCATGCGCGGCGAATCCCGCCATCACCAGGATCGTCTCCCCTTCCAGCAAGGTTCCCAACAATACGGCATAGTAGCCGTAGTCCTGCACCAGCTCGGCGAACGACATGGGCGGTTTTTGGCTTTCCCAAGTTGTTTAGAAATGCCTGGCTTTATAGCTAGCCCAAATTGGCTCGGCCAAAGTTGGTGCCGACTTGCAATCTTAAATTCCATATACGGGGTTGCCACTTTTGCCGTGCATGAATCAAGGCCTTGTAAATCAAAGTCGCCGGCTAAAGCTTATTATTTTCAACCGCTAAAGACATTGAAATAAAAAAAACGTCTAATCTACAACAAGGGGCCTCTAAATGAACAGTGTACGTTCTTGCAATGAAGGCCGGCTTAAACGCGGGTCAATGGTCAACCATGAAAGGGGTGTCGGGATATGTTGCAGCCGATCAAGAAATATTCAGGCCTAATGGCCATGGCCATTCAGTTGTTGATAAGCCTGGCAACGCTCGGCATATCGTTCGATGCTTCGGCACTCCCACTTTTCGCCCGCCAGACCGGCCAGAACTGCGTTGCTTGTCATGCCGGTGGGCAGTTTCCCGAACTGACTCCTTACGGCCGGAGCTTCAAGCTGACCGGCTACACCATCGGTAGCCGCGTCGCCGTGCCGTTGTCGATTATGGGGGTGGCGACTTACTCAAAGGTCAGTGACACTTCCAAAAGCGACAATCCGTTTGGCCCGCAGGGGGATTTCTTAAAAAATGAGATGCCAATTTTGGCGACCGGGAGCGCCTTTCTCGGCGGCAAGATCACCGACAACATTGGCGCGTTCATACAGTGGACCTACGATAACTACGCTGTCGCGAAGCCGGAAGGCGGTTTTGCCGGGCACTCCAATATGGACAATGTCGATATCCGCTATGCCGACCGGTTCGTCAGCCCGAGCAGGGATCTGATCTTCGGCGTCAGCTTGAACAACAATCCGTCGGTTACCGATCCGTGGAATACCGCAGCGGCCTGGATGCAATATGTTCCCGTGCCCAGCCCAAGCAGTTATCAGTTTATCGATGGGGCGGCTCCATTCCCAGGCAACAGTTCCGGCAGCAACGTCGCCGGTGTTTCCACGTATATATATTTGAATAAGCTGGTTTATGCTGAACTGGGCACATACCGGACGGCCAACGGAGTTTTCTCTCCCCTGAGTGCGGGCTTGGATAATGCGAATACGACAAATCTACAAGGTGCAGACAACCCTTACTGGCGTTTTGCGCTAACGCATGAGTGGGGCGCGCATAACATCATGGTCGGCACCTCGGGAAATATTGCGCACATCTATGACGCAGACACCGATATATCGGATCCCAATAACCTTGGCAAAATCAAGAGTACCGGCGTAGATGCCCAATATCAGTACATCCTCGATCCGCACACGATCACGGCGCAGCTTGCCTATATGAGACAGGAAACAAATTATTCGGTTAATACCCTCGGTGGCGCAACAGCTCCAACTACTTTTGTTCTTGCAGATGGGGTGACACCTGTGGCCCCTGTCAATAACTCAGACACGACCAACACTCTTCGCGCCAAGTTGTCTTACGTTTATCAGGCCAGGTATGGCGGCAGTTTGGCTTACTTCAATAAAACCGGCACCACGAACACACTTAACCAGACATCGGGTTACGACCCTGTTGGTTGCGGCGGCACCGTCATCTGCAACGCCTCGTCAATCCGCGTTAACGGCAACCTTTCAGGCAACCCCGCAACCCGCGGCATGACTTATGAAGCGTTCTGGACGCCGGTGCAATATGTCCGCGTCGGCGTGCAATACACCGCCTACAGCAAGTTCAACGGTGCATCCGACAACTACGATGGCTTTGGCAGAAACGCGCGGGACAACAACACGCTGTTCCTCTATGTCTGGGGTGCGTATTGAAATCCCCGTCGAAGTTCCCAGCTGAAATCGTGATGCCGCATACCCGACATGACCGTCGAAATCTTCGGAGATTCGAGATGAAAAAAATTGTTTTAACGTTGGTTGCCGGACTGGTTGCGGCCGGTTCCGGCTGCTCAAGCATCGAGCGCTCGCGTGATCTCGCCAACCCAGATGTCCCACCGGCGGTAACCGCCGTGCAGGTTTGTTCGATTTGCCACGGCATCGACGGCAATTCCGTGTCGCCGAATTTCCCGAGACTCGCCGGTCAGCAGCCCGGCTATATTGTTTCGCAGCTGACGAATTTCAGAGGCCAACAACGCTCCGACCCGGCTGGATTTGAATACATGTGGGGGTTAAGCCGCCACCTCGCCGACGATCAGATCAATGGACTCGCCGACTATTTCTCCAAGCAGGCGGCAACGCCCAACGCACCGGTCGATGCGAAGCTGATGGCCGCAGGCAAGGAGATTTACGAGAACGGTCTGCCCGCCAAGGAGGCGCCTCCCTGCATCGCTTGCCATGGCCCCAAAGCGGAAGGACTCGCGAACTTCCCGCGGCTGGCAAATCAACATCAGGACTACATGATAAAGCAACTGCAAGTTTTCAAGAGGACGGATCAACGGCCGAATACGCCTATGACACAAGTCGCACACCTGATGTCCCCTGAGGAAATGGAAGCGGTGACCGGCTATTTGCAATCATTTCCCATCGAAAAATGACGGGGCGGCATTGTCATTGGCATTAATCCGACAGCATCAGACGTCCGCAAAGGAGATATTCATGAAAAGATACTTCGCCGCTTTCGCAGTAATGGGTGCCCTTCTGGTTACACCCGTGCACGCTGCCGATAGCTACATCACTGATTCCGAGTTTACCGCTCCGGTTTTTGAGGTTGCTCATCTGGGTTTTACGACACAGCACGGTCGTTTCGACAAGGCAAGCGGAAAAGTCATGATCGACTTCGCAGCCAAGACAGGTAGTGTCGACTTCACCGTTTACACCGGGTCACTCGATATGGGCAGGGAACCCTGGACGAAACATTTGTCCGACGAGGGGCTGTTTAATGTAAAGAAGTTTCCGACCATGGTCTTCAAATCGGCCAAGCTGGTTTTCGATGGCAACAAAGTTGTCGCGGCGGAAGGCGATTTCACCATGCTCGGTGTGACCAAACCCCTCAAGGTAACAGTAAACGGCTTCAAATGCGGTAGCAACCCGGTGACTAAAAAATCGATGTGTGCCGGCGATGTTACAGCGACCGTCAAACGCTCAGATTTTGGTTTGACCAAATATATCCCCGCAGTTAGCGACGAAGTCAAAATCAGCGTTCCGGTAGAAGCCTACAAGAACTGAGTCTGGCACTCTATAGGCACAAGTTTAAGCTCTCGATTCCCCCGAGAGGTGCCGTAATTTAGTGGGCTGACGCCCCGAAGTGGTAGGATTTTGCTGCGAAACGAAATCCAAAAACCACAGCGACGGTCAGCCCAGGTGAAGAATAACAAAATTGTGCGATTACGGTGGGCGCGCCGGAAACCGTCCGGCTAATGGGTGTCCCCAATTCTATCATCGGGGCACCGGCGATATTTGCGTAGCGTAGCCGCCTATACTGAGGAATCGACCGTGGATTTCCCTTCCACGGCCCGACTCGGAAAGGAGAGCACCATGTCCCGCAAATACGTTGATTGTCGCGATTACCCGAGCGACGCCAAATGCACCGTCGCCATTTCGGCCGACAGCGAAGAAGAGCTTGTCGCAGCGGCCATCCAGCACGCGGTGGCCATACACAAGGAAAAAGACACGCCGGAATTTCGCCGGCAGATGCGCGAGCTGATCAAGGAAGGCATGCCGCCGGCGTAGGTCGGGCACCCCGTGCCCGACGGTTTGATGGATGGTGGGCGGATTTGTCGGGCACGGGGTGCCTGACCTACGCTACTGGATCATGTCGAGATTAATGCGCCTCATACACCACCTGCCCATCCACCAGCGTATAGCGCACTTTCCCTTGCAGCTCGAAACCCACGAACGGTGTATTCCGTCCCTGGCTCTTGAGCGAGGCGGGTTCGACTTTCCAGTACTGCTCGGGGTCGAAGATGCACAGGTCGGCATGCTGGCCGGCGGCCAGGTGGCCGTTGTCGAGCGCCAGGATGCGTGCCGGTGCCGCGGTGATCTTGGCGATGGCGTCGGACAGGGAGACGCCGGTTTCCTGCGCCCATTTCAGCGTCAGCGGCAGCAGCAGCTCCAGGCCGGTGGCACCGACTTCGGCTTCGGCAAACGGCAGCAGTTTGGCGTCGTCGTCCACCGGCGTGTGGTCGGAGCAAATCGCATCCACCGTGCCGTCGGCCAGCCCCGCGCGCAACGCATCGCGGTCGCGCTGGCTTCGCAGCGGTGGCACCAGGTGGCAGTTGGCGTCGAAAAAGCCGATATCCATTTCGCTCAGGTGGGCATGGTGCACCGCGATATCGCAGGTGACCGGCAAGCCCTCCGCCTTGGCGGCGCGGATCAGGGCCACACCCTCGCGGCTGGACAGGCGGCAGATGTGCACGCGCGCGCCGGTTTCGCGCGCCAGCGAGAGAATGGTGGACAAGGCGATGGTTTCCGCGCACGCCGGAATCGACGGCAGGCCCAGCCGGCTTGCCACTTCGCCGTCGTGGGCGACGCCGTCCTTGGCCAGCGAGGCATCCTGCGGACGCAGCCAGACGGTGAAGCCGAAGGTTGCGGCATATTGCATGGCGCGCATCTGCACCAGCGTGTCTGACAACGGCACGTCGGCATGGGAAAAGCCGATGCAGCCGGCGTCGTGCAGTTCGGCCATTTCGGTCAGGCGCGCGCCTTCCAGCTTCTGCGTGAGCGCGCCGAGCGGGTAGACCCGCGCCTGGTTCAGGCTCTTGGCGCGATACTTGAGCATTTCCACCAGGCCCGGCTCGTCCAGCGGCGGGTCGGTGTCGGGCGGGCAGACCAGGCTGGTCACCCCGCCCGCCACCGCCGCCAGCATCTCGGATTCGAGCGTGGCCTTGTATTCGTAGCCCGGCTCGCGCAGGCGGGCGGACAAGTCCACCAATCCGGGGCAGATCACCAGCCCGGCGGCGTCGATCGTGCGGTTGGCGTGGAATCCTTCCGGCGCGGCGCCGACAGCCACCACTTTGCCGGCCGCGATGAACACGTCCTGCTGCGCATCGATGCCGTTCTTGGGATCGACCAGGCGGCCGTTCTTGATGTGGATTTTCATCCTAGAAACCTCAGTTGGACGGGCTGGAGTGTGCGGTTTTGCGGGTGCAGGGCTAGGCGCAACGACGCGGAATGGTTATTCCCTTCCAAGGAGTTGCACCCGTAAAGGGCGTCCCCGCCGGGAACGGCAGCAAAGCTGCTCGTTCCGGCGAGACAACAACGCCATGCGCCCGCAAAACCGTGCAATCCGGCCCGTAGCGTTCTCACCATACGGGTGAACACAAATATCGCAATAAAGTTGCTTGGCACCAAAACCTTAACCTTCATGGCGAGCGGTCAACCGAGGTTTCTAGGTTCACTGTTCGCCCCCCTCGCTGCCTGCCAGGATACTCATCACCGCCATCCGCACCGCGATGCCGAACGTCACCTGCGACAGGATCACCGACTGCACCCCGTCGGCGACCGACGATTCGATTTCGACGCCGCGATTCATTGGCCCCGGATGCATGACGATGGCGTCGGGGCGCGCCAGGGCGAGCTTCTCTGCGGTCAGGCCGTAGTATTTGAAATATTCCTGCGCCGAAGGCAGCAGCGCGCCGCGCATGCGCTCGTTCTGCAGGCGCAGCATGATGATCACATCGACGTCCTTCAGCCCCTTTTCCATGTCGTGGTAGACCTGTACCCCCATGCGCTCGGCACAAGTGGGAATCAGGGTCTTGGGCCCGATCATGCGCACTTCCGGCACGCCCAGCGTAGTCAGCGCGTGAATCTGCGAGCGCGCCACGCGCGAATGCAGCATGTCGCCGACGATCGCCACCCGCAGCCGGGTCAGATCCTGCTTGTAGTGGCGGATGGTGAACATGTCGAGCAGCGCCTGGGTGGGATGGGCGTGGCGCCCGTCGCCGGCGTTGACGACGTGGATGTGCGGCTCGACGTGGCGCGCGATCAGGTGGGCCGCGCCGCTTTCGCTGTGGCGCACGATGAACATGTCGGCCTGCATCGCCGACAGGTTGTTGACGGTGTCGAGCAGGGTCTCGCCCTTGGACTGGGACGAAGTGCCGATGTTCAGGTTGATCACGTCGGCGGACAGCTTCTTCGCCGCGATCTCGAAAGTGGTGCGGGTGCGGGTAGAGGGCTCGAAGAACAGGTTGAAGATGGCCTTGCCGCGTAAGAGCGGCACCTTCCTCACCTCGCGCTCGGCGATGTTGAGGAAGGATTCCGCGGTGTCGAGGATATGCCGCAGCGTCGCCGCGGGCAGTCCGTCGATGGTGAGCAGGTGTTGCAGTTCGCCGTGTTTGTTCAACTGCGGGTTTTTATGCATGGCGTGTTATTTCCTTTTTTTCATGCAGTTTTTTCATGCAGGCTCAAGCTCAGGCGGCCCGATTCGCCCCGGTTCAACTGGATGTTCTGCGCAGCGGCCAGTTTCAGGTGTGCGCCGACGATCTGGGCCTCGATCGGCAGCTCTCGCCCGCCCCGGTCCACCAGCACGGCGAGCCGGATGCTGGCCGGGCGGCCGTAGTCGAACAGCTCGTTCATGGCGGCGCGGATGGTGCGCCCGGTGTTGAGCACGTCGTCCACCAGGATGATGTGGCGGTCTTCGACTTCGAACGGGATATGCGAAGGCTTGACCTGCGGATGCAGCCCGATGCGGCTGAAATCGTCGCGGTAGAAGGAAATGTCCAGGGTGCCGAAAGGCAGCGGCACGTCGAACAGCTCGCTCAGCTTTTCCGCCACCCAGGCGCCGCCGGTATGGATGCCGACCAGCGCGCTCTCGGCCGTCAAATGCGGCTTGATCTGCCGCGCCATCTCCAGGATCAGCGCATCGATTTCAGGTAGTTGCATGGTTTGGGTTGTCCAGAAAAGATTGCAATATCCGCTGCGCCGCGACCTGGTCCAGCATGACCTTCTGCCGCCGCCCGCGCACCCCGATCTCGTTCAGATCCTCGCTCGCCGCCGCCGAGCTCAGCCGCTCGTCCACCAGCACCGTCTTGATGCCGAAGCGGCCTTCCAGCTGGTGCGCGAAACGTCGGCAGCGCGCGCTCATTTCGTGTTCCTCGCCGTCCAGATAAGCCGGCAGCCCGACCACCGCCAGCGCCGGCCGCCATTCCTTGAGCAGCGCCTCGATCGCGCCGAAGCGCCGATCCTTGCGCTCTCCCTCGATGGTCATCAGCGGGTGCGCCAAGCCCAGCAGCAGGTCGCCCACCGCCACGCCGATGCGCTTCAGGCCGAAGTCGAAACCGAGCACGGTGCCCTGCACCGGGTGAGGAGTGAGGAGTGAGGAGTGGGCGCGTGTGACTGGCGGGCAAGGTTTTTCCTCCTCGCTCCTCACTCCCGTCTCCTCTCTGGCCTCAGGCATGTCCCGCCCCTTCGGCCAAGAAGGCGAAATCGACGCCGAGCAGCTTCATCGCGGCCGGCAGGCGCTCTTCCCAGGGCAGGTCGAAAATGATCCGCGGCGAGGCCGGCACCGTGAGCCAGGCGTTCTGCGCCAGTTCCTGCTCCAGCTGGCCGGCTTCCCAGCCGGCATGGCCGAGCGTCACCATGAACTGTTGCGGGCCGAGGCCCCGGCCGACTGCTTCCAGGATGTCCTTCGAGGTGGTCAGCGCAATGTGCTCGTTCACCGCCAGGGTGGATTGCCATTCCCCCGCCGGCTGGTGCAGGACGAAGCCGCGGTCCATCTGCACCGGGCCGCCGAAATATATCGAATCTTGCGCCCGCGTGCCGGCTTCCAGCTCGATGCCGATCTGGTCGAACAGGGATTTCAGGGTCATTTCGATCGGGCGGTTGACCACTACGCCCAACGCGCCCTGGTCGGAATGCTCGCAAATGTAGGTCAGCGACTTGGCGAAATGGGGATCGGCCATGGCCGGCATGGCGATCAGGAAGTGGTCGGTCAGGTTGACGTTTTGCATGATGGGCAATTATCTCACACTGTCGGCCAAGCTACTCGGCGAAGGCCGCCGTATCGAGCTGGTCCGCGCGGGTGAAGGTCCAGGTGCGCACGATGCCGAGAATGTCGGTGTCCCTGCGGATGTCCTCGGGGAAAGCCGCATAGGGGGCGGCCAGGTTGACGATGCGCTTCGCCGCTTCGTCCAGCTCCTTGTGGCCGGAGGAACGCCTGATCTCGACGCTCTCCACGCTGCCGTCGGCCTTGATGTTGACGACCAGTTGCAGGCTGCCGTAAATCTTCTGCCGCCGGGCCTCTTCCGGGTAATTCAGGTTGCCGACTTTCTCCACCTTGATCCGCCAATCCTCGGCATAGCGCGCAAAGCGGTATTCCCTGGTGCGCGCGCCGACGAAGTTGCGCTTCGGCCGCTTCTGGTAAGCCTCCTGGTCGCGGTCGATCTGCGCTTCCAGCCGCGCCAGCGCCAGGCTGCGCGACACCAGGTCGGCGGCCGTCGGGAGCTCGCCGGGCGCCTCGACCGGTTTCGGGCTGGCCGGCGCCTGCTCGACGCGATGGTTCGCCTTGACCTGGGTCATCAGGGCGCGCGCCTGCTGCTCCATCTGGTTCACCTGCCGCTGCCTCTGCGCCAGCTCGGCATCGGGCTGGCGCTGGTCCATCACCGGCAGCGGGCTCTTGGCATGGCGATCGGCGTCCGTATTGCCGCCGCCGTCGAGATTGGCCTGCGCCAGGGCATCGGCCTTGAGCGGGCGCGCTGCGGACTTGCTGTTGACCAGCACCACTTCGAGCGTGGCCGCACTGGCCGATTTTTTCATGTCGGGCGCTTTGAAGTTCAAGCCGAATACCACCAGCAAATGCACGGTAATGGACAGCAGTAGTGCCAGCCCGAGGCGATCGGACTGATTCGACCACGCCACGCGGGTCAAGAGGGGGGCGATATTCAGCGGAGCCGGAGCGGCCAGACCCATGGGAACTCTATGATTTGACGATGAAAACGTAGTTTAGCAGAAATGGAATGTAGGTTGGGCACCCCGTGCCCAACAAATCCCACGTTCAGCACGCCACCCAAACCGTCGGGCACGGGGTGCCCGACCTACGAGACCTCCTCGCCCGGTTTGGGTTCGGTGTGGACAAACCGGCAATGGCAAGCCACGTCCAGCAAGTCCACCTGCGCGATTTCGAGCCGCACCCGGCTGCCCGCCGGCAGATCGGGCAGCGACGATACGCGGGTGAAGAACGGGATGTCGTCGAACTTGACCAGACTCTCCTTCACCACCACCGCGCCGGTTTCCCTGACCTGTTCCTGCAGCAGCCAGCGCAGGCACCAATAGCGTTCCATGTGATCCTGGATATTGCCGTAGGCTTCGTAAGCCAGGTCGAAGTCGCGCAGGGCGATCAGCAGCCGGTCGTCGCGGTTGCCGTAGGTGGCCGGCCGGCCTTCGAGCAGGGCAATGAGCTGGCGCTGGTTGACCAGATCGACGTAGCGCCGCAGCGGCGAGCTCGCCCACATGTAATGCGTCACGCCCAGCCCCTGATGCGCGCCCGGCGACACGCTCATGCGCACCTTGCCGCCTTCCTGGTTGCGGTAGATGGCGGCGATGTCGGCCTCGGCCAGCGTCTTGCCCCAGGTGGCGTTGGTATGGATCATCAGCTCCGACACCACCCGGTCGATGGGGGTGTCGCGATGGCGCTCGGTGATGGCGATGCGGTCGTCCGCCACGGCGAAATTGTAGTCCGGGAAGTTCTGCCGGTTCTCCTTGCCGCGCCCTTCCCTGAGCCTGGTGGCGAAGTCCCACAACAGCAGCAGTTCGTCCCGGTAGGGATAGTCGCCCTCGCGGCTGACCACGGTGACCGCGTTGAACACCGGCTCCAGCGTCTCATGGCGCAGGTTGGCGGCGATTTCGACGTGGTCGAGCGCGCTGTGGCTGCCGACCACGGCAAAATCCGGCGCCACTTCCAGGTACAGCGACAGCGCCGGACAGCGGTTGCCCGCCGCCAGGGTGAAACGCTCGACCACCGCGTCCGGCAGCATGGTGATCTTGCGGCCCGGCATATAGACGGTGGAAAGCCGCCGCGCGGCGATTTCGTCGAGCGCGTCGCCCGGCGCGAAGCCCAGGCCCGGCGCGGCGATATGCACGCCGACCCGCCAGTTGCCGTTGGCGAGGCGCTTGACCGAGAAGGCGTCGTCGATCTCGGTGGTGGCGGCGTCGTCGATGCTGAACGCCACCGCGTCCGAATGCGCCGGCTCGGGCGGCAGGGCCAGTTCGCCGTAGGGCGGGAAATCCGTGCCGCGAGGAAAATTCTCGCGCAGGAAACGGTTGAGGTGATAGTCGTGCGAGGAGGGAATCGCGCCGCACTTGTCGAGCAGCCTTACCAGGGACAATCCGGTTTCCGCGCAGGCCTTGTCCATCGCCTTGAATTCGAGCGTGTTCTTGTCCGGCGCGTAGAGCAGCGTTTCAACCACCGGCGCGGTGAACGGCTCGGGCAGATGCCCCGCCGCCAGTTCCGCGACGTAGCCGGCGATGGTTTCGGCCTGTTTGCGCTTCTTTTCCTCGGAGGCCAGCGCCGCCTTGAGGTTTTCCTCCGGCGCGGCCTTGTAGCGGCCCTTGCCTTTCTTGTAGAAATACATCGGCGCGCCGTGCAGCTTGAGCACGACCGCCGCCGCTTCGAGCGGGGTGGGCGCATGGCCGTAGTAGTCGCTGGCCAGGTCGGAGAACATGAACTCCTCCGCTCCGCAGCATTCCCACAGGAATTCCGGTTCGAGCTCCGTCGCCAGCGCCTCGGCGCCTTCCATGAAGCCGGCGATGGGCGGCGCGTTGAAGCGCAGCAGCACGTTGGCGGCCTTGATCTTGGAACGCTTGCCGTGCGGCGTTTCCACTTGGAGCGAGCCGGTGTTGTCGGCCATGATCGAAGCGACCTTGATGGCGCCTTCTTCTTCGTAGAGTACGTTCATTTGGATCCGGTAAAATTTGCTTTACCGCAGGGGACGCGGAGGACGCCGAGGAAAAGCATTTGCCTTGCCTCCGCGTCCTCCGCGTCCTCCGCGGTTAGGGTTTCATGCGTGACCAGACAGCGCCGCCAGCAGCTTGTCGTGCACGCCGCCGAAGCCGCCGTTGCTCATCGCCAGCACGTGGTCGCCGGGGCGGGCGGCGGCGGCCACGGCGGCTACCAGCCGGTCGAGGTCGTCGAAGGTCTGGGCCTTGCCGCCCAGCGGCGCCAGCGCGGCGGCCGCGTCCCAGCCGAGGTTGGCGCCGTAGCAGTAGACCAGGTCGGCGCCTTGCAGGCTGCCGGGCAGGGCGTCCTTCATCACGCCCAGCTTCATGGTGTTGGAGCGCGGCTCCAGCACGGCCAGGATGCGGGCGTCGCCGATCTTGCTGCGCAGTCCGGCCACGGTGGTGGCGATGGCGGTCGGGTGGTGGGCGAAATCGTCGTATACGGTGACGCCGTTCGCCACGCCGCGCACTTCCATGCGCCGCTTCACGTTCTCGAAACGGGCCAGCGCCTCGATGCCCATTTCCGCCGGCACGCCGGCGTGGCGCGCGGCGGCGACGGCGGCCAGCGCGTTCATGCGGTTGTGTTCGCCGAGCAGGCTCCAGGTTAGCGTGCCCTGGTATTCTTCCTTGAAAGCCACCGCCCCGGCCGCGCCCATGGTCCAGCCCTGCATCGTGCCGAAGCGCTCCACCGGCGTCCAGCAGCCGCGCGCCAGCACCCGGTCGAGGCTTTCTTCGCGCCCGTTGGCGACGATCAGTCCGTTGCCGGGCACGGTGCGCACCAGGTGGTGAAACTGGGTTTCGATCGCCGCCAGGTCGGGGAAGATGTCGGCGTGGTCGAATTCGAGGTTGTTGAGTATCGCGGTGCGCGGATGGTAATGAACAAACTTGGAGCGCTTGTCGAAGAAGGCGGTGTCGTACTCGTCCGCTTCCACCACGAAGAACGGCGAATCGGTCAGCCGCGCCGAGACGCCGAAGTTCTGCGGCACGCCGCCGATCAGGAAACCCGGATTCAGGCCGGCGTCTTCCAGTATCCACGCCAGCATGGCGGAGGTGGTGGTCTTGCCGTGCGTGCCGGCCACCGCCAGCACCCATTTGCCCTCTCCCCCAGCCCCTCCCCCTGTACCCGCAAGGGGCATCCCCGCCGAGAGCGGCAGCATAGCTGCTCGCTCTGGCGAGACGGCGGAAGGGTGAAGGATATTTTCCGCCAGCCACTGCGGGCCGGACACATAGGGCAGGCCGCGGTTGAGGATTTCCTCCATCAGCGGGTTGCCGCGCGACACCACGTTGCCGATCACGTAGACGTCCGGTGCAAGCTCGATCTGGCCGGGGTCGAAGCCTTCGATCAGTTCGATGCCCTGGGCTTCGAGCTGCGTGCTCATCGGCGGGTAGACGCCGGCGTCGCAGCCGGTGACCCGATGCCCGGCCTGCTTGGCGAGCACCGCGATGCCGCCCATGAAAGTGCCGCAAATGCCGAGGATGTGGATGTGCATGAGGAAATGCCGAGCCGTTGAATTGTGCAGGGCATTATATGTTTTTTCGCCGCCAAGCCAAAACCGGGATGCTCAGGGTATGGATTTGCTGGGAACCGCAACCGTTTGCATCGGCAGCCAGGCGGCGGCGGGCGGAACACCGTACCAGTCCCAGCCCTGGGCCGCCTGCAAAGTGGCGTGGCGGATACGCGACCAGGCCTCGTCCTGATGGATTTTGAGGAAATCGTGAATGGCCTTGCAATCGTCGGGCAGGGCGGCATCCAGCCAGCCGTTGGCGGAATGGCGGGCCAGCGCCACCGCCAGCGTGACGCAGCGGGTGCGCGGCATGGCGGCCTGGGATTCGTCCATCAGCGACAGCAGCAGGTTGGGCAGATGCCAGGCGGTGGCCAGGGCGAGCTGCAATTCGATCAGGCGGAAACCGAGCACCTGCTGCTGCGCGGCGGCGCTGCGCAAAGCCGGATCCTGCCGCATTTTGCGGCGGATTTCCAGCATCGGTTCGGGCGCGAAACACCACAGCAGCATTTCCGCCAGATCGCGCAGCAAGGCGGCGATCACCACTTCGTCGGTATCCATGTCATTACGCAGGATGGACCAGTCGAGCGCATACAGCGCCGCATGGTGCGCCCGGCTCATCACCTGCATCATGCCGGCTCTCGCCTCGGGGTAATCGGCCAGGCTTTCCTCGATCAGGGGCTGCCGGCTGAATTGCTTGAAAAAGGGCGTGGTGCCGATCATCATGACGGCGCGGGAAATGGTGGTGATGTCGGTAATCTGGCTCCTGCCGCGGTTCGCCTGCAGAAAGCGCAGCACTTTCAGCGTCATGATCGGGTCGCGCAGAATCACGCCGGCCAGTTCGCGGCCGTTGAGGTCGTCCTCCTTTTCACGCAGCAACGCCAGTTCCGTCGCCGTGCGGCGCAGCACCGGCAGCGGCGCCTGGTCGAAGTAAACCACCCAGGCATTCAGGCTTAGCGTTTTATTGATCATGATGCCTCCCGGCGCCGCCGTGCTCAAATCTTCAGGCGTTCGACCACTTTTCCTTTCACCAGGTGCTGGTCGACGATTTCGTCGATGTCCGCCTGGTCCACATAGGTATACCACACCGCTTCGGGATAAACCACCAGCACCGGGCCTTCGTCGCAACGGTCGAGGCAGCCGGCGCTGTTGATGCGAATCTTGCCCGCGCCGTTGAGGTCGAGCGCCTTGATGCGCTTCTTGGCGTAGTCGCGCATTTCCTGCGCGCCGTGCTGGGTGCAGCAGGGGCCGCCGTCCTCGCGGACGTTGGTGCAGAAGAAAACGTGCTTTTCGTAGTAGCTCATGTCGATATCCTTAATGTAAAACTCGCGAAGCGAAACATCGTCCCCCTCGCCCGCTTGCGGGAGAGGGCAAGGGGAGAGGGAAATGGACATGGCGAATCACCTTTTCATAATTCGTGCCGACGATTCGCCATGTCCGTTATGATGATTCGCCGTATTCGGTGGATTTGGCCGCGCTGCCGCGCGCCCGCTCTACCGGATATTTTGCGGCATTGATCGCCATCTTGTCATGCGCCGCGGCCACCGGGTCGATGCCGAGCCGGTCCGCGAGCCGCGTCAGGTAGATCAGCACGTCGCCGATTTCCTGGCGCACCCGTTCCAGCCCGGCCGCATCCAGCGTCTGGCTCTGCTCCGGCGTGAGCCACTGGAAGGGCTCGACCAGCTCCGCCGCTTCGACGATCAGCGCCATCGCCAGGTTCTTCGGGGAATGGAATTGGCCCCAGTCGCGCTCTTCGGCGAAGCCGCGCAGCTTATCGGTGAGTTCGGCCAGGCTGTCCATGGGGGTCTCCTCTGGGAATATGGATACGGTGCCACCACGGCAGCACCCAGCCGGCCAGCGCCAGCAGGACGTCGGTGATGTCGGCATGGCGGCCGGGGATGAACTGCTGCTGCCACTCCAGCCGGAACATCACGGCCAGCACCAGCAGGCTGCCGAGGAAGGCGGCCAGGCGCCGCCGCTTCGCTTTGGTGACGATGGCGGCGAGGCAGCCGAGGGCGAGGAACGGCCAGAACAGGGAAAGAATCTCGCTATAGCCGGCGAGATTGTGCATCTGGCCGCGGAACGGTATCCAGTTGAACGGCTGGAGCGGGCTGAAAAAGACGCCGACAGCCGGCTCCAGTTCGGCGAGGGAGAATCCGGCCAGCAGCGCCAGCCCGCCGGCGACAGCCCGGATCGGCCGGGGAGCGCGCCGCAGGGCGGCCGCGAGCGCGAGGCCCAGGGCCGCACCCAGCCCCGTTTCCAGCGCCAGGTAGCGGCCCATCATCCCTATTTTCACCGCCAGCACGGCGACGACGAAGCCGCCGAACGGCAGCGTGACATTCCTGCCGGAGCGGGTAAGGATGGACATGAACAGCCCCAGCCCGGCGATGGCGCAGAAATAGGCCACCAGGTGCAGCCAGTTGAACGGGGACGGAAAACCCGGCGTCCACAACGGCAGCAGCCCCTTGCGCAAGGGCGCCGTATCCAGCGAAAGCAGCAGCGGGGTCAGCTGCGACAGCGCCCACAAGCCTAGAGCGACCAGCCCCAGGTCGGTGGACAGCCCCGGCAGCAAGCGCTCGCGGCGCAGGGCGAGCAGCCGCCGCAGCGGCCCCGGTGGATTTTCCAGCAGGCCCGCCAGCAGCGCCCCGCCCAGCCCGCCCAAACCGTTCATCAGCAGGTCGAGCCGCGAGGACACCCGCTCCGGCAGCAGCGCCTGCAGGCTTTCCATGGCGAAGCTCAACGACAGGCAGAGCAGCGTGGCCACCAGCACCGACCAGGCCGGCCGCAGCCGGTAGCGCAGCGCGTGCGCGAGCAGCAGTCCCAGCGGCAGGTAGACCAGGACGTTGGTGATCACGTCGGAACGGGTGATGTAGCGCGGCCACGGCGCGGTGACGAAAGCCAGCATATCCTCGGCGGGCAGCCAGTCGCTGAACGGATAGAGGCTGCCGTAGACGATCAACAAAGCGTAGGCGCCCGCCAGTATCGGGCTGACGCCGGAAGACGCCGCTCTCCGTGTTAGCATGGGCACATCTTTGTTGGAATCGGAATCTGTCATGGCTTATTACGACGTATTCAACGGCGATGCCGACGGCATCTGCGCCCTGCACCAGCTGCGGCTGGCCCAACCGGCCGCGAGCACGCTGATTACCGGGGTGAAACGCGATATTACCTTACTTGACCGGGTCGTGGCGAAAGCGGGCGACGAAGTCACCGTGCTGGACATTGCGCTCGACAAGAACCGGGCCGCGCTCGATGCCCTGCTCGATCGCGGCGTCAGGGTCGGCTATTTCGATCACCACTACCCCGGCGCGATCCCCGAACACGCCAACTTCGCCGCGCACATCGACCGCGCGCCGGACGTCTGCACCAGCCTGCTGGTCGACCGCTTCCTGCAGGGAAAGCACCGGCCGTGGGCGGTGGTCGGCGCTTTCGGCGACAACCTGCGCGAAGCCGCCGTCCGCGCCGCCGCCCCGCTGCGACTGAGCCCCGAGCGGCTCGACACCCTGCGCGAACTGGGCGAATGCCTCAATTACAACGCCTACGGCGAAACCGTCGCCGATCTGCATTATCCGCCCGACGAGCTGTACCGCCTGGTGCAGCCCCATGCGGACCCGTTCGCTTTCATCGCCGGGGAAGACGTATTTCGGTGCCTGCGCGAGGGCTACGCCGGCGACATTGAACAGGCCCGCGCGCTCCGCCCCGAGATAGCGACGGACATCTGCGCGGTCTACGTCCTGCCCGATGCGCCATGGAGCCGCCGCGTCAGCGGCTCGTTCGGCAACGATCTGGCGCAAGCCTGGCCGCAGCGCGCCCACGCCATCCTGACCCGGCGGCCGGACGGCTACACCGTCAGCGTGCGCGCCTCCCTCGCCGCCCCGGCAGGGGCCGACGAATTGTGCCTGCGCTTCGGCGGCGGCGGACGCAAGATCGCGGCGGGAATCAATCTGCTGCCGACCGACCGGCTGGAGGAATTCGTCACGCAATTCCGCGCGGTATTTACGCGGGGTTGAGAGCGCCGGAGGCGGACATGCGGGTTACAGGGGGATGGAGCGCAGTAACCGTTAAGGAAGCGCTGATCAATTAACCTTGCCAAGTGCGATGGCCAGGTTTTTTGCGAAAACAGCGAAAACAGGGGACAGACCACGGTTTTCCTAAAAAAACCGTGGTCTGAAAATCATCTAGCCGGCCTCCTACCGCCGTGGTGGCGGTAGGGTTAAAGTGAGTTTGCGAACTTGCAATAACCCCACAGGAGGCCAAAATGAAGTATAGCGGAATTGACCTG
>JAHFRP010000010.1 GCA_023266195.1 Sulfuricella sp.
AGCCACACGTTGAAGAAAAGGGTGCGGTCAGCTACTGCAAACGGCGTTAATCAGATTGAAAACCGGCGGCTGGCGCCGCCATGGAATCGTTTGCTCGCTTGACACCGGCCGGCTAATGGGCGTCACCTATGAAGAGTTATGCGGCAGAACGCACCTACTAACACAAGGAGGTCTAAATGATCCATTATCGTCCCCTTCTCGTTTCGGCCGCAGCAATTCTTCTTGCTGGTTGCGCTATTACGCACACCATCAATCTTTCCACCCACTCGGTTACGAGTTTTGAGCTTGTCGATCTGCGACCGCAAGAAGACAAGGAAACGTCATATGGAAAACTTGAAGGAAGATACGCAATCGCGAAGTTTGGCGACAGCTCCTTCGTTCCAGATCGGCTAGTAGTTCTTAAGTCACTCCTCGATGACAGGTATGGAGAAGCACTGAAAGGAAAGCGCGTTGATGTCACTCGCTTCAGAACTCTGGCCTACTTGGCACCGCGCAATAATCTTGGCGAAATCATTAATTCTCTCCACGGATTGAGTATTTATCCGGGAATCTCCGATCCACGAAAGGACTGGTGGATATTTGAGATTGCTGTGACCGTTGACGGGCAACGCTACGAGAAGAACATCGCCGAAGAGACTCCTGAAGTTAAGTTCTGTCCGAGCTGTTATCAAGAAATTCGTTCAAAGGCTGTGGCACATGCCCTAAACGAATTCGTGGCTGACTTTGGCCGATATGTCATTCTCCGATAATCTGCCGCATGCAGTGGAGCGGACGCTTCGCCTATCGGCTCATTGCCGTTCACTTCCTCGTTGGACCTATCAATGAGTCGGTTGCTAGTCATATTGCTACTCGCTTCTGCCTCCACGGCCTGGGCCGTTCATGGTTCGTCTGAACCCCCTCTTTCTCCCGAAGGCAAAGCTCGCTTACTAAAAATTATGGGCGAGGCTCTTCGCGACAAAGACATAACGCAGCAACAATATGAGCGGTCGGTTTCTTGGGTCAATGCAAAGCCATGTGATGGCGTTGACCGTGGACTAACAGCCCGCCGGCAAGCGCAATTGGAATCAGCCATAGCGAAGGAGCAGAAATTGAAGAAGGTCGCTGTATACAAGGCGTTTAAGAGCGCCGGTTGGTTCATCGTTTTTTCCGATGCCAGCGCCGGAGATAGCCCCTACTTCTTTTACTCAAAAGACCCCTTGAAGGGTGCAAAACCGCTTACGGCGTGGAGTGGAGCCGCGACAATATTTGAAACGAGTGAGGTGGCGGAATGGGTGAAACGGAACGCACCAGATATTCCAGAACGTTTGGCGAATTGTTTTGCTTGGTATGTCACGCTTAGTCCCGAATAGGCCCAATCCATCATCCACCGGACCGGGGACCAGTGCAAAAAGCTGCACAAGCCGATTAGCTTTACGTTGAGCGCGTCCGGATTTCGGAAAATCAGCTGACCGCTCAGGGTCGCCCCCCCTCCCCTACAACGCCCTATACACCCGCTTAACCGCCGGGTCTTCCTCGCTGGTGACGATGGTGAAGCCCAGCGTCGTGACCAGGCGCAGCATGTCGTGGTTGGTGCCGAGCACTTCGCCTTCCATGGTTTTCAGGCCCTTGTCGCGGGCTGCGTCCATCAGGGCGGCCATCAGTTTGTGGCCGATTGCCTTGTGCTGCCACTGGTCGCTCACCACCAGGGCGAATTCGCAGGATTCGCCGTCGGGGTTGGTGGCGTAGCGGCAGACGCCCACTTCCTCGTCCCTGCCGTCCTTCTCGGTGATGGCGATCAGCGCCATTTCCCGGTCGTAGTCGATCTGCGTGAAGCGCACCACCATGGTCTGCGACAGTTCCTGCATGGTGTTCATGAAGCGGAAATACTTGGCTTCGTCGGACAGGTTGCGCACGAATTCCTGCTCGATTTCGGCGTCTTCCGGGCGGATCGGGCGGATGGTGATTTCGGTGCCGTCGGGCAGCTGCCATTCGGTGACGAGGTGGGCGGGGTAGGGGTAGATCGCCATGTGGGCGTAGCGGTCGCCGGAGATCGGGGCGAAATCCACCATCACGCGGGCGTCGGCCGCCAGCGCGCCGTGCTCGTCGACGATCAGCGGGTTGATGTCCATTTCCCTCAGCCAGGGCAGCTCGCACACCATTTCTGAAACCCGCAGCAGCAGGCTTTCCAGCGCTTCCATCTGGATCGGCGGCATGTGGCGGAAGGCGCCGAGCAGCTTGGAGATGCGCGTGCCGGCGATGAGTTCGCGCACCAGGAAGCCGTTCAGGGGCGGCAGGGCGACGGCGCGGTCGCCGAGCACTTCCACCGCGGTGCCGCCGGCGCCGAAGGTGATCACCGGGCCGAACACCGGGTCGGAGGTGACGCCCACCATCAGTTCGCGGCCGTTGGGCTTGACCACCATCGGCTGGATGGCGATGCCGTCGATGTGCGCGTTGGGGCGGTTTTTCTTCACTTCGCCGATGATTTCGTTGTAGGCGGCGCGCACCGCGGGGGCGTTCATCAGGTTGAGCTTGACGCCGCCGGCGTCGGACTTGTGGGTGATGTCGGGCGAGTTGATCTTCATCGCCACCGGGAAGCCGAGCTGCTGGGCGAGCAGCAGCGCTTCGCCCGGCGAGCGGGCCACCACGGTGCTCGCCACCGGGATGCGGAAGGCCGCCAGCAGCGCCTTCGATTCCATTTCCGACAGCACCTTGCGCCGCTCCGCCAGCACCGTTTCGATCAGCATGCGCGCGCCTTCCACGTCCGGCTCGTCGCGGTGCGCGCGCGGCCCCGGCGTCTGCGCCAGGAGGCGCTGGTTGCGGTAGAAGGCGGTGATGTAGGAGAACGCCTCGACCGCCGCCTCGGGCGTGCGGAAGGACGGAATGCTGGCGCGGGCGAACGCCGCCCGCCCTTCGGCGATCTGGATGTCGCCCATCCAGCAGGTCAGGAGCGGCTTGTTGAAGCGGCCGGCGATTTCGATCAGCGAATTCGCCACTTCGAGCGGGTTGGTCATGGCCTGCGGGGTGAGGATCACCAGCGCGCCGTCCACGCCGGGGTCTTCCATGCACCGGGTGACGGCGTCGCGGTAGCGCTCCGGCGTGGCGTCGCCGATGATGTCCACCGGGTTGTTGTGCGACCAGGTGGCGGGCAGCACCTGGTTGAGGGCTTCGATGGTCTGTTCGGACAGGGCCGCGACGCTGACGCCCAGATCGACCGCGTGGTCGATGGCCATCACGCCGGGGCCGCCGCCGTTGGTGACGATGGCGAGGCGGTTGCCGCTGGAGCGGTGCGGCGAGGCGAGCGCCTTGGCGGCCGAAAACAGCTGGCCGATCGACATCACGCGCACCACGCCGGCGCGGCGCAGGGCGGCGTCGAACACGTCGTCGGAGCCGACCAGCGCGCCGGTGTGCGACATCACCGCCTTGGAGCCGGCGGCGTGGCGGCCGACCTTGACCACGAACACCGGCTTGATCCGGGCGGCGGCGCGCAGGGCGCTCATGAAGCCGCGCGCCTTGTGGATGCCTTCGACGTAGATCAGGATGCTTGCGGTTTGCGGGTCGTTGGCGAGGTAGTCGAGAATTTCGCCGAAATCCACGTCGGCGGAAGTACCCATCGACACCACGCTGGAAAAGCCGATGTCGTTGGCCGGCGCCCAGTCGAGGATGGCGGTGCAAAGCGCGCCGGACTGCGACACCAGGGCGAGCTTGCCGGGCTTGACGCTGCCCTTGAAGAAGGTGGCGTTGAGGCCGAGGCTGGTGCGCATGATGCCCAGGCAGTTGGGGCCGATGATGCGCACGCCGTAGGTCTTGGCGTTGGCCAGCATGGTGCGCTCGATGGCCGCGCCGTGGGCGCCCACTTCGCTGAAGCCGGCGGACAGCACCACCGCCGCGCGCACGCCATGCTTGCCGCAGGCCTCGACGATGTCGGGCACGGTTTCGGCCTTGGTGCAGATCACCGCCAGCTCGACCGGCTTGCCGATGTCTTCGATCGAGGCGTAGGCCGGCTGGTTCTGCACTTCCTTGTGGGTCGGGTTGACCGGGTAGAGCGCGCCCTTGAAACCGCTCTCCAGCATGTTCCTGAACACGATGGCCCCGACCGAGTCCGCGCGGTCGCTGGCGCCGATCACGGCGACCGATTTGGGGGAGAAAAGGGTGCTGAGGTAATGCTGTCCCATGGCGTGCTCTCTTTGAGGTTTAGGGGGTAATTATAGTGTTGTATGATTACAGCCGGATGACGGGCCGGGAATGCGGCTTTTCTCTTGTGTATTATAGATGACTATCCAAAAGGATGCGACGTGCATACCGCTTACATCAACCATCCCGACTGCCTCAAGCACGACATGGGGCCGCTCCATCCGGAATGCCCCGGGCGGCTCCAGGCCATCGACGACCAGCTGATCGCGTCCGGCCTGCTGCACTACCTGCGGCACTATGATGCGCCGCTGGCCACCTTCGAGCAACTGGCGCGGGTGCACGCGCCGCAGTACATCGAGTCGGTGCGCGCCGCCTCGCCGGCCGAAGGGCTGGCTTATCTCGATCCGGACACGGCGATGAACCCCCATACGCTGAACGCGGCCCTGCGCGCCGCCGGCGCCGTGGTGCTGGCGACCGACCTGGTGATCGAACGCAAGGCGGAGAACGCCTTCTGCGCCATCCGTCCGCCCGGCCACCACGCCGAATCCGCCCGCGCCATGGGGTTCTGCATCTTCAACAACGTCGCCGTCGGCGTGGCGCACGCGATGGCGCAGCACGGGTTGCAGCGCGTCGCCATCGTCGACTTCGACGTGCATCACGGCAACGGCACCGAGGAAATTTTCCACGACGACCCGCGCGTCATGCTCTGCTCGACCTTTCAGCACCCGTTCTATCCCCATTGCGGCGCCGACAGCGGCAACGACCACATCGTCAACGTGCCGCTGCCGGCGGGCACCGACGGCGAGGCGTTCCGCACGGCGGTGACCGAACGCTGGCTGCCGGCGCTGGAGCGCTTCCGGCCCGAGATGGTGTTCGTTTCCGCCGGCTTCGACGCGCACTGGGAGGACGACATGGCGATGTTCAAGCTGAAGGAAGCCGATTACGCCTGGGTGACGCAGCAGATCAAGAATGTCGCGGAGCGATTCAGCCACGGACGGATCGTGTCGGCGCTGGAAGGCGGCTACGAGCTGCACGCGCTGGGCCGCAGCGTGGCGGCGCACATCAAGGTGTTGAGCGGGTTGTGAGATGGTTTGGGATAGTTTCAAGTCTGACCGACGTTCGGGTGTACCCCGGCCTATCCGTTCTGGCATAATTCGCCCACTTCGACAAACCTGAATAAGCGAGATCGCAATGAAAAAATTCCTGATTATCCTGGCCGCGGCGGTGTTTACTGCGACGGCATTCCCCGTCCTCGCGGCGAACGAAGATCTGGACCTGGTTCCGGCGAGCCCGGCCGCGCAGACCAGTCAAAGCGTCCATCAACACAAAAAGGCGAGGAAGGCGGTCAAGGCGAAGAAAACGGTAAAGGCCAAGAAAGCCGTCAAACACGTCAAACATAAGCGCAAGGCCAAGCCTGTCCGCAAACATCGGAGTTAGTGGTCAGTTGCAGTGAATCGCACGAATGAGGCAGGGCTGACCGCCTCCCCCTTTGAAAAAGGGGGATAAAAAGGGGGATTGAGGGGGATTTAACGGTGGTGGCTATTGATCGGTTCTTTAAATCCCCCCTAGCCCCCTTTTTCAAAGGGGGGGATATCCTTGTTTTATTGGCTGATTACAAGGGTCTGAACCCGCTCGATATTGATTTAATTTAGAGGATATTCCATGTCAGGTCACGGTTTTCACGTACACGGCGCGCACGACCATGAAGTCGAGCATCAGGCCCAGCATGGGCCGGGACTGGCGCAGTCGGTCGCTATCTTCACCGCCATCCTTTCCACCGTCGGCGCGGTCGTCAGCTACCAGGGCGGTTCGACGCAGAACGAGGCGATGATGTACAAGAACGAGGCGGTGCTGCAGAAATCCCACGCCTCCGACCAATGGAATTTCTACCAGGCCAAGAGCACCAAGGGCCACCTGATGGAACTCGCCGCCAACATCGCGCCGGCGGACAAGCAGGAGTTCTACAAGAAGCAGATCGAGAAATACAAGCAGGAAAAAGAGGAAATCAAGAAGCAGGCGGAGGACTTCGAAAAGAAGTCCGAGGAGGCCAACGAGAAAAGTGAGCACATGATGCATCCGCATCACCGCCTGGCGCAGGCCATGACCCTGATCCAGATCGCCATCGCGCTCGCTTCCATGACCGTGCTGACGCGCAAGAAATGGCTGTTCGCCGGCGCCGGCATCGCGGCGGCGGGCGGCTGCGCGCTGTGGGCGATGGCGTTGTTTAGCGTGTAGCTGTTAGCTTGTAGCTTGTAGCTTGTAGCAAAAACAGCGCGCTTTGCGCGCCCGGCTACCAGCTACAAGCCACCCGCTACCCGCTAACGGCCAGGAAAAATAATGAAAGAAATCTTCTACGACTGGGGCGGCGCCAACGTCTGGCTGTTCCACCTCGTCAACGACGTGCGCGCCGGCTGGATCGACCAGTTCATGCTGCTCGGCACCGCCGCCGGCGAGCACACCAGCTTCGTGCCGATTCTGTGCCTGCTGATGCTGGCGGCGACCTGGGCGGTGCCGCGCGCCTCCGCGCGGCAGCCGCAGCGGGGCGAACAGACCGCCCGCATCTGGCTCGGGGTGGCGTCCGTGTTCGTTCTCGGCTACTGGCTGGACGGCGCGGTGCTCGGCTGGCTCAAGCCGGTGCTGGATTTTCCGCGCCCGCCGCTGGCGCTGGGCGAGGCCAGCGTGCATGTCGTCGGCGAACTCAAGCTTCGCCACAGCCTCCCCAGCGGTCATTCCGCCTTCGCCATGCTGGTGTGCGCCTCGTTCTGGCCGCTCGGCCGCTGGTGGCGCATTTCGGGTGTGCTCTTCGCGTTCTGGGTCGGCTTGTCGCGCGTCAGCCTGGGCGTGCATTTCCCGGCCGACGTGCTGGGCGGCTTCCTGCTCAGCCTGATGGTCGTGCTGGCGGTGCGTGGCATGCTGGCGATGCTGGCTGCTGTGGCGGAAAAAAGCGGCAGGTAGGGCGGCGGTTGCGGGCGCGTTCATTCTTACCCGCGGACATGCTGCGCCACGTCGTATGCGTTGATTTCGGCCGTGTTTTTGCAGTTTGAGTTACCCTCCTTACCTCAAATCCCCATCCAGGTAATACCACCTTCCGTCCTCCCGCACGAAGCGGCTGGTTTCGTGCAGCCGATGGGCGCGCCCACCGATCTTGCAGCGCGCCACGAACTCCACTTCGGCGTGGCTTTCGTCGATCTGCCGGTGGGTCTTGACTTGCAGGCCAAGCCATTTCGGTTGCGGTTCGGCATCGAGTTGTAGCGCGCCGGGCCGGGTCGAGGGGTGCCAGGTGGCGAGCAGATAGGGCTCGTCGCCCAGCGTGTAGGCGGTGTAGCGCGAACGCATCAACGATTCGGCGTCGGGCGCCGGCGTTTCGCCGCCGACGTGGCGCCCGCAGCAGTCCGCATAGGCGCGGAGGCGGCCGCAGGGGCAGGTCGGCGATGCGCTCATCTGACCAGCTTGCGATAGGTTTCCAGCCGCTGTCGGCCGATTTTTCCCGCGGCGGCGGCTTCCAGCACGGCGCAGCCGGGTTCGACCCGGTGCCGGCAGTTGCTGAAGCGGCAGTGGCCGAGATAGGGCCGGAATTCGACGAAGGCGTGGGCGATGCCCTGCTCGTTCAGGTGGGCCAGGCCGAATTCCTGCAGGCCGGGCGAATCGATGATGTGGCTGTCCGCGTCGAGGTGGTAGAGGCGCGCATGGGTCGTGGTGTGCTTGCCGGAATTCAGCGCCTGGGAAATCTCGCGCGTATGCGCTTGCGCCTCGGGCAGCAGGGCGTTGATGATGCTCGATTTGCCCATGCCGGACTGCCCCACCAACACGCTGGTTTCGCCCTGGAGATAAGGGCGCAGCGGGGCGATGTCCCGCTTCGCGGACAGGGTCAGCAGCGGGTAGCCCAGGTCGCGGTAGTGCGCCAGTTTCGCCCGGGCCGTGGCGGCTGCCTGTTCCAGGTCGCACTTGTTGAGCACGATCAGCACCTTGAGCGAGGCCGCTTCCGCCGCCAGCAGGCAGCGGCTGACCAGGTCGTCGTAGAACGCCGGTTCCGCCGCCACCACGACGATGAGCTGGGTGGCGTTGGCGGCGATGATTTTTTCGCGGAACTGGTCGGAGCGGAACAGCAGCGAGGCGCGCGGATCGATGGCCTCGATCACGCCCTGGTTCGGCCCGGTCGGCGCGAAGCGGAGGCGGTCGCCGCAAGCGACGCCGGTCTTTTTGCCGCGGGTGACGCAGGAAACGATGCCGCCGTCCGCGGTTTCCACATCGTAGTGCCTGCCGAAAGCGGCGACCACCTGGCCGGAGAGCGCTTCAGCCATTCAACAGCGCATCGATCTTCGCCGCACAGATGAAGTCGTTTTCGGACAGTCCGTCGATGGCGTGGGTGTGGTAGCGCACGCGGCACTGGTTGTAGCCCACTTCCAGGTCGGGGTGGTGGTCTTCGTGATGGGACACCCAGGCGGTGGCGTTGACGAAGGCCATGGTCTGATAGTAATCCTTGAAGCGGTAGGTCTTGGCGATTTTTCCGTCGGCGCATTCCCAGTCGCTGAGCTGGGCGAGCAGCCGTTCGACTTCATCGGCGGACAGGGGAGGCACGCCGCCTTCGCAGGGCTTGCAGCTTTTGGTGGACAGATTGCAGGCGATTTCATCGGCCATGGCTATCTCCTCACTTGAAATGGTAATACTGCTGGTTCAGGTAGGCCGCCACGTGGATTTCCTCTTCGGGAAACCAGTTCGCGCCGGCGTTGGCGTTGCAGGTGCGGATGCGGGCCAGGAGCTGCTGCGGCGTTTTTACCTTGCGTTCGAGGCGGGAGTAAAGCGCCGAACCGTCGCCGCCGACCATGGAGGCGTGGCAGCTGACGCAGGATTTGTCGTGCAGCGTCTTGCCGATCTTGGGGTCGCCCGCGGGAAACGGATTGGCGAGAGCGGGCGCCGTAGCCAACAGGGCCAACAACAGGGTTAGCAGGCGCATTCGTCTCTCCTTGGGGTTTTAGCTCTTAGTGTAGCATTCTCGCATCGTTTGAGGCATGTATCGGTAGGTCGGTTCAAGCGCAGCGGAACCGACGTATCTCACCGGAAATCGTCGGTTCCGCTGCGCTTGAACCGACCTACACACGGCCTACGCATGCCGTGCCGCCTGGCCGGCGCTCAGCAGGTGCGCGATGCGGATCGCCGCCGGCGGGTGGGAGTCGTAGAAAGCCGAGTGGAGCGGGTCGGGCGTGAGCGTGGCGGCGTTGTCGTTGTAGAGCTTGACCAGCGCGCGCACCAGGTCCGACGCGCTGGCGTGGTCGGCGGCATAGCGGTCGGCCTCGAACTCGTGGCGGCGCGAGTAGAAGCTCATCAGGGGCTGCAACAGGAAGGTGAACACCGGCATCGCCAGCAGGAACAGCAGCAGGCCGGCGGCGGTGCCGGGCGTGGCGACGCCGAGGCCGTGGTAGAACCATGTCTGGTCCATCAGCCAGCCGAGCAGGCCGAGTCCGGCCAGGCTCATCGCGGCCATCAGGGCGATGCGCTTGACGATGTGGCGGCGCTTGAAATGGCCCAGCTCGTGGGCCAGCACCGCGACGATCTCGTCGTGGTCGAGCCGTTCCAGCAGGGTGTCGAAAAACACGATGCGGCGCGATTTGCCGAAACCGGTGAAATAAGCGTTGCCGTGGGTGCTGCGCCTGGAGCCGTCCATCACGTAAAAGCCTTCCGCCCGGAAGCCGCATTTCTGCAGCAGCTGTTCGATCTGCCCTTTCAGCGTGGCGTCCGCCAGCGGCGTGAATTTGTTGAACAGCGGCGCGATGAAGGTCGGGTAGATCGCCAGCACCAGCAGGTTGAACGCCATCCAGGCGAGCCAGACGTAGAGCCACCAGTGGGCGCCCATCCGCCCCATCAGCCACAGTATGCCGAGCAGGAGCGGGATGCCGACCGCCAGCCCGAGCAGCACCTGCTTGGCCAGGTCGGTGAAAAACAGCGCCACCGTCATCTTGTTGAAACCAAATCGTGCGTCAATACCGAACGCCCGGTAGTAGCCCAGCGGCAGCTCCATCACGGCGGACAGCGCGAATACGCTGAGGATCAGCGCCGCGCCCTGCCACAGCCCGCGCCCGAGCAGGCCGACCCACCATCCGCTCAGCGCCTCGATCCCGCCGCCCAGGGTAAAGGCGAGCAGCAGGGCGGTTTCCACCAGGATGCCGAGATGGCCGAGGCGGGTCTTGGCGATGCTGTAATCCGCCGCCTTGCGGTGCGATTCCAGGCTGACGCGGTCGGCAAACTCTGCCGGCACGCTGTCCCGGTGCGCCCGGATGTGGCGGATATGGCGCAGCGCGAGCCAGCAGCGCGTGGCGGCGGAAAGGGCGAGCGCGGCAAGGAAGATCAGCGTGAATGTCATGGAGTCGGGGGTGGTTTACGGCTAGAATGATTCGCTTTTGAATGACAGGTTCTCATTATGGCACAAGACAGCACTCGCCTCATCTGGCTCGACATGGAGATGTCCGGCCTGGTTCCCGAGCGGGACCGCATTATCGAGATCGCCGTGGTGGTCACCGATTCCGACCTGAATACCGTCGCCGAAGCGCCGGTGCTGGTGGTGCACCAGCCCGACGCGGTGCTCGATGCCATGGATGCCTGGAACAAGGCGACGCACGGCAAATCCGGCCTGATCGACAAGGTCCGGGCCTCGACCCTGGGCGATGCCGATGTCGAGGCGCAACTCCTCGCCTTCCTCATGCAGCACGTCCCGGCGAAGAAATCGCCGATGTGCGGCAATTCGATCTGCCAGGACCGGCGCTTCATGGCGAATTACATGCCGGCCCTGGAAGATTATTTCCACTACCGCAATCTCGACGTGAGCACCCTCAAGGAACTCGCCAAGCGCTGGAAACCGCAGGTCTACGGCGGATTCAAGAAGGATAACAACCACACCGCGCTGGCTGACGTGTACGAATCCATCAATGAACTAAAATACTATAGGGCGAACCTGCTTCGGGAATGATGGCCGCTGAAATGCAATTCAGGTCGCGGCATTCACGGGCTCTGCGACCGACGGCTTTCCCGAGGTTCATATAGAAAAACAGCAACAAAAAATGCAAGATTAAAGGGAGCGGCATGAAGCAAGGCACTAATTTCGTACTCGAGGTCAACCCGAAAATCCCGCGCAAGCTGATGCGCCTGGAGGAGCTGGCCAACAACCTCTGGTACGGCTGGGACAAGCCGACGCGGACCTTGTTTGCGCGCCTGCATCCCGGTTTGTGGGACGCGGTTGGCCACAACCCCAAGGTGTTCCTGCGCCGGGTGGACGAAAAGCGGCTGGCGGAGGCGGCGGAAGACCAGGTCTTTCTGGCCACCGTCAATCGCGTGCTGTCGGCCTACGACACCTACCATAACGAGCCGCTGCGCCGCGGCAGCGGCCACGAGCAGTTCAAGGAGGGCGAGCTGATCGCCTACTTCTGCGCCGAATTCGGTTTTCATGAAAGCTTTCCGATCTATTCCGGCGGCCTCGGCATTCTCGCCGGCGACCACTGCAAATCGGCGAGCGACCTGCGCCTGCCGTTCGTCGCGGTCGGCCTGCTTTACCGCCAGGGCTACTTTTCCCAGATCATCGACGGCGAAGGCAACCAGATCGCCACCTACAGCGATTCGGATTTCGAGGATCTGCCGATCGTCCCGGCGCTGGGCGAGGACGGCGTCGAGGTGCAGATTTCCGTCGAGCTGCCGGGGCGGATGGTGGCGGTCAAGGTGTGGCAGGCCCGCATCGGCCACGTCACCCTGTACCTGCTCGATACCGACCTGGAGGAAAACACGCCGACCGACCGCGACATCGCCCACCAGCTCTACGGCGGCGACAGCAACCTGCGCATCATGCAGGAGATCATCCTCGGCATCGGCGGCGTGCGCGCCCTGATGGCGCTGGGTCTGAAGCCCACGGCGTGGCACATCAACGAAGGCCACGCCGCGTTCCTGGTGCTGGAACGCGCCCGCTACATGGTCGCCGATGGGCTGAATTTCGCCGGCGCGCTGGAGGCGGCCGCCAGCAACACCGTGTTCACCACCCACACGCCGGTGCCGGCGGGGCACGACCATTTCGCCGAGAGCATGATCTGCGATTATTTCCAGCCCCTGTGCCAGGAGCTGAAAATCAGCTGCGAGTCGTTCTTGGCGCTGGGCCGCACGCCCGACGGGCCGGATTTCAACATGACCGCCCTCGCGTTGCGCGGCTCGCGCTTTCACAACGGCGTCAGCCGCATCCACGGCGAAGTGTCCTCGCGCATCTGCGCCAGCCAGTGGCCGCAGGTGGCGCCCGAGGAAAACCCGATGAGCTACGTCACCAACGGCGTGCACGTGCCGACTTTCCTGGCGCAGGAATGGATCGACATGTTCGACAACGTGTTCGGCTACGAGTGGCGCCACCGCCTCACCGACCTCAACTACTGGTCGCGCATCGATGAAATTCCCGACCACCTGTTCTGGAGTGTGCGCCAGTCGCTCAAGTCGCAGATGCTCCAGCTGGTGCGCTTCCGCACCAGCAGCCAGCATTTCCGCAACCACGGCTCGGAGGCCCATCTCGACCGGCTGCTCAAGCACGTCGATCCCTACAACCCGAACGTTCTCACCATCGGCTTCGCGCGCCGCTTCGCCACCTACAAGCGCGCCGCGCTGATCTTCGAAGACCTCGACTGGCTGCGCCAGATCATTTCCGAAGCCGACCGCCCGGTGCTGTTCATCTTCGCCGGCAAGGCGCATCCCGCCGACCGCCCCGGCCAGGACCTGATCCGGCAGATCCAGCATATTTCCCACCTGCCCGAATTCGAGGGCAACATCCTCCTGGTGGAAGGCTACGACATGGGCCTGGCGCGCCGCCTGGTGGCGGGCGTGGACGTGTGGCTCAACAACCCGGTGTACCCGCTCGAAGCCAGCGGCACTTCCGGCATGAAGGCGGGGATCAACGGCGTGATCAACCTCTCCGTCCTCGACGGCTGGTGGGGGGAAGGCTACGACGGCACCAACGGCTGGGCGGTCAAGCCGGCACCGGCCTACCTCGACGATTACCGCCGCAACAAGGAAGACAGCCAGACGCTCTACGAAATCCTGCAGGACCGCGTTGTGCCTCAGTTCTACGACCGTGGCAAAATGGGCTACTCGGCGGAATGGGTCAGGCGCTCCAAGCGCTCCATCGCCAGCCTGCTGCCGCGTTTCAACTCCAACCGGATGGTGGGCGAATACGGCTCGCGTTTTTACCTGCAAGCATGCCGCCAGGGCGAACTCTACGCCCAGAACGGCTACGCCATCGCGAAACAGCTGTCGGCCTGGAAAATCAGGGTGAGCGCGGCGTGGCAGGGCATCGAGATACGCCGGCTGGACGTGCCGAAAAAGCATATCCAGTTCGGCGACAGCGTGCGCTTCGAAGTCGCCCTGAAACTGAACGGCATGTCGCCGGAAGACGTGGTGGTCGAACTCCTGCTGCGCCGCCCCACCCGCAAGGACCAGAAGGATTACCTGCACTTCAGCTTCCTGTTCCAGGACGTCATGAAGGATACCGGCGAACACCTGTTCACCCTCGACCTCGCCCCCGACCTGTGCGGCCGGCTGGACTACAAAATTCGCGTCTATCCCTGGCAGGAACTGCTGACCCATCCGCTGGAAATGGGGTTGATGGTCTGGCTGTGAAGCGGGGCGGTTTCGCCTTGAGCGCCACAGGATGCGGTGGCGAAGGAACCGCAGGGTTCGCGATCGATGCGGTTCGCAGGTTCACCGCATCCTACGGGCTATTGAAATAGGCTCTTATACAGCGCCAGGTAATCCTCGGCGCTTTTTTGCCAGCTGAAATCGCGCGTCATGCCGTTGCGCTGGATCCGGTTCCAGATATCCTTGTCGTGGTAGGCGTCGAGCGCCCGGCCGATGCAGGCATAAAAGGCTTCCGCCGTCGGCGGCGCGAAGACGAAGCCGCTGGCGCTGGCGTCGGCGAGGGTGGCCGGGTTGGCGTCCACCACCGTGTCGGCCAGGCCGCCGGTGGCGTGCACCACGGGCGGGGTGCCATAGCGCTGGCTGTACATCTGGTTGAGGCCGCAGGGCTCGAAGCGCGACGGCATCAGGAACAGGTCCGCGCCCGCTTCCATCAGGTGCGACAGGCCTTCGTCGAAGCCGATCAGCGCGCCGACCTTGCCGGGATAGGCCTGGATGAGCCGGCGGAAGCCGTTTTCCAGTTCCGCCTCGCCGGTGCCCAGGAGGGCGATTTGCACCGGCTTGTCGAGCAGGCGCGGCGCGATTTCTAGCAGCAGGTCCTGGCCTTTCTGGTGGGTGATGCGGCTGATGATGCCGAGCAGCGGGATGTCCGGGTCGGGCGCGAGCCCCAGCCTTTCCTGCAGGGCGCGCTTGTCGGCGGCCTTGCCGGCGAGGTCGGCGGCGGCGTAGTTCCGGGCGAGATGCGGGTCGGCGGCCGGGTTCCAGTCGTTCGCGTCGATGCCGTTGACGATGCCGGTGAGGCGGGCGCTGCGCTGCGCCAGCAGCCCCTGCATGCCGAAGCCGAGCGGTTCATCCTGGATTTCCCGCGCATAGGTGGGGCTTACCGTGGTAATGTGGTCGGCATAGTAGAGCCCGGCCTTGAGGAAGGAGAAATTGCCGTAGTATTCGGCGCCCTCCATGTTGAAGCTTTCCGGCGGCAGGCCGGTCTGGTCGAACACCTGCGGCGGGAAAATGCCCTGGAAGGCGAGGTTGTGGATGGTCATCACCGTCGCCGCTTTTTTTCCCGGCATGAAGCGCAGGAAGGCGGGCGCCAGGGCGCTTTGCCAGTCGTTGCAGTGGACGATGTCGGGGCGGAAGGTGAGCGGCGAGGCTTCGCCGCCGAGCAGCGCGCCGATCCGGGAGAGCAGGGCGAATCGGCGGGCGTTGTCGGGCCAGTCGGCGCCGGACGGATCCTGGTAGGGGCCGCCGCCGCGCTGGTAGAGCGGCGGGCAATCGACGATCAGGAGCGGCACGCCGCTGCCCGGCAGCGAGGCCGACAGCAGCCGGACCACCTTGGCCTCCGGCAGGTCGTGGAACACGCAGCGCTGCCGGATATTTTTGGCGCCGGCCAGCACTTTCGGGTAGCCCGGCACCAGCACCTTGATATCCACGCCCAATTCGCGCAGCGCGGCCGGGAGGGCGCCGCCGACGTCGGCCAGCCCGCCGGTCTTGATCAGGGGATAGATTTCCGGGGTAACGAACAGCACCCGCGGGTTTCGAGTTTTTCGTGCGGCCATGAGTGAAAGTTCTAACTAAGCTGACAAATGCCGCCGATTATAGCAGAAGCGCGTCCGGCGGATTTTCGCGCCAGGCGATGGCCTATACTTAAAAAAGTGAAAAACGGGAGTCACAAAAGCATGAACGTCGGCATGATCGGCCTCGGCCGGATGGGCGCCAACATGGCGCGGCGGCTGGTTCGCGGCGGCGCCGCGGTGGCGGCCTGGAACCGCAATTTCGAGGTGGCCGCGGAGCTGGCGCGGGAAACCGGCCTCACCGCCTGCGCCACCCTGGAGGAACTGGTCGAGCAGCTCGAACCGCCGCGGGTGGTGTGGACGATGCTGCCGGCGGGCGAACCGTCCGAACAGGTGCTGGTGCATCTGGCGGCGTTGCTGGAAATCGGCGACGTGGTGGTGGACGGCGCCAACGCGTTCTACCGCGATTCGATGCGCCATGCCGGCCTGCTCGCCGGGCAGGGCATCCATTTCGTCGATGCCGGCGTGTCGGGCGGGGTGTGGGGGCTGGAGAACGGCTACGCCCTGATGGTGGGCGGCGACAGGGAGGCGGTGGCCCACGTCGAGCCTTTCCTGAAAGTGCTGGCTCCGGCGCCGGACAAAGGCTGGCTGCATTGCGGGCCGGCCGGCTCCGGCCATTTCGTCAAGATGGTCCACAACGGCATCGAGTACGGCATGATGCAGGCGTTCGCCGAGGGGATGGCGCTGCTCAAGGGCAAGGAGGAATTCGCCCTCGACCTGGCCGCGGTGGCCGAAAGCTGGCGCCACGGCAGCGTGGTGCGCTCCTGGCTGCTCGATTTGACCGCCGAATTCCTCAAGAACGACCAGCAGCTCGGCGGCATCGAACCCTATGTGGCGGATTCCGGCGAAGGGCGCTGGACCGCGCTGGAAGCCATCGAGCAGGGTCTGCCCGCGCCGGTGATGAGCCTCGCGCTGATGATGCGCTTCGCGTCGCAGGGGGCGAACGACTATCCGGCGAAACTGCTGGCGATGATGCGCAAGGGTTTTGGCGGTCATGCGCTGCATGGGGCGAAGCCGTGAACGACTACCCGCTGAATTACCCGTGCAATTTCGTCATCTTCGGCGCCACCGGCAACCTCGCCTCGATCAAGCTGCTGCCGGCGATGTATCGTCTCGAAGCGGCAAACCGGCTGCCGGACAACCTCAGCTTCATCGCTTTCGCCCGACGCGACTGGGGGCAGGAGGCGTGGCTCGCGCACATGCGGACCGTGCTCGGCGATGGCCTGGCGGAGCAATTCGACCAAGCGGTGTTTGCCCGTTTTTCCAGCCGTTTTACCTATCTGCGCGGCGAACTGCACGATGCGGAATCGTACCGGAAACTGGCGGAGGAACTGGGCAAGCCGAAGCCTGGCGTGTGCACCAACATCGCTTTCTACCTGGCGATCCAGCCGGCCGAATACGGCGCGGTGATCAAGAACCTCGACGTGGCCGGCCTGAACAAGCCGCGCGGCATGCACCGCATCGTGGTGGAAAAGCCGTTCGGCCAGGATATCGAAAGCGCGCGCCTGCTGAACGAACTGCTGCACCGCTATTTCGACGAGGAGCAGATTTTCCGCATCGACCACTACCTGGGCAAGGAGACGGTGCAGAACCTGCTGGTGTTCCGCCTCGCCAATACCCTGATCGAGCCGCTGTGGAACCGCAATTTCATCGACCACGTGCAGATCACCGTGGCGGAGGATCTCGGCATCGAAGGCCGGGGCGACTATTACGACAAGGCCGGCGCGCTGCGCGACATGCTGCAAAGCCATCTGATGCAGCTGCTTACGGTGGTGGCGATGGAGCCGCCGCCGGCGCTGGAGGCGGACGCGCTGCGCGACGAGAAGGTCAAGGTGCTGCGCTCGATCCGGCCGATCCCGCGCAACGCGGTGCACGCCCATGCCTTTCGCGCCCAGTACGGCGTCGGCAGCGTGGGCGGCGAGGTGGTGCCGGGTTACCAGGACGAGCCGGAGGTGGGGCGGCATTCCGTCACCGAAACCTTCGTCGCCGCCAAGTTCTACATCGACAACTGGCGCTGGCGCGGCGTGCCGTTCTACCTCCGCACCGGCAAGCGCATGCCGAAACAGATGTCGCTCATCGCCATCCGCTTCCGCCATCCGCCGCAGCAACTTTTTCGCGAAACGCCGCTCGAAACCATTGAGCCCAACTGGGTGCTGCTTTCGATCCAGCCGTCCGAAAGCATGCACATGGAAATCCACGTCAAGCAGCCCGGACTGCTGATGAACACCCGCGTCATCCAGCTCAACGCCTGCTACCGCAGGGGGGACGAGCGCCCGCTCGACGCCTACGAAACCCTGCTGCTGGACATCATCGAGGGCGACCGCTCGCTGTTCATCCGCTTCGACGAGGTGGAATGGTCGTGGCGGGTGGTGGACCCGATCCTCAAGTACTGGGAGCAGGAACGCGATTTCATCCACACCTATCCGGCGGGAAGCTGGGGGCTGCACGAGGCCAACCGCCTGTTCGACAGCGAAGACCAGGAGTGGCGTAACGAGCTATAAACAAAAGCACGCGAAGCGTACCTCGTCCCCCTCTCCCGATGCGGGAGAGGGCTGGGGGTGAGGGCGACGGTCATGGCGTTTAGCCAAGACCGTCAGTTAGAAAGCTGGAAGTCCATGACCAACCCGCAACTTTGCCGCTGGTTTCTTTTTCCTTCCGTCCAGGCCTTGCAGGCGGAAGCGGCGGCCATGATCGCGCGCGCCGCCGAGCAGGCGATCGCGCGCTCCGAAGCCTTCCGCATCGTGCTGTCCGGCGGCGGCACGCCGCGCCCGCTGTACGAGCAGCTGCGCGGTCTGACGACCCACTGGAACGCCTGGCACGTCTACTTCAGCGACGAGCGCTGCGTCCCCGCCGACGACCCCGAGCGCAACAGCTTCATGGCGGAGCGGGCCTGGCTGGCTCACGTACCGATCCCGCGGCGGCAAATCCACACGATCCCGGCGGAAAGAGGTGCGAAAGCGGCCGCCGCGGCCTACGTCGATACCCTGCGCCAGGTCGCCCAGTTCGACCTGGTATTGCTCGGCCTGGGCGAGGACGGCCATACCGCCAGCCTGTTCCGGGGCCATGACTGGGGCCGGAAAGACAGCTCGCCCGCGGCGCTGCCCGTGTTCGAAGCCCCCAAGCCGCCGCCGGAGCGCGTCAGTTTGAGCGCCTGGCGCCTGAGCCGGGCGAAGCAGGTGATGTTCCTGGTGGAAGGGGAAAACAAACGGGAAGCCGTAATGAACTGGCGCGCCGGCGCCAACATCCCGGCCCGCGCCATCACGCCGCGCCATGGTGTGGACGTGCTGGCCGAAGGAATCGTGCTGGAAGAGTAGGTCGGACCCCCCGTGCCCCCCGTACCCGACGGTTTGGTTGGATGGAATTTGTCGGGTACGGGGTGCCCGAGCTACCGGCTGTCGACGACGTCTTCCTCGAATTCCTTCAGGCCCTCTTCGCCGATACCGAGTTCATCGAGCACCCGCGGACGCAGGCTATCCCAGTTCGGCTCGGGATATTGCCGGTACACGTTGTGGATATGGATGGCCATTTGCAGGATCGCCACCATGGTGGTGGCTTTGTGCTCGGTGTGCAGGATGTCGTGGTGAAAGCGCACCGCCTGGCAGATGAAATCGGGAAGATGCCAGTGCCGGGCGAGCAGGTAGCCGGCCACGCAATGGTTGGTGTTGAAGCGGCGGTCTTCTTCGGCGAGATCCGGCCAATTCTTGTCGGACAGGCGGAACGCCTTGCAATATTCGGGAAAGCGGTTCATCAGGATGGGCACGCCGCATTCGAGAAACAACCCGGCCATGTAGGCCTGATCCGGGAAGATGTTGCAGACCGAGCGTTGTTTCCAGGCGACGATGGAAGCGAGCTGCGCGATTTCGGCGGAGCGCTCCCAGAACCATTCGTAATACTGTTCCTTGCCGCCGAGGGTGGTGCGCAAGGCGGCGCACTTGATGATGTTGGCCATCTGCTTCAGCCCGATCACCGAGATCGCCTTTTCCAGCGATTCCGCCGGTTTGCGCAGGCCGTAAACCGGCGAGCTGATCATTTTGAAGACGATGGCCGCCAAGCCGGCATCCTTGGCCACCAGGGCGGCGATATGGCCGATATTGGCCTTCGGCTTGCCGATCAGTTTTTCCAGTTCGTCCAGAACGACCGGCTGAGCCGGAATCTTGATGCCGTTCGCGAGCAGTTCGTCGAGCTGTGCCTGCTCGGCGTCGGTTTGTGATGAACTCATATGCGCTGAGAGAAATGTAGGTCGGGCACCCCCGTGCCCGACGCTTGGGTTGGATATTCGATTTGTCGGGCACGTGGTGCCCGAGCTACCGTCGCTTGAAATAGTTGATCAGCCCGTTGGTGGACGAGTCGTGCGATGCGACGGATGTGTCGCCGCCCAGCTCCGGCAGGATTTTCTGCGCCAGCTGCTTGCCCAGTTCCACGCCCCACTGGTCGAAGGAGTTGAGGTTCCAGATCATCCCCTGCACGAACACCTTGTGCTCGTAGAGTGCGATCAGCGCGCCCAGGGTTTTCGGGTCGAGCTTCTGGAACAGGATCGAGTTGGTCGGGCTGTTGCCGGGGAATACCTTGTGCGGCAGCAGCTGTTCCAGCGCGGCGCCTTGCATGCCCGCCGTTTCCAGCTCGCTGCGCGCTTCCGCGCCGGTCTTGCCTTTCATCAGGGCTTCGGTCTGGGCGAAGAAATTGGACAGCAGGATGGCGTGGTGCTCGCCGAGCGGATGCTGGCTTTCGATGGGCGCGATGAAGTCCGCCGGCACCAGCCGGGTGCCCTGGTGGATCAGCTGGTAGAAGGCGTGCTGGCCGTTGGTGCCGGGTTCGCCCCAGATCACCGGGCCGGTGGTGTAGTCCACGGGTTCGCCGTTCCTGTCCACGCGCTTGCCGTTGCTTTCCATGTCGAGCTGCTGCAAATAGGCGGGGAAGCGCGCCAGCGATTGATCGTAGGGCAGCACCGCGTGGCTGTGGGCGTTCCAGAAATTGGCGTACCACACGCCGAGCAGGGCCAGGATCGCCGGCATGTTGGCTTCGAGCGGGGCACTGCGGAAATGCTCGTCCATCTCGAAGGCGCCGGCGAGCAGCGCCTCGAAGTTGTCCATGCCGACGTAGACCGCGATCGGCAGACCGATGGCCGACCACAGCGAATAGCGCCCGCCCACCCAGTCCCAGAATTCGAACATGTGTTCGGTGTCGATGCCGAATTGCGCGACCGCCTTGGCGTTGGTGGAAACCGCGACGAAGTGCCTGGACACCGCCGTTTCGTCGGGCGCCTGGGCGAGCAGCCAGGCCCGCGCAGTGGCGGCGTTGGTCATGGTTTCCTGGGTGGTGAAGGTCTTCGAGGCGACGATGAACAGGGTGGTGGCCGGGTCGAGCCGCTTCAGCGTTTCGGCCATCTGCGTGCCGTCCACGTTGGACACGAAATGGGCGTGGAGGCCGGGCTGGGCATAGGGTGCCAAGGCCAGGCAGGCCATCGCCGGGCCGAGGTCGGAGCCGCCGATGCCGATGTTGACGACATCGGTGATCGGCTTGCCGGTGTGGCCTTTCCATTCGCCGGAGCGCACCCGTTCGGAGAACTCGCGCATCTTGCCGAGCACGCGCCGCACTTCCGGCATTACATCCGCGCCGTCGGCCATGACCGGGCGGCCGGAGCGGTTTCTCAGCGCCGTGTGCAGCACCGCGCGGCCCTCGGTGAAGTTGATCTTGTCGCCGGCGAACATTTTGTCGCGCCAGCCCTCGATCCCGGCGTGGCGCGCCAGGCCGGTCAGCAAGGCGAGCGTTTCCGCCGTGATGCGGTTTTTCGAGTAGTCGAGCAAGAGGCCGCAGGCTTCCAGCGAGAATGCGTCGAAGCGCTTGGGGTCGGCGGCGAACAGGTCGCGCAGGTGAGTGGATGAGAGGGTTTCCTGGTGCGCTTTCAGGGCTTGCCAGGGCTGTGAGCGGGTGAGGTCGGACATGGGGATTCCAAAATATGAGGTGGCGTCAAACGGGCGACGTGCCCATCATTCTGGGGTCAAGCCGCCTGGAACAGTAACTCGCGCACGTTCATTTGTTGGCCGCGGGCGGACAGGTGCAGAATTTCCACTCCGACAACCTGATTTTTGTCGTTGAAATCCAGAATCACGCCGGGAGAGACTTCTTCGGATTCGATGATTTTAGAATCGTCCAGACGCAGGTAGAGGGCATCCGCCTTTTCATCCACTTTCAGTTTCATGGCATTCCTTTCATGGTTCTATCGAAATAGACGGTGACGATGCGAAACGGTTCCGCGGTGGCCACTACCACACGCAATACGCGATTGCCGAATTCCGGGATTCTGCCCAAGCGGTGTTCCAGCGATCCGTCCGCGCGATCCGGCTCGATTCGCTCGGGAGTAAGCAGCACGCGCTCCAGCCACTCAAGCGCTATTTCACGTTCCTGCAGGACGTCGCGTGCGTGCTGAGTCAGTATATAGTTCATTCAGCCAAAGCGAGCAAAATCCCCGCCAGCGGCGGCACGGTGATCGCCACGGACCAGGGATGCCCCATCCAGGGCGTTTCCTCGGCGAACAGGCCTGCGCCGTTGCCCAGGTTTCCGCCGCCGTAATATTCCGAGTCGCTGTTGAAGATTTCCCGGTAGGCGCCGGGGCGAGGCACGCCGATGCGGTAGCCGTGGCGCGGCACCGGCGTGAAGTTGAACACCACGGCGACGAAGGCGCCGTCGCGGGCGCGGCGCTGGTAGGACAGCACCGACTGGTCGGCGTCGTGGCAGTCGATCCAGTCGAAGCCTTCGCGTTCGAAATCGAGCTGGTGCAGGGCGGGCAGGTCGCGGTAAAGGCGGTTGATGTCGCGCGCCAGGCGATGCGCGCCCTGGTGCCACTCGTGTTGCAGCAGAGCCCAGTCGAGCTCCCCATCGACGCGCCATTCGCGGCCCTGGGCGAGTTCGTTGCCCATGAAGTTGAGCTTCTTGCCGGGGTAGGTCATCTGGTAGGTGAGCAGCAGGCGCAGGTTGGCGAATTTCTGCCAGCCGTCGCCCGGCATCTTGTCCAGCAGCGAGCGCTTGCCATGCACCACTTCGTCGTGGGAGAACGGCAGCACGAAATTCTCGCTGTAGGCATAGAGCTGGCCGAAGGTCAGCTCGTTGTGGTGGTAGCGGCGATGGATCGGGTCGTGCTGCATGTAGTACAGGGTGTCGTTCATCCAGCCCATGTTCCACTTCATCGAGAAGCCCAGGCCGCCGAGATAGACCGGGCGCGACACCATCGGCCAGGAGGTGGATTCCTCGGCGAAGGTCAGCGCGCCGGGGAATTCCTCGTGCACCATGACGTTGAGCTGGCGCAGGAAATCGACGGCATCGAGGTTTTCCCGGCCGCCGAACTTGTTGGGCAGCCATTCGCCGGTCTTGCGCGAGTAGTCGAGGTAGAGCATGGAGGCGACGGCATCGACCCTGAGGCCGTCGATGTGAAACTCGTGCAGCCAGTAATAGGCGCTGGACAGGAGGAAGCTTTTGACCTCGTGCCGGCTGTAATTGAAGATGTGCGTGCCCCAGTCGATGTGCAGCCCCAGGCGCGGGTCTTCGTGCTCATAGAGGGCGGTGCCGTCGAAGCGGGCGAGCGCCCAGGCGTCCTGCGGGAAATGCGCCGGCACCCAGTCGAGGATGACGCCGATTCCGGCTTGGTGGCAGGCGTCGACGAAGTTGCGCAATTCGTCCGGCGAGCCGTGGCGCGAGGTGGGAGCGAAATAGCCGGTGGTCTGGTAGCCCCAGGATTCGTCGAGCGGGTGCTCGGAAATCGGCAACAGCTCGATATGGGTGTAGCCCATTTCCTGAACGTAGGGGATGAGGCTGTCCGCCAGTTCGCTCCAGTTGTAGAAGCGCCCGTCGGGATGGCGCCGCCACGATCCGGCGTGGATTTCGTAGATGTTGAAGGGGGCGTGCAGCCAGTCGAGCTTGCCGCGCCGATCCAGCCAGTCGCCGTCCCGCCAGGCATGGCCGTTTGGCGCCGCCACCCGCGACGCGGTGCTGGGGCGAAGTTCGAATTGTTGCGCGTAGGGATCGGCTTTCACTACCACCTGGCCGCTGTGGCGGCTGAGAATCTCGAATTTATACAGGCTGCCGGGGGCGAGCCCGGGGATGAAGATTTCCCATACGCCGGAATTCCCCACGCCGCGCATCGGATTGACGCGGCCGTCCCAGCGGTTGAAATCGCCGACCACGCTGACCCGCTCGGCATTCGGCGCCCACACCGCGAAGCGCGTGCCGGCGACGCCGAGAATTTCCGTCGGCTGGGCGCCCAGCATGCGGTAGGCCTGGTACAGCCGCCCTTCGCCGAACAGGTATAGGTCGAGTTCGCTGAGCGAGCTGGGAAAGGAATAGGGGTCGCGGCTTTCGTTCATCTGCCCGTTTTGCAGATGGCGCAGCCGGTATGCCGCGGGGGGCGCTTCCTTGCCCCGCCATTCGAACAGGCCCGGCGCGGCCCCGTCTTCCCCGCCGGTTTGCTCCATATCGGCCCAGCCGTTTGGGGTTTCCAGCCAGACCCGGTCGGAAAACGGGGCGAATGCCCGGACGGTCCAGCCGTCATCGGTCCGGTGTGCGCCGAGAAAGGCGAATGGGTCATGCAGGCGTGCCTGGAGCAGGGACTTCAGTTGTGCATTGACTTTCATTATGGCGTCATGTTTCCATAGTCATGGCCGAATCCGATAGATTATAGCGGCAGAGTCGGGGGTTGCGGGAGTTTTTGGCCTGCTATAATAATTTGTCACGCCAGCTTGGCTTGAGACTCGCGAAGCGAGACCCCGTCCCCCTCTCCCGTCTTGCCGTGGTCGCTGCGCGGCAGTGGGAACCCGGCGGGGACACTCCTCGCGGGTGCGAGCGGGAGAGGGTTAGGGGAGAGGGAAACGGTCTTGGCGAATCGCCGTTTTCACCCTGACCGTTTGCTTGGCAGGGCCGAATTCATTCGGCCACAGTGTCGTGTCCGGCCGGCGTGCGCCTCGCCCGCGAGGGTTTTTCCGGTATTCAAATCAATAATCGATGGAGGTTGGTTTTGCAGAAAGAATATCCCCGTTTCGTCAGCCTGCTTACAAAAAACACAGTCGCATTGATCCTCGCGGGCGGACGCGGCAGCCGGCTGAAAAATCTCACCGAATGGCGCGCCAAGCCGGCGGTGCCGTTCGCCGGCAAGTTCCGCATTGTCGATTTTCCGTTGTCCAATTGCGTCAATTCCGGCATCCGCCGCATCGGCGTCATCACCCAGTACAAGGCGCACAGCCTGCTGCAGCATCTGCATCGCGGCTGGAGCTTCCTGCGTGGCGAGTTCAACGAATTCGTCGAGCTGATGCCGGCGCAGCAGCGCATCGAGGAAAGCTGGTACCGCGGCACCGCCGACGCGGTATTCCAGAACATGGACATCCTGCGCAGCTACGACCCGACCTACATCCTGATCCTGGCGGGCGACCACGTCTACAAGATGGATTACGGCGAAATGCTGGCGTTCCACGCCGCCAAGGGCGCGGACATGACGGTGGCCTGCCTCGAAGTGCCGCTGGACGACGCCAGGGAATTCGGCGTGATGTCGGTGGACGGCGACCAGCGCGTGGTCGATTTCAACGAAAAGCCGGACAACCCGAAACCCACGCCCGGCAATCCGGACATGGCGCTGGCGAGCATGGGGATCTACATCTTCAACGCCGATTTCCTCTACGAGCAGCTGCTGCGCGATGCCGACGTGGGTTCGTCGTCGCACGATTTCGGCAAGGACATCATTCCCTACATCATGTCGCGCTACCGCGTGTTCGCCCACCGCTTCTCCGACAGCTGCGTCATTTCCCAGCCGGGAGAGGCGCCCTACTGGCGCGACGTCGGTACGGTGGATGCCTACTGGGAAGCCAACATGGAACTGACCAAGGTGACCCCAGACCTCAACTTGTACGATGAGAACTGGCCGATCTGGACCTACCAGGCGCAGTTGCCGCCGGCCAAATTCGTGTTCGACGACGAGATTCGCCGCGGATCGGCGGTGGATTCGCTGGTGTCCGGCGGTTGCATCATCAGCGGCGCGTCGGTGAAGCGTTCACTGCTGTTTTCCAATGTCTACGTCCACAGCTATGCCGAGGTCAGCGATTCGGTGATCCTGCCCGACGTGGATATCGGGCGCGGCGCGGTGCTGCACCGCGCGGTGGTGGACAAGGGCTGCAAGATACCGGAAGACCTGGTGGTGGGGCGCGATCCGGTGGAGGATGCCAAGCGCTTCCACGTCACCAAGAAAGGGATCACCCTGATCACGCCGGACATGCTCGGGCAGAGGTTGCATCACGCGCGCTGACGCTAGTCCTGGGGCGTAGGTCGGGCACCCCGTGCCCGACAAATCGCGCGCCCAACCTGAACCGTCTGGCACAGGGTGCCCGACCTACATGTCGGGTAGTTGGCGCTTCGCGGTTTTTACTCGGGACGCAGAACTCGGGACTGAAATTTATGACCGACAAAAAACTTAACCTGATCCTGTGCTGGCATATGCACCAGCCGGATTATCGCAACCTGACCAGCGGCGAATACATGCTGCCGTGGACATACCTGCACGCCATGAAGGATTACACCGACATGGCGTACCACCTCGAAAGTCATTCCAAGGCACGCGCCGTGTTCAATTTCGTGCCGGTTCTGCTCGACCAGCTGGAGGATTACAGTCGCCAGTTCGAGGAAGGCCGGTTGCTCGACCCGCTGTTGAAGCTGCTGGCCGAGGAAGACTTGAACAACCTGTCGCCGGACCGGCGCAAGCTGGTTTTCGACAGCTGTTTCCGCTCCAACCATACCAAGATGATCGACCCCTACCCGCCTTACAGGCGGTTGTGGGATCTGTTCAACCATCAGGAGCCGTTCGGCGCGGTGGGGCTGGATTACCTGTCCGGCCAATACCTGTCCGACCTGTTGGTGTGGTATCACCTGGTGTGGTGCGGCGAAACGGTGCGGCGCAATCACGAGCTGGTGGTCAACCTGATGACCAAAGGTTCGCACTTTACCCTCGCCGATCGCCGCGACTTGCTGGCCCTGATCGGCCGGCTGATCAGGGAGTTGATCCCGCGCTACCGCAAGCTGGCGGACGACGGGCAGATCGAGATTTCCACCACGCCCCATTGCCATCCCATCGTGCCTCTCCTGATCGACTTCAAGGTGGCGCGGGAATGCATGCCCGGCGTCAGCCTGCCCGAGGCGGCCTATTATCCGGGCGGGCTCAAGCGCGCCTCGTTCCATATCGATTCGGCGATCGACAGCCACCGCGCACGTTTCGGCGTCGCGCCGCAGGGCATCTGGCCGGCCGAGGGCGGCGTGTCGCAGGCGGCGGCGCTGGTGTTCGCCGAACATGGCTGCCGCTGGATGGCGAGCGGCGAAGCCGTGCTGGTCAACAGCCTGCGCGGCCTGGACGGGAGCAAGACGCTGCCCGCGCGGATGGATTACCTTTACCGGCCCTACCGGATTGCCACCGGCGAGCGCGAGATTGTTTCCTTCTTCCGCGACGACAAGCTGTCCGACCGGATCGGCTTCGAATATGCGAAATGGTTCGGCAAGGACGCGGTGGACAACTTCATCCATGCCCTGGAGGAGATCTGGCGCTGCACGCCGGCGGGCGAGAACCCGGTGGTGAGCGTGATCTTGGACGGGGAAAACGCCTGGGAATACTATCCCTACAACGGCTATTACTTCCTGTCCGAGATGTACGAGGCGCTGGAATCCCATCCTTTCATCCGCACCACCACCTTCAAGGATTACCTCGACGGCCATGTCGGGCAGAACGGCATGCAGGCGCAATTGCCGCTGGAGCTGGCGGGAATCGCGGGGGCCGACCCCGTCGCGGCGGAGCTGCCCTACCTGGTGGCGGGCAGCTGGGTCTATGGCACTTTTTCCACCTGGATCGGCTCGCCGGACAAGAACCGCGCATGGGATATGCTCTGCGCCGCCAAGCAGAGTTTCGACCTGGTGGTCGCCAGCGGCCGCCTGAGCGCGGAAGAGATCGAGCATGCGCATCTCCAGCTGGCCGACTGCGAGGGCTCGGACTGGTTCTGGTGGTTCGGCGACTACAACCCGCAGCACAGCGTGGAGAGTTTCGATAAACTGTACCGTGAAAACCTGGCGAATCTTTACAGCCTGCTGAAGCTGCCGGTGCCCGAGGAGCTCGGCAAGCCGATCAGCCACGGCGGCGGTAACCCCGAGGCCGGCGGGGCGATGCGGCGGGCTTCTTGAAAGTTGTCGGTTTTCAGTAAAATCCCGCCTTTTTTGATTTAAAACTGAAAGCTGACAACCGATGACTGAAAACCAAAGCAGATTCAGTAGGGTGCGCCGTGCGCACCAATTGGCGTCAAATGGCGCGCACGACGCACCCTACCGATGACTGAAAACTGGCAACTGATCACTGACGACTGAAAACTAAAACAATGACCAAACCCATTTCCCTGTTGCTCGGCGTCCACGCCCACCAGCCCGTCGGCAATTTTTCCGAGGTGCTGGAAGACGCGCATCTGCGCTGCTACCGCCCGTTCATCCACACCCTTTACCGCTTCCCCGATTTCCAGTTCGCCGTGCACTTTTCCGGCTGGCTGTTGGACTGGCTGCTGCTGCATTACCCCGAGGACATGGCCTTGCTGCAGGAGATGGTGAAGCGCGGCCAGGTCGAGCTGTTCGGCGCCGGCGAAACCGAGCCGGTGCTGGCGGTGATTCCCTCCCGCGACCGGGTGGGGCAGGTGACGCGGCTGTCCGACAAGCTGGAAAAGAAGCTGGGGCAACGGCCGGAAGGCGCCTGGCTGACCGAACGGGTATGGGAAGCGACGGTGGTGCCGGCGCTGGCCGACGCGCACATCCGCTACGTCACGGTGGACGACTACCACTTCTTTTGCACCGGCAAGACCGCGGCGGAGCTGGACGGTTTCTACACCACCGAGGAGGACGGCCGCCGGCTCGACCTGTTCCCGATTTCCGAGGAGCTGCGCTACCGCTTTCCGTTTTCGCCCGCCGACGAGGCCGTGGCTTACCTGGAGCGGCTGGCCGACGAAGGGCGCGACTGCGCGGTGTATTTCGACGACATCGAAAAATTCGGCATTTGGCCGGAGACCTACGAATGGGTCTACGAAAAGGGCTGGCTGGTGAGCTTCATCGAGAAGGTGCTGGCTTCGCCGAAAATCAGTCCGCGGCGCTATAGCGATTACCATGGCGCCGCCAGCACGCGCGGCGTGGTCTACCTGCCCACCGTGTCCTACAGCGAAATGAACGAGTGGACGCTGCCGGCGCCGGCCGCCAACGGCTATGCCGACCTGGTCGCCAGGGCCAAGGCCGAGGGAAGGTTCGAGCGCGAGAAGGCGTTCCTGCGCGGCGGCATGTGGAAAAATTTCCTGTCCCGCTACCCCGAATCCAACTGGATGCACAAGCGCATGCTGTCCTTGTCGGTCCGCGTGGAGCAGCTGCCGGCCAACAAGCGCAAACCGGCCATGCTCGACGCGCTGTATCGCGCCCAGGCCAACGATGCCTACTGGCACGGCCTGTTCGGCGGGCTGTATCTGCCTCACCTGCGGCGCGCGGTGTACCACGCCATCGTCGAGCTGGAAGGGCTGCTCGACCTGGCCGCGCCGCGTCCGGCGCAGGCCCGGTTCGACTGCGACCTCGACGGCCGGGACGAGGTGTTCCTGCACAATGCCGCCGCGCAGGCGGTGGTGCGGCTGGACGGCAACGCCGGCGTGATCGAGTTCGACAGCTATCCGCTCAAACACAATTTTGCCGACAGCCTCGCGCGGCAGACCGAGCACTATCACCGCAAGATCCATCTGCGCGAAGAAAGCGCCCCGCAGGAATGCGCCGGCATTGCTTCGGCTCATGACCGAGTCAGCTTCAAGCATGAGATTCTGCCCGAGGATCTGGCCACCGACACCCGTCCGCGCTGCCTGTTCCTCGACAGCATCCGGCCCGAGGGGAGCGTGCCGCAGCCGGTGCTCGATTACCAGCTGGAGGCCGGGCAGGGCCAGCTCCTGGTTTTTGCCCGCGTCGGGGTGGAGAAGCGGGTGGGTCTGCTGGATAACGGCCTGGAAGTGAGCTACCGGTTTGGCGCCGAGCCGCGCGGCGCTTTCGTCACCGAAATCAACCTCGCCATGCCGAGCTGCGACGGGCCGGCCGGGCGGTTCGTTTTCGAGGGCCACGTGGCGGGCGGTTTCGGCCAACCGCTGGACCTGGACCAGGTAAAGGAACTGCTGCTTCAGGACGACGTGCTGGGCGGCGCGGTGAAGCTGACCTCCAGCTTGCCGGCCCGCCTGACCAGTCGGCCCCATTTCAGCGTGTCGCAGTCCGAGGCCGGCTTCGAGAAAATCATGCAGGCCGTCACCCTTACGCTGGAATGGCCGCTGGATCAGTTTCGCCGCGAACTGCGTGTGGCGCTGGAAGTGCTGCCTAAAGCGTGAGGCGCACGAACGGCAGGGGCGGGTTTTTGCGCTTCATCCTTCACGAGGTATACTGGCCGCCTTTTTTAATTTGCGCCCTTTGGGGTATTTGATCGGAAATTGATCCATGGCTGAGCAGAAAATCGGCAAGAACAAGGCGGTGCACGTGACCTACGTGATTCTGAATGAACGCGGCGATGTGTTCGAACAGTACGACATACCGGTCGGCTACGTCCACGGCGCCGACAGCGGCTTGTTCGAGAAAATCGAGAAAACCCTGGAAGGCCGCGTCGCGGGCGATAAGGTCGAGGTGAAGCTGACCCCGCAGGAAGGATTCGGCATGCCCCAGCCGGAGCTGACTTTCACCGACGACATCGACAACGTGCCGCCCGAATTCCGCCGTATCGGCGCCGAGGTCGAGTTCGAAAACGATAAGGGTGAGAACATGAAGTTTCTCGTCACCAAAATCGAGAACGGCAAGCTGACCATCGACGCCAACCACCCGCTGGCCGGGCAGACGGTGACCTTCGTGGTAAACGTGGTGTCGGTCAGGGATGCGACTCCCAGCGAAATCGCCAACGGCCGGCCGCAAGACGAAAGCATGGGCAGCGTGCATTAGTGTAGTGCTTCGTAATTAATCGACAGTACTTGGCACATACGGCCAAAGCCGTACCCACAGACCCTGCGATTGTTGCGAACCGACGGTGACGGTTCAATTAATTCGCAAGCACTATAGCGAGCGTGTAGGTCGGTTCAAGCGTAGCGGAACCGACGTGCCGCTGCACCTGAAGGGAAGCCCTGCCCACACAGCAAGCGATCCTGGCTTCCGCTTCCCGCGCGCCTAATTTCAGGATACCCGTTCGATCCGCTCGAACGCGACAATATCGGCCGTATGGCGCGGACTTTGTGCGGCGCCGGTGAGCGCCCCGATGGCCGACATCAGGCCGTTTTCGCCGTAAACCATGGTCCACATCATGTTGCATAGCCGGATGCAGGCCGACAGCGGGTTGCTGGCCCGGTCGCGCTCCATGTCTATGCGCCATTGCAGAGCGCGCAGGCGTTGCCGCATGGCTTCGGGCGCCCTCGCGATGGCCTGCTCGATCAAACGCCGGCGCCGCTCCTCGAATGCCGCGGGATCGGACTGAGCCAGCGCCATCCACTCGTCGAAATCGAAAAGCTCCTGTTGTGCATCCATGGCATCCCCCTTTTCGCACGCGCCCCAACGCGGTCAAAAGGGTTATTGCAGATTTCGTGCCATGGTATGTCGATTAATTAAATCAGTGTGTTATGTTGTGCTGGCGATATTGGCTGAATAATGTGTAAGGTTAATGTTGCACTTTTTCCCGACATTTCGATGACGTCGAGATGCAACTGGTGGAATGGATGGGGAAAAAAGCAGGCGAAGAGTTGTGACATTTCCGATACACGCCTTATTCACGCATCCGGCAAACGGGCGTGTGTCGGAAATAAAGATCAATGCATGTGTTCGTGGTCGTGCTTCATGTCCATCTGCATTCCCGGCTTCATGTCCATCTGCATTCCCGGCTTCATATCCATTTTCATCTCGGTCTGGATTCTGCGCACCGGCGCGTCCACCTTCTTGCTGCTGCCGTCCTCGAAGGTCAGCGTGACCGGCACGCTGTCGCCCTCTTTCAGTTCCTGCTTCAAGCCGATCAGCATGACATGCAGGCCACCGGGCTTGAGCACCGCTTCGCCCTTCGCCTTGATCTCGATGTCCTTGACCGGGCGCATTTTCATCACTCCGCCCTCGTTGATGTGGGTGTGCAGTTCGACCGCCTTGGCGACCGGGCTGTCCGCTTTCATCAATTTATGGTCCTTGTCGTCGGCATTCTTCAGTGTCATGAAAGCGCCGCTGGTGGCCATGCCGGGCGGCACCATGCGGACGAACGGCTCGCTGGCGGAAACGCCGTCCGCGGCGGAGCCGGCCAGCGCCGGTACGGCGATCAGGCTGGTCAGGACGCAGGCGGCGAGGCGGATGGAACGGAATTTGGCGGTCATGCTTTTCTCCTTGAAATTGAAAAAACTATTGACTGTGAAAAGGCGTAAAAATCAAAAAAACAGATTGTTATTCTGTGTTTTTTCACGGCTATTTCCCTTTCATCGCAGCGTGGATGGCCTCGGCCACCTGCGGCGGCGGGGTGCCGTGATCGAGAGTTTGAAACAAGCTGCCATCGGGCGCAATGACGTAAGTGTAGGCGGAATGGTCCACCACGTAACCCGAAGCCGATCCGGTGTCCTGCCTGGCATAGCTGGCGCCGTAACTTTTCGCGACCTGGGCGACTTGTTGCGGCGTGCCGCTCAGGCCGACGATGGCAGGGTGAAAATACGCGGTATAAGCCTTGAGCTTGTCCAGGGTGTCGCGCTGGGGGTCGACCGTGACGAATAGCATTCGCACTTTTTCGAGATCCGCCTTGTCGAGCGAGGCCAGTGCCTGCGATGTGAAGCCCAGCGAAGTCGGGCAGATATCGGGGCAGGAAGTGTAGCCGAAATACAGCAGCACGACCTTGCCTTTGAGATCGTGCAGCGAAACCGGCCCGTCGGACGAATCCAGGGTGAAGTCGCCGCCGCCGGGGCTCTTGAAGGGAGCGCTTGGCAAAACGGATGTTTTCGGGCCGAAAGCGGCCCAGGCCAGCATGAGGGCGAGTACGGCGATGAATCCGGCGAGCGTTTTTTTCATGTGCAAGGTCGATCGATAATGTGATTTACTTGGGAATGCAAATAGTGCGCCTGAAAAAATCTTGCCTAATCAATGCGGCACGGGCTTGGAGGCGTGCCAAATGACACCCTCGGTGGCATGCGGCACAGCTGCCGCGCGTTCGGCATTGCTCCGCAACTATGCAAGGATACCCGAAAGATGGCCGATTTTGCGCCATGAAGCTTAGGATGCGCGGTCGAATCCAGATGCGATTCCCCTTCTCGATGGCTTCGATGCCGCGCAAGCTGCTGCCCGCTGAGGCGTCGGTCCCCGCTTAATTAATATAGTCTTAAGATTCCCCGTTTATCCTTGCGCCGGTCTTCAGGGGTGACGACCCTTTCTGAAATTTGCTAGGGGAAAGATATGTGGAAAGCGCCGGCATTGTGCGGCTTGGGCCTGTTTATTTTGATCGGCGGGTGGGGCATGACGCCGCTTTACGCGGCGGACGAGATTAGGCTGACTTCCGCCCAGGTTCAGGCGATGGGCGTGGCGACCGGCGCGTTGTCCAATGCCGGTGCCGCGGACGGAAAAGGTTACCCGGCTCGGGTGGCCGTGCCCGGCAATCAGCTCCATATCGTGAGCGCTCCATTGGCGGGCATGGTGGAAAGCCTGTCCGTCGCGGTCAACCAGCCGGTCAAAAAAGGCCAGCGGCTGGCGAGCCTGCAAAGCCCGTCGCTGGTCGAGATTCAGCGCGGTCTGCTGCAGGCTGCCACCCAGGCTCAACTGGCGCGCGAAAACCTGAGCCGCGACGAGCAGCTGTTCAAGGAAGGAATCGTCGCCGAAGGCCGTTTTCTGGCTTCCAGGGGGCGCAATGCCGAGGCTGTGGCCGCGCTGGCCGAACGCCGTCAGGCCCTGCGCCTGGCGGGCTTGGGCGAAGCTGCGCTGCGGCGTCTGGAAGATGGCCAGACGCTCTCCGGCACGCTGGAGATCGTCGCGCCGGTAAGCGGCGTAATCCTGGAGCAGGCGGCCGTGCCCGGACAGCGCGTCGAGGCGGCCGCACCGTTGTTCAAGGTGGCCCGGCTCGATCCATTATGGCTGGAAATCCAGGTGCCGATCGCACAGACGGCCCACTTGCAAGTGGGCGCCGTTGTCCGTGTGCCGGCTTGTCAGGCCACTGGAAAGGTGGTCCAGATCGGGCGCGGCGTCGAGGAGGGCAGCCAGACCGTGACCGTGCGCGCTGAAATCCGTCAGGGTACGGAGAACCTGCGTCCGGGCCAGTTCGTCGAGGCGGCGCTGGCCTCCGATGGCAGCGGCAAGCACTGGCATGTGCCCAATTCCGCTTTGGTGCGCCAGCGCGACCAGGCTTACGTGTTCGTGCAGACCGCGACGGGCTTCCGGGTACAGCCGGTCAGGCTGGTCGGCGAGGCTGCCGACAGCAGCGTGGTGAGCGGGGAGTTCAAGGGCGACGAGCGTATTGCCGTGCGCGGAACTTCTTCGCTGAAGGCCGTGTGGCAAGGCATGTCCGCGGGAGGCCAGTAAATGCTGACCCGGATAATCGAATTCGCACTTACCCAGCGGCTGGTGGTGGCCCTGACCACCCTGTTGCTGATCGGTGCGGGCACGGTGGCCTTCAACCAACTGCCGATCGACGCTTTTCCCGATGTGGCTTCGACCCAGGTCAAGGTCATCCTCAAGGCGCCCGGCATGACGCCGGAGGAGGTCGAGGCGCGCATCGTCGCGCCGATCGAAGTCGAACTGCTGGGCATCCCGAACAAGAAAATCCTGCGCTCCGTGTCGAAGTACGCCGTTACCGACATTACCATCGATTTTGCGGACGGCACCGACATCTACTGGGCGCGCAACCAGGTGGCGGAGCGCCTCTCCGGGGTGATGAAGGACCTGCCCGCCGGCGTCAGCGGCGGACTCGCGCCGATCACCACGCCGCTCGGCGAGATGCTGATGTTCACCATCGAGGGCGGCGACCTTACCCTGCTGGATCGCCGCTCCCTGCTCGACTGGGTGATTCGTCCCGCATTGCGCACGCTGCCCGGGGTGGCGGACGTCAATACGCTGGGCGGCCTGGTCAGGAGCTTCGAGGTGGTGCCCGACAACGCCGCCATGCAGGCGCGCGGGGTGACGCTGGGGCAATTGCAGCAGGCACTGGAGCTCAACAACCGCAACGATGGCGCCGGCCGGCTCAATGATGGAGAAGAGGTGCTGCTGGTGCGCAGCGAAGGTGCGATCAAGACCCTCGACGATTTGCGCGCCATCGTGATCAGTAGCCGCGACGGCCAGGTGGTGCGGGTGGGCGATGTGGCGACGGTGCGCATCGGCAACCTGAGCCGCTATGGCGCCGTCACCAAGGATGGTAAGGGCGAAGCGGTGGAAGGGCTGGTGCTGGGATTGCGCGGCTCCAACGCCAGCGCCGTGGTGGCCGGCGTGAAAGCGCGGCTGAAGGAGATCGCGCCATCGCTGCCTCCCGGCGTAAAGACCGAAATTTTCTATGATCGCGGCGGCCTGGTGGAGCGGGCCGTCGGCACGGTAACCCGGGCGCTGATGGAAGCGATCGTGCTGGTGGTGATCCTGCTCCTGCTGTTCCTCGGCAATTTGCGTGCCGCCGTCGTGGTGGCGGTGACGCTGCCGCTGGCGGCGCTGTTTACGTTTATCCTGATGCGCCAGTTCGGCATGTCGGCCAATTTGATGAGCCTGGGCGGGCTCGCTATCGCGCTTGGCATGCTGGTGGATGCGGCGGTGGTGGTGGTGGAGAACATCGTCTCCCATCTTGCCCATGATCCCGCTGTTTCCCGCGCGAAAAACATTCCGCATCTGCATGTGGTTTATCGGGCGGCCAAGGAAGTGGCGACGCCGGTGACCATGGGGGTGGCGATCATCATTGTCGTATTCCTGCCGCTGATGACCCTGCAGGGGCTGGAAGGCAAGCTGTTCATCCCGGTGGCGCTGACCATCGTGTTTGCCCTGGCCGGTTCGCTGATTCTGGCGCTGACCGCGATCCCGGTGTTGTCGTCGTATTTGTTGAAACCAAGCGGCCACGACGACCCCTGGCTGGTGCGCAAGCTGACGGCGGCCTACATGCCTGCCCTCGACTGGGCACTCAGGCACGGCAAGCTGGTGGCGGTCTGTGCGCTGGCGGCTCTGGCCCTGACGATGGCGGTGTATCCGCTGATCGGCAAGGCCTTCATGCCGGCGATGGATGAGGGCGACATCATCATCGGTGTCGAAAAGTTGCCGTCGGTCAATCTTCCGCAGAGCTTCCAGCTCGACCTGAAAATCCAGCAAGCGATCATGGCGAGGGTGCCGGAGGTAAAGGGCATCGTTGCGCGGGTGGGCGCGGACGAGCTCGGCCTCGACCCGATGGGCTTCAATCAGACCGATACTTTTCTGGTGCTGAAACCGCGCAACCAGTGGCGCAAACCGGACAAGGAGTGGCTCTCCGACCAGCTGCGCGAGGTGCTCAAGGATTTTCCGGGGCTATCTCACAATTTCACCCAGCCTATCGACATGCGCGTTTCGGAGATGGTCATCGGCGTGCGCGGCGATGTCGCGGTGAAGGTTTTTGGGCCCGATCTTGCCACTCTCAATCAGCAGGCGGAAAAAATCGAAGCCGTGCTCAAGGGCATCAAGGGCAGCGAAGACGTTTACCGCGTGCAAAACGAGGGAGTGCAGTATCTGAAAATCGACATCGACCGCCTTGCCGCCGGGCGCATGGGTCTATCGGCTGACGAGGTTGGCGCCGACTTGCGTTCCCAGCTCGAAGGCCAGGTTCTGGGCGTGGTGCTGGAAGGCGTGCGGCGCACCCCGTTGCTGGTGCGCGGCAGTGAAGGCGTGCGCGACAACCCGGCGGTGTTCTCCGATCTGCGTATGGTGCTGCCGTCCGGTCAGAGCGTGCCGCTTTCCTCCGTGGCGCAGCTGAAACGGGTGGACGGCCCGGTCAAGATCGACCGTGAAAACTCGCAGCGTTACACCGTGGTCCAGACCAACGTGCGCGGCCGCGACCTGGTCGGTTTTGTCGAGGAGGCGAAGCAGGCGGTCGCCAAGCAGGCGCCGACGCCGGCAGGCTACAGCCTCGCCTGGGGCGGCCAGTTCGAGAATCAGCAGCGCGCGGCGGCGCGGCTTGCCATCGTGGTGCCGGTCGCGCTCGGCCTGATCCATCTGCTGCTGTTCGCCACTTTCGGCTCCATGCGGCAGGCGTGGCTGGTATTCGCCAATATCCCCTTTGCCCTGATCGGCGGCGTGTGGGCGCTGTGGCTTTCGGGCGAGTACCTGTCGGTGCCGGCGTCGGTCGGCTTTATTGCCCTGCTCGGCATCGCGGTGCTGAATGGCGTGGTGATGGTGAGCTATTTCAATCAGCTGCGGGCGCAGGGCATGGCCGTCGCCTCCGTGGTGGTGGAAGGCGCCAGACGGCGCCTGCGGCCGGTGATGATGACCGCCAGCATCACTGCCTTCGGCCTGATCCCGCTGCTGTTCGCATCCGGTCCCGGCTCGGAAATTCAAAAACCTCTGGCAATTGTGGTGATCGGCGGATTGATCAGCTCGACGCTGTTGACGCTGATCATCCTGCCATTGCTGTATCGCCACTTTTGCGCTACGGATAACGGGAGTTAAGGCATGAAGCAACCCAATTGTTGTTTGACTATCGTTTTTCCCAAGGCTTTGGAGGAAAACATGATCGACCATCTGCTCGATCACTCCGAACTGGCGTGCGGCTTTACGACTTGCGAGGTGGAAGGGCATGGGCAGGTTACCGTCTACCGCAGCGTCAACGAGCAGGTGCGCGGACGGGCGCGCCGGGTGAAGATGGAAGTGGTGATGGATCGTGACGATGCGCAAATCCTGATCGCCCATTTCAGGGAATCCCTGCCCAGCAAGGAAATCGCCTACTGGATTGCGCCCATCGACGAATTCGGGAGGTTCGCATGATCCGAACGCTTTGTTGCTTTGTTTCGCTTTCGGTTTCCGCGCTCGCGGCAGAAGGGGCGGCCGATTATCCAGACCTGCCGCCGCGGGCAGCCGTCGAGGCGGCGATCAAGAACAGCCCCGACGCCTTGGCGGCGCAAGCCGGTATCCAGGTTGGCGAGGCGACGAACCGGCGCCTTCGGACCGGTGAACACGAATTCTCCATGCGCGTGGCCGGGCAGCGGCGCACGGTAGACTCCTCGGAGCGGTTCCGCGAGTGGGATGTCGCCGTGGAACGGCCGATCCGTTTGCCCGGCAAGGCCGTCATCGACGGCAAGCTGGGACGGGCAGAGGTGACGCGGTCGCAGACGATGTACGGCGATGCGCTGCATGAAACCGGGCGCAGCCTGCTGAAAAGCTGGTTTGCCTGGAACCGGGAGCGTGTCCAGGCGAACCAGTGGGCGGAACAGTTGGTCCTGCTCAGGCAACAGGCGGAAATCGTCGCCAGGCGCGTGCGCGCCGGCGATGTGCCCCGGCTCGAAAACGGTTTGGCCGGTGCCGCCGTGGCGCTGGCGGAGAGCGCCTTGCACCAGGCGCGCCTGCGCGAACAGGTGGCGGCGAACGATCTCGCCCAGCGCTTTCCTGCCATTGCACTGCCCAAGGCGCCGCTTGAGTTCCAGCCGGCGCCGCTGCAGCAGGGAGTGGAATACTGGAAGGAGGAGGTGCTCAAGCATAACCACGAGCTTGGTGTGGCGCGCAGCGAGTCGATGTTGGGCCGGCTCCAGGCGGAACGCTCGTCCGCCGACCGGTTGCCCGACCCGACCGTGGGCGTGCACGTGGCGAGCGAGCGCGATGGCGGCGAACGCCTGGTCGGCCTGCATGTCTCCATCCCTTTTCCCGGCGCGGCGCGTTCAGCCCGAAGCGATGAACGCCGTGCCATGGCCGAGATGGCGACGCAACGGGAAGCCGCGGCGTTGAGCAGGGTGACGGCCGAGGCCGTCAATACCTTTGCGGCAGCCCAAGCCGCCTATGGCGGCTGGCTAAGCGCGCAGAGCGCGGCCGACAAGATGCGCAGCAACGCCGAGTTGATGGCCCGCGCCTACTCTTTGGGCGAAATGGGCCTGCCGGAAGTGCTGACGGCGCGGAGGCAGGCGCTGGAGGCCAATCTGGCCGCCGCGCTGGCACGTCTGGACGCGGCCGAAACACGCTACCGGCTGATGTTGGATGCTCACCAGCTCTGGCTGCTGGATGCCGATGAGGAAGGCGAGGGTCGCACGCGTTACTGAGGCGGTGCTTGCGTGTAAATATGGGCCTGAGTCCACGGCGCGGTTGTTTGATTTCCGGCTTTGCGGCTCGGTTTATTCCGCACTTCACTGCACCAGGGAAGCGCTGATTTATTCCGATTTTGCCATTCCCGCGCAAGCGGGAATGGCATGTAATCGGCACTGCCTTTGCACTTGATGAACTGAGTTTTATTCGGCGAAGTTCTTCGCGGCGAAGTTCCAGTTCACCAGGTTCCAGAAGTTTTCCACGTATTTCGCGCGCAGGTTGCGGTAGTCGATGTAGTAGGCATGCTCCCACACGTCGCAGGTGAGCAGCGCTTTTTTGCCGGCGGTCATGGGCGTGGCGGCGTTGCTGGTGCTCATCAGTTCGACGCTGCCGTCGGCGTTTTTCACCAGCCAGGCCCAGCCGGAGCCGAAGGTGCCGATGGCGCATTTGGCGAATTCTTCCTTGAACGCGGCGAAAGAGCCGAATTTCCGGTTGATCGCGTCGGCCAGCGCGCCGGTCGGTTCGCCGCCGCCCATCGGCTTCATGCAGTTCCAGTAGAAACTATGGTTCCACACCTGGGCGGCATTGTTGAAGATGCCGCCGGAGGATTTCATGACGATCTGTTCCAGGGTGGAATTTTCGAACTCGGTGCCCTTGATCAGGTTGTTCAGGTTGGTGACGTAGGTCTGGTGATGCTTGCCATGATGGTATTCCAGCGTCTCGGAGGAGATGTAAGGGGTCAGGCCATCTTTCGGGTAGGGCAGGTCGGGCAGTTTGTGTTCCATAATCGGCTCCTTTTTGCTTGAGATTAAAACCAGTCACTAATTTAGACTAAGTTTAATTATAGCTGGGTTAGGATAATGCGGCAACTGATAAATGATAGACCAATTTCCTTGTCTGGAAAGGCGGCGGCAAACGCTATAACATAGCCGCTTTTGCGCTTTTCCACCCCATGAATTTACTGAAGGCCCTGGCCGCCATCGGCAGCATGACCCTGATCTCGCGGATTATGGGCTTTCTGCGCGATACCCTCATCGCGCGGGTGTTCGGCGCCGGGGCCTATACCGACGCGTTCTTCGTCGCCTTCAAGATTCCCAACCTGCTGCGCCGGCTGTTCGCCGAGGGCGCGTTTTCCCAGGCGTTCGTTCCCATCCTTGCCGAATACAAGGCGCGGCGCGGCCACGACGAGACGCGCGGCCTGGTGGACCATGTCGCGTCGCTGCTGGCGCTGATCCTCGCCGTCGTCACCCTGCTCGGGATGCTCGCCGCGCCGGCGGTGGTTTACGTCAGCGCGCCCGGCTTTTCCGCCACGCCGGATAAATTCGGGCTGACGGTGCAGTTGCTGCGCATGATGTTTCCCTACATCTTCTTCATCTCGCTGGTGTCGCTTGCCGGCGGCATCCTCAACACTTACAGCAAATTCTCGGTGCCGGCCTTCACCCCGGTGCTGCTCAATCTTTCCTTTATCGGCTGCGCGCTGTGGCTGGCGCCGTATTTCGATCCGCCGATATTGGCGCTGGGCGTCGCGGTGCTGCTCGGCGGCGTGCTTCAGCTCGGCTTTCAGCTGCCGCACCTGGCGAAGATCGGGCTGCTGCCGCGGTTTCGGCTGAAATTCGACGACGAGGGCGTGTGGCGCATCCTGAAGCTGATGGGGCCGGCGGTGTTCGGCGTGTCGATCAGCCAGATCAGTCTGTTGATCAACACCATCTTCGCCTCGTTCCTGGTCACCGGCAGCGTGTCCTGGCTGTATTACGCCGACCGCCTGATGGAGTTCCCCACCGCCATCCTGGGCGTGGCGCTCGGCACCATACTTCTGCCCAGCCTGGCCAAGCACTATGCCGACGAGTCGCCCGAGGAATACTCCCGCCTGCTCGACTGGGGCCTGCGCCTGACTTTGCTGCTGGCGCTGCCCGCTGCGTTGGCGTTGGCGATTCTGTCGGTGCCGCTGATCTCCACGCTGTTTTTTTACGGCAAGTTCAGCCTCCACGACCTGTGGATGTCGCGCGAGGCGCTGATGGCCTACAGCCTCGGTCTGCTCGGGCTGATCATGGTCAAGGTGCTGGCGCCGGGGTTTTACGCGCGGCAGAATATCAAGACGCCGGTCAAGATTGCCCTGTTCACGCTGTTGTCCACGCAATTGATGAACCTCGCCTTCATCTGGCAGCTCAAGCACGCCGGACTGGCCCTGTCCATCGGCCTCGGCGCATGCATCAACGCCGGCCTGCTGCTTTACCACCTGCGCCGGCACGGTATTTATCGGCCGCAGCCAGGCTGGCTGGGGTTTTTCGTGCGCGTGGCGGCGGCGCTGGCTGCGATGGGGCTGGCGCTGTGGTTCGCCATGGGCGCGGAAGATGCCTGGCTCCGGGGCGGCATCGTTTCCCGCGCGGTCCACTTGAGCTGGACCGTGGCCGCCGGCGCCGGCACCTATTTTGTGGCGCTGACCCTGCTTGGCGTGAGGCTGAAAGATTTCATCAGGCACGGCGCGAAGTAAAAGCGGTTATAATTTAGCCTTTTTTAGATACAGTTATGCTGATTTTTCGCGGAATTCCCGCAGACCATACCCCGGTGGCGCTGACCATCGGCAATTTCGACGGCGTGCATCTTGGCCACCAGGCCATGCTGGAACGGATGACCGCGGCCGCGCGCGCGCTCGGGCTGTCGCCGTGCGTGATGACGTTCGAACCCCATCCGCGCGAGTATTTCACGCCGGAGCAGGCGCCGGCGCGGCTGTCCAACCTGCGCGAAAAACTGGAGCTGTTCGAAAAGGCCGGCGTGGAGCGGGTGTTCATCCTGCGCTTCAATCACCGTTTCGCCCAGGTCAGCGCGGAAAACTTCATCGACCGCATCCTGGCCGAAGGCTTGCGGGCGCGCTGGGTGCTGGTGGGCGACGACTTCCGCTTCGGCGCCAGGCGCGCCGGCGATTTTTCGATGCTGCAGGAAGCCGGCAAACGCTGCGGCTTCGGGGTGGAAGCGATGCACAGCGTTACCGTCGAAGGCCGGCGCGTTTCCAGCACGCTGGTGCGCGAGGCGCTGGCGAACAGCGACCTCGCCCTGGCCGAGCGCTACCTCGGCCGCCATTACAGCATCAGCGGCAAGGTGGTGCACGGCGAGAGCCTGGGCCGCAAAATCGGCTTCCCCACCGCCAACATCCAGATGAAGCACAACAAGCCGCCGCTGGCCGGCATTTTCGCGGTCGAGGTGCACGGCCTCGGCGACAAGCCGCTGCAAGGCGCGGCCAGCCTGGGCGTGCGGCCGACTGTCCACGACAAGGGCAAGGCTACGCTGGAGGTGTTCCTGTTCGACTTCGACGGCGATATCTACAACAAGCACCTGCGCGTGGATTTCCTGCTCAAGCTGCGCGATGAAATGAAGTTCTCCGGTCTCGATGCGCTGACCGCGCAGATCGCGGCGGATGTGGAAAACGCGAAAAAATACTTTTTGAACCGCTGAGGACGCGGAGAACTCGGAGGTTGCGCAAAGGTAGGCTGGTTTTTCCTCTGCGCCCTCCGCGTCCTCCGCGGTAAAGACTTAAAATGGCTGATTACAAAGACACCCTGAACCTGCCCGACACCCCCTTCCCGATGCGCGGCGATCTTGCCAAGCGCGAACCGGGCTGGCTCAAGGGGTGGCAGGAAAAGCAGCTCTACCGCAAGATTCGGGCGGCGGCGGAAGGCCGTCCCAAGTTCATCCTGCACGACGGCCCGCCCTATGCCAACGGCGACATCCATATCGGCCACGCGGTCAACAAGGTGCTCAAGGACGTCATCGTCAAGAGCAAGACCCTGGCCGGTTTCGACGCGCCCTACGTGCCGGGCTGGGATTGCCACGGCCTGCCGATCGAACTTCAGGTGGAAAAACAGCACGGCAAGGCCATCCCAGCGGCGCAATTCCGTGAGCTGTGCCGCGACTACGCCAAGACCCAGATCGAGCGGCAGAAGGCCGACTTCATTCGCCTGGGCGTGCTGGGCGAGTGGGACAATCCCTACCTCACCATGGATTTCAGGTTCGAGGCCGACATCATGCGCACCCTCGGCAGCATCCACGCCAACGGCTATCTCTACCAGGGGCAAAAGCCGGTGCACTGGTGCGTCGATTGCGGCTCCGCGCTGGCCGAGGCCGAGGTGGAATACGAGGACAAGACTTCGCCGGCGATCGACGTCGCATTTGAAGTGAAGAATGTTGCGGCGCTGGCCCAGGCCTTGGGCATGAAGCAGCCAGTTACCCTCTCTCCTAGCTCTCTCCCGGAGGGAGAGAGGGACGATGTCTCGCTTCGCGAGTCTTGTTTTGGCGGGCCGGTTTATGCGGTGATCTGGACCACCACGCCGTGGACTTTGCCGGCCAACCAGGCGGTGAGCGTGCATCCCGATTTTACCTATGACCTGATCCGGACGCCGAAAGGCATTCTGATCCTGGCGCACGATCTGGCGCAGTCCTGTCTGGCGCGCTACGGCTTCGATGCGGTCGAGGTGGTCGGACAGGTGCAAGGTTTCGCACTGGAGCACCTGCAATTGCAGCACCCGTTCTACGACCGCATCGTGCCGGTGATCTGCGGCGACCATGTCACCCTCGATGCCGGCACCGGCCTGGTGCACACCGCGCCGGCCCACGGCCTGGAGGATTACGCCGTCGGACTCAAGTACAACCTGCCGGTGGAGTGCCCGGTGGGCGACGACGGCAAATTTTTCGCCGGCGTGCCGCTGGTCGGCGGCCAGTCGATCTGGGCGGCGAACAAGACGGTGGTCGAGATCATGGCGGCCAGCGGCGCGCTGCTGCACGAGGAAAAGCTCAAGCACAGCTATCCGCACTGCTGGCGCCACAAGACGCCGATCATTTTCCGCGCCACGCACCAGTGGTTCATCGGCATGGAAAAATCCCCCCTAACCCCCCTTTTTCAAAGGGGGGGAGGAGAGGGCGGAGCCGATTCCGCGATGGGATGCGAGGAGGGTTCCCCCCTTTGTAAAAGGGGGGCGGAGGGGGGATTTAGTCTCCGTGAGGCAGCATTGAATGCCGTCGCGGACACCGAATTCTTCCCCTCCTGGGGCCGCGCCCGGCTGGAGGCGATGATCAGGAACCGCCCGGACTGGTGCGTTTCGCGCCAGCGCAACTGGGGCGTGCCGATGCCGCTGTTCGTGCACCGCGAAACCGGCGCGCTGCATCCGCGCACGGCGGACCTTCTCGAACAGGTGGCCTTGCGGGTGGAACAGCAGGGCATCGAGGCCTGGTTCAGCCTGGACGCGGCGGAACTCCTGGGCGAGGACGCCGCAACCTACAAGAAGGTGAGCGATACGCTCGACGTCTGGTTCGATTCCGGTTCGACCCATGCCTGCGTGCTGAAGCGGCGCGACTATCTGGCGCATCCCGCCGATCTCTACCTGGAGGGTTCCGACCAGCACCGCGGCTGGTTCCAGTCCAGCCTGCTCACCGGCTGCGCGGTGGACGGCCACGCGCCCTACAAGGCGCTGCTCACGCACGGATTCGTCGTCGACGGCAACGGCCACAAGATGAGCAAGTCCAAGGGTAACGTGATCGCGCCGCAAAAGGTGGTGGACAGCCTCGGCGCCGACATCCTGCGCCTGTGGGTGGCCTCGACCGACTATTCCGGCGAGCTGACCATTTCCGACGAAATCCTCAAGCGGGTGACGGAAAGCTATCGTCGCATCCGCAACACGCTGCGCTTCCTGCTCGCCAACATCGCCGATTTCGACCCGGCGGCGCATGCCCTGCCGGTCGAGCAATGGATCGAGATCGACCGCTACGCGCTGGCCATGGCACGCGACTTCGAAGCCGAATGCAAGGCGCACTACGAAAAATACGAGTTCCATTTCGTGGTGCAGAAACTGCAGGCGTTCTGTTCCGAGGATCTGGGCGGCTTCTACCTGGATATCCTGAAGGATCGCCTCTACACTGCCGGCGCGGATTCGGCGGCGCGGCGTTCGGCGCAGAACGCGCTGTACCATCTCACCCAGGGCCTGGTGCGGCTGATGGCGCCGGTCCTGTCGTTCACCGCCGAGGAAGTGTGGCAGGCGCTGGCAGGAAACGCCGAGGACAGCGTGTTCCTGCACACTTGGGACGGCGTGCTGCCCACCCAGCCGGAAGAAGACGTGATCAAGCAGCGCTGGGTGCAATTGCGCCGCGTGCGCGCCGACGTGCAGAAACAGCTGGAGGAAGTGCGCGCGGCGGGGCGGATCGGCTCGTCGCTGGCGGCTGAGCTGGACCTTTACGCCATCGGCGAGATTTTCGATTTGCTCGACTCGTTCGGCGACGACCTGCGTTTCGTCTTCATCACCTCGCAGGCGCGGCTGCACCAGGGCCACCATGCCGAGGCGGCGGCGGGCGAGGCAGGCGTGGGCATCCGCGTGAGCCCGAGCGAACGGGAAAAATGCGAGCGCTGCTGGCACTATCGCGACGATGTCGGCGCCCATGCCGACCACCCGACCCTGTGCGGGCGCTGCGCGTCCAATTTGTACGGCGAAGGCGAGGCGCGCAGACATGCATAAATGGTGGAGCTGGCTCGCGGTCAGCGCCCTGGTGATCGTGCTCGACCAGCTGACCAAGCTGTGGGTGACGCAGTCGCTGGCGCTCTATCAAGTCATCCCGGTGGCGCCGTACTTCAATCTGGTCCTGGCCCACAACGCCGGCGCGGCGTTCAGCTTCCTGGCCGGGGCCGGCGGCTGGCAGCGCGGCTTTTTCAGCGCGGTTGCCGGCGTCGCGGCGATCGTGATCGTATCCCTGCTGCGCAGGCATCACGCGCAGAAGCTGTTCAGCCTGGCGCTGGCGCTGATCCTCGGCGGCGCGCTCGGCAACCTGATCGACCGCATCCAGCTCGGCCATGTGGTGGATTTTCTGGATTTTTACGTGCAGGCCTACCACTGGCCGGCATTCAACGTTGCCGACATGGCGATCACGGCCGGAGCCGGCTTGCTGATCTGGGATAGCCTGACAAAACGGGAGAAAGCATGAATAGAATGACTGTCGCGGGCGACACGGTGCGCGCGCATTACCGCATCACCATCCCGGAAGGGGACGTGCTGTTCGATACCTGGGCCGAGGATGAGCCGGTGACCCTGGTGCTGGGCGAGGGCGAAATTTCGGAAAATCTGGAGAAATGCCTGATCGGGCTGGAAGCCGGCGAGTCGCGCGTGTTTCACCTCGAACCGGAGCAGGCGTTCGGCCTCAGCGACCCGGAACTGGTGCAGCGCATCGATCTCGAAATGTTCCCGCAGGAAACGCCGGTCGAAGTCGGCAACCTGATCGAATTCAGCCTGCCCAATGACGAAACCGTGATGGGCGTGGTGCTCGACAAGACCGAAGAGGATGCGCTGGTGGATTTCAACCATCCGCTGTGCGATTACCCGCTGCGGTTTGAAGTCGAGATGCTGGAAATCGTGGAATGAACTGCAAAAAGACGTCGAACCTTTGCGGTTGTTCGGCAACTTGCATTTAGGTCGATATATGGACGTGCTGCTCGCCAACCCCCGCGGTTTCTGCGCCGGCGTGGACCGCGCCATCGAGATCGTGGAGCGCGCGCTGGAACTGTTCGGCGCGCCGATCTACGTGCGCCACGAAGTCGTCCACAACAAGTTCGTGGTGGACGGTCTGCGCGCCAAGGGCGCGATCTTTGTCGAGGATCTCGCCGAAGTGCCGTCCGGCAGCACGCTGATCTTCAGCGCCCACGGCGTTTCCCAGGCGGTGCGGCAGGAGGCGGCGGCGCGCGGGCTGAAGGTGTTCGACGCCACCTGCCCGCTGGTGACCAAGGTGCACCTGGAAGTGGCGCGGATGCACGCGCAGGGCAAGGAAGTCGTGATGATCGGCCACCGCGGGCACCCCGAAGTGGAGGGCACCATGGGCCAGGCCGACGGCGGCATGTATCTGGTGGAAAAGCCGGAGGACGTGGCCGGCCTGAATGTGACCGATGCCGGCAACCTCGCCTACGTTACCCAGACCACGCTCTCCATCGACGACGCCAGCCGCGTCATCGCGGCGCTGAAACAGCGCTTTCCCCAGATCGGCGGCCCGAAGAAGGAAGACATCTGCTATGCCACGCAAAACCGCCAGGATGCGGTGAAAACGCTGGCGCGGCAATGCGACCTGGTGATCGTGGTCGGCTCGCCCAACAGCTCCAATTCCAACCGGTTGCGCGAAGTGGCGCGCAACATGGAGGTGGAAGCATGGATGGTGGATAACGCCAGCCAGATCGACCCGTCATGGCTGAACGGCAAGAAAAGGATCGGCGTCACTGCCGGAGCGTCCGCACCGGAAGTGCTGGTCCGGGAGGTGGTTGACCGGATCGGCGAAATCAGTCCGGCGGCGGTGGTGGAGGTGGATGGCGTCAGGGAAAACATCGTTTTCCCCGTGCCGAAAGAACTGCTCTAGCCACCGGAAAAAACCTGGCGTAGGTCGGGCACCCCGTGCCCGACAAATTCCGCGTTTCGCGGCCGAAAAGCCAGTGCGTAGGATACGGTGAGGAACGAACCGCATCGCTCGCGATCGATGCGGTTCGCTCATGCTCACCGCATCCTACGGATGCTTTCGCGGGAATGACGAAATCGGAATAAATCCGTGTTTTCCCGGCCGAATACACCGGAAAGGCGTAGGTCGGGCACCCCGTGCCCGACGAACTCCGCGGCTACAAGCCAGACAGCCGTCGGGCACGGGGTGCCCGACCTACCTAATCCCAGCTCAGCGCTCCGCCTGATTGATACTCGGTGACGCGCGTCTCGAAGAAATTCTTTTCCTTCTTCAAATCGATCATCTCGCTCATCCACGGGAACGGGTTGGTCGCGCCCGGATAGAGCTGGTCCAGCCCAATCTGCTGGCAGCGGCGGTTGGCGATGAAGCGCAGGTATTCCTTGAACATCGGCGCATTGAGGCCCAATACCCCGCGCGGCATGGTGTCCTCGGCGTAGGCGTATTCCAGCTCCACCGCTTTTTTCAGCAAGCCGGCGATTTCGGTGCGGAATTCCGGCGTCCACAGGTGCGGGTTTTCCATCTTGATCTGGTTGATCAGGTCCACGCCGAAATTCAGGTGCATGGATTCGTCGCGCAGGATGTACTGGTACTGCTCGGCCGCGCCCACCATCTTGTTCATGCGGCCCAGCGCCAGGATCTGCACGAAGCCGACGTAGAAAAAGATGCCTTCCATGATGCAGGCGAACACGATGATCGAGCGCAGCAGCTTCTGGTCGTTTTCCGGCGTGCCGGTGTGGAAATTGGTGTCGCACAGGGTGTCGATGAACGGGATGAGGAACTCGTCCTTGTCGCGGATCGACGGAATCTCATGGTACATGTTGAAAATTTCGCCCTCATCGAGGCCGAGAGATTCCACGATGTACTGATAGGCGTGGGTGTGGATGGCTTCCTCGAACGCCTGGCGCAGCAGGTACTGGCGGCATTCCGGCGCGGTGATGTGGCGGTAGGTGCCAAGCGAGATGTTGTTGGCCGCCAGCGAGTCCGCCGTGGAGAAGAAACCCAGGTTGCGCTTGACGATGCGGCGCTCGTCTTCGGTCAGGCCGTTCGGGTCCTTCCACAGCGCGATGTCGCGGTTCATGTTCACTTCCTGCGGCATCCAGTGGTTGGCGCAGGCGTCGAGGTATTTCTGCCACGCCCAGTTGTACTTGAACGGGACGAGCTGATTGACGTCGGCCTGGCCGTTGATGATGCGCTTGTCCTCCGCCTTGATGCGGTGGGTGTCGCCGATGCCGGTGAGCGCAGCGGAAACCGGCGCGCCGTGCGGCATCGGGGCGGCGGGCTTGGTGGGGGTGGGGTCTTCGAAACTGAGCATATTGTCTCCTTGATTATTTCTTCACCGCAGTTCATGTAGGTTGGGTTAGGGACGTTTTTTGTCCCGTAACCCAACAAACCCAAACTTCCGACAAAAAGCGATTTTTGAAGTTTTAGGTCTGTTGGGTTATACCCAAAGGGCACAAGCGCGATAAGGCCGCTAACCCAACCTACATGACGCAGTTAATTCGTTTACTGACATGCCTCGCATTCCGGATTGTCGATCGAGCAGAACTTGGTTTCCGCCCCGATCCCGCCGTCCACCGGCACGGCGTTCAGCGCGCCGGCTTTCGAGGTGGATTTCTCGGCGTGGGTGGCGCCCAGGCTGCGCAGGTAATACGTGGTCTTGAGGCCGCGCAGCCAGGCCAGCCGGTAGGTCTCGTCGAGCTTCTTGCCGGAAGGCTGGCCGATGTAGATGTTGAGGCTCTGCGCCTGGTCGATCCATTTCTGGCGGCGCGCGGCGGCTTCGATCAGCCAGCTCGGGTCGACTTCGAACGCGGTGGCGTAGAGCTGGCGCAGCTCCGGCGGGATGCGGTCGATCTTGGCCAGGGTGCCGTCGAAATACTTGAGATCGGCGATCATCACCTCGTCCCACAGCTTGGCGGCCTTGAGATCTTCCACCAGATACTGGTTGACCACGGTGAACTCGCCCGACAGGTTGGATTTGACGTACAGGTTCTGGTAGGTCGGCTCGATGCTGGCGGAGACGCCGACGATGTTGGCGATGGTGGCGGTGGGCGCGATCGCCAGGCAATTGGAGTTGCGCATGCCGAACTGCTTGATGCGCGCGCGCAGGGCTTCCCAGTCGAGGGTGGCGGATTCGTCCAGCTCCAGGTAGCCGCCGCGCGCCTCGCGCACCAGGGCGTTGGATTCGTGCGGCAGGATGCCGCGATCCCACAGGCTGCCGTTGAAAGTGGCGTAGCGGCCGCGCTCTTCGGCCAGCTCGGTGGAGGCGAGGTAGGCGTAGTAGGCCACCGCTTCCATGCTGCGATCGGCGAATTCGACCGCGTCCTGGCTGGCGTAGGGCATGCGGATGGCCTGCAGGCAATCCTGGAAGCCCATGATGCCCATGCCCACCGGACGATGCTTGAGGTTGGCGTTGCGTGCCTTGGCCACGGCGTAGTAGTTGATGTCGATGACGTTGTCCAGCATGCGCATCGCGGTGGAAACCGTGCGCTGGAGCTTGGCCAGATCGAGCGCCCCGTCCTTCAAGTGCGCCACCAGGTTGACCGAACCCAGGTTGCATACCGCGATTTCGTGCTCGTTGGTGTTGAGCGTGATCTCGGTGCACAGATTGGAGCTGTGCACGGTGCCGACGTGCTGCTGTGGGCTGCGGATGTTGCACGGATCCTTGAAGGTGATCCAGGGATGGCCGGTTTCGAACAGCATGGTGAGCATCTTGCGCCACAGTTGCAGCGCCGGGATTTTCTTGAACAGCTTGAGCTCGCCGCGCGCCGCCTTGTCCTCGTAGCCGACGTAGGCTTCCTCGAATGCCTTGCCGAATTTGTCGTGCAGGTCGGGCACGTCGTTGGGGGAGAACAGGGTCCATTCGCCGGCCTCCATCACCCGCTTCATGAACAGGTCCGGAATCCAGTTGGCCGTGTTCATGTCATGGGTGCGGCGGCGGTCGTCGCCGGTATTCTTGCGCAGGTCCATGAATTCCTCGATGTCGAGGTGCCAGCTTTCCAGGTAGGCGCAGACGGCGCCCTTGCGCTTGCCGCCCTGGTTCACCGCCACCGCGGTGTCGTTGACCACCTTGAGGAACGGCACCACGCCCTGCGATTTGCCGTTGGTGCCCTTGATGTGGCTGCCCAGCGCGCGCACGGGGGTCCAGTCGTTGCCCAGGCCGCCGGCGAACTTGGACAGGAGCGCGTTTTCCTTGATCGCTTCGTAAATGCCGTCAAGGTCGTCGCCGACCGTGGTGAGGTAGCAGGAAGACAGCTGCGAGCGGCGCGTGCCGGCATTGAACAGGGTCGGCGTCGAGCTCATGAAATCGAAACTGGACAGCACGTTGTAGAACTCGATGGCGCGGGATTCGCGGTCGATTTCGTTGAGCGCGAGACCCATCGCCACGCGCATGAAGAACGCCTGCGGCAGCTCGATGCGGCGTTCCTCGATGTGCAGGAAATAGCGGTCGTACAGGGTCTGCAGGCCGAGGTAGCCGAACTGCAAGTCGCGCCCGGCCTGGAGCGCTGCGCCCAGGCGCGCCAGATCGAACTGGCCGAGGCGCTCGTCGAGACGCTCGGCGGCGATGCCGCGTTTGATGAACTCGGGGAAATACTCGGCATAGCGCGTCGCCATGTCGGCCTGGCTGGCGGGCTCGCCCAGCACTTCCTTGCGGATGGTGTCGAGCAGCAGGCGGGCGGTGACGAAGCTGTAGGCCGGATCTTTTTCGATCAGGGTGCGCGCGGTGAGGATGGCGGACTTGCCCACTTCCTCGATGGGCACGCCGTCGTACAGGTTTTTCAGGGTGCCTTCGAGAATCGCCTGCGGATTGACGGCCGCGCCCAGGTCCTGGCAGGCCGATGCCAGCAGGGCATCGAGTTGCGCCATGTCGAGCGGCCGGACCAGGCCGTTCTCGCTGACGTTGATCACATGCGCGGCGGCGGCGGGCTGCTCCTGCTTCTGGCGGGCGCGTTCCTGCGCGCGCTGCTCGCGGTAGAGCACGTAGGAGCGGGCGACGTCGTGTTCGCCCGAGCGCATCAGGGCCAGTTCGACCTGGTCCTGGATGTCCTCGATGTGGAACGTGCCGCCATTGGGCTGGCGCCGCATCAGGGCGGATACGACCGCATCGGTCAGCGCGGCGACGACTTCGCGCACCCGCGCCGACGCGGCGCCCTGGCCGCCGTTGACGGCGATGAACGCCTTGGTCAGGGCGATGGAAATCTTGGCCGGCTCGAAGCCGACCACCGCGCCGTTGCGACGGATAATCTTATACTGGGCGTAAGCGGATTCCTGGCCCGGCGCGGCGGTGTCGTAGCCGGCGCTCGGGGTATGGAAGGAAGAAGATGGGGCGGAATCGGTAGAGAGTTGCATAGGGTATTTTTCCTCCATTATTGTTGCTGACAGTCGCCGCAGCCCGTGGGAAGCCTCCGGGTATCCAGAGTTTGTCCACAGCCTGTTCAAACACATATCCACAATATGTTGTGTTTGTCCAAGTGGGTTAACACTAATTCTAGTTTCGCGGTTGACAAAACGCAACTGAAATATTCGATTCCGGCGTCATGACGATCCGGTTGGGTGGAAAGAAGAAAAGCGGATTGGGTCGGTGGGTTGAGGGGGGGTGAAGAGCCGGAGAAGAATCGGCGCGGGGCCGGGATGGGCAGACAACGCATCCGATCTGGGTCAGGCTTGCCTTATGGCGTCTAGCCTTAGGCCGCACTTCCACAGCGGCCAGATTCGGTGAATGCGGCGCTATCTGCCCGCGTTTTTGGCGGCCACCTTGGCATTGAATTTGGCGGCATCGATCACGAAGCGCTCGTGCGTACCCTCGGTGATCTTGTCCACGCCGTCGTCGGCCGCTACCGAGAACGTGAGCCTGCGCCCCTCGACCTTGCCCAGCCGGACTTTCACGGTGACGGTCAGCCCCGGCGGGGTGGCGGCGAGATGGCTCAGGTTGACGTGGGTGCCGACGGTCTGTTCGCCGGGCCAGTCGAGGTGGGGGTTGACGGCCAGGATGCAGGCCCATTCGCACAGTCCGACCATGAAGCCGGTGGCGAGCACTTCCGGCATTTGCTGAAATTCGGCCGACTCGGGGAAGAGTTGCGGAACAGTTTTGGTTCCCGGGATGCGGAACTGGAATTCGTGGCTCAGGCCGGCTTGAAGCGAGGGTTTCATGTCCGTTCAGGTCTTGTTGGGGCAGTCCGGCTTGATGCAGTCGGCGAAGATGTAGAGCGAGTGCTCGCGCACGGCGAAGCCGCGCTCCTTGGCGACCTTTTCCTGGCGCTTTTCGATGTCGGGGTCGTAGAATTCTTCCACCTTGCCGCAGTGCATGCAGACCAGGTGGTCGTGGTGGGTGCCCTGGTTGAGTTCGAAGATCGCCCGGTCGCCTTCGAAATGGTGGCGGATCAGCAGGCCGGCCGCTTCGAACTGGGTCAGCACCCGGTATACCGTGGCCAGGCCGACGTCCTCTCCGTCGGCCAGCAGGATTTTATATACGTCCTCGGCGGTGAGGTGCCGCACATCGCTGGTCTCGAACAGGTTGAGGATTTTGAGGCGGGGCGTGGTGGCCTTGAGGCCGGCGTTTTTCAGATCCTGCGAGTCGCGCATGGGTCGATCCTAAAATGGTTTGTCGGGCCATCATATAATGTTTGCCGGCTGCTTTCCAGAGGCGCTCGGTGCTATAATCCCCTCATTCCATTGTTTTCTTCCGGGATTTTTATGAAACCCGTTTTGCGCGCGTTTGCCGTTCTGCCCATTCTGTTTGTCGCCGCCTGTTCCGTAACGGATACGGTGGTCGAGAAAATCACCCCCTACAAGATCGACATTTCCCAGGGCAACATCGTCACCCAGGAAATGGTGGCGAAGCTCAAGCCGGGCATGACCAAATCCCAGGTGCGCTTCATCATGGGCACGCCGCTGATTACCGATGTGTTCCATGCCCGCCGCTGGGATTACGTATATCGCAACCAGAAGGCCGGCAAGCTGGTCGAAGAACGCAGATTGGCGCTGTTCTTCGAGCAGGAGGCGCTGGTGAGGGTCGAGGGCGACGTGGTGGCGGCCAGCCCCGTCGCGGAGGAAAAGAAAGAGGTGGCATCGCCGGCGCCGGGTGCCGCAATGGAGGCGCCGGCCAAGACGGCGGAGCAATCGACGCAGGACGCGGCGCCGGCCGGGGAGTAAAAGGGTTTCTTCGGGAAAATGTTGAGGAAGGTTGGATTGTGATGAGTATGTTGAATATCGCTATTGCCGGCAGTTCCGGACGCATGGGCCGCGCCCTGCTGGAGTCGGTGGCGCAGGCGCCGGACATGCGGCTGGCAGCAGCGCTGGACCGGGTCGGCAGTCCGTTCGCCGGCAGGGACGCCGGAGAGCTTTACGGCGCCCCGTGCGGCACCGTGATCGGCGAGGAATCGGCCGCTGCGCTCAAGGGCTGCGATGCCCTGATCGATTTTACCCGGCCCGAGGCGACGCTGCATCACCTGAAAATCTGCCGCGAACTCGGCGTCAACATCGTCATCGGCACCACCGGCTTCACCTCCGAACAGAAGGCGCTGATCGCCGACGCCGGGCGCGACATTGGCGTGGTGTTCGCACCCAACATGAGCGTGGGGGTCAACCTCTGCCTCAAGCTGCTCGACATGGCGGCGCGCGTGCTGAACGAGGGCTACGACATCGAGGTGATCGAAGCGCACCACCGCCACAAGGTCGATGCCCCTTCCGGCACGGCGCTCAGGATGGGCGAGGTGGTGGCCGGCGCGCTCGGCCGCGATCTGGCGGAGTGCGCGGTATATGGCCGCGAAGGTGTCACCGGCGAGCGCGCCCCGTCCACCATCGGTTTCGCCACGGTGCGCGGCGGCGACATAGTCGGCGACCATACCGTGCTCTTCGCCGGCACCGGCGAGCGCGTGGAGATCACCCACAAGGCCAGCAGCCGCGCCACTTTCGCCCTGGGCGCGCTGCGCGCCGCCCGCTTCCTGATGCAAAGCGGCAAGGGCCTGTACGACATGCAGGATGTGCTTGGGTTGAAGTAAGCACGCGCAGGTTTTGCATTTCGGGACGGGTAGGGCGGGCAAAGCCCGCCCTACGCTTGCCATGCACATCGGGCTATGGAAGTGAGGTATTCCCGTTCATCTGCAAGCCTGTTGTCCGTTGCGTTGATAGCGCGTCGCTAATCCGGTATAATCCTCAAAACTTGAAAAGCGGGGCGGGTGCGAACCCACCCCGCTTTGCACATCCGCAGTTAATCAAGGAGTTCTCGTGCCGCACCATCAGACCGCCATTCTCGCGCTTGCAGATGGGACAGTGTTTCGCGGCATTTCGATTGGCGCCGCCGGCCACACCGTGGGCGAGGTGGTGTTCAATACGGCGATGACCGGGTACCAGGAAATTCTTACCGACCCGTCCTACTGCCGCCAGATCGTCACCCTGACCTACCCGCATATCGGCAATGTCGGCGCCAATGCCGAGGACGCCGAATCGACCCGGATTCACGCCGCCGGCCTCATTATTCGCGATTTGCCGATCCTATCCAGCAACTGGCGCAAGCAGGAAGACCTCAGCGCCTATCTCCAGCGCCACGGCATCCCCGCCATCGCCGAGATCGATGTTCGCCGCCTGACGCGCCTGCTGCGCGAAAAGGGCGCGCAAAACGGCTGCCTGATGGCGGGCGAGATCGACGAGGCGAAAGCGGTCGAACTGGCGCGCGGCTTTCCCGGACTGGCCGGCATGGACCTCGCCAAGGTGGTGAGCGTCGAAAAGCCTTATGCCTGGCAGGAAGGCGAATGGCGGCTCGACGGCGGCTTCAAGGCCCAGGAATCCCCCCGCTTCCACGTGGTTGCCTACGATTACGGCGTCAAGCGCAACATCCTGCGCATGCTGGCCGAGCGCGGCTGCAAGGTGACCGTGCTGCCGGCACAGGCTTCCGCCGAGGAAGCGCTCAAGCTCAATCCGGACGGCGTGTTCCTGTCCAACGGTCCGGGCGACCCGGAGCCGTGCGATTATGCCATCAGCGCGATCCGCACCATTCTGGACAAGGGCATTCCTACCTACGGTATCTGCCTCGGCCACCAGCTGCTGGCGCTGGCTTCGGGCGCCAAGACGCGCAAGATGAAATTCGGCCACCACGGCGCCAACCACCCGGTGCAGGACCTCGACAGCGGCCGCGTCATGATCACCAGCCAGAACCATGGCTTCGCGGTGGACGAGGCGACGCTGCCCGCCAACCTGCGCGTCACCCACAAGTCGCTGTTCGACGGCAGCAACCAGGGGCTCGCCCGCACCGACGTGCCGGCGTTCAGCTTCCAGGGCCATCCGGAAGCAAGTCCGGGGCCGCACGACGTGGCTTACTTGTTCGACCGGTTTATCAAGTTGATGGAACAGCAAAAAGCATGAACCGCAGAGGACGCGGAGGACGCAGAGGAAAACTTTGTGTAACTCCGCGTCCTCCGCGTCCTCTGCGGTGAAAAAGAGTTATGCCAAAACGTACAGACATCCATAGCATCCTGATCATCGGCGCCGGCCCCATCGTCATCGGCCAGGCCTGCGAGTTCGACTATTCCGGCGCGCAAGCCTGCAAGGCGCTGCGCGAGGAAGGCTACAAGGTCATCCTGGTCAACTCCAACCCGGCCACCATCATGACCGATCCGGAAATGGCGGATGTGACCTACATCGAGCCGATCACCTGGCAGGTGGTGGAGAAGATCATCGAGGCGGAGCGCCCCGACGTGCTGCTGCCGACCATGGGCGGCCAGACCGCGCTCAACTGCGCGCTCGACCTGGCGCGCCACGGCGTGCTGGAAAAATACAATGTGGAAATGATCGGCGCCACCAAGGAAGCCATCGACAAGGCCGAGGACCGCGAGAAATTCAAGAAGGCGATGGAGAAAATCGGCCTCGCCTGCCCGCGTGCGGCGATTGCCCACAGCCTGGAAGAAGCCCTGCAGGTGCAGGCGATGGTCGGCTTCCCCACCATCATCCGGCCGTCCTTCACCATGGGCGGCTCCGGCGGCGGCATCGCCTACAACAAGGAAGAGTTCCTCGAAATCTGCGAGCGCGGCCTGGACGCGTCGCCGACCAAGGAACTGCTGATCGAGGAATCCGTCATCGGCTGGAAAGAGTACGAGATGGAGGTGGTCCGCGACAAGATGGACAACTGCATCATCATCTGCTCGATCGAGAACTTCGACGCGATGGGCGTGCACACCGGCGATTCCATCACCGTCGCGCCGGCGCAGACCCTGACCGACCGCGAATACCAGATCATGCGCAACGCCTCGCTCGCCGTATTGCGCGAAATCGGCGTGGAAACCGGCGGCTCCAACGTGCAGTTCGGCATCAACCCGGACGACGGGCGCATGGTGGTGATCGAGATGAACCCGCGGGTGTCGCGTTCCTCCGCGCTGGCCTCCAAGGCGACCGGCTTCCCCATTGCCAAGGTGGCGGCCAAGCTGGCCATCGGCTATACGCTGGACGAGCTGCAGAACGACATCACCGGCGGCAGGACGCCGGCTTCGTTCGAGCCTTCCATCGACTATGTCGTCACCAAGATTCCGCGTTTCGCCTTCGAGAAATTTCCCCGCGCCAACAACCGCCTGACTACCCAGATGAAGTCGGTGGGCGAAGTGATGGCGATCGGCCGTACTTTCCAGGAATCGCTGCAAAAAGCCTTGCGCGGCCTGGAAACCGGCAACGACGGGCTGGACGAAAAAACCACCGATCTCGAAACCATCGAAACCGAGCTGGGCGTGCCCGGCCCCGACCGCATCTGGTACATCGCCGACGCGCTGCGCTGCGGCATGAGCCAGGACGAAATTCAGGCGCTGACCCATATCGATCCGTGGTTCCTGGCGCAAATGGCCGACCTGGTGGCGCGCGAACAGGCGCTCGCCGGCCGCGCGCTGGCGAGCCTTTCCGCGGATGAAATGCGCGCGCTGAAGCGGCGCGGCTTTTCCGACCTGCGCCTGGGCCGGCTCCTTGGCGTGAGCCAGCATGAAGTCCGCGCCCACCGCCATGAATTGAAGGTGCGCCCGGTCTACAAGCGGGTCGATACCTGCGCCGCCGAATTCGCCACCGACACCGCGTACATGTATTCCACCTACGAGGAGGAATGCGAGGCCGAGCCGACATCCAAAAAGAAGATCATGGTGTTGGGCGGCGGACCCAACCGCATCGGCCAGGGCATCGAATTCGACTACTGCTGCGTCCACGCCGCGCTCGCCATGCGCGAGGACGGCTACGAGACCATCATGGTCAACTGCAATCCGGAAACGGTTTCGACCGACTACGACACTTCCGACCGCCTGTATTTCGAGCCGCTGACGCTGGAAGACGTGCTCGAAGTGGTGGCGGTGGAGCGCCCGGTCGGCGTGATCGTCCAGTACGGCGGACAGACGCCGCTGAAGCTCGCGCGCGACCTGGAGGCCAACGGCGTGCCCATCGTCGGCACCACGCCCGACATGATCGACGCCGCGGAAGACCGCGAGCGCTTCCAGCAGATGCTGCACGAACTCAATCTCAAGCAGCCGCCCAACCGCACGGCGCGCGCGCCGGAAGAGGCGATCCGCCTGGCCGAGGAAATCGGCTATCCGCTGGTGGTGCGTCCGTCTTACGTGCTGGGCGGCCGGGCGATGGAAATCGTCCACCAGCAGGCCGACCTGGAGCGCTACATGCGCGAGGCGGTGAAGGTCTCCAACGATTCGCCGGTGCTGCTCGACCGCTTCCTCAACGATGCCACGGAAGTGGACGTGGACGCGATCTGCGACGGCACCGACGTGCTGATCGGCGGGGTGATGGAGCACATCGAAGAGGCCGGCGTGCATTCCGGCGATTCCGCTTGCTCGCTGCCGCCGTATAGCCTGTCGCCGCAGATTCAGGACGAACTGCGTCGCCAGACTGTGCTGATGGCCAGGGGTCTCGACGTGGTCGGCCTGATGAACGTGCAGTTCGCCATCCAGGGCGAGACGGTGTACGTGCTCGAAGTCAACCCGCGCGCCTCGCGCACCGTGCCGTTCGTCTCCAAGGCCGCCGGCTTGCAGCTGGCGAAAGTCGCGGCGCGCTGCATGGTCGGGCAGAGCCTGAAACAGCAGGGCGTCACCCACGAAGTGGTGCCGCCTTACTATTCGGTCAAGGAAGCGGTGTTCCCGTTCATCAAGTTCCCCGGCGTCGATCCCATCCTCGGCCCGGAGATGAAGTCCACCGGCGAGGTGATGGGCGTGGGCACCACCTTCGCCGAAGCCTTCGTCAAGTCGCAGCTCGCCACCGGCGCGAAGCTGCCGTCGGGCGGGCGGGCCTTCATCAGCGTGCGCGGCGGCGACAAGGAAAAAGTGCTGGACATCGCCCGCGACCTGGCCGAAGCCGGCTTCCACTTGGTCGCCACGCGCGGCACGGCGATGGCCCTTTCCGCGGCCGGGCTGGCGGTGACGGCAGTGAACAAGGTGCATGAAGGCCGCCCGCACATCGTGGACATGATCAAGAACGGCGACATCAGCCTGGTCGTCAACACCATCGAGGACAAGCGCGGCGTGCACGATTCCTATGCCATGCGCAACGCCGCGCTGCAGAACAAGATCACTTACTACACCACGCTGGCCGGTGCGCGCGCCGCATGCGCCGGTATTCGCCACGTGAAGGAACTGCGGGTGTACAGCCTGCAAAGCCTGCACACCCGGCTGCAATAACAAAGTAATCATTAATTTTGAATGTTGAGTGATGGAAGGCGCGTCGCGCATGACCCGATCATTTAAGGTTAAAAATTATTTTTCATGGAGAAGGGAATGAGCAAGGTTCCATTGACGGTTGTCGGCGCGGAGCGTTTGCGCGCAGAACTGCATAACCTGAAGACCGTCGAGCGTCCGAACGTGATCGCTGCCATCGCCGAGGCGCGCTCGCACGGCGATCTGTCGGAAAACGCCGAGTACGACGCGGCCAAGGAGCGCCAGAGTTTCGTCGAGGGGCGCATCGCCGAGGTCGAGGGCAAACTGGCCAATTCGCAGATCATCGACCCCAAGCTGCTCGATGCCGAAGGGCGTTGCGTTTTCGGTGCCACCGTCGAGCTGGAGGACCTGGAAAGTACCGAGACGGTGAGCTACCAGATCGTCGGCGACGACGAGGCCGACATCAAGCACGGCAAGATTTCCATCAGCTCGCCCATTGCCCGCGCCCTGATCGGCAAATATGCCGGCGATGTCGCCGAAGTGCAGGCGCCGGGCGGGGTGCGCGAATACGAAGTGCTGGATGTGAAGTATATCTAGCTGGTAGCTTGTAGCCAGTAGCGGGTAGCCAGGCTACCCGCTACTGGCTACAAGCTACCAGCTGCTATAAGCCAACCATGAAAAACCTCGCCGACAATCTCGCCCTGATCGCTGTCACCCTGTGGGTCGGCAGTCTTTGGGCGATCGGCTATCTGGCGGCACCGGTGCTGTTCTCCGCGCTGTCCGACAAGATGCTCGCGGGCATGCTGGCGGGGCGGATGTTCGGCCTGATCGCCTACATCGGCATGGGCAGCGGCCTCTATCTGCTCCTTCACCGTTTTTCCCGCTACGGCGGATCGACCCTGAAGCAGGGATTTTTCTGGGTGGTGTTCTTCATGCTGTTGCTGGCCGCCGCCGGTCATTTCGGCATTCAGCCGGTGCTGGAGGCGCTGAAAGAGCAGGCGTTTCCCAAGGACGTGATGCAAAGCATGTTCAAGGACCGCTTCGCCGCCTGGCACGGCATTTCCAGCATTGTGTACCTGATCGAGAGCCTGCTGGGTCTCGCCCTGGTGACGATGCAAAAATCCGGTTTAAGGTAGGGTAAGACGGGGTTTTTCAGCCGCTTTGTAGATCACCAGCATCTTGCCGATGTGCTGTACCGGCGCGGCTTCCAACGTTTCGCAGATTTCCGCCAGCTGGCTTTCGCGCTGTGCCTTGTCGCCGCTGTGCGATTTGATCTTGATCAGTTCGTGGCTGGCGAGGCCGCGAGCCACTTCCTTCATGACCGCCTCGGACAGGCCGGCGTCCCCGATCATGACTACAGGATTGAGGGAATGCGCTTTGGCGCGGAGGAAGCTGCGCTGGCTGGGTGTCAGGGTGAGCATGTCGATGGGTTTTGCCGCTAAAGGCGCAAAGGCGAGCTTGCCGATTTTCCTTTGCTGCCTCGTGGTTAGAGATTGAATAAAGAAGCGTATTTTAGCCTATGAAGCGTACCAAGACCAGCAAAGCTTGGATGAGCGAGCACGTCAACGATCCTTACGTCCAGCGGGCGAAGCAGGATGGATACCGCTCGCGCGCCGCGTACAAGCTGCTGGAAATCGCCGAGCGTGATCACCTGCTCAAGCCCGGCATGCGGGTCGTGGACCTCGGCGCAACGCCGGGGGGATGGTCGCAGGTCGTGGCGCAGAAGCTGGCGGGCCAGGGTCGGGCGATCGCGCTCGATCTGCTTGAAATGGCGCCGCTGGCGGGAGTCGCCTTTATCCAGGGCGATTTTCGCGACGATGCCGTGTTGGCCGAGCTGGTCGAAGCGCTGGATGGCCGCCCGGTGGACCTTGTGATTTCCGATATGGCCCCCAATATAAGCGGCATAGGCATTGCCGACCAGGCCCGGTCGATGCATCTCGCCGAATTGGCGCTGGAATTCGCCGAGCTGCATCTGAAACCAGGCGGGAATTTTCTGGTCAAAGTGTTTCAGGGCGAGGGCTTCGACGAATACGTCCGTGCCATGCGCCGCTGTTTCAGGCAAGTAGCGACGCGCAAGCCGAAGGCCTCGCGCGACCGGACCAGCGAGACCTATCTGCTCGGCAGCGGCTTGACATCAAACTCGCGAAGCGAGCCGCCGTCCCCCTCGCCCGCTTGCGGGAGAGGGTAGGGGAGAGGGGAAACCGCCGGCTGGCCAGCGGGTGCTCGCAAAAGAGCTGACACAAGCGGAATAAAGGGTTTAGAATTTACTTAAGATCAAGCAATATTGAGGTGGGGTTTTGAATAATTTGATGAAAAATATCGCGGTCTGGCTGGTGATCGCTTTGGTGCTGATGATGGTGTTCAATCATTTCGGCACGCGCCAGACTGTGCAGGCTCCGCTGGAATATTCCCAGTTTCTCGATGAGGTGAAACAGGGCCAGATCACCAAGGTGACGATCGAAGGCCACGTGCTGAAAGGCGTGAAAAACGACGGCCGGCGCTTTATTAGTTATGCCCCTTCCGATCCGTGGATGGTGAGCGATCTCCTCAAGAACGGCGTGGTGGTGGATGCCAAACCGGAAGACGAGCCCTCCTTCCTGCTCAATCTGTTCATCAACTGGTTCCCGATGCTGCTGCTGATCGGCGTGTGGGTTTTCTTCATGCGCCAGATGCAGGGCGGCGGCAAGGGCGGCGCTTTTTCCTTCGGCAAGAGCAAGGCGCGCTTGCTCGATGAAAATACCAATCCGGTCACGTTCGCCGATGTCGCCGGCTGCGATGAAGCCAAGGAGGATGTTTCCGAGCTGGTCGAATTCCTGCGCGACCCCAGCAAGTTTCAGAAGCTGGGCGGACGCATTCCGCGCGGCGTGCTGATGGTGGGTAATCCCGGCACCGGCAAGACTCTGCTGGCCAAGGCCATCGCCGGCGAGGCCAAGGTGCCTTTCTTCAGCATCTCCGGCTCCGATTTCGTCGAAATGTTCGTCGGCGTCGGCGCGGCGCGGGTGCGCGACATGTTCGACCAGGCCAAGAAAAACGCCCCCTGCATCATCTTTATCGACGAAATCGACGCTGTCGGCCGCCAGCGCGGCGCCGGCCTGGGCGGCGGCAACGACGAGCGCGAGCAGACCCTGAACCAGCTGCTGGTGGAAATGGATGGCTTCGAGGGCAGCGCCGGCGTGATCGTGATCGCCGCGACCAACCGGCCCGACGTGCTCGACCCGGCGCTGCTGCGCCCCGGTCGCTTCGACCGCCAGGTGGTGGTGCCGCTGCCCGACATCCGCGGCCGCGAGCAGATCCTGATGGTACACATGCGCAAGGTGCCGATCGCGCCCGACGTGCGCGCCGACATCCTGGCGCGCGGCACGCCCGGTTTTTCCGGCGCCGATCTCGCCAATCTGGTGAACGAGGCGGCGCTGTTCGCTGCTCGCAGCAACAAGCGTCTGGTCGATATGGAAGATTTCGAGCACGCCAAGGACAAGATCATGATGGGTGCGGAGCGCCGTTCCATCGTCATGCCGGAACACGAGCGCCGCAATACGGCGTACCACGAGTCCGGCCACACGGTGGTGGCGAGGTTGCTGCCCAAAACCGATCCGGTGCACAAGGTCACCATCATTCCGCGTGGCCGCGCCTTGGGTGTAACCATGCAGTTGCCGACGGAGGACCGCTACAGCATGGACCGCGAGCATATTTTGCAGAACATTGCGGTGCTCTTCGGCGGGCGCATCGCCGAGGAAGTGTTCATGGGCCAGATGACCACCGGCGCCTCCAACGACTTCGAACGTGCCACCGAAATGGCGCGCCGCATGGTGACGCAGTGGGGCATGTCCGATGCGCTGGGGCCGATGGTCTACGGCGAGAACGAGGGTGAAGTGTTTCTCGGCCGCTCCGTGACCACCCACAAGAACGTGTCGGAAGCCACCATGCAGAAGGTGGATGCCGAGATCCGCCGCATCGTGGATGCGCAGTACGCCCTGGCGCGCCGCCTGATCGAGGAAAACCGCGACAAGATCGAAGTCATGACGCAGGCGCTGCTGGAATGGGAAACCATCGATGCCGACCAGATCGCCGACATCATGGAAGGCCACGCGCCGCGTCCGCCCAAGCCGAGCCAGACGATGCCGATGCCACCCACGGACAGCGCGCCCACCGCGCCCGCTACCCCGGCCGCCTCTCATCCGGCGCAGGAAACGTAATTGGGTAATTGAGTGAGGGGTCAGGAGTGAAGAGTGAGGAGTGGGAAACTGCAAACCTCACCGATTTTCTCCTCACTCCTCGCTTCTCACTCCTCACTCCTCCCATGCTTCACTGCGGCAATTTCCGTCTTCCCCTTCATCGCCCGTTGATCATGGGTATCGTCAACGTCACGCCCGATTCGTTTTCCGACGGCGGGCGTTTCGTTTCGCCTTCCGCCGCTATTGAGCAGGCCTGTCGCCTGGTGGAGGAGGGCGCCGACCTGCTCGATGTCGGTGGCGAGTCGTCGCGCCCCGGTGCGCTTCCGGTCAGTGTCGAGGAAGAGCTGCGCCGGGTGTTGCCGGTCGTCGAGGCGCTACGGAACGGAAACGTGCCTGTGTCGGTGGACACCTGCAAGACGGAAGTGATGCGTGCGGTGATCGGCGCGGGGGCCGCGATGATCAACGACATTGACGCACTGCAAGGCAATGGCGCGCTGGCTGCGGTGGCGGATTCCAATGTGGCGGTGTGCCTGATGCACAAACAGGGCTCGGCGCAGACCATGCAGCTTACCCCCGGCTATCGGGACGTCGTCGCGGAGGTCGCGGCCTTCCTGGCAGCGCGAATGGCTGCGGCCGACGCGGCCGGAATAGGCCGCGAGCGGATAACGGTGGATCCCGGCTTTGGTTTCGGCAAGACGCTGGAGCACAATGTCGAGCTGCTGCGCCGGCTCGACCGCTTCCGGGCGCTGGGCGTGCCGGTGCTGGCGGGGCTGTCGCGCAAGTCCATGCTCGGCCTGTTGGCCGGCATCGAGCGGGCCGAGGCGAGGGTTCACGCCAGCGTTGCCGCGGCTATACTGGCAGTACAAAAAGGCGCGAAGATTATCCGCGTGCACGACGTAAAGGCAACCCGTGAAGCCTTGCAGATCGTGGACGCCATCGAGGGAAACCATGACTAGAAAATATTTCGGCACCGACGGCGTGCGCGGCAAGGTCGGCGAAGGCCCGATCACGCCAGATTTCGTGATGCGTCTGGGCTACGCCGCCGGCGGAGTGCTGGCGGCCCAAGAGAAGCTGCCGCAGGGGGAGCACCCCGCAGTGGTGATCGGCAAGGACACCCGAATTTCCGGCTACATGCTGGAATCCGCCCTGCAGGCCGGGCTTTCCGCCGCCGGGGTGGACGTGCTGCTGCTCGGACCGATGCCGACGCCGGCGGTGGCCTACCTCACCCGTGCCTTGCGCGCTCAGGCGGGCATCGTCATCAGCGCGTCGCACAACCCGTTCGAAGACAACGGCATCAAGTTTTTCTCCGCCCTCGGCACCAAGCTGCCGGATCAAACCGAGCAAGCGATCGAGACCGCGCTGGACGAGCCGATGACGACCATGGCATCGGCGCAGTTGGGCAAGGCGCGTCGCATCAACGATGCCGCCGGGCGCTATATCGAGTTCTGCAAAAGCGCCTTTCCCAACGAACTCGATCTGCGCGGCCTCAAGATCGTAGTGGACTGCGCCCATGGCGCGACCTACCACGTTGCGCCGCCGGTGTTCCACGAGCTGGGGGCGGAAGTGTTCGCCATCGGCGACCGTCCCGATGGGCTCAACATCAATCGCGAATGCGGCGCCACCAGCCCGCAGGCGTTGCAGGAAGCGGTCAAGCGGCATCGGGCCGACCTCGGCATCGCCCTCGACGGCGACGGCGACCGCCTGATCATGGTGGACGAAAAAGGCGAGGTGTACGATGGCGACCAGCTGCTTTACGTGATCGCCAAGCACCGCCACCAGCAGGGTCTGCTCAAGGGCGGCGTGGTGGGCACGCAGATGACCAACCTCGGCATGGAGCATGCGCTGAGCAAGTTGAAGATTCCCTTCGAACGCGCCAAGGTAGGCGACCGCTACGTGCTGGAAATGCTCAATCAGCGCGGCTGGCAGGTGGGTGGAGAAGGCTCCGGCCATATCCTGTGCCTCGACCGGCACAGCACCGGCGACGGCATCGTCTCGGCGCTGCAAGTTTTGCTGGCGTTGCGGATGGCGAAGGCCACCCTGAGCGAATTCACCCGCGACCTGACGCTTTATCCGCAGGTGCTGATCAACGTGCCGGTGATCAAGGGCTTCGATTTCCGCGACAGCGTCCAGATCCAGGCGAAGGTGGCGGAAGCGGAATGCGGGCTGGATGGCGCCGGACGGGTGCTGCTGCGCGCATCGGGAACGGAGCCGCTGCTGCGGGTGATGGTGGAAGGCAAATCCGGCGAGAAGGTCAACCACTGGGCCGGGGTCATCGCCGATACGGTGCGCCAGGCGGTGGGGTGAGGGGGCCGGCGTCGTGGATGGCTGGTGCGAAGGCCGATCACCAGCAGGCGTAGGGCGCAAACCGAAGGGCATCGCGCCGCATGTCTGTCAAATAGCCGGTCGCCGCGCTCATCGACGTGTTCATGGGAGAGCGCCCAAACTCGCCGGTATTCGAGGGTGTTTCATACGGCGCAGTGAATTGCTAATTTTTGCTTGCGGAAATCCCCAGCAGCCACGGTTCCAGCCGTTGTCCGAAAGCTACGCTGGCTTCGAACGACTGTTTCGCGGGGGCGCCGTGTGTCCGACGCGGCCCGCCTTCGAACGTGGCGTGATATTCGCGGGGTACATGGATTTCGTCGATGCCGATGCGGTCGATATAACCCGCGAGCTTGCTTTTCCCGGCAATGACCTGTGGGCGCACCAGGGCGCGCACGATGGCATAGCGGCCGCGGTCGGGATAGCGGGCGCGCAGCCCGGCAAGATTCAATCCAGCATCGACGGCGAAGAGGCGGCTGTTGTCCTGCTCCTCCCGCCTGGCGTCATCTTGTGCGCGCTTGGCGTTGTCCTTCATTGCCTTGTCGTCGGGCAGAGCCGCGAGCTTGGCAACCTGTTCTGTCGCGTTCTGTTGGGCGCGTTGCAAGGCCTGCCGGTAGGCTGGCCCATCCAGTTCGAGAACCAGCAACACTTCCTTGCCGAGCTGGCGGACTGACCGGCCTTGGTTGTCCAGCATGCTTGCGGGCGGGCCGACATCGAAGCCCAGGCTGGCCATCTTGGCTTGATCCAACCAAGCCGGACTTCCGCCGGAGTAGGAGTAATTCCAGCTCTTTTCGGCCGAAGGAACCCGCCAATTGATCCGCAAAGTGACGCCGCTGTTCTCGCGGTTTATCTCCCAGGCTTGCGGCTGCTGCAGCTCGCGTTGGGTCAGCTTGAGCATGCTTTCCGGCTCGCCCGAGCGATTCCGGTAAACACCCAGCAATGCCACGGCATTGGTCAGCATGATCAGCGCCATGCCGGCGATCAGCGTGTGCCGCCTTGTCCAGTTTTTCATGCGGCCTCCCGTTTCTGGGCGGACTGACGCAGCCGTTTGATGACAAACAGGAACAGCACGGCGGTCAGGCCGACCACCAGGAAGAACAGATATTTCGGGAACAACTGCCACCACCAGTCGTAAAACTTGGTGTAGAGGAAGATCACAAAGAAGGTAATGCCGCTGTTCACCACTTCTCCCCACTGACGGCGCAAGCCCAGCCAGATCAGTGCCGTGCTTAGCGCGAAACCGGCGATCTGGTAGAAGTGCTCGATCATGGATGCGGGCCAGCTCAGATAGCTGACAGCCCCCCAGTTGGACAGGATCAGCACCGGCAACAGAAACGACAGGATCGCGAATACCCGGTAGATCGGAGCAAAATCTTCGCGTCGCCGATGCGGCACCCATTGCGGCAGGAAGAACAGCAGCAGCGACACCGGAAAGAAATTCTCCGGGCGCTCGCCGAAATGTATCCAGTATATTCCGCTCCAGGTGCCGAAGCGCGCCGCCGTGTAAATGACGATGCAGATAATCCCCGCCGCCAGCAACAGGCGCAGGTCGCAGGCGTAGGCCAGCAGCAGGGCCAGCGCCGCCCAGGGCAACAGCGCCTTGTCCGAAGGCGTGATGTTGAAAATCTGCCCCAGCATCGCCACGTTCAGCACGAAGCAGGCAAAGGCCACCATCGCCGCCAGCTTGGTGAAATAGCCCGACGCATCGCGCCCCTGTATCCAAACCGTAACCGCGAAGGTGGAAAGTGCGGCGCCGATCAGGATAACCACCTGCGCCGCCTCGGTAAAGCGCCCCCAGAATTGGTAGAACAGGAAAAACACGCTCGCCGCCAGCGCTAGCGCGCCAAGGAACGAGGCGATGCGCATGCCCCATGACAACTGCCTGGAACGCATGTCGCGGTCGATATCGAACGACTGCGCAAAACCGGCGAGCAAATCGTCGTGATGAGAATTCACGGCGGCACGCTGCGCGTCGGCCAGTATCAATACGCCTTCGCTTTCCAGGCGCTCCAGCTCCTTGCGGAAGATACGGATATCGTCCGCGCGCTGCTGGGCTTCGATGCGGGAAGGGGTGGTCATTGTTTACGCTTTCCGCCGTTTTGCGGTGTCCTTGCTTCGCCGTTCAATCGCATCCCGCCAAGCTTCCATCGCGCGGATGTCTGTGAGCAGTTCATCTGGCTCAGGCACTGCAACACCTCCCATGAGTGCCCTGTCGTGCGCGTAGTTGGAGCATTTCGCCATGCCGGCGTCTACTTGGATGTAGTCGTCATCATCGACGACGATCTCGGCCAGACGCTGCGTTTCGATGCCCTTGCGGAAGCGAAGGACCACTTTGCGTAGGAGCGCTTCTTCGATGGCGCGCTCCCAGGTCATACGCAGGTGGAAGTAAGCCTCAACAGTTTGCTTTCGATGTTCTTGTTCTTCACCGTCCTTGTGCAGTTTGGCAATGACTTGGTGCTGGGCCTTCAATGCAGCGATCCGTTTGACAGTGCTCTTGCCTTCAAATGGAAGTTCCGCGTCAGCTATGCCAAAACCTTCGATGCGACGGGTAAGGCTCTGGGTGGTGATGGGTACACCTGCCATCTCTGCTTCCTCAGCAAGGATGCAAAGAAAGTAAATGTCATGCGTGAAAATGATGACTTGGCGTTGCGCAGCCTCATTCACTAAGCGTTTCGCCACGCGCTCGCGTCGCCGATGGTCGAGCGAGGATATGGGATCATCAAACACGATGCCACCTTTTTCGTCGCTCAGGCTGACTTCGGCGAGGAATGAACCAATGGCAATGGCGCGCTGCTCGCCTTCGCTCAGGATTTCTCCAGGGTTGCGGCTCTGCGGAAGTTCCAGCTTGAGCTTGTGCAAAGGCTTTCCCTTGTCCGAGCGGCTCTGCAATGACACGCTGAGCGTGCCTACGCCTAGCGCCTTGAATTCCCGGTTAAGCGCGTCAGCCAGTTCCTTCGAGATTACCTTGGCGGCCAGTTCCGAAGCCTTCAAGGAAATATTTCTCGTATCAACAGCCGACAAGCATTGCTTGAGTTTTGCTTGATGCCTGAGGCGAGATAGAGCGGTGACGACGGCATCCTTGACTTGGCTCAACCGCACCCGTGCATCAAGTTCATTAAACTGTTTTTGCAATGCGCCGCGGGCCGTTTCATCCGAAGCCAGCATCAATGTTTCGGCTTCAGTGTCCAATTTGTCAGCGAGCGCCTGAAGCCGTGCTGCCGGGTCGGGCAAGGCCAGCGCGGCACTATCCCACTGATGTGAGATTACGGCTACCTTGATGGTTTCTTGCCGGGCAATAAGCACCTGCTCAAGGGCTCGTGCGTCCATGGCAAGCTGTGCATCAATGGCCTCGATCTCGCCATAGGTTACATCATCGAGATTCAGCTTCAAGATATGTGCGGCAAGCGGCGTGTACTCGGCAAACAACGCGGTGCGGTGTTCCTGTGCGGATTTTTCCGTCTCCTGTTGGATGAATGCTTCAAAGCGCAGCAAGCGCGCTGCCCCCTTGGCGAGAGGTTGTTGGCAGAGAGGGCAAAGCGCATCCGAGCCCAGATCGGGGAATGTTTTATCGGGGTGGGACTCAAGCACAAATTTGCGGGCAGCATCAAACAGTTCGCGCCATGCATCACCGCCAGTACCCGGAAGTAAATTCTCGCCTTCCTTGAATTGCTTGGCGGCGAGTCCAGCCGCAGCTTGTGCTACGCGGTAGCTATCTGACAATCCGCGCAGCCTAGCAACCACCGTTTGATCTACCAACGCACCCTTGGCGGTCGCATCCGCTGCAACGGCAGCGATGCGACGCGCACGTAAGCGCAACTGGGTGGCTTTATCCTTCGGATTGTTCTCCTTCAGGGTCTTTTCCAGTGCGGCATGCGTGGTGAGTTCTTCAGGTGACAGCGTGGCCAGCACGTCTATCTGATTTGCCGCTGTTTTGGCTGACAGATTTGTGATCAATTTGCCGACTACCGTATCGCCTTGCAATGGCGCAAATGCGGTGAGATCGGCGGCGGTTTGCGCGTGCTCAGTCTCGATCAGCGCCTTCAACCGCCGGAAGACTTTTGCCAGCCCCTCGAAAACGTCCAGCCCATAAGGTACATAAGAAAAATCGTTTTCTTTGTCGAGGTAGGCGCGCGCGCAGTGCGAATCGAATATAGCCAGTGAAGAAAGTTCGGGGGGAGCTGTTTTGCCATTGATCCAGCATACATCTTGCGCAATGCCATCGATGGCGATCTCGAAAACCGCCTCGGCGATTGCAGATTTGCCCGCAGGGAGATTTGCGTTCGGGTGAATCGCTTCCATTTGGTCACGCGCACGGCAAGCACGCTTGAGCACACGCGAATAGCCTGACTTGCCCGAGCCGTTATCGCCGTAAATGACGGATAGCCCGTTGGAGCCGAATGGCAGGCGCTGGTTTTCGGCAATCGCGTTGACGTGCCGCAAATTCTTCATGGCACGCAACTCGACATGAGCCGAACCCTTAGCTGGTGCAGGAATCCGGTCGGCCGTCAGCGGTTTCGGTGTACGAGTTTTAGGATCGGGAATGTCATGCGCTGCTTTGAGCAGCGCAAACAAATCAGCCTCGTCATCCGGCGTCAAGTTTTGTTTCGCGAGCAAACGCGCAACAGCATCGCTCTGCCACGTGGGTAGCGATTCTGTCCATTTTAGAATTTCTTGGAGTAGCGCCATGCATTTTACCTATGGAAACGCAGAACAATTCGAGTCGCGTCGGGATGAACGGATAACGGTGGCAAATTGCCGCGCTGTCGTTTCATCGCACTCTCCGAACGCATCGTTCGGAGGGATTCTTGCGCATCCAGCACCGTAGTTGCGCCTGGGGCATCGATTTCTGGCGTCACGGGCACAGCTTTCCCCTGGCAAGATATAAGTTGCCCAAGGCGAAGAGCATCACCATCTGTGCGTGGTTCTTGGCCAACCCCCGGTAACGCGCCTTCTTGTGCTTGAAGATGTTCTTGACGACATGGAACGGGTGCTCGACGCGCGCCCGGATGCTGGCCTTCAGTTTCTCGGCCGCCAGGATCAGCTCCTTCTGCCAGCCTTCGGCCATTTCGCGGATCGGCTTCCTGCGGCGCGCAATGTGCCATTCGATCACCTGTCCCATCTCGGTCAGCTTCGCTTTCACCTCGGCGCGCTTCTCAACGCCGACGTAGCCGGCATCCGCACCGACACGGGTTTCTTCTCCCGTGAGCAGCGCCGCCGTCTGGCTGATGTCGCTGACGTTCGCTGCGGTGCTCACCACCGTATGCACCAGACCCGACGCGTCATCGGCGCCGATATGACACTTCATGCCGAAGTACCACTGGTTGCCCTTCCTGGTTTGGTGCATGTCCGGGTCGCGGCCGCGATCCTTGTTCTTCGTCGAGGGCGGCGCGGCGATCAGGGTGGCATCGACCAACGTGCCTTTGCTCATCAGCAAGCCTTTCTCCTTGAGCTGCGCATTGATCTCGGCCAGCATCGCCTGCGTCAGGTCGTGCGCTTCCAGTAGGTGGCGGAATTTCATCAGCGTCGTGGCATCCGGCACCGACTCGACTGCGAAATCGATGCCGCAGAAGCTCCGTAGCGCCTGGCTGTCGTAGAGCCCGTCTTCGACCGCCTCGTCGGCCAATCCATACCACTGCTGCACGAAGTACATACGCAGCATGCGTTCAATCCCAATCGGCGGGCGACCGCGCCGACCCGATGTCGGGTAGTGCGGCTCGATCACCGCTACGAGTTTCGCAAAAGGCACCACCGTCTCCATCTTGCTCAAGAACACGTCGCGCCGCGTCACCTTCTTCTTCGCTGAAGCTCACTTGTTTTTTCACGCCATTCTCCGCACCGACTTCATTCATAAGTCACCAATTATACCATTAGCATGAACCTGGTTGCGGCGGTTCGTGCGAATAAATCTGCGTTTCCCTATATATATTCAAATCTCAATTATTCATAATAAATATTTAAACCGTGGTGCGTTATTCTTCATGTTAGACTGTTCTTTACTCTTCCCAATACCCGCGCGTTTACGGGCATACCCGAGCAATAGAGATCGAATCTATATAATTTACTTAAGGAACTGCTCTTGCCAAACCTTAAGTTTGGTCTTTGCCGGGCTGCGTAGTGGTTGAGGGGGGGGCGTGTTCTGGACAGTTAGCTTCCCCTGCTCGCTGGACTTATTACTTGCCTCCGCCGTAGCCGCCAAGCTAGCCAGCCCCGTCTTAATCGAGCATGCATCGTCGTAGTCACCGACATCGTTGATCGCATGTGAAAGGGAATACGTTTCAATCGGCTCATCCTGGCTTGCAATGATTTTTGCATATCTTTTTGTGCGCTCTGCCTTAATTGCCGCCTCCATCGCGTCAAATGTCTTGTTAACATAGAACGTTGCGTCAAAGGCTTCATAACCCTTACCAACGATCAAATTCGCGCCGCTGAGTGTCGCTGAAATCGCGGGATTTGCGTGCGCAGTACCAGCGCTGATTGCAGTTGCGATGTCCTGTAGGAAAGTCTTGCTGAATTCACTGGTCGAGCGTTGTGCAAAAGCCCGATTCATGAACTGCCGACAATTCGTATCGGAGACCGTAACCAGCGTACCAATGATTTCGTCTCGTACGCTTTTATCGACAGTCGCAGCACCGACAGCACTAACGTCGACAGATGTATAGAGACACTTCCCATTTTCCGAGTCTGATGTGTTTGGCGCACGATCTTCATATTTGACTTCGGCCGTTTCTAGACAATGGACGGTGACAAATTTCTCGATATTAGCTGGTAACGCGATGGTCTTCTTGACCGGGTAGTGAAGTGCAGGTTCCGACCCTAAATATTTAGATGTGCCTGCGGCGCATCCCGCGACGAGCGCTATGATGCTTAATAAAAACAAAGCCGTGAGCACGGTTCTGATAAGTGGCATAACTGTCATCCTGGGTAATAATGTGCTTCATTGAGAAAAATAAGATCAACTTCGTTTAACATTCCAACGCCTTATCCAGTGCCGCCTCCAGTTTCCTGAAATCAATCGCCCGCTCGGACACCTTACGCGGCAGCGCCGTCTTGAACTCAATGTTGGTTACTCCGCCCGCGGCTGCCTCCCATTGCGGGCCGAAGAGCCGGACCGCCGTATAAAACAGGAGGGCGCGCGCGGGCGAGGTGCCATCCGCGAGCATGGCTTCGTAGAACATGCGGTGCGCATCTTTGGAGGTTTTGATGTGCTTTTCGCATGCCACGTCGTGCACGACGCTGGCGCGGCGGTAATCGCCGATAAAAGGCGTGCCGACGATTTCCGACCAGATCGCTTCGGGGATGCTGGCGCCGTCCACCTTGTCGCCAGCCTCGGCTTTCCATTTGAAATCGGTGCTGTCGAAAAATGCGAAATCCGCAAGCAACTGCATCCTGCGGTCTTCCCCGTCTTCCACTAGCCAACGGGCATCCACGTTACCTTCAAAATGTGCGGGCATGATTTTTCCTTCTTCGCGTTGCGGAATGTTTTTCGCGGATACTTCCAACTCTATTGTAGGAGCGGCCTCCTGTCCGCGATATTCGGCAATCGCGGCCGGGAGGCCGCTCCTACAGGGTGCGGTGGTTTTTGGGAATATCCGGGTTAGGCAGCCACCAACCGTATCGTCCAGAAATCGTCGGCCAGGTTCGGGGCGGTGAGGTAGGCGTGGCATGGTGAAGTAGCCACGCATTCCCCACCCGTCGCCCTAGGAATTGCGCACGACGAAGCGCTGCGTGCTGTCGTCATGGCCCACGGCCATCACCGCGCGGCCGCCCAGGACTTTTTCTTTTGGGCTGTGCATGTTGACTTCGCCGGTTTTCGCCGTACAGGTGGTCGCGTTGGTCCGGCACCTCGGGCAGCCAACCGTAGTTGCGCTTGATTACGGCGTTTTTTTCATGTGAAATCCCTTTTTGGCAAGAGCTGCTGGCGGCGATTGTTCCCGTCTGCGCGGGAATCGGTCGGCGCGGTTCCATTGCCTGAACCATGCCGTCGGTGTTATGCCTAAGACAAAAAATATGCCGGTGGAAAGGACTTTATTCCGGTTTTCGGAGGAATGTCAATATTTATCTTAAAAACGCAGTTCAACCACGGGGAGCACGGGAGATTCAAACGATTACAACAGCTTGGCCTGCCACCCAACGGGTAAAATCCGGAATTCATTCAGATTCTTTGTTTCCCGTGTTCCCCGTGCGCCCCGTGGTTCAAATAGGGTTTTAAGTTTATGTAAGGGGTGTCGGCGGCAGGGCAATCACACATCACAGGGGCAACTCGTTCAGTCCGAAAAAATGGTGTCTGTCGGGCAAATGGTGGCTGGGCTGGCGCACGAGATCAACACGCCTCTGGGCTATGTCAAACCCTTTTTTACCACCAAGCCGGTTGGGGGTGATCGTGGGCAAGGCGGTTGACGGGGCTGATCAACCAGGGCCAGATTCACCGCTTCCTGCCAAGCCGCTACGCAAGAACATATTGTTTTTGGGAGTCGAGTCGGGCCTCAAGCGCTTCAGGGAATTCAAATCCGTGCCGGAAGTCCAAACGCCACGAGGCGGAAGTTCCGGCGCGGAAATGGAAAAGACGGTGGTTCAGCGCATCAGGGGCTTCTTCGGGAGGCCGCTCCGCATCGGCGTTTTTGGCGTGAAACTCGCGAAGCGAGACCTCGTCCCCCTCGCCCGCTTGCGGGAGAGGGTTAGGGAGAGTTAGCCGAATTTCCCAGTGATGTAATCTTCCGTTGCCGTCTTCTTCGGCGTGGTGAAGATCATGTCGGTATCGCCGAACTCGATCAGGTCGCCCAGGTACATGTAGGCGGTGTAGTCGGAGACGCGCGCCGCCTGCTGCATGTTGTGGGTGACGATGAGGATGGTGTAGTCTTTTTTCAGTTCGTGGATCAGCTCTTCGATGTGGGCGGTGGAAATCGGGTCGAGCGCCGAGGCCGGTTCGTCAAGCAGCACCACTTCCGGCTTTACCGCGATGGCGCGGGCGATGCACAGCCGCTGCTGCTGGCCGCCGGAAAGGCTGTTGCCGCTCTGCTTGAGCTTGTCCTTCACTTCTTCCCACAAAGCCGCCTTGCGCAATGCCCATTCGACGCGGTCGGCCATGTCGCGCTTGCTCAGATTTTCGTAGAGCTTCACGCCGAAGGTGATGTTGTCGAAAATCGACATCGGGAACGGCGTCGGTTTCTGGAACACCATGCCCACCTTGGCGCGCAGCCTGTTCAGATCCTGCTTTGCATCGAGGATGTTCTGTCCGTCCAGCAGGATTTCGCCGCTGGCGACCTGCTTGGGGTAGAGCTCATACATCCGGTTGAAGGTGCGCAGCAGGGTGGATTTACCGCAGCCGGACGGGCCGATGAAGGCGGTGACTTTTTTTTCCGGGATGTTCAGGTTGATGGATTTTAGGGCATGGAAACTGCCGTAGTGGAAATTCAAGTCCTTGATGACGACTTTGGGGTTGGTGATGACAGTTCCGTTCATTGTTTCATCCCGTTGCAATTTTTTAGTATGACTGGCTCTTCTGGCGGAAGAAGAAGCGCGCCAGAATGTTCAGGGTCAACACCGTGAAGGTGATCAGCAGCGCGCCCGCCCAGGCGAGGTGCTGCCAGTCTTCGTAGGGGCTCATGGCGAACTGGAAGATCACTACCGGCAGGTTGGCCATCGGCTGGTTCATGTTGCCGTTCCAGAATTGATTGTTGAGTGCGGTGAACAGGAGCGGCGCGGTTTCTCCGCTGACGCGCGCCACCGCCAGGAGGATGCCGGTCAGGATGCCGGTGGTGGAGGCGCGCAGGGTGACCAGGATCACCACTTTCCATTGCGGCGCCCCCAGGGCGGCAGCTGCCTCGCGCAGGCTGTTTGGTACCAGGCACAGCATGTTCTCGGTGGTGCGCACCACCACCGGGATCACGATCATGGCCAGTGCGAACGACCCCGCCCAGCCGGAGAAATGGCCCATGGTGACTACGTAGACTTCATAGATGAAGAGGCCGATGACTATGGAGGGTGCGGACAGCAGGATGTCGTTGATGAAGCGCGTGGTCGGCGCGAGCCAGCCCCTTTGGCCGAACTCGGCGAGGTAGGTGCCGGCGAGGATGCCGACCGGCGTGCCGATCAGCGTGGCGACCATGGTCATGAACAAGCTGCCGGCGATGGCGTTGAGCAGGCCGCCGTTGCTGCCCGGCGGCGGCGTCATCTGGGTGAACAGGCTGAGGCTCAAGCTGGGGAAGCCATGTGAAATCAGCGTCCAGAGGATCCATCCCAGCCAGAACAGGCCGAACAGCATGGCGAGCAGTGCGACGGTCAGATTGATGCCGTTGATCAGGCGCCGGCGGGTGTAGAGAGCAATCATGATGTTCTTTTAGGACTGTTTGCCTTCACGCTTGGCGAGCTGGATCAATAGCAGCTTGGCCAGCGAGAGCACGAGGAAGGTAATGAAAAACAGGATCAGGCCGAGTTCGATCAGCGCCGAAGTATAAAGTTTGCCGACCGCTTCGGTGAATTCGTTGGCCAGGGCGGACGAAATGCTGTTGCCCGGCATCAGCAGCGATGCGCTCAGTTCATGGGCGTTGCCGATGACGAAAGTGACCGCCATGGTTTCGCCCAAGGCGCGTCCGAGGCCCAGCATGATGCCGCCGACCACGCCGATTTTGGTGTACGGCAAAACGATGTGCCACACCACTTCCCAGGTAGTGGCGCCGAGGCCATAGGCGGATTCCTTGAACATGGGGGGGACGATTTCGAACACGTCGCGCATCACCGAGGCGATGAACGGGATCACCATGATGGCCAGGATCAAGCCGGCGGTCAGCATGCCGATGCCCATCGGCGGACCTTGGAACAAGGGACCGATCAGCGCCGCGTTGCCCAGATGCTCGGTGAGCCAGGGCTCGACATGGTCGGCGAAGGCCGGCGCGAAGACGAACAAGCCCCACATGCCGTAAATGATGCTCGGGATGCCGGCCAGCAGTTCCACGGCGATGCCGAGCGGACGCTTGAGCCAGCGCGGCGACAATTCGGTGAGGAACAGGGCGATGCCGAAGCTGACCGGAATGCCGATCAACAGGGCGATGGCGGAAGTGGCGAGGGTGCCGATGATGGGCACCAACGCACCGAATTTTTCGGTGACCGGGTTCCATTCCGAGCTGAACAGGAAGCCGAAGCCGAACGTCCTGATCGCGGGCAGGCTGCCGATCAGCAGCGACACCAGAGTCCCGGCCAGGATGGCGAACACGAGGAAGGCAAACAGGCGCGTCGTGTTGCGGAATGCCAAGTCCAGCAAGTGTTGTCTTTTCAGGTGCGCGGGGGAGAACGGTCTGGTCATGGAGTCACATCGCTGGATCGGATTGCCTGGCAATTTCTTATTAAAATCTTCCACGGGGTTGCCCAGCGCAGAATCTCGGGATTATACCGGCGAAATGTTTCAAATATATTACACTTGCGCCGTTTGTGGATGTTACATCCCTACTTCGACGAGTTCTTTCAGGCGCTCCTTGGTTTTGGTGAAACGGTCGAGCCGCCAGTCTTTCAGCACCGCCAGCGCCAATTCGAAATCTTCGTAATCGAGCTCGTAAATCTGCGCCAGGTTGAACGGGTCGTTCTGGTAGAGTGCCTTGATCAGATCCTTGAATACCTGTGAGGCGGTCTCGTCCGGCGTTTTCAGCAGGCGTTTCTCGACTTTCTTTAGGGTATTCACAAAACCTCCCGATTTGGGTTGCTGGGTAAACGTTGAGCCGCATGGCTCCGTACCAGAGACGTCCAATTATACTGGATATCCTCCAGGTAGGAAGCCGCCGAATCGATCTGGCGGCCTATCTCGTGGGTGTCGTCGGGCTTCATTCCGGCGATCCTGTCGCGTGCGCGGGTCAGGCCGGCAATGGCCGCGTTGATCTGATGCTGGACAACTTCGTCGATGTTCATATCTTAACTCCGTGACATAACAACCCGGAGGCAAGGCTACGCGGGGATTGTGACAGCAATATTAAGGCGGGCCGCCTCCTGATAATGCAAAGCGGTGAGACGTTCTGCGTGGAATCAATCGGTTAACATTGTTTTTTGGGTCGCGCCGGGCCGGCTGGATCCGCCGGACGCCCGATCGTCTCTCAAGAAAAAACGTACAACCCATTAGCTTCCGTGGGGTGTGCGTTGCGCGCCAGTGGGCCGCACGGCGCACAGTGTTTCGTCGGCGCAATTTGCGGCATGGGGCCGACGGGCTTCGCTAACCAGAAAAAAACCCCGCAGCAGGCTGCGGGGTCCAATGGCTACGAGGGGTTGCAGGTGATGTTCGCGTGTATCAATGCCAAACGGCCTTGCCGGAAGCGTCCTTCATCTGGGTTTTCCAGGCATTCCTCACCAGTTTGGTTACGCCGTCCGGCATCGGGACGTAATCCAGGTCCGCTGCCATTTTGCCGCCGTTGGTGTAGGCCCAGTCGAAGAACTTCAGTACTTCCTGTGCATTGTCCGGCTTATTCTGCACTTTGTGCATCAGGATGAAAGTGGCGCCGGTAATGGGCCAGCTATCCTTGCCGGGTTCGTCGGTCAGTATCTCGTAGAAGCCGGGCGCTTTTTCCCAGTTGGCGTGGGCGGCGGCGGCCTTGAAGGTGGTGTCGTCAGGTTTGATGAACTGGCCATCCTTGTTCTTAACCTGGCCGTAAGCCATCTTGTTTTGCAGGGCGTAGGCGTATTCCACGTAGCCGATCGAACCCTTGATGCGCTGAACGTAAGACGCGACACCTTCGTTGCCCTTGCCGCCCACGCCGGCGGGCCAGGAGACGGAGGTGCCCTCGCCGACCTTGGTCTTCCACTCCGGGCTGACCTTGGACAGGTAGTTCACCCAGATGAAGGTGGTGCCGGAGCCATCGGAGCGGTGCACCACCGTGATGTTTTCGTCAGGCAGGTTGATGCCCTTGTTCAGTGCGGCAACAGCCGGGTCGTTCCATTTCTTGATCTTGCCCAGATAGATGTCGGCCAGCACTTCGCCGCTGAACTTGATTTCGCCGGCGTTGATGCCCTGCAGGTTATAAACCGGCACGTTGCCGCCCATCACGGCGGGAAACTGCATCAGGCCTTCCTTGTCCAGGTCTTCCGGCTTCAGGGGCATGTCGGAGGCGCCGAAATCCACCGTCTTGGCGGTGATCTGCTTGATGCCGCCACCCGAGCCGATGGACTGATAGTTCATGCTGACGCCGGTCTTGGCCTTGTAGGCTTCGGCCCACTTGGCGTAGATCGGGTAGGGGAAGGTCGCGCCCGCGCCGGTGATCGCGGTGACGTCGGCGGCGGCGGTCGTGGCTGCGGCGCTCAAGCCGGTCACGAGGGTGAGGGAGGCGATCAGGCCCCGGCCAAATTTTGCATTCATAATTCAGATATTCTCCAGTGTGGGTTTTGGTAAAGCTCGGACTTTCCCGATACCGACACGAATACTAGGCCCGTAATGTTGCAAATTTATTACAAATCGGGGGATTGGACGTTTGCCTTGGGTAAGCCCATTGTTAATTGCCGTTTCGGCTTCATTGTCAGGATTGACCGAGAAGGCCTTAGCCGGTAACATTGCCCGCTTTGCAAACGAGAACACGAGCGATGCGGGAAAAACTGGTTGCGGGTAACTGGAAGATGCACGGCGGCCTGGCGCAGAACGAAGCGCTGCTGGAGCAGGTGATTGCGGGCATGGAAAACGTGCGCGGCATGGGCTGCGCGGTATGCGTGCCGTTTCCCTACTTGTTCCAGGCGCAATCGATGTTGCACGGCACGGCGATTTCCTGGGGCGCGCAAAACCTGAGCCAGCACGACAAGGGCGCCTTCACCGGCGAAGTATCGGCATCCATGTTGCTGGATTTTGGCTGCCGCTACGCGATTGTCGGCCATTCGGAGCGTCGTGCGATATTCGGCGACGACGATGCGACCGTGGCCTTGAAGTTCGAGGCGGCGCAAAGGGCGGGTTTGATCCCGATTCTGTGTGTGGGCGAAACCCTGGCCGAGCGCGAATCCGGCGTGACCGAAGCGGTGGTCGCGCGCCAGATCGATGCGGTGACCGGGAAACTTGGCGTCGCCGCGTTGTCGAAAGCCGTTCTGGCCTATGAGCCGGTGTGGGCGATCGGCACCGGCAAAACCGCTTCGCCGGACCAGGCGCAAGCGGTGCATGCCTTCATCCGCGGCAAGATTGCGGGGCAAAGCAAGGATGTGGCCGAGAATCTGGTCATACAGTACGGGGGTAGCGTCAAAGGGGCGAATGCGGCAGAATTGTTCGCCATGCCGGATATCGACGGCGGCCTGATCGGCGGTGCAGCCCTGGATGCACAGGAATTTTTGGCGATTTGCCGCGCCGCACAGCGCTAGATTGAGGTAATGATGGAAACAGTGGTTTGGGCGGTTCATATTTTGGCGGCGCTGGGCGTGATTGGCTTGGTGCTGATGCAGCACGGCAAGGGCGCCGACATGGGCGCGGCGTTCGGCAGCGGCGCTTCCGGCAGCCTGTTCGGTTCCAGCGGTTCGGCTAATTTCCTGAGCCGGGCCACTGCGATTTTCGCGGCAGTCTTCTTCCTGACCAGCCTGGGGCTGACGTATTTTTCCAGCCACAAGAGCAGGCCCATGGGCGTGATGGAGTCGCAGAAAAATCTGGTGCAGCCCGTGATGCCCAAAACTCTGCCGGCCGTTCCTCCGGCGCAGGGGGGCGCGGCCGGGTCCAAGGTCGGAGAAATACCCAAATAGTTTTTTAGGTTTCAAATGCCCATGTGGTGAAATTGGTAGACACGCTATCTTGAGGGGGTAGTGGCGAGAGCCGTAGCAGTTCGAGTCTGCTCATGGGCACCAAGTTTTAACGTGAAACTCGCGAAGCGAGACCACGTCGCCCTCTCCCGCTTGCGGGGGAGGGCGACGGTCGTGACGAATTGCCATTTCCTGATTCAGCCATGACCGTTATAGGTCGGTGCAAAAAAATATAAGGCGCTGAATAAAGCGCTATTCAGGCAACAGGGGTAAGTGAATATCCGGCTGGGCGAGATGCTCGGCCTGGATGGGGGAGAGCGTTCCAAATGTTGGAAAATTATTTTCCGATTTTGTTGTTTGTCCTGGTCGGCCTGGCTGTCGGCGTCATTCCCGTGGCGCTCGGCGGCATCCTTGCTCCCCATCGGCCCGACAGCGCGAAGAATTCTCCCTACGAATGCGGCTTCGAGGCCTTCGAAGACGCGCGCATGAAGTTCGACGTGCGCTATTACCTGGTTGCCATCCTGTTTATCCTGTTCGACCTCGAAATCGCCTTCCTTTTCCCCTGGGCTGTGGTGTTGCAGGAAATCGGCCTGTTCGGTTTCGTCGCCATGGTGATTTTCCTCTCCATCCTGGTCGTCGGCTTCGTTTACGAATGGAAGAAGGGGGCGCTGGAATGGGAATAGCCGGCATCGTTCTTTTCGATAAGGGTGTGCGATGAGCATCGAAGGCGTACTGGAGAAGGGCTTCGTCACCACCACCCTCGACACGGTTTTCAACTGGGCCAGCACCGGTTCGATGTGGCCGATGACCTTCGGCCTCGCCTGCTGCGCGGTGGAAATGATGCAGGCCGGCGCTTCGCGCTATGACCTCGACCGCTTCGGCATCGTGTTTCGCCCCAGCCCGCGCCAGTCCGACGTGATGATTGTGGCTGGCACGCTGACCAACAAGATGGCGCCCGCCCTGCGCAAGGTTTACGACCAGATGGCCGAGCCGCGCTGGGTGGTGTCGATGGGTTCCTGCGCCAACGGCGGCGGCTATTACCACTATTCCTATTCTGTGGTGCGCGGCTGCGACCGCATCGTGCCGGTGGACGTCTACGTACCGGGCTGCCCACCCACGGCGGAGGCGCTGCTCTACGGCTTGATCCAGCTGCAGAACAAGATCAAGCGCACCCATACCATTGCCCGCTGAGCGCCCATGAAACTGGATATCCTCAAACAGAATCTTGAAACCGTGCTGGGCGACAAGCTGGCCGGAATTTCCCAGCGGCTCAACGAAATCACCATCGAAATCCGGCCGGCGCAGTGGCTGGAAGCGGCGCAGACCCTGCGCGACCACCCCGACCTGCGCTTCGAGCAGCTGACCGACCTGTGCGGCATGGACTACAGCGCCTACGGCGACGGCCGCTGGCAGGGCGCGCGATTCTGCGTGGTCACGCATTTGCTGTCGGTGAGCAACAACTGCCGCGTGCGCGTCAAGGTGTTCGCCGCGGACGACGATTTTCCGCAGGTGGATTCGGCGATCGACATCTGGCCGGCCGCCAACTGGTTCGAGCGCGAGGCGTTCGATCTGTACGGCATCATTTTCACCGGCCATCCCGACCTGCGCCGCCTGCTGACCGATTACGGCTTCATCGGCTATCCCTTCCGCAAGGATTTCCCGCTGTCGGGCAACGTCGAGATGCGCTACGACCCGGAACAGCGGCGCGTGATCTACCAGCCGGTGAGCATCGAGCCGCGCGAGCTGACGCCGCGCATCGTGCGCGAGGAGAACTACGGTGGCTGACATCCGCAACTACACCCTGAATTTCGGCCCGCAGCACCCCGCCGCGCACGGCGTGCTGCGCATGGTGCTGGAGCTGGACGGCGAGGTGGTGCAGCGCGCCGACCCGCATATCGGCCTGCTCCACCGCGGCACCGAGAAGCTCGCCGAGTACAAGACCTTCCTCCAGGCGGTGCCGTACATGGACCGTCTCGACTACGTCTCGATGATGTCCAACGAGCACGCCTACGTGATGGCGATCGAGAAGCTGCTCGGCCTCGAAGTGCCGATCCGCGCCCAGTACATCCGCGTCCTGTTCGACGAGATCACCCGCGTCCTCAACCACTTGTTGTGGCTGGGCGCGCACGGGCTGGACATCGGTGCGATGACGATGTTCCTCTACACCTTCCGCGAGCGCGAAGACCTGATGGACTGCTACGAGGCGGTATCGGGAGCGCGCCTGCACGCGGCCTATTACCGCCCCGGCGGCGTGTACCGCGACCTGCCGGATACCATGCCGCAGTATGAAGCGGCCAAGATGAAGGTGCACAGCGCCCAGGCCGTGGCCGACATGAATTCCAACCGGCAGGGTTCGATGCTGGATTTCATCGAGGATTTTGTGCGCCGTTTCCCGGCCTGCGTCGACGAATACGAAACGCTGCTCACCGACAACCGCATCTGGAAGCAGCGCACCGTCGGCATCGGCGTGGTGACGCCGGAACGCGCCCTGGCGCTGGGCCTGACCGGCCCGATGCTGCGCGGCTCGGGCGTGGCCTGGGACTTGCGCAAGAAACAGCCCTACGAAGTGTACGACCGGCTCGATTTCGACATCCCGGTCGGCGTCGAGGGCGACTGCTACGACCGCTATCTGGTGCGGATGGAGGAAATGCGCCAGTCCAACCGCATCATCCAGCAGTGCGTGGACTGGCTGCGCAAGAATCCCGGCCCGGTGATCACCGACAACCACAAGGTGGCGCCGCCTTCCCGCGTCGAGATGAAGCAGAACATGGAAGAGCTGATTCACCACTTCAAGCTGTTTACCGAGGGCATGCACGTGCCGGAGGGGGAATGCTACGCGGCGGTGGAGCATCCCAAGGGCGAGTTCGGCATCTACCTGGTGTCCGACGGCGCCAACAAGCCGTACCGCCTCAAGATCCGCGCGCCCGGCTTCACCCACATGGCCGCCATGGACGAGCTCGCCCGCGGCCACATGATCGCCGACGTGGTGGCGCTGATGGGCACGTTCGATATCGTATTCGGAGAAATTGACCGCTAATGTTATCGCCTGAATCGCTCAAGAAAATCGACCGCGAAATCGCCAAGTACCCCGCCGGGCAACAGCAATCGGCGGTGATGTCGGCGTTGCGCATCGCCCAGGACGAGAAGGGGTGGCTGGCGCCGGAAACCATCGAATTCATCGCCGGCTACCTGGGCATGCCGGCGATCGCCGCGCACGAAGTGGCGACCTTCTACAACATGTACGACCTGCAACCGGTCGGCAAGTACAAGATCACGGTCTGCACCAACCTGCCCTGCACCCTGATGGGCGCCGAGTCGGCGGTGGACTATCTGCACCGCAAGCTCGGCATCGGCCTCGGCGAGACCACGCCGGACGGCAAGTTCACCCTCAAGGAAGGCGAGTGCATGGGCGCCTGCGGCGACGGTCCGCTGGCCCTGGTCAACAACAAGAAAATTTGCGCCAGGCTCACGCCCGAGGCAATCGACGCAATCCTGGCGGAGATGGAGTAATCATGGCGAACGAAGTCATATTCCATTCCATCCACCAGCCCGAATCCTGGAAGCTGGCGAATTATCTCGCCGTCGGCGGCTACGATGCGCTGAAGAAAGTGTTGGCCGAAAAAATGACGCCCGAGGCGATCATCGAGCAGGTCAAGCTTTCCGCCCTGCGCGGCCGCGGCGGCGCGGGCTTCCCCACCGGCCTGAAGTGGAGCTTCATGCCGAAGAACTACCCCGGCGACAAGTACCTGGTGTGCAACAGCGACGAGGGCGAGCCGGGCACCTTCAAGGATCGCGACATCATCCGCTTCAACCCGCATCAGCTGATCGAGGGCATGATCATCGGCGGCTACACGCTCGGGGCGAAGGCGGGCTACAACTACATCCACGGCGAAATCTGGGAAGCCTACGAGCGCTTCGAGGAAGCGCTGGACGAGGCGCGCGCCGCCGGCCTGCTCGGCAAGAACATCCTCGGCTCGGGCTGGGATTTCGACATCCACGCCCATCACGGCTACGGCGCCTACGTCTGCGGCGAGGAAACCGCGCTGCTCGAATCGATCGAAGGCAAGAAAGGCCAGCCGCGCTTCAAGCCGCCGTTCCCGGCGAGCTTCGGCCTGTACGGCAAGCCGACCACGATCAACAACACCGAGACGCTGGCTTCGATTCCCTACATCGTCAAGCACGGCGGCCAGAAATTTCTCGAACTGGGCAAGCCCAACAACGGCGGCACCAAAATCTTTTCGGTCTCCGGCCACGTCGAAAAGCCGGGCAATTTCGAGATCGCCATGGGCACGCCGTTCTCCGAACTGCTGGCGATGGCGGGCGGGGTGAAGGGCGGCAGGAAGCTCAAGGCGGTGATCCCCGGCGGCTCTTCGGTGCCGGTGGTGCCGGCCGAGATCATGATGGACCTCACCATGGACTATGACTCCATCGCCAAGGCCGGCTCCTACCTGGGCGCGGGTTCGGTGATCGTGATGGACGACACGGTATGCATGGTGCGCGCACTGGAGCGGCTGTCGTACTTCTACTTCGAGGAATCCTGCGGCCAGTGCACGCCCTGCCGCGAGGGCACCGGCTGGCTGTACCGCGTCATCCATCGCATCGAGCACGGCCAGGGCCGTCCGGAAGACATGGACCTGCTCGAGTCCGTCGCCGGCAACATCATGGGACGCACCATCTGCGCGCTGGGCGATGCCGCGGCGATGCCGGTGCAGGGCATGCTCAAGCATTTCCGCCACGAATTCGAGCATCACATTCAGCACAAGAAGTGCATGGTTTAAATGACATGCTAAACATCGAAATAGACGGTAAACCGTTCACCGCCGAGCAGGGCAGCACCATCATGGACGTGGCCGAGGCGGCGGGCATCTATATCCCGCGCTTCTGCTACCACAAGAAGCTGTCCGTCGCCGCCAACTGCCGCATGTGCCTGGTGCAGGTGGAAAAGGCGCCGAAGCCGATGCCCGCCTGCGCCACCCCGGTGATCGAAGGCATGAAGGTGATGACGCGCTCCGAAGCCGCGATCAAGGCGCAGAAGGCGGTGATGGAGTTTCTCCTGATCAATCACCCGCTCGACTGCCCGATCTGCGACCAGGGCGGCGAGTGCGAGCTGCAGGATCTGGCGGTGGGCTACGGCACCGGCGCCTCGCGCTACGCCGAAGAGAAGCGCGTGGTGCTGAACAAGTACATCGGCCCGCTGATCAACACCGACATGACGCGCTGCATCCACTGCACCCGCTGCGTGCGTTTCGGCCAGGAAATCGCCGGCATCATGGAAATGGGCCAGATCGGCCGCGGCGAGCATTCCGAGATCACTACCTTCGTCGAGCGTTCGATCAATTCCGAACTGTCCGGCAACGCCATCGACCTGTGCCCGGTCGGCGCGCTGACCAGCAAGCCGTTCCGCTACAGCGCGCGGGCCTGGGAACTGACCTCGCGTCCTTCCGTCAGTCCGCACGACGGGCTGGGCAGCAACATCACGGTGCAGACCAGGAACAGCCGCGTGTTCCGCGTGCTGCCGCGCGACAACGAAGAAATCAACGAGTGCTGGCTGTCGGACAAGGACCGCTTCGCCTATGAAGGGCTGAATTCGGCCGACCGCCTGCAACACCCGATGATCAAGCGCGACGGCGAGTGGCAGGAATGCGACTGGAGTCAGGCGCTGGAATTCGTCGCCTCCGGGCTCAAGCGCGCCCGCGACGAGCAGGGCGAGGAGCAGATCGGCGCGCTGGCCACGCCGCACGCGACGGTGGAAGAGCTTTATCTGCTGCAGAAGCTGGTGCGCGGCATCGGCAGCGGCAACGTGGATTCACGTCTGCGCCAGTCCGACTTCCGCGCCGACGCCGCCATGCAGGGCGCGCCCTGGCTGGGCATGAGCGTCGCCGAGCTGGACCGGCTCGACCGCGTTCTGATCGTCGGCAGCACCCTGCGCGCCGACCATCCGCTGCTGGCGCACCGCCTGCGCCAAGCGGTCAAGCGCGGCGGAGCACTCAGCCTGATCAATCCGGTGGACGACGACCTGCTGTGCGCGGTCGCCCACAAGGCGATTGTTGCGCCCGGCGCGATGGTCGAGGCGCTCGACCAGGTGCGGCGCGCGCTGGCGGGAGAATCCGCCGACGCCTTGGGGCAGGCCATCGCGACGAGCCTCAAGGGCGGCGAGCGCACGGCCGTGTTCCTCGGCAACCTGACGCAGCACCATCCGCGCTATGCCGAACTGCACGCACTGGCACAGCAGATCGCCGAACTGGCCGGCGCCAAATTCGGTTTCCTCGGCGAAGCGGCGAACAGCGTCGGCGCTTGGCTCGCCGGCGCGGTGCCCGCTGAAGGCGGCATGAATGCCGCGCAAATGCTGGATCAGCCGCGCAAGGCCTACGTCCTCCTGGGCGTCGAGGCGGAGCTGGATGCCTATAACCCCGCCCAGGCGCTGGCCGCTTTGCGCTCGGCCGACCTGGTCGTCGCCCTGAGCGCTTACAAACACAAGGCGCTGGATTACGCCCACGTGCTGCTGCCGATTGCGCCGTTCACGGAAACTTCCGGCACTTTCGTCAACACCGAAGGCCGCGCGCAAAGCTTCAACGCGGTGGCGAAGCCCCTGGGCGAAACCCGGCCGGCATGGAAGGTGCTGCGCGTGCTGGGCAACCTGATGGATCTGGCCGGCTTCGACTACGACAGCGCCGAGCAGGTGCGCGCCGAGGCGCTGGCCGGCGATATCGCCGTCAGGCTCGACAACCGGCTGAAAGCATTCAGCTCCAACGCCCCGGCCGAGGTGGCCGGCGGCCTGCAACGCATCGGCGAAGTGCCGTCCTACCAGGCCGACGCCATTGTGCGCCGCGCTGCGGCGTTGCAGCACACCGCGGCGGCGGGCGCGTCCGCCGCCTGGATGAGCGGCGCGACGCTGGATCGCGCGGGCGTGGCGGAAGGCGCGGACGTCGTCGTCAGCCAGGGCGGCGGCAGCGTCACGTTGAAAGCGAAGCGCGACGACACTTTGCCGGCCGGCTGCGTGCGGGTGGCGGCCGGACATCCGGCCACCGCCGCGCTCGGCGGCATGCTGGACGAAATCACGGTGGGACGGGCATAGGCCATGACTGACGCACTCACGTATCTACAAGGACTGTTCGGCGCGGCCTGGCCGCTGGTGTGGAGCATGGCCAAGATCGTCGCCATCGTCGCGCCGCTGATGCTGGGGGTGGCCTACCTCACCTACGCTGAGCGCAAGATCATCGGCTACATGCAGGTGCGCATCGGCCCCAACCGCGTCGGCCCCAAGGGCTGGCTGCAGCCGATCGCCGACGCGCTCAAGCTGCTGATGAAGGAGATCGTGCTGCCGACCAGCGCCAACAAGGGTTTGTTCCTGCTCGCGCCGGTGCTGGCCATCGGCCCGGCCCTGGCGGCATGGGCGGTGATTCCGTTCTCGCCCGAACTGGTGCTGGCGAACATCGACGCGAGCCTGTTGTACATCATGGCGATCACCTCGATGGGCGTGTACGGCATCGTGCTGGCAGGCTGGGCATCCAACTCCAAGTATGCCTTCCTCGGCGCGATGCGTGCCTCGGCGCAGATCGTCTCCTATGAAATCGCCATGGGCTTCGCCCTGGTCGGCGTGCTGATGGCGGCGCAAAGCCTGAATCTGGTCGATATCGTCAAGGGTCAGCAGGGCGGCGTGTTCAGCTGGTACTGGCTGCCGCTGTTTCCGCTCTTCGTCGTCTACCTGATCGCCGGCGTGGCGGAGACCAACCGCGCTCCGTTCGACGTGGTCGAAGGCGAATCCGAAATCGTCGGCTTCCACGTGGATTACGCCGGCATGGCCTTCGCCATCTTCTTCCTGGCGGAATACGCCAACATGATCCTGGTTTCGACCATGACCGCGCTGATGTTCCTCGGCGGCTGGAACCCGCTGTTCGATTTCGCGCCGTTCACCTGGATCCCCGGCTTCGTCTGGCTGCTGGCCAAAGTGTGCTTCATCCTGTTCCTGTTCCTCTGGTTCCGTGCCACCTTCCCGCGCTATCGCTACGACCAGATCATGCGTCTGGGCTGGAAGGTGTTCATCCCGGTGACGCTGGTATGGATCCTCGTGGTCGGCGCGGCCATGCAGACCCCCTACGGTCACCTGTTCCATTAAGGGCAAGAGCGTGAACAAGATCAAAAGCTTCTTATCGACTTACCTGCTGGTAGAACTGCTCAAGGGCCTGGCGCTGACCGGGCGCAACCTGTTCGCCCGCAAGATCACGGTGCAGTTCCCGGAAGAGCGCACGCCGCTCAGCCCGCGCTTCCGCGGCCTGCACGCGCTGCGCCGCTATCCGAGCGGCGAGGAACGCTGCATCGCCTGCAAGCTGTGCGAGGCGGTCTGTCCGGCGCTGGCGATCACCATCGAATCCGCCCAGCGCGACGACGGCACGCGCCGCACCACGCGCTACGACATCGATCTCACCAAGTGCATTTTCTGCGGCATGTGCGAGGAAGCCTGTCCGGTGGATGCCATCGTTGAAACCCGGATTTTCGACTACCACGGCGAAAAGCGCGGCGACCTGATTTACACCAAGGAAATGCTGCTGGCCGTGGGCGACAAGAACGAAGTCCAGATCGCGAAGGACAAGGCGGCGGATGCGAAGTACCGCTAAAGCGAGATAACCGCAGAGGACGCGGAGGACGCAGAGGAAAAATATTGAGGAAATGGAATTTGGGTGATTTCCTCCGCGTCCTCTGCGGTAAAACGGTTTTTACTGGAACAACTAATGAACTTTGAAATGTTGGTTTTCTACGTACTCTCGACGATCCTGCTGTTCGCCGGATTTCGTGTCGTGACTGCGCGCCATCCGGTGCAGGCCGCGCTGTTCCTGGTGCTGGCGTTCTTTACCGGGGCCGGGCTGTGGCTGCTGCTCGAAGCCGAGTTCCTGGCGATCACGCTGGTGCTGGTCTATATCGGCGCGGTAATGGTGCTGTTCCTGTTCGTGGTGATGATGCTGAACCTGAACATCGAAAAAATGCGCGCCGGATTCTGGGGTAATCTGCCGCTGGCGGCCTTCGTCGGGATCCTGATGGCGTTCGAAATGGTGCTGGTGCTGACGGTCGGCGGGCGCTCCGTGGGCGCCAGCCCGCAGCCTCACGGCCCCGGCTACAGCAATACCAAGGAACTTGGCCGCCTGATTTACACCGACTACGTTTACGCGTTCGAGATTGCCGCCGTGGTGCTGCTGGTGGCCATCGTCGCGGCGATCGCGATCACCCTGCGCCGCCGCACGGGCACCAAGCACCAGGATCCGGCCATGCAGGTGCGGGTCAAGCGCGACGACCGCGTGCGCCTCGTGTCGATGCCGGCGGAAAAAGAACTGTAGGGACGAATTCATTCGGCCAACCCGGTGAATGGACGGATCGGCACCGGAAAAAAGGGAAAGTATCATGCTGACGTTGACCCATTATTTGATTCTAGGCGCGCTGCTGTTCGCCATCAGCGTGGTGGGGATATTCCTCAACCGCAAGAACCTGATCGTCCTCCTGATGGCGGTCGAACTGATGCTGCTGGCGGTGAACATGAATTTCGTCGCCTTCTCCCACTACCTGCACGACGCCGCCGGGCAAGTGTTCGTGTTCTTCATTCTGACCGTAGCCGCGGCTGAATCGGCCATCGGCCTGGCTATTCTGGTGGCGCTGTTCCGCAACCTGAACACTATCAACGTAACCGAGTTGGATCAATTGAAAGGGTGAGGAGCGAAGAGTGAGGAGTGAGGAGCTGCTGGTTTTTCTCCTCACTCCCAACTCCTCCGGACGTCATGACTGAAATGCAAAAACTCTACCTACTGGTACCGCTGGCGCCGCTGGCCGGGGCGGCGATCGCCGGCCTGTTCGGCTGGCTGGTCGGGCGCGCCGTTTCCCACTGGGTGACGATCATCGGCGTCGCGGTTTCCTTCTTCGCCTCGGTGCTGATCTTCCAGGACGTGATGGCCGGCCACACCTACAACGGCAGCGTCTACACCTGGCTGACCATGGGCGACACCCGCCTCGAAATCGGCTTCCTGATCGACCGCCTGACCACCCTGATGATGCTGGTGGTGACCTTCGTGTCCCTGATGGTGCACATCTACACCATCGGCTACATGCAGGAAGACCCCGGCTACCAGCGTTTCTTCAGCTACATCTCGCTGTTTACCTTCTCCATGCTGATGCTGGTGATGTCGAACAATTTCGTCCAGCTGTTCTTCGGCTGGGAGGCGGTGGGCCTGGTGTCCTACCTGCTGATCGGCTTCTGGTTCACGCGGGAGTCGGCGATCTACGCCAACCTGAAAGCTTTCCTGGTCAACCGCGTCGGCGACTTCGGCTTCCTTCTCGGCATCGGTCTGGTGTTGGCCTATTTCGGCTCGCTGGACTACGCCACCGTGTTTGCCCGCGCGCCGGAAATGGCGAACCACACCATCAGCCTGATCGGCGGACAGACATGGCCGCTCCTGACGGTGATCTGCATCCTGCTGTTCGTCGGCGCGATGGGCAAGTCGGCCCAGTTTCCGCTTCACGTCTGGCTGCCGGATTCGATGGAAGGCCCGACGCCGATCTCGGCGCTGATCCACGCCGCGACCATGGTCACCGCCGGCATTTTCATGGTGGCGCGCATGTCGCCGCTGTTCGAGCTTTCCGAAACCGCGCTGTCGGTGGTCATGGTGATCGGCGCCATCACCGCGCTGTTCATGGGTTTCCTCGGCGTGATCCAGAACGACATCAAGCGGGTGGTGGCTTATTCCACCCTGTCGCAGCTCGGCTACATGACGGTGGCGCTGGGCGCCTCGGCCTATCCGGTGGCGATTTTCCACCTGATGACCCATGCCTTCTTCAAGGCGCTGCTGTTCCTGGCGGCGGGCTCGGTGATCATCGGCATGCACCATGACCAGGACATCCGCCACATGGGCGGCCTGCGCAAGTACATGCCGATCACCTGGATCACCTCGCTGATCGGTTCGCTGGCGCTGATCGGCACGCCGTTCCTGGCGGGTTTCTACTCCAAGGACAGCATCATCGAGGCGGTCGGCCTGTCCCATCTGCCGGGCTCCGGCTTCGCCTACTTCGCCGTGGTGGCGGGGGTGTTCGTCACCGCGTTCTATTCCTTCCGCATGTATTTCCTGGTGTTCCACGGCCCGGAGCGCTTCCGCGAGCACCTCGGCCACGGCCATGGCCATGACGGCCACGGCCATGGCGGCGAGCCTCACGAATCGCCTTTCGTGGTGACCTTCCCGCTGGTCATGCTGGCGATCCCGTCGGCGCTGATCGGCTACATCGCCATCGAACCGCTGATGCTCGGCGACTATTTCCAGAATGCGATCCACATCGCGGGCAGCCATCCCGCCGTGGAGGAGCTCGGCAAGGAATTCCCCGGCGCCGCGGCGATGGCGCTGCATGCGGTGACCACGCTGCCGTTCTGGCTGGCGGCCGCCGGCGTCGGCCTGTCCTGGTTCTTCTACCTGAAACGCACCGACATCCCGGAGAAAATCCGGGCCCGTTTCAGCGTGATCTACGCCATCCTCGACCGCAAGTACGGCTTCGACGAATTCAACGACTGGTTCTTCGCCGGCGGCGCGCGCATGCTCGGGCGCAGCCTGTGGAAGGGCGGCGACGTCGCGGTGATTGACAACTTCTTCGTCAACGGCACGGCGCGCCTGGTGGGCAGGATTTCGAGCCTGGTGCGCCATTTTCAGTCCGGTTACATTTTTCACTACGCTTTCGCCATGATCATCGGGGTGTTCGTGCTGATGACGCTGTTCGTGAAGGGATAAGAACAAGCATGTCTGGTTTGCCATTGTTAAGTCTGGTTATCTGGGTGCCGATTGCGGCCGGCGTCGCCGTGCTCGCCACCGGCAGCGACCGCAACGCCGGATTGGCGCGGGTATTGGCGCTGATCGGCGCGGTGGCCGGCCTCGTCGTCAGCCTGCCGCTCTATACCCAGTTCGATGCCCAGCAGGCGGGCATGCAGTTCGTCGAAATCAGCCCCTGGATCGAAACCTTCAAGGTGACCTACCATCTCGGCGTGGACGGCATTTCCATGCTGTTCATCCTGCTCACCAGCTTCACCACGGTGCTGGTGGTGCTGGCCGGCTGGCAGGTGATCGAGAAGCGCGTCGCCCAGTACATGGCGGCGTTCCTGATCATGTCCGGGCTGATGAACGGCGTGTTCGCGGCGCTCGACGGCATCCTGTTCTACGTGTTCTGGGAAGCGATGCTGATCCCGATGTTCCTCGCCATCGGCGTCTGGGGCGGCCCGAACCGGGTCTACGCGGCGGTCAAGTTCTTCCTCTACACCCTGATCGGCTCGCTGTTGATGCTGGTGGCGCTGATTTATCTTTACAGCAAGAGCGGCACGTTCGAGATCCTCGATTTCCACCGCCTGCCGCTTTCGATGACCGAGCAGGTGCTGATTTTCTTCGCCTTTTTCATGGCGTTCGCGGTCAAGGTGCCGATGTGGCCGGTGCATACCTGGTTGCCGGACGCCCACGTCGAGGCGCCCACCGGCGGCTCGGTGGTGCTGGCGGCGATCATGCTGAAAGTCGGCGCCTACGGCTTCCTGCGCTTCTCCCTGCCGATCGCGCCGGACGCCAGCCATGCCCTGTCCGGCTTCATCATCACCCTGTCGCTGATCGCGGTGGTCTATATCGGCCTGGTGGCGCTGGTGCAGGCCGACATGAAAAAGCTGATCGCCTATTCCTCGATTTCGCACATGGGCTTCGTCACCCTGGGCATCTTCATCTTCAACACCTACGGCCTCGAAGGCGCGCTGGTGCAAATGGTTTCCCACGGCTTCATTTCGGCGGCGATGTTCCTTTGCGTCGGCGTACTGTACGACCGCATGCACAGCCGCCAGATCGCCGATTACGGCGGCGTGGCGAACCGGATGCCGATCTTCGCCGCGTTCTTCATGCTGTTTGCCATGGCCAACTCCGGCCTGCCCGCGACCAGCGGTTTCGTCGGCGAATTCATGGTGATCATGGGCTCGATCAAGGCGAATTTCTGGTATGCCTTCCTCGCCGCCAGCACGCTGATCTTCGGCGCCGCCTACACGCTGTGGATGGTGAAACGGGTGGTGTTCGGCGCGGTCGCCAATAGCCATGTCGAGCAGTTGAACGACGTCTCGCCGCGCGAATTCCTGGTGCTCGGGCTGCTGGCCGTCGCCGTGCTCGGCATGGGCCTGTATCCGCTGCCCTTTACCGAGGTGATGCACCAGTCGGTAAGCAACCTGCTGTCCCACGTGGCGCAAAGCAAGATATAAGCGCGCAGCAAGATATAAGAAAGACGTTAGATGATCATCGCCATGCCCGACCTGACTCCCGCGCTGCCCGAAATTTTCGTGCTGATCATGGCATGTTCGATTCTGGTGGTGGACCTGTTCCTTACCGGAAAAAATCGCTTCATCAGCTACGCCCTGACCCAGCTGACCCTGCTCGGCGCGGCCTGGATCACCGTGACGACCAGCACCGCGGACGTGACGAGCACGTTCGGCGGCCTGTTCGTCGATGATGCGTTGTCCGACGTGCTCAAGCTGATGACCTACATCGCGGTTTCGGTGATGCTGATCTATTCGCGCAACTACACCCACGTGCGCAACCTGTTCAACGGCGATTTCTTCGTGCTGGTGCTGTTCGCCCTGCTCGGCATGATGGTGATGATTTCGGCCAGCCATTTCCTCAGCCTGTACCTCGGCCTGGAACTCCTGTCGCTCTCCCTGTATTCGCTGGTGGCGCTGCAACGCGATTCGGCGCAGGCGACCGAGGCGGCGATGAAGTATTTCGTGCTTGGCGCACTGGCCTCCGGCTTGCTGCTCTATGGCATGTCGATGATCTACGGCGCCACCGGCAGCCTGGAACTGGCCAAGGTGGCGGAGGCGGTGCAGCAGGGCGCGGGCGGCAGGACGCTGCTGGTGTTCGGCCTGGTATTCGTCGTCGCCGGCCTGGCGTTCAAGCTCGGCGCGGTGCCGTTCCATATGTGGGTGCCCGACGTGTACCACGGCGCGCCGACCGCGGTTACGCTGTTCGTCGGCTCCGCGCCGAAGATCGCCGCTTTCGCCTTCGTCCTGCGCCTCCTGGTGCAGGGGCTGCCGAGCCTGGTGCACGACTGGCAGGGAATGCTGATGATCCTGGCGGTGCTGTCGATGGCGATCGGCAACCTCACCGCCATCGCGCAAACCAACATCAAGCGCATGCTGGCCTATTCCACCATTTCCCACATGGGCTTCCTGCTGCTCGGCTTCCTCTCCGGCAGCCTCAACGGCTACAGCAGCTCGATGTTCTACGTGCTGACCTACGTGTTGATGACGCTGGGCACCTTCGGCATGGTCATGCTGCTGTCGCGCAAGGGCTTCGAGGCGGAAAACCTGGACGATTTCAAGGGGCTCAACCAGCGCAATCCCTGGTACGCCTTCCTGATGTTGCTGCTGATGTTCTCCATGGCCGGCGTGCCGCCGACGGTGGGCTTCTATGCCAAGCTGTCGGTGCTCCAGGCGGCGCTCCAGGCGGGCTTCGTCTGGCTGGTGGTGTTTGCCGTGCTGATGTCGGTGATCGGCGCGTTTTACTACCTGCGCATCGTCAAGCTGATGTATTTCGATGCGCCGACGGATCGGGAAGCGATTACTCCGCAGCCCGACATGACCACCCTGCTGAGCCTGAACGGCCTGGCCGTGCTGGCGCTCGGCATCCTGCCGCAGCCGTTGATGGCGCTGTGCGCCTACAGCATCCAGCACTCGCTGCTATGAGCCAGGCCCTGGTCCTCCTGGCGCTGGCGTTTGCGGCCGCCAATTTGCCGTTCCTGACCGAGCGCCGCCTGTTCGTCCTGCCGACCGAGGGCGGCAAAAGCTTGGCTTGGCGCCTGCTGGAGCTGGTGCTGATGTATTTCGTGGTCGGCGGCCTGGCCTGGGCTGTGGAAAGAAACCTGGGCCCGGTACAGGCGCAGCACTGGGAGTTCTACGCCACCACCGTTTGCCTGTTTTTGGTGTTCGCCTATCCCGGCTTTACCTATCGCTATCTCTGGCGCCATCACGGCGCCTGAACGACTCCAACCACCCGTAGGCCGGGTACGCTGTGCCTGACGGTTTGCTGGAGCGGGGCAAATTGTCGGGCACGGGGTGCCCGACCTACGCTAGTGTCTCGCCGCCATTGATCCCCTGAGAATTTTATGGATAAGCCGGATTTGACGGAAAAACAGTTGTCCAGCAGCGCCGTCTACGACGGCCGCCTGCTTCACGTGCGGGAAGACGAGGTGCTGCTGCCCAACGGCAACACATCGAGGCGCGAGTACATCGTTCACCCCGGCGCGGTAGTGGTCGTGCCCCTGCTGGCCAACGGCGACGTGCTGATGGTGCGCCAGTTCCGCTATCCGCTGCGGTGCGAGTTCCACGAACTGCCCGCCGGCAAGATCGATCCCGGCGAGGATACCCTGGTCTGCGGCCAGCGCGAGCTGCTGGAGGAAACCGGCTACAAGGCCGGCGCCTGGGATTTCCTCACCACCATTCATCCCTGCATCGGCTACTCGGACGAACGGATACTGGTCTATCTGGCGCGCGACCTGACCGAGCACGGCCACCGCCGCGACGAGGACGAGTTCCTGGAAAATGTCCGGCTGCCGCTGGATACCGCCCTGGCATGGGTGCGCGAAGGGCGCATCAGCGACGTCAAGACCATGGTCGGCCTGTTCTGGGCGGAGAAAGTGGCGCAAGGGATTTGGCAAACCGGCGAACTGGCGTAGATGGCATTCTCGTGCGCGGCTGATGCACCGCCTTCAGCGTTGCCCCCCGGCGGCAAGTGTTGAAGCCCCGGTTCGGCGCCACGATCCAGCCGCATCTCTTGAAATCCACCTTTCATGGCCCCATTAACAACCCGTTCGTTAACCGGGAGAACCAACCATCATGACCGTACAAACTCACAAAGAAACCTTGGGCTTCCAGACCGAAGTCAGCCAGCTGCTGAAGCTGATGATCCATTCCTTGTACAGCAACAAGGAGATTTTCCTGCGCGAGCTGATTTCCAACGCGTCGGACGCCGCCGACAAGCTACGCTTCGAAGCGCTGGCGGACGATGCCCTGATGGCCGGCGATGCCGAGCTGAAAATCCGGATTTCCTTCGACAAGGACGCGCGCACCCTGACCCTCGCCGACAACGGCATCGGCATGTCGCGCCAGGAGGTGATCGACCATATCGGCACCATCGCCAAGTCCGGCACGCGCCAGTTCTTCGAATCGCTCACCGGCGACCAGGCCAAGGACGCCAACCTGATCGGCCAGTTCGGCGTGGGTTTCTACTCCGCCTTCATCGTCGCCGACAAGGTGACGCTGACCACCCGCCGCGCCGGCCTCACCGCCGAGCATGGCGTGCGCTGGGAATCCGCCGGCGAGGGTGACTACACGCTGGAAACGGTGGAGAAGGCCGAGCGCGGCACCGAAGTTGTCCTGCATTTGCGCGAGGGCGAGGACGAGGTGCTCAATAGCTGGCACATCAAGGGCATCGTCAAGAAATACTCCGACCACATCACCCTGCCGATCATGATGGTGAAGGAAGAGTGGGACGAGGAGAAGAAGGAAACCGTGCCCACCGCCGAGGAAGAAGCGGTGAACCAGGCCAGCGCCTTGTGGGCGCGGCCGAAGAGCGAAGTGACCGCCGACCAGTACGAGGAATTCTACAAGCACGTGGCGCACGACTTCGAGGCGCCGCTGGCCTATACCCACAGCAAGGTGGAGGGCAAGCAGGAATACACCCAGCTGCTCTACATCCCGGCGCGCGCGCCGTTCGACCTGTGGGACCGCGAGGCGCGCCACGGCATCAAGCTCTACGTGCGCCGCGTGTTCATCATGGACGACGCCGAGCAGCTGATGCCGCGCTATCTGCGCTTCGTGCGCGGAGTGATCGATTCCAACGATCTGCCGCTCAACGTGTCGCGCGAGATTCTCCAGCACAGCAAGGATATCGATTCCATCCGCGCCGGCTCGGTCAAGAAAGTGCTCGGCCTGCTCGACGATCTGGCCGCGAACGACAAGGAAAAATACGCCAAATTCTGGGGCGAGTTCGGCAAGGTCATCAAGGAAGGCGCCGGCGAGGACCACGCCAACAAGGAACGCATCGCCAAGCTCCTGCGCTTCGCCTCGACCCAGGCCGACACCGCCGACCAGACGGTGGGGCTGGCCGACTACATCGGCCGCATGAAGGAAGGCCAGGACAAGATTTACTACGTCACCGCCGACAGCTTCGCCGCCGCCAAGCACAGCCCGCACCTGGAAATTTTCCGCAAGAAAGGCATCGAGGTGCTGCTCCTGTCCGACCGGGTGGACGAGTGGGTGGTGTCCAACCTCACCGAGTTCGACGGCAAGGCGCTGCAATCGGTGGCGAAGGGCGAGCTCGACCTGGGCAGGCTGGAAGACGAGGCCGACAAGAAAGAGCAGGAGAAGGAAGCCGACGAGTTCAAGGGCCTGACCAACCAGGTCAAGGAGGCGCTGGGCGACAAGGTCAAGGAAGTGCGCGTCACCTACCGCCTGACCAGTTCCCCGGCGTGCCTGGTGGCCGACGCGCACGACATGGGCGGCAACCTCGCCCGTCTGCTCAAGTCGGTCGGCCAGGACGCGCCGCAGAGCAAGCCGATTCTGGAAATCAACCCGCACCACCCGCTGGTGCAGAAGCTCAAGGGCGAGGCGGGCGGCGAGCGCTTCGGCGACTGGAGCCACACCCTGTTCGACCAGGCGCTGCTGGCCGAGGGCGGCCAGCTGGAAGACCCGGCGGGCTTCGTGCAGCGGCTGAACGGGCTGTTGCTGGCGATGTCGGGGAAGTGAACCTGTAGGGCCGAATTCATTCTGCCAGCTGGCTTGGCTCGGCCGAATGACCGGCCCTACGTTCAAGGGCGCCTCAAGCGGGGCGCCCTTTTTATTCGCGCAAGATTCGCTCGATATCGCCCACGTGCAGGCTGAATGCGCCCTTGCGCCGGTCCGCGAAGAAGTGGCGCAGGGTGTTGCGCACGCTGGAAAAGGCCAGCTCGTCCCAAGGCATCGCCTCCTCGCCGAACAGGGCGACTTCCAGGCTTTCGCTGCCGGGCCTGAAATCGAGGTCGAGCAGGCGGCTGCGGAAAAATACGTGCACCTGGCTGATGTGGGGAATGCTGTATACCGTGTAGAGCTTGTCGATTTCCACTCGGGCGCAGGCTTCCTCGGCGGTTTCGCGCGCCGCGGCCTGGGCCACGGTCTCGTTGTTTTCCATGAATCCCGCCGGCAGGGTCCACTTGCCGTGGCGCGGCTCGATGGCGCGGCGGCACAGCAATATCCGGCCTTCCCACTCGGGGATCGCGCCGACCACCAGTTTCGGGTTTTCGTAGTGAATCGTACCGCATTGCGCGCAGACATAGCGCGGACGGTCGTCGCCGGGAGGTATCCCGAGGCTGATTTTCGCGCCGCATTGGCTGCAATAATTCATCGTCATGGGAGCGCCAAGGTATCAAAAAACAGGGTTGATGGATAGGGGGGTAAAGCCTGACGGATTATGCACAGATTCTGTGGATAATATTGTGGAAAATTTAGGGCAAACTGGCCTAAGTGCTTTTCCGGCAAGACGGTTTATTACTGTCACCAAAAAACAGGCTACAATTTTATCGTTTAAAAACAATTCTATAAATAATTATGCAGAGTTTGTCAATTTGCTCGATAATTGATGTTCAGATTTCGCAAATTGTGCATTATTCACATATTTAAGGCTGTTTCTGTCATCGGTCATCCCGCCGAGGGACGATGATTTTTGATTCGGGGTAAACTTGCTCCCGTTTCGGCCGATATACAAAGATTGGCGATTCAAAATCTGGTGCGCTAGGCGGATTCGATGCAAAATACGATTATGAAAATGAAATGGCAACATGCGGCGGTGGCAGCGGTATTGCTGCTTCCGTTGCGGGTGGGAGCTGCCGCCTGGTCGGCGGTGATTTCAGAAGCAAGTATGCGCAGCGAAGTCGATGTCGCCAGTTTCATCCGGCAGGGCAAAGTCGTGACCGCCTGGGAACGCGAAGTTTATACCGAGCAGACGCAGGCGCAGCCCGGCGATTTCTACTTCAAGTCGGCAAAAACCCTGGTGCGCTACAACTGCGACGGCCGCACCATGGAACAGCTGATGAAGGTGTATTACGACCAGGACGGCAGCGAGATCAAGACCGTCAACGCCAACTACTACGGCCGGCCGGATTTTATCGTTCCGGATACCGATGGCGAGCGGATGTTCGAGTATGTCTGCAACTACAAGAAACCCGTGGAAAAAAAGGCCATCGTCGCCAGGAAGACGGTAAAATCGAAAGTGGCGGACACGACTCCCGATCCACTTGCCGGTAAGGGAAAAGACGCCGCGCCGTCCAAGGCGACCAAGACGGCCGAAACAGGCGCCAAACCCGCCGAGGCCAAACCTGCGGCCAAACTTTCCACGCGATCGTTGCCGATCCTCAAACCCCCGGGTGTGATAGTCAAACCGGTTTCCGCCGAAGCGCCCAAGGGCGCGGCCGAGAAATAACCTGCTAGTCCACCCCATGTCCAATCAGGGGCGACGATAATGGCGATCGACAAACCAGCGTTGCGTATCGCCGGACTCTATGCGGTGCTAGGCATGGCGTGGATCGCCGTGTCGGGCCGGTTCATGCTGGCCTTCGCGCCGGATATCGTTTTTTTTCCTCAGATCGGTGTCTGGAAGGGAACGATTATTATCCTGGTTACGGCATTTGCACTTTATCTCGGATTGAACAGGTACGCCCTCAGGCACGTCTATCCGGCAAAAACATCCTCTCTTGAAGCCAATGCAAAGCCGCCGATCCGGGGTTTCGTCGCGCTCGCCGCCGTTGTGGTCATGGCCGGCCTGAGCGCGGCATCCTATCTGGCCAGCCAGCAGAAGGAACGGGAGATAGGAAAGTTGCAGGCTGTCGGCAATCTCAAGGCCAGCCAGGTTGAAACCTGGATGGCCGAGCGCAAGGGCGATGCGCAAAATATCCACACCAATGAATACCTGGCTGAACTGTATCAACGCAACGACGAAGCCAGTCGCGGGAAATTGCTGAAACGTCTGGAGAGCTACCGGAACGCCTACCACTACAAGCGCGTGCTGCTGCTCGACGAGCGTGGAAACGTGTTGATGTTAGCCGGCAGCACCCATCTCGATTCGCCCAGGCTGCGGGATACGGTACGGCGGGCGATTGCCGAAGACAGGGTGCTCGATACCGACCTTTACCGCCTGGAGGATGGGGCCGGTGAGGTGCACCTGGAATTCGTTGCTCCGCTCCCGTCCGCAGCCGGACAACCCAGGCTGGCCGTGGTGCTGGATGCCGACCCGGAGCAGTTCCTGTTTCCCTTCATTCAGTCCTGGCCGGTTCCGAGCGCCAGCGCCGAAACCCTGCTGTTCCGGCGCGACGGCGACAATGTCCTGTTTCTCAACCAGTTGCGCTATCGCCAGGATGCGGCGCTCAAGTTGCGCATTCCCTTCAGCCGGGAGAAGCTGCTTGCTGTCCAGGTGGCCGCGGGGCAGGTTGCGGTGGGCGGCGCGGTGGAAGGTGTCGATTACCGCGGCGTGCCCGTGCTGGGCGTGGCGAGGGCGATATCGGGCACCTCCTGGTCCCTGGTCGCCAAGATGGACAAGGATGAACTGTATACGCAGTCGCGGCGGGATGCGGCGTGGATCATCCTGGGCGGCACGCTGGCCCTGATCCTCGTCGCTGCCGCCGCCATCGTCGTGCTTCAGCGCCGGGACCTGCATTCTTCCCTGATTCAGCGCGAACAGCAGGAAGGAAAGCTGCGCGCCCTTCAATTGCTCGACGCCATTGCCGAAGCGTCTACCGATATCATCTTCGTCAAGGATGCCGCCGGCCGCTATCTGCTCGCCAATCCGGCGGCCGCAGCCTTTCTGGGCAAGACGCAGGAGGAAATGCTGGGCAAGGACGATGCCGCTCTTTTCCCGCCGGACAAGGCCGAACGGGTCCGGGCCATCGATCAGGAGATACTGCGGGGCGGAAAAATCAAGGCTTACGAGAATGACCTCCCCAGTGCGGATGGGGCGCGCGCCCTGCTGGAAACCAAGGGGCCGCTGCGCAATGAGCGGGGCGAGGTGATCGGCCTGTTCGGGGTTGCCCGCGACATCACCGAGCGCAAACGGGCGGAGGAAAAGATGCGCCAGGCCGCGATGGTGTTCGAGAGCACTCAGGACGGTGTTTCGATCACCGACCCCGCAGGGCGTATCCTGGCGGTCAATCACGCATTCACCAAGGTTACCGGTTATGCCGAGGCCGAGGTGCTGGGCCGGAACCCGCGCATTCTCAAGTCTGGCCAGCAGGGGGAGGAGTTCTACCGGGAATTGTGGGCCACGCTGCTCAAAACGGGTTCGTGGCAGGGAGAGGTCTGGAACCGGCGCAAGGACGGCGAAACCTACCCTGAATTTCTGACGATCAGTGCCGTGCATGACGAACAGGGCAACGTGACCAATTACGTCGGAGTGTTCACCGATATCAGCCAGCTCTGGCGCAGCAAGAAAGACCTGGAACATCTGGCCCACTACGATCCGCTGACCGACCTGCCCAACCGGTTGCTGGTGCAGTCGCGGCTGGAGCATGCCCTGGAGCGCGCCCAGCGCCATGGGCATCGTGTCGGGATGCTATATCTCGACCTGGATCACTTCAAGACGGTGACCGACAGCCTGGGGCACCATGCCGGCGATGACTTGCTGGTTTTCGTGGCGCGGCGCCTGAAGGGCCGGTTACGCGAGGAAGATACCCTGGGGCGTCTGGGCGGCGACGAATTCTTGATTGTGCTGGAGTCGCTCAATGGGCCGCAGGACGCCGCGCTGGTGGCGGGAAATATCCTGGCTGCGCTGGTGGAACCGTTCGATTTGCCGAGCAGTCAGGAAGTTTTTATCAGCACGTCCATCGGCATCGGCATCTTTCCCGAGGACGGGGCCACTTCGGCCGAATTGCTGCGCAATGCCGACACGGCGATGTATCGGGCCAAAGACAGAGGCCGCAACCAGTTCTGTTTCTACACCGGCGACATGAACGTCGACGCGCTGGCCCGGTTGGAGCTGGAAGCCGCATTGAGGCGGGCGCTGGAACGCAACGAGCTGCTGCTCCACTATCAGCCCAAGGTCGATCTGAAGACCGGCTGCATGTCCGGCGCCGAGGCTTTGATTCGCTGGCAGCGGGAAGGCGTGGGCTTGGTGCCGCCGGTGCAGTTCATTCCACTGGCGGAAAAGTCCGACCTGATCGTCTCCATCGGAAACTGGGCGATCGATGCCGCTTGCCGCGAGATACGGGGCTGGCTCGATGCCGGCCTGCCCGACGTGCATGTGGCGGTGAATTTGTCGGCGCGCCAGTTCCGTTCCGGCGAACTCGACGGCATTGTCGCGGCGGCGCTGGAAAAATATGGCGTCGCGCCCGGCTGCCTGGAGCTGGAAGTCACCGAGAGTATGCTGATGGAGCGGCCCGACGAGGCGGTTTTGATGCTCAACAAGCTCAAGCAGATCGGCGTGAAGCTTTCGCTCGACGATTTCGGCACCGGTTATTCGAGCCTGACCTATCTGATGCGTTTCCCGATCGACAACCTCAAGATCGACCAGTCGTTCGTGCGCGATATCGTGTCCGACCCCGATTCCGCCGCGATCGCTGCTTCGATCATCGCCCTGGCCCACCGCATGCGGCTGAAGGTGGTGGCGGAAGGCGTGGAAACGGAGGCGCAGCTGGGCTATCTGCGGATGCGCGGCTGCGACGAAATGCAGGGCTATTATTTCAGCAAGCCGGTGCCGGCCGGGGCTTTCTTCGAAATGATGCAGACCGGGAAAGCGTTGCCGCCGGTCGAACCGGAAGCGCCGGAGGCGCGCACCCTGCTGATCGTGGACGACGAACCCGACATATTGGCCGCCCTGCGCTGTTCGCTGAGGGGGGGCGGCTACCGCATCCTGTCTGCCGGCAGCGCGCGCGAGGGCCTGGAAATCCTCGCCTGCAATGCCGTGCACGTCATCCTTTCGGATCAGTGCATGCCGGAAATGAGCGGCACCGAATTCATGGACCGGGTCAAGGAACTGCACCCGAATACCGTGCGCATCGTGCTGTCTGGCTACACCAACCTGGAGTCGATTACCCGTGCGGTGAACGAGGGAACCCTCTACAAGTTCATCTCCAAGCCATGGGACAACGATCTGTTGCGCGAACACATGCGCGACGCATTCCGCTATTACGAGGCGGTCGTCCAGCCGAGAATTGCTCCGCCATAGCGCGGGAATGGCGTTGATTCATCGGCTTCCTGATTTATTGGACTAGAATTTGCCGATTCGGCCGTTAACAGGGCGTTGAAAAAACGTAGCGAGGGGGCGTCAGGCTAGGAAAAAACAGGCGAAGAAGCGGAGTTTACATGGAGTAAATGAGCATTCTGAGCCTGTTTTTTGACCGCGCATCACGCCTCCGCAGTAGTTTTTCAACGCCCTGTTAAATGTCGCCATTCCGGGCTTGACCCGGAATCCAGGGGCCTTGTCGATACCGGATTTCCGCTTGCGCGGGAATCCGGAGCATCGATATTTATATGTGGCCGTCCCTATTAATATTGAACCCGGATTGTCCATTAGCCGACATTGACGGGCGCCGGGATGACGGGCGGACATTGGCCCAGAGACCATCGAACCGGGTGCGTCGTCGCGGCACAGGGAGCATGAGCGTATTGCGTTGCGGTTGGTGAATTTAATCTCGAATCCGCCAGCAGTCGCGCTGGTTAACTCTGAAATCCTCAAAATATCAAAATGTTGTTCTAATGGATTCCTTTGGAACCATGAGTCCACGATCGCATATTAGCCATCGGCTAATGGATAATCTGGGTTGAATTCAAAGGGAAAATATCTAAAATAGAGGCAAATGGAAAAAGGGGGAAGTTGGCCGTTGGCGCTAGAGCTAGCCCGGCGGTTTATTATTGTAACGATAGCCGACTAGGAAAGTGCGGCATTGAACAAATCCGGTCACAAACCGGTTGCATTTTGCGAAACAGATCGTCGATAAAAAACCAACGTCTCTGCAAGCCTTGTAAATATTGGTGCCCCAGAGACGAATCGAACGTCCGACCTACCCCTTAGGAGGCGAACGGTCTATTCAAAGTTAACGATAAATCAATCTGTTACGCGAGCACGCCCCGCGCAAGTGTGACTGAATTGGACAAGGATGCTCAGCACGTGACAGCAGCGCGTCACGATCTGGTCACGTTGGGCTGATGGCTCGAACGGTAATGAGCAGCTGGACGTAGCCGTCTTTGCTGATGCCTTTTGGCAGGTCGATGGAGCGCAGGGTTAACCATTCGGCTTCGGTGATCCTGAGCGCGTCAACCAGGGACTTGTCGCCGGCGAGCTCGCGCAGACCGCTGGGAGCACCATGATCCGAGAGGATTTCGCGGGCGGGATGGTCGCTCGCATATTCCTTGCGGGTTTGATCGAGAGCATCGCCGACGAGATCGGAGAGAGTAACATCGAGCGCGCCGGAAATGGCCCGCAAAACGTCGGTCGAAACGCCTTTCTCGCCACCCTCGAAACGCGAGATATGGCTTTGGTCGATCCCCGCGAGCTTTGCTAGTTGAGCCTGGGTCAGACTCTTGGATTTACGCAAGGCGCGGAGCCTGTTGGGTAGTGTGTCATTCATGCGCGAAGTATAACACTTGATCATTTTCATATGAACGAAAGACATAATTTCGCCTTGAAACATGCCCGAAGTGCATAGTATAATGACCAAAAGGCATATATGGAGGGCTCAAAATGAGAATCAGAGAGCTACGAAAACAGGCCGGCATGACTCAGGCGCAGCTTGCCCAAGCGGTTGGTGTTGGGCAGAGCGATATCAGCCGCATCGAGAGCGGGCAGCGTCAGGTCACGGTCCCGCAGCTTTGCGCCATTGCCATGGCGCTCAAGGTGCATCCGGCGGAACTGCTGCCAATGCCGGCGGCGGCGTAGGAGCGATGGCGTGAACGCGCTTGTCGAGGCAATCATCAAGGGACGATTGACTCACCGACAGGCGCGCATCGCTTTGGCTGTGGCGACGGGCGGCAAGATGGGCGCGCGCCGGCTGGAGGCAGTAACGGGCATCGACCGGGCGCACTGTGTGCGCGCCTTGGCGGAACTGGTGGCAATGGGTTGGATTGCGCGGGATGGTGACGGCGCGCGGCCTGTGGATAATTCGGCGGAGGCGTGTGCCGAATCAGCACACGGCGTGTGCCGAAAGAGCACACAGGGGGTGCCGAATCAGCACACGTGTGCCGAAAAAGCACACGTCCCGGAATCCGCGCCAGTGGCCGAATCCGGCGGGCGTGTGCCGAAAGAGCACACCCCCCTTTGTAGTAGTGGTAGTAGTTATTTAAATACTACTACCACTACACACCACGGCGAAGATGCCGAATTGGTGTTTCCAAACGGCTTCACGGCGGAACAGCAGAAGGCAGCAAAGCATCTGCTGGCCCCAATCAACGGCCAGGCTCAGGCGCTACTGGACGAAATGGCGGGCAGGGCTGCGATACACCCGATCAAGAACCAGTTGGCCTACCTTCGCGGGCTCGTGCAGCGGGCGCAGGGCGGGGTATTCATCCCCGAGGCCGGTATTTCAGTGGCCGAGGCGAGGCACCGGGCCGAGCAGGCCAGGAAACTACGAAAGGAGCAAGAGGATGTTTTCACCGCAGAGATCAAGAAGCACCCCCCACCCGCTGGCGCGCTCGAATCCGTCAAGGCAGCGCTCCACCGTCCGGGCACCCAAGGACGAGCACACCGAACAGGCTGCGCTGATGCAGTGGGCGCGCCTCCATAGTTACCGCCTGCCGGCGCTGGCCCTGCTGTTCGCCATTCCGAACGGCGGGCGCCGCGATGCCGTGACCGGTGCCAAGCTCAAGGCGGAAGGCGTCAAGGCCGGGGTGCCCGATCTGTTCCTGCCGGTGCCGTCCGGGCCGTTTTATGGCCTGTTCATCGAAATGAAGATCCCCGGAAACCGGGTGTCGAGGGAGCAAGCCCAATGGCTGCGGCAGTTGTCCGCCAGCGGTTACCGGGCTGAGGTGTGCTATGGCTGGGAGGCCGCGGCGAAAGTGTTGAGCAACCATCTGGAGGGCACGCAATGAACGATCTGAGCATTCCGCACGACAACGAGGCGATGGATTTCGCCGGGCTGGCCATGGTATCGGACTTCCCGGCCACCATCAGGAAAATCACCACCACCGACGATGGAAAGCTCCAGATCGTGCTGGAGTCCGCCGGTCTGGATTCCGCTGCCATCGCACAGGTGCAGCGCATGCTGGAGCTGCAGCGCGGGGCCGTGCTGCTCACTCTCGAATCGGCACAAGGGAGCCTGAATTTTGAAGTTCCTCCGACTTAAAAAACACCGCGTCCGCGCCGATGGCGTGCGCTCGGTTTTGCCGGTGATCGTCGAAAAGAACCGTAAGTTCGGGCTGACGCTCAGCGAGCAGAAAATCAGCGTGCGTCAGGACGTGCTCATCACCGGAGCGCACCAGGCGGGGAAAACGCGCTGGCTGAGCAGGATGGAAGAAGAAGCCGCCGGGATCTGGCGTAACAAGCCGGTCGTCATGCTGCGGGTCGTCAATCCGTTGATTAGCTGGGTGCACAACGATGCGATCAGCGGATTCGGCGAAGAAATGCTTGGCAAGCCGTGGACAAAGACGCGGTGCTGGGAGCGCTCGAAAGTGCTGGTCGAATGGGTGCGAGTCAATAAGGCGGTGGTGCTGATCGACGACGCGGACAAACTTTCCAGCCGAAAGCTGGATATCGCGCTGCAGGTTCTGCGGGTATCCGGCCAGGCGGTGGTCACGGCGAGTCACGAGAATCGGCTGCCGGTATCTTTCCGCATGGTGCTCCAGTCCCGCAACCCGCAGCGCATCAACCTGAAAACGGACGCACCCTACGACGTCACTGTTGTGGTGGTGTGGTTTTTGTCATTGGCGGCAATGAGCGCAGGAGCGTGGCAGCTTGCCGCGGTCATTGCAGGGCTGAACATGTTCAAGAGTGGCCGCAGGGCGGCGAGGCAAACATGATACGGACGCTGAATCTTATTTTGCTGGTGTTGCTGGTGGTCACCGTGGCTCACGCGGCGTTTTTGCTCGCGCTGCTGACGTGATTCTGTGCCGCTCCTGCCGCTGGTCAAGAGGCACGGCAGCGGGTTTGAGGTGTTTAAACGACTGGCCCGCAAGTCGGGCGGATTGCAGGGGTACGAATATGAGCCGGGAACAGATGCGGAAGATGGCGGCAGCGCTGGCGACGCTGAGCCTTGTCGGGCTGGTCAGAGCGGACGCGCCGCCTCCGCCGCCATTCGTGGTACCACTGTTTGACGGCAAGGACGGGCGATCTCATGCCATCCCCATGGAAGGCTTTAAAGACCCCGCCACGCCGTCACCGCTCAAATTGATGGATATGGTCATGCGCTGCTATCCGCAGCAGTCCTGGTTCCGTCCTGAGCTTCGCATGGAGGCGCGCGCAGGCCATCAGACCGGCGATTCGACGGCAACGACAATTTACGATTCATCGACCGGCACAACCACCACAACCGCGAACCGGTATATCGGGCTGGTGGCATCGATTCCGCTCTACTCGGCGATAGAGGTCAACAACGAGCGCGAGAAAGAAGCAAAGCGACGGATAGAGGTTGCAACGGCGGTGGGCAGCTTCACGCAGGCGCTGGCGACCTACGCGAAAACCGCCAGGATGCTATCTATCGCCAAGCCGCTCGAACGTCGGGCGCAAGAGCGCGTTATCACCGGCGTTGCCATGGCTGCCGAGCAGGTTGCGGCCATGCAGCAAGTGGCGACGCTGGAGGGCGATTTGTGGGCGTCTCGGGCGGCGATCACGGCAAACCGGCTAACGCTGGTCGGAATGTGTGAGGAAGGCGAACGAGCGGACACGGTGGACAGGTACTTGCAAACCTTGCTCCCGGACGATAAGGCGATGCGATGAAGTGGATCAGCCACACGGCGATTGCCGCCGCCATCTGCGCGCCGATCAACCCGGCAGCCGTTCCGGCCGCATGTCTCGGCGCCACCGCTCCGGACTGGCTGGAGTGGGTTGAACGTGCCGCCCTCGGGCACCATGTCAAGCACCGCGGCCACACTCATTACCTCGCCGTCTGGCTGTTGGTGGCCGCGTTCGGTCTGTTCGTGTGGGATTTTCGGGGCTGGATAACGTGGTTCGGCCTGGGCGGCTCGTCCCACTGGCTGTGTGATGCGCTGACCATCCAGGGCGTGCCGATCGGCTGGTGGTCAGATCGGCGCGTTCACGTATTCGGGGGCCGCATCCGAACCGGGGGCGGCGCGGAATTTATCATCGCGGCGATGGTGGTTGGCATTGCCGCCGTCGTGACCTGGCAAACCGGGGCCGGCGGATTCCTGCCTTTTTTTTATCATTGGGGAGGGCTCTACGATCAGGGTATCATTGACGGCATCGAGTGGCGTGCCCACCGCTTTGATTTTCTGTAAGGGCGGCGCTATCGCGTAACTCTTGCCGGTGACGGAGGCCGTCAACTAGCCCGCCGCCACAACGCCACATTTTCCGGCGCTCTTACGAGCGCCTTTTTTTGCGCCTGCATCTTGAGGGGGGAAATATGCGCACTTTTCTGCCTGTTCTTTTGCTGCTCACAACCACCACGGCGCTTGCCGAACCGTGCACCATTGACCATTGCCACGACGGCGACACCTGCACGCTGATTTGCGGCATGGGTACGGATACCGCGCGGCGGGTCAAAGTACGGCTGTACTGCATCGACGCGCCGGAGATCGCGCAAACGCCTTGGGGCAAATTGAGCAGGGACAACCTGCACCGGATGGCTGACGCCGGGGATGTTGTTGATCTGGAGGCCATGACGCGGGATAGGTACGGGCGAACGGTGGGCGTGATTTACCGGCAGGGCGTGAATCTGAACCTGGAGCAGGTCAAGAGCGGCAGCGCGGCGGTATATCCGCGCTACTGTTCCGACCAGCAGTTCTACAGCGCCCAGGATTCGGCAAAGGGTGCACACAAGGGGATTTGGTCAGAGCAGGGCGCCCAGCAGACGCCTTGGGAGTGGAGGCGGCAATGAGGTTACAGGAATATAATGGCCCCTATTGCTGACCGTAGAGGTGGTTATATTTTGTTGAAGCATGTAGATGAAATGCGCCGTAAGGTAGTCCAACGCATCACACCGAAGCACAAAGCCGTGTTTGGCCAATTCATGACGCCATTGACAGTGGCCAGCTATCTGGCGTCAATGTTCCCGCCCAGCATGTTGCATACTTGCCGTCTACTTGATGCTGGCGCGGGCCTAGGTTCGTTGACGTGCGCATTTTTGGATCGTTGGGTGACGGGTGACTTCGGCTTCAAATCAGTGGAGGCGACAGCTTACGAGATCGACGATAATTTGCGTGGTCATTTGGCGCGTCATTTAGCTAGTTACAATGGTGTGAAGCCGCACATCATCGCGGGTGACTACATCGAGTTAGCAACCGCCGAGGGGGTGCATAGTGAAGGCTATACACATGCGATCCTCAATCCGCCATACAAGAAGATAAACAGCAATTCTGCGCATCGGCTAGCTTTGCGCCGTGTTGGCATAGAGACAGTGAATCTGTATTCAGCCTTTGTCGCATTGGCTGTTGCACAGGCGGCGCCTGGCGGGCAGATCGTGGCGATCATTCCGCGCAGCTTTTGTAACGGGCCGTATTATCGCCCGTTCCGTGACTTCATCCTTGAGCGTGCAGCCATCCGGCACATGCACCTATTCGACTCGCGCAGCAAGGTATTCAAGGACGATGAGGTACTGCAAGAGAACATCATCATCCGGCTTGAGCGCGGCGGCCAGCAAGGACCGGTGACGATCACGACTTCGACCGATGACAGCTTCGTGGACATTTCCACGAACGAACACCCTTTTGAGCGAATCGTGTTCCCGGACGACCCCGAGCGGTTTATCCATGTGCCCACCACTACCGAGAAAAGCACCATTGAGCTATCACCCGCTGTGCGCTGCACGCTGGCCGATCTTGGCATTAAGGTGTCGACCGGGCCTGTGGTGGACTTCCGCCTGAAAGAACAACTGCGTGACATGCCAGAGGATGGCACCGTGCCCTTAATCTACCCCAGACATCTGAGCATCACCGGGACGGTGTGGCCGGTGCAGGGCTTGAAGAAGCCGAACGCCATCTTGCGCAACGCCGAGACGGAAAAGTGGCTTTATCCCAATGGCTTCTATTGCGTGGTGCGCCGGTTCTCATCGAAGGAAGAGAAGCGCCGCGTGGTGGCGAGCGTGGTTGATCCTGCGGCCTTTGGCGACCATACCGTGCTGGGCTTCGAGAACCACATGAACCTCTTTCACGAGAACAAGCGCGGCTTGCCGGAGCTGTTGGCCCGAGGGCTGGCCGTGTTCCTGAACACCACCGCCGTGGACGAGAGCTTCCGCCGCTTCAACGGGCATACGCAGGTCAACGCAACCGACCTCAAGCTGATGAAGTACCCGAGCCGTGAGGCGCTGACCGAGCTTGGCAAGTGGGCCAAGCAGCACAGCGAACTCACGCAGGAAATGATTGATGAACAACTAGGGAAACTGACTGCATGACAGACAAGAACGACAACATAGAGGCCGCACACCAGATCATCATTTCGCTGGGCCTACCCCGAGCGCAGCAAAACGAGCGATCCGCCCTGTCACTGCTGGCCCTGCTGAACCTCACGCCGGGCAAGGCATGGGCACAGGCAGAAAACCCGCTTGTGGGCATCACGCCGATCATGGATTGGGCACGCGAGCACTATGGCAAGGAGTACGCGCCGAACACCCGCGAGACGTTCCGTCGCCAGACCATGCACCAGTTCTGCGACGCTGGCGTGGCCCTCTACAACCCGGACAAGCCAGACCGCCCGGTGAACAGCCCGAAGGCTGTCTATCAAGTCGAACCCGCCGCCCTCAAGCTGCTGCGCAGCTTCGGCACGGTTCAGTGGCACGACAACCTCGCCGCCTACCTAGCCGAGCGTGAAACGCTGGTTGCCAAGTACGCGATGGAGCGCGAGCAGAACCGCATCCCGGTTGAGATTGCACCGGGGAAGGAAATCACCCTCAGCCCCGGCGAACACAGCGAACTCATCCGTGCCATCATCGAGGACTTCGCGCCCCGCTTTGCGCCGGGTAGCGTGCTGGTCTATGCCGGTGACACCGGCGACAAGTGGGGGTACTTCGACGCCGCGCTGCTGGCCGAGCTGGGCGTGGACGTGGACTCACACGGCAAGATGCCCGATGTGGTCTTGGACTTCGTTGAGAAAAATTGGCTGCTGCTGGTCGAGTCCGTCACCAGTCACGGCCCGGTCGATGGCAAACGCCACGCCGAACTCGCCAAGCTCTTTGCCGGTTCCAAGGCCGGGCTGGTCTATGTGACCGCCTTCCCGAATCGTTCGATCATGGGCCGCTACCTGCCCGAAATCGCATGGGAGACAGAGGTGTGGGTGGCCGATGCGCCTTCGCACCTGATCCACTTCAACGGCGTGCGCTTTCTCGGCCCCTACGCGACCGAGGGTTGAGGCGATGACGAACAGCCAAGTCCACCCGCAAGGATGGATTTCTCTTTTTATCGCGCCGGAGTACGAAAAGCGTGCCAAGCAGATGCGGGCCAAGCGTGACCGCCAGTATGGGAACATCTACACCGAGGCAGCCACCGATGAACGATGGGTAGGCGACTTGGGCGAGATGGTTTTCAATTCATGGTTCAATCACGAGGGTATCAAAGACTTCGAGTGGGTGCTGGACGATGCCGCTGGCCAGCCCGACTTTGTTACCGCGTTAAACATCCGAGTCGGGGTAAAAACGGTCAAGCGCAAGGTGCCTCCGCGCAAGGATTTTACTGCCCAGATCACCGCCCGCCATGCAAACGAGCCCATCGACCAGTTTTTCTTCATGACCTACGAGATAACCAAGCGCCGCATGTGGCTGCTGGGTGGTATCCACCGCGAGCGCTTCTTACAAGAAGCCCGCTACTACGGAGCCGGTGAAATGGTGCATGCGAACTACCAAGTTCGACAGGGTCATGAGATTTACAACATCGAGCTTACCAAGCTGATCTTGCCGATGGATTGGATTAAGCAAGTGGCATAACAGAGGCTATTGATACCGTAGATGGTGCGCTGAAATCAACGTTTCGGCAGTAGGATTTGGTTGGCGACTGGCACCCAGCAGGTGCTGTGGGACTAGTGACTGGAGTGAGAATGGTTCTGATTTGTATCCCCCTAACAAAGACTGAAATGATGAATAAATCGCCTGTCGTATGCGTTAAACGAATTTCGCCGCGCACGACGACAGGACGCACCGCACGCATCTTGACCGCGTCGTCACGCCCCTTGCGCCTGCGCTGACGCGCGCAATGGCCGCGCCGTCGCTACCGCATCACAACGCCACCACGCCGCCAGCTTCGCTCGCGGCTCTGTGCCCATAGGTACACCTGCCGTGCTGGCCCGCAGTCGCTGCGCACTCGCCCGGCACGGCTGCGTCAAGCCGTGCGGCGCTTGCGGACTGCTACGCCATGCAGAACAGACGCAAACCCCGCTCGCTTCGCTTCGCTCCCGCCGCCTCCCCCGCCCGCCTTCCCGGCCCCCTGGGTAGCCCCCGGACACTCCGCGCCGAACCCCGAGCCGTGCCGCCCCCGCAGCCCGCGCCTGTCCGGGCCGGGCTGGTGGGCGGTGTCGTCGGCTACGGCTCGATTGTCGCCGGATTACTCCAAGCGTGCTTGCGCGAGGTGCCAGGCGAGTGCGTCCTTGCTAGGACGTTGCGAAAGTGCGTTTGGTAAAGTGGCTGGGCGCGACGCGAATTCTTCGTATGCGGTACCGTGCAAACGGCTGGAAATAACCACTGTTGAAGTGCTTGGGTCGATCCCAATCAGCCCGAGATCGAACAACGTGTGAAGATCGGCACGGAGCAATAGCCCGTTGGTGACGTCGTTAGTGTGCGCACCCTGATAGGGGTAAATGTGCGCGGCTTCCAGCGCCTCTTTCACATCGCAGCCGGTAATGGCGCACTTGCCGTCATACGCCACCATAAGCGCCCGCCGGAAAGCTGGTTGTCCTTGGCGACGGACAATCGCCGCCAGCGCGCGCTTCCGGGCATCTTCAACGCTTGACGGGGAGAATGCGCCGGCCTGGTCGGCTTCCTGTGCCGTTTCGCCAAGCGGATCGTTGACGCACTGAAATACGAAATTCGTGGGGTTGCTTCCGCTGTGGCGAATATGGCGAAAGATGCCTTCATACCGGAAGCCGGCGCCGGGGTGCTCATACTTCTTGCGCCGGTAGAAAACCATGACTTCCTGCCCCCGAGCCTCGTGCTCGATAAGCTTAATATCGGTCCTGCCGCTGGTCTGGCCCTGAAAATAGAGCGTGTCACCGATAAGGCTGTCCTCATAGGCTGTGCGATCAGATGTTTTATGCTCGGTGACGAATAGCCAAATCGATTCATATCCCTTGGGGCTGAATATCCCCGTATTGATCGTGGCATCGTTGATCTTGAACAGATCTTGAAGGTCCGCGCGAGTGTAGACTTTGCCTGGCTCCAAGTAATCACTGGTTCGGGTGGACTGTATCAATATTTGCCTCGCGTCGTTTCCGGCTATGCGTCTACAATATGCCAACCGAGCATACAGCATTAATACGTTTGCGATAACAGGTCAGGCGCGACTTTGTTTGAAAGCGCGCGCCGACGTGAGCGGTCAACGGGGAAAATGGACCCAATTAATTTGCCCATAAGTGCAAGGATCCAAAAAAATGAGTGTTCAACATGTAGACGACATCCTGTTCGGGTATCTAATTCCGAATCTTTCGGGGGCGAGGTTTGAGGCGTTAGCTAAGGTACTTTTCGCCGCAGAGATTGGTGAAGGCTTCGTGCCGTTGGGTGGTATGCATGATGGGGGAGCCGACGGTTTCTTAGATGTCCCGGTCGCTGAAGGGAAAAAGCCGGGCACTTTTTTTCAATTCAGCGTGACGGACCAGAGTCGGGTGAAAACGAAAATCCGGCAAACGATTGAGGCACTAAGGAATGCAGGCCGTGCACCAAAACAGCTTGTTTACGCTACCAACATATCGCTTCCAAAGCAGGACGTCATTCGAGAAAAGGTGTTTGATGATTACGAAGTCCTACTGATCGTCAAAGACGCGGAAAAGCTGAAGCAGCTAGTCAATTCTGAGCCTCGCGCGAACGAGGCCTTCCTTGAGTTTTTCGCGGCTGACATTATGGCGGTGAAGCACAGTGCGGAAAATCTGCGCGGCTCGGTCAACCAGTTCGTTAGGGATCCGACGGTTTTTGCTTTCCTTGATTACGAGTTGAAAGATCGCTTCGCCAGAGATCACCTCGAAGATCGCATTTTGGATTCTCTGATTTACTGGGCGTTACGAGAAACGGACCCTGTCGTAGGGAAGTATTTGAGCCGCGAGGAAATCGCGGAGGCGATCAACGCGGTGTTCCCGACGGCCACTTCGGTTCTCGCACCCAAATTGAGTGCAAGATTGACAGAACTTTCGAAGAAATCCATGGATGGGGAACGAGTAAGGCATCACAAGTCGAAAGACTCATACTGCCTTCCGTTCATAATGCGTAAGCAACTAGCGGAGAGGGCGCTTGCTGAATCCAGATTACAGGATGATTTTATTGATTCAATAAAATGTCGTCTGAGGGCGCAGGCCAAACAATCACTCTCGGAGGACTCGGAGCGGTTAGGCGCTTCCCTGGTATTTGATTCAGTCCATGACTACTTTGTTGAGCAAGGGCTTGTTCTGGCCGCATATCTGGAAAATAAAGTTAGCGTTCTCTCCATTTCGGATCAAATTGTCGAGCAGCAGGTAGAGCGTGTTCTAGCAAAATCGCCCGATAAGGATCGCGTGTCGCCGATGCTGATTGAAGACGGGTTGAACGTTCTTAGGGGTGTGTTTTATGCGCCATCAGATGTGGAAAGACTTTATCTTGGGTATCTAAGCAGAACCGCTTTGCTATTCATGACGCTTCAGAAAGCACCTAAGATGGTTGAGTATTTCAACCAGATGGGAGGCAATTTCCGCCTGCTAATCGGCTCGGACATGCTGGTCAAGGCGATGTCGGAGCAGCAGCTGCCTCCAGAGCGAAGACAGGTGGAAATTCTCTTGAAGGCCGGCAGGGAACTTGGGGCCAAACTTGTCCTGACCGAACCGGTGGTCGACGAGGTTTTCACTCACCTTCATGCAGTTGATCTCGAATACCGGAACCACTATCTTCCCAACGAAGCATATCTTTCCGCAAGGGAAGTGTCTGAGTGCGATCGCATTCTCATTCGGGCCTATTATTACACTCGATTCGAGGGCAAGAAGGTTGCCTGGGACAAGTTTATCAATCAGTTCCTAGATCCGATGGCCCTACGTTCCAAATCTGAGAAGGGGCGTCGGGAATTGGTAGCATTGCTCGTTCAGCGTTTCGGTATGGATTATCTCTCCAGGGAAGATATCTCTTCTGGGGTCAACCAGGATGAAGTGAATAACCTCGCTGAAAAACTCGTCGAAACGCGGGCTGCGAAGAACCAAGAACTCTCTTATAACGATGCATTGATGGTACATGCTGTGTATCGGCAGCGGAAATTGCATGGGGAGCAGGCTATTTATGATGGATTCGGCTATCGCTCATGGTGGCTGACCAAGGAAACACGCGTGCTCAGTCATACGGTACCGCTTGTCATAAAGGAGGGCGGCGTTCCATACATCATGCGGCCCGAGTTTCTTCTGAATTTCATCGCATTAGCCCCCAAGGCTGCACATGTCCGAAAATCATTCAGGGATCTGCTGCCAACTACGGTGGGTCTGCAATTGGGCCAACATCTTAAACCCGAGGTGATGCACCAGCTGCTCTCTGGTACAGCGGAGTGGGCTTCTCTGTCCCCAGAACGCGTGGCCGTAATGATCGGGGAAAAAGTCAATCGGTTGAAGCATGATCGGCTTAAACAGTACGTAGCGAAGGTTTAGCGCGGCTGGCTGCTGCTCCGACGTCAGTTCTGCCCCTGCCCTTCACTTTTACTTGCGGATGTCGGGCGTGCCCTCCGCTACGCTCCGGGCCGGGCTGTCGCGCTGCGCGTCAAGCCGGCCGGGGCAAAAAGCGCGCCCCGTCCGTCTTGCCCCTTCGGGCTTCCATCCCTCACGCCTCCGGGCTTCGCCCTCCGCGCTCCGCTTGGCCTCCGCACAGGCCGCGTCCGGGCGGATCGGGCGCAGACGCGACCGCTACGCGGACGCGCGCCCTCGCGCAAGGCTTCGCCCTGCACGCCTCCCTTCCGTCGCCTCTGCTGCGCGCTTCGTTTGCCGGGCGTGGTGCGGCTCTGTTCCGTTCCGCTGCGCTCCACTTCTCAAAGCCGCGCTGTTGCTCGCTACGCTCGCACCCCAAAAGAGCAAACCCGAAAAAAAGATAAAACGGCAAAGGCTGCCAGCAGGATAAGGCCATACAAGCCCAAGCCCTTCGGGTTTGCCTGCCTGCTCACAGCCGCCGCGTCTTGATGCGCCTTTCTCCGGTCACACTTTCGCGTCATGTCACCAACCGCGCCCAGGCAGTCAAAGGCTTGCATGGCCTTATCCCGCCGGCGTGGTTCGGGCCGTTTTCTCTTTTTTCCGGTTTTTCTCTTTTGGGGCGGTGCCTTGCCTTCTGGTGGGGCGCCTTCGGCGGGTTGTTTGGGTGCCGGCTCGTTGGCCGGGCTTGGCGTTGGGGGGGGGGGGGGGGGCATGTCATGGGTGGTAATGGGGTGTGGGCCGTCGCGGGTTCCCGTTCGCTGCCGCCGGGCGGCGCGTCGGTCATCCGTTCGGCGCTGGCGGCAGTGTCGCCGTTGTCGGTGGTGGTGGGGTGCTGTGTCGGGGCTGATGCGGCGGCGCTGGCCGGCTTGCCAGTCTCGCGGCTGCATATTTTCGCGGCTTTCGGGCCGGGCGGGGCGGGCGCCTGTTCGCTTTCGGCGGTGCAGGCGGTGGCCGGCGCTGCCGCTGCCGGGGCTGCTGTCACCTGGTGGGCCGGGGGCGGTGTGGTGGTGCCGCTGCCTGCTCGCCTGGCGGCGCGCACTCGGGCGGTGGTGTCGGCAGCGTCCGCCGGGCTGCTGCTGTTCCCGGCCTCGCTGGTTTCGCGCGGCTCCTGGCTGGCCGCCCGGCTGGCGGTTTCGCGGGGGCTGCCGGTGGTGGCTTTCCCCATCGGCTTCCCCGCTTCGGCTTTGCCGCCGCTCGGGGCCGGGCAGTGGGCGCCATCGGCTTGGCCGGGCGGGTGGCGGTGGGTTGTGGCGAGCTCACTTTTCGCATTTATTTAGGGGTGGTTCGCATTTTGTTATGCTTTTCGCATTTATTCGCTTGACATTATGGCGCAAAAGCATATAATTATGACTGTAGGGCATTTATAGGGAGGCTATCATGGACGATTTGGAGTTTCTGCAATTTGCCGTTGCGCAGCTCGAGGCAGCAGCCGACGACCTACGCGAGATCAACAGCCAGCCGCTGCATTGTGATGGGGCCGACTGGTGGCAGCACCAGGAACAGCTTGAGCAGCAGCAGGCTATTTTTTTGCCCGGAGGCATGACCCAAGGTCATAAAAAATGACGCCGGTGCATTACAACTCGCCGACCTACGGCGAGGCGAGAAGCCAGCTCCTGGCGGACATTGCCGCCCGCCTAGGTAAGCCGGTGATGGAATTGCGCGGGTGGGAAGACTACGACCCGGTAACGGTAGACGAGGCCGCTCACAACATGAGCAAAGGGCGGATCGGCGTTGTTTGGACAGGTGACTAAGGGGAGAGAACATGCAAGCGATCGAAGCCGCACCACAACAACCGCAGGGCGCCCAGGTTTCAATGCTGGCGCCGATACATCAGCCAGCGAACCCGCTGGATTTGCCGGCCGAGGTTTTCCGCGCCGGGCTGGATCGCAGGAAGGCGAACCGGGGGGCAATGATGGAATGGATCAGGTCCGCCATGGTTGAGGGCGTGGACTACGGTGTTATCCAGACCAAGCGCGGCCCGAGCAAGCCCAGCCTGTGGAAACCGGGCGCCGAGAAGATATGCGGCATGCTGGGCGTCACCATCCACTTTCCAACCCTGCACGACTACGAGCAGGCCGCGCTGCATGGCGTGGACATCAAGCATGTGATTATCCGCTGCGAAATCCACGATGCGGCTGGGCGCGTGGTGGCGGATGGGGTGGGGGCGCGCACCATCAGCCAGGACTACGGCGACCTGAATAAAGCCCTCAAGATGGCCGAGAAATCGGCGCACATCGACGCCGCGCTGCGCATGGCCGGGCTGTCGGAAGTCTTCACGCAAGACCTGGAGGACATGAAAAATACCGATCTGGACACCAAGACCACCACCACAAAACCAGCCCAACCGGACGCGGCGGATGAATCCGCAGCGGGAGGGCGTGAGCCGCGGCTAATTTCTGGCGCGCAGAAAAAGCGCCTGGAAGCCCGCATTGGGGAGCTTGGGCTTGATCGGGAGCGGATCAAATCGTGGATTGGCAAGGCGTGGGGCATCGAGCATTTCAATGAACTGAACCAAAAACAGTATGCACGGTTGGACGACAAAATGGATGAATGGTACGACCAAATGGCTGATGAAGAAGAGGTGACGCCATGAACGCGCAGCACACACCGGGGCCATGGCACGGCGGCAAACTGAGGGAGGGGGGCGGCTGGCCGGGCGTGGATGTCGGCGCCGACGACGGCTCGAACATAGCGCTTGTATGGCACGACCCGACGGACCGAATCGCCTTGGAAACCATAGCCAACGCGCAATTGATCGCCGCCGCGCCCGATCTGCTGGAAGTGTTGAAGATCACCGCGGGCAACATCCGCAGCCTGGGCGCGGCTGGTGTACTGCCGGAGCCATATACCGTCTGGCTTTCAGAAGTGGAATCAGCCATCGAAAAAGCTAGGAGACGGGCATGACGCGCGAGGAATGGCTGGTCGCGGCTGTTGATGCCATGCGGCCTTGGTTCGAGGTGGAGCGCTCGCCACTGCCCGCAGCGGTGCGCGCCTCGTGCGGCTGGCCGAGCAGCAAGGGATTATCTGCAAGCCGGCGTCGCATCGGCGAATGCTGGGACTCGAAGGCGTCAGCGGCTGGAGTGTCCGAAGTGTTCATTTCCCCTTGCCTGGACGATCCCGCCAAAGTGCTCGACGTGCTGACACATGAGCTTGTGCATGCCGCTGTAGGAGTGCAGCAGGGGCATAAAGGCCCGTTTCGGAAGGTGGCGAAGGCACTGGGGCTCGAAGGGAAGATGACGGCGACTCATGCCGGGCCGCAACTGGCAGAGCGTTTAAACGCTCTCGCCGGAAAACTCGGCCCATATCCTCATTCGGCACTCGATCAGACGGCACGGAAAAAGCAGTCCACACGCCTGCTCAAGGCGACGTGTCAGGGGTGCGGTTTCACGGCGCGTGTTACGCGGCAATGGGCCGAATACGGCCTGCCGATCTGTGTTTGTGGGAATCAGATCGAGTTGGAGAGCGGGGCGTGATCCTGCCGGGGCTGACGCTGGACGAGGCGGCGCGCCTCGCTCGGCTCGGGTATGCGGTAACTCTGATTAACGGGCTGCCGCATGTTGAAAAGGAAGGGAGGGAGCATGGCACGGAAAATTTACAACGTCTGCAGGGGCAGGGACTACGAGGCCAGCGGCAAGCAGAAAACCCAATGGCAACGGGTGGGGGTGCTGGTGATCGACGGCGAGAAGATCAGCCTGCGCCTGGATGCGATCCCGGCGGGTGAGTGGGACGGCTGGCTGAAAGTGTTTCCGAAGGACGACGGGCGACCGGGAGAAAGGCAGGCTGCCGGTGGTGGTAGTGATTTTGAAGATGACATTCCATTTTAGGGAGAGGAAACCATGAATCTTGCACTGTACCAACTTGCAGACGAATACCGCACCGCCCTGGTGGCCCTGGAAGATTCCGACCTGCCGCCGGAGGTGGTGGCTGACACGCTGGAAGGGCTGGCCGGAACATTGGAGGTGAAGGCCGTCAACGTCGCCGCCTACTGCCTCAACATCGAGGCCGAGGCCGAGGCGATCAAGGCCGCAGAAACCAAGCTGGCGACCCGCCGCAAGGCCCTGGACAGCCGGGCCGCGTGGCTGCGCGACTACCTCAAGGCCAACATGGTGCGGTGCGGCATTAAGGAAATTGCCGCAATAGACAAGACATTCCGGCTGCGATTGCGCCAGAACCCCGAGGCGGTGGAACTGGATAGCAGCCTGCCGGAATTGCCGGAGGGCTTCTGGCGGACAAATACCACACGGGAGCCGGACAAGCCCGCCATCATAACCGCACTCAAGGCCGGGCAGGACGTGCCCGGCGCCCGCCTGGTGCGCCGCACGCGGCTGGAGATTAAATAATGCAGCGCCCGCTGACCGAGAAGGAGCGGGCCTGCTTCGGCTGCACGCTGCCGGACTGTGTGCCGGAGAACAGGCGTTGTCAGCAGATCATCCTTGAGCGGATGAAGCGCCGCGAGAGGAAAAACAGGAAGGAGGCAGGACAATGAAAAACACTCCAGCACCTTGGGTGGTGCGCGCGATACACAACCGCTCCATCCGCTACGAAATTAGGGCGGAAAGCGGGTGTGTAGCGGATGTTTGGGGTGATCTACCGAATGACGGCATCGGCAAAGAGGAAGCGGCAGCGAACTCCGCACTGATTGCGGCGGCACCTGAGCTGCTGGGCGTGCTGCGGGACTGCCTGAGCTACATGGACGCCATGGCAGTCATCAGAGGCGGCGAGGCGCTGGAGCTGCGGGACAAGTGCCGCAGCGCCATCGCCCAGGCAGAGGGGCGGGCGTGATGCTGCTCTGGAGCCTGGACGAAACAGCAAAGCAGCTCGGGGGCCTCTCCGCCCGATCCGTGAGGCGCATGATCGACCGCGGGGAGCTGCCAACCGTCCGGGTTGGTCACTTGGTGCGTATACCGGCGGAAGCGGCGAGGGAGTGGGTGGAAAGGCACATGCAGACCGCGCATAATCAGGATTGCGTGGGGCGTGGCGCGGGAAAAGGAGGTAACCCATGCCATACAAACGCAAAGATAGTGAAGTTTGGTGGGTCAGCTACACCGACCCAAGCGGCCAGAGAATTAGGCGCTCTACTGGCACAACCGACCGGCGTGAAGCCGACGCCCTTGAAGCAAAGTGGAAACTCGAAGCGTACCGGGCCGCAAAGTGGGAAGAGCAGCCGGGCCGCAATTTCGACGAGCTAATGCTCCTCTACATGCAAATCATGCTGAGGGAAAGGCGCCAGAAACCGGCGTCGCTTCGGGCAGCCGCGCGGCACCTCTACGAAGCGTTTAGCGGGCGTGACCTCATCGGCATGAAAAGCCACGATGTGCGGGGTTATATCCAGAAGCGCCGCGCGGAGGGCGTGGCAGCGGGCACGATCAACAAGGAAATCGGCTTGTTGTCGGCGGCGATTAACTACGCTCGCCGTGAATGGGGCTGGGAGCTGGTCAATCCGGTTTCCGGCTGCAGGTTGCGCGAACCGGAAGGGCGGGTACGGTGGATCAGTCGCGCCGAGTCGGATGCTCTTATCCGCGCGGCGGAAAAGGAGCCAAGATCGCCACACCTGCCGGATTTCATCCGGCTGGCGCTGCATACCGCATGCAGACGGGGCGAACTGCTCGGGCTTGAGTGGCGGAGGATTGATCTCCAGGCGGGTCTAATTTACCTGGAGGCCGAACACACCAAGGCCGGCAAGCGCCGCAGTGTGCCGCTGAACGCGATAGCCAGAGCCGCCATCATGGGGCGGCTGCGCTTCCGGGCGCAGTTTTGCCCGGCGTCGCCCTGGGTATTCGCGAGCAAGAGCGGCGGCAGAATCGGCGATATCAAGCGGTCGTTCGCCGGCGCCTGCAAAAAGGCGGGGATCGCGGATTTCCGCATCCATGACCTTCGCCACACCTGCGCGGCCTGGCTGGTGACCGCCGGTGTCCCGCTGGCCGAGGTGCGCGACTTGCTTGGTCACAGTACGATCAAAATGACTGAGCGATACGCGCACCTTGCCCCGGAAAACATCAGGGCTGCGGTGGCGGTTTTAGAGTCTCCGTCACGTTTTGGTCACGGTGCGGAAATGGACAGTGGCGCGGTTGCGAAAATGGTTCTGTAGCCCATTGACGCATAAGGAAATTATGGCGCCCCAGAGACGAATCGAACGTCCGACCTACCCCTTAGGAGGGGGTCGCTCTATCCACTGAGCTACTGGGGCGAGTGCGGTATTTTACGCTAAAATCACAGGATGGATAAATCAAACGTGCGGCCTGCGTCGGTGGCGCATCAGGGCGGTTTTTCCGGAAAAAAAACGAAAAACCATGGCGGGACGGGCGGTTTGGCATCTTGTGATAAGATAATTTCCTTGGCGCCGGTATTTTACAAGGAGTTTGAACATGGCTGCATTGACTGCCCACGAAACCGCGCAGCTTAAACAAATAATGGAGCAGCGCCGGCAGCGGTTGCTGGAAGAAATTCGCGACGAACTGGCCAATTCCGGCGAGCAGCATTATATCGACCTGGCGGGCCGCGTGACCGACCCCGGCGACGAGTCGGTGGCCGACATGCTGGCCGATCTGGATGCCGCGATGGTGGACCGGCAGGTCGCCGAAGTGCGCGAGATCGAGGCGGCCTCGAAACGCCTCGACGCCGACCGCTACGGCGTTTGCGCGGATTGCGGCGGCGAAATCGGCTTCGCGCGGCTTGAGGTTTACCCGACTGCCGTGCGCTGCATCGCGTGCCAGTCCATCCATGAGAAAACTTACGCCCACGAGGGGAATCCCACCCTTTGAAGAGATGTTGACAGGACGGGCCGTCCACTCCATACCGAAACCGCCCATCGGGTGAATCCACAAATCATGCCAAAGCGAATTGGAAACATGGTGTCGATCATCCAATGAAGCGGCCAACAGCCGTTTTCCGGTCCAAGCTGCTGGACCAACTTGCCGATCGCCTCAAGGTGGCCAGTCTGTCGGAGTTTCTAGCGGTGACGATGAGCGTTTCCGTGTTGCTGACGGAAACGATCGTGGCTGCCATGAGCTGGCTCCTGCATGGCAGGATTGCGGACGATTTCGTGCTGACCGGCACGGTGGCTGCCGTGCTCGTGTCCGGCACGGTTTGCCTCCTGCTTTACTACCTGATCGATCAGCTGCGCGAAACTGAAAGTCTGCTGACGGAAAAAACGCTGCTTTTGACCCAAGCGCTCTATACCCATCAGACGTCGGAAAAGAACCTGGCCCAACTGGCCCACTACGATGCTCTGACCACCTTGCCGAACCGTTCCCTGTTTACCGACCGCCTCGACCATGCGGTCATGCGCTCTGCCCGCAGCAGCGAGATGGTGGCGGTGGTGTTGCTCGATATCGATAATTTCAAGACGGTCAACGATATCCTCGGCCACCAGCTGGGCGATGTCCTGCTGCAGGAAATCGCGCAGCGCCTGCGCCATTGCGTGCTCGAAGACGATACGCTGGCGCGGCTGGGAGGCGACGAGTTCGCCGTCATCCTGGAGGGCATCTCGGAAATCGAGGAGGCGGCCAACATCGCGCAAAAAATCGTGGATGCGTTCTCCCAGCCATTCGCGCCGGACGGCCAGGAGATTTTTGTGACCACCAGCCTGGGCGTTTCGGTCTACCCGCTGGATGGGCCGGACGGCGTCAATTTGCTGAAGAACGCCGATACCGCGATGTATCGCGCCAAGGAATCCGGCCGCAACCATTTCCGCTTCTACACCGCCGACATGAATGCCCTGGCGGTGGAGCGCTTCGCCATGGAAGGCGGCTTGCGGCGGGCGTTGGAACGCGGCGAATTCCAGCTGCACTACCAGCCCCAGGTGGACATCAAGAGCGGGCAGATGGTCGGGGTGGAGGCGCTGCTGCGCTGGAACCATCCGGAGCGCGGTCTGGTGCCGCCCAACCAGTTCATCCCGCTCCTGGAAGAAAACAACCTGATCGTTCCGGTCGGAGAGTGGGTGCTGCGCACGGCCTGCGCGCAGAGCCATGCCTGGCAGGAGGCCGGACTGCCGGAATTGCGCATCGGCGTCAACCTGTCCGCCCGCCAGTTCAGTCACGGCGATCTGGTGGAGACGATCGACACCGTCCTGCGGGACACCGGCCTCAACCCCAAGCTGCTGGAACTGGAGCTGACCGAAGGCATGCTGATGGAAAACACCAAGGCGACCAGCGCCATCCTGGAGCAGCTCAAGCGCAAGGGCGTGTTCATCGCGATCGACGATTTCGGCACCGGCTATTCCTCGCTCGGCTACCTCAAGCGCTTTCCGATCGACCGGCTCAAGATCGACCGCTCGTTCGTGCGCGACATCATCACCGACCCGAACGACGCGGCGATCGCCGTGGCCATCATCAGCCTGGGGCGCAGCCTGGGCATGAACGTGATCGCCGAGGGCGTGGAAACCCAGGACCAGCTTGAATTTCTCGGCGTGCAGAAATGCGACGAGTACCAGGGCTATTATTTCAGCCGGGCGGTGCCCGCCGAGGAAATCGCCTACCTACTTAAATCGCCCTCCCGCGCCGCGCGGTGTAAAATCCGCCCTTCGTAAATTTTCCCGCCATTTCGCCATGCCCCTGCTCACGCTCGACAAAGTTTCCCTCGCCTATGGCCACCACCCCTTGCTCGCCGAGGCCGATCTCCAGCTCGATGCCGGCGAGCGGGTCGGCCTGATCGGGCGCAACGGCGGCGGCAAGTCGAGCCTGCTGAAAATCGTCGCCGGCACGGCGATGGCCGACGACGGCAAGGTGTGGCGCGAGCCGGGATTGAATTTGGCCTATGTGCCGCAGGAACCGCAGATCGATCCGAACCACACCGTGTTCGAGGCGGTAGCCGAGGGTCTGGTGGGATTGAGCCAGCTGCTGATCGATTACCATGCCGTATCCCACGCCTTGGGCGAGGAGGGCGCCGACATCGAAGCGCTGCTCGAACGCATGCAGGCATTGCAGGGCGAGCTGGAAGCGCGCGACGGCTGGCGCCAGCAAAGCCGCATCGACGCGGTGATGAGCCGCCTCGCGCTGCCCGAGGACGCGCTGGTTTCCACCCTTTCCGGCGGCTGGAAAAAGCGCGTGGCGCTGGCCCGTGCGCTGGTCGCCGAGCCGGACGTGCTGGTGCTGGACGAGCCCACCAACCACCTCGATTTCGCCGCCATCGAATGGCTGGAGGAACTGCTCAAGTCGTTCGGCGGCAGCGTGCTGTTCGTCACCCACGACCGGCGCTTTCTCGACAACGTCGCGACCCGCATCGTCGAGCTCGACCGCGGGCAACTGGCGAGCTTTCCCGGCAATTTCGCCGCCTACCAGCGGCGCAAGGAGGAAATGCTGGCGGCTGAGGCGGTCCAGAACGAGAAGTTCGACAAGTTTCTCGCCCAGGAAGAAGTGTGGATCCGCAAGGGCGTCGAAGCGCGGCGCACCCGCAACGAAGGCCGGGTGCGGCGGCTGGAGCAGCTGCGGCGCGAGCACACCGCGCGCATCGACCAGGTCGGCAAGGCCCGCCTCTCGGTCGATGCCGGCGAGCGCTCAGGCAAGCTGGTGGCCGAGCTGGAGCATGTCACCAAATCCTTCGGCGACAGGACCATCGTGCGCGATTTTTCCACCCGCATCATGCGCGGCGACCGCATCGGCCTGATCGGCCCCAACGGCGCCGGCAAGACCACCCTGCTCAAGCTCATCCTGGGCGAGCTTCAGCCCGATTCCGGCGAGGTGCAGAGCGGCACCAAGCTCGCCGTGGCCTATTTCGACCAGCTGCGCGAACAGCTCGACGAAAACGCGACGTTGGCCGACACCATCAGCCAGGGCAACGATTTCGTCGAAATCGGCGGGGTCAAAAAGCACGTCATCAGCTACCTCGGCGATTTCCTGTTTCCGCCGCAGCGGGCGCGCGCCAAGGTGGTGTCGCTGTCCGGCGGCGAGCGCAACCGGCTGTTGCTGGCGCGGCTCTTCACCCGGCCGGCCAACGTGCTGGTGCTGGACGAGCCGACCAACGACCTCGACATCGAAACTCTTGAGCTGCTCGAAGAACTGCTGCTGGATTATTCCGGCACGCTGTTCCTGGTCAGCCACGACCGCGCCTTTCTCGACAACGTGGTGACCTCAGTGATCGCCTTCGAGGGCGATGGCAAGCTGGTCGAATACGCCGGCGGCTACGACGACTGGCTGCGCTGCCGCCCGCAGGCCGGAAGCGAGCCCGAGAAGAAGTCCGCCGCTCCGGCCAAGCCCCAGCCGGCGCCGGAAAAGCCGGCGGCGAAGCCCAAACTGTCGTTCAAGGAAACCCGCGAGCTGGAAGCCCTGCCCGCGCAGATCGAAGCGCTGGAGCAGGAGCAGCAGGCGATCGGCGAGAAACTGGCCGACGGCGACATCTACCGCGCCGACCCCGATGGGGTGAAGCGCCTCAATGCGCGCACCGCCGAAATCGAAGAAGCGCTTCTGGCGGCGATGACGCGCTGGGAGGAACTGGAGGCGAAGCTGGGGCTGTAGGTCGGGCACCCCGTGCCCGACAAAAATCACCGCTCACCGACCATCAAACCGTCGGGCACGGGGTGCCCGACCTACGCCTGACCGGAATTTGCCTTCCCATCGGCCTAAATTGATTTAACTCATTGCCAGCAGCGGCGAAATAGGGTCACATAGCGCAGACTGTCGATTGGTTGTTCCGCCCGTGGCCAAGATTTCCCTTTTCCTGCTCCTGTTGCTGCACGCCGCCGTTGCCACGGCGGCTTATCCTCCGTTTCAGGCGCTGATCGACGCAACGCCCACCGGCGGCACGCTGCGCCCGCCGCCGGGCACCTATGCCGGGCCCGCGGAAATTTCCCGGCCGATGGCGGTCGATGGCGGCGGCAGGGTGACGCTCGACGGCGGCGGCACCGGTTCGGTGCTGATCGTGAACGCCAGCGGTGCGGCGGTGCGGGGGGTGCGGCTGACCCACACCGGCGAGTCCCACGACCGGATGGATGCCGGCATCGTGCTTTCCGGCAACGACAATCGCATCGAGGACAACGCAATCGACGATGCGCTGTTCGGCATCAGCCTGAAGCAGTCCAACCGCAATACTCTGCGGCGCAACCGCATTCGTTCCAAGGCCGCGGAACTGGCGATGCGGGGTGAATCGATCCGCCTGTGGTACAGCATGGACAACCTGATCGAGGGCAACGATATCGACCGGGCGCGCGACCTCACGCTGATGAACTCGCCGCGCAACCGGGTGGTCGGCAATACCATCCGCAACGGTCGCTACGGCATCCACCTGATTTTCTCGCCGGACAGCGTGGTGGAGCGCAACGTGCTATCCCACACCGCAACCGGCGTCGTCGTCCTCGATTCCGCCCGGGTAGTAGTGCGGAACAACCGCATTTTTCATTCCCTCGGCGTGAGCGGGGCGGGGGTGGCGTACAAGAAAAGCGCGGAAGGTTTGGCGGAGGGCAACGAAATCGTCCACTGCGCCGTGGGCATTCTCGCCGATTCGCCCATCGCGCAGGAAGACAGGATTATCCTGAACGGCAACCGGCTCGCCCATAACGCGATCGGCATCCAGTTCATCGGCGAGCGGGGCGGCCACGTGCTCCACCGCAACAGCTTCGAAAACAACCTGGTTCACGTCGCCATGGCGTTCGGCAGCGGCGATGCCGGCAAGAACGACTGGAGCGGCAACTACTGGGACGACTACCAGGGCTTCGACCGCAACCACGACGGTGTCGGCGACACCCCCTACGAGATCTACGCCTACGCCGACCGCATCTGGATGGAGATCCCGCCGGCCCGCTTCTTCCGCAACGCGCCGGTGCTGGAATTGCTGGATTTTCTCGAGCGCCTGGCGCCTTTTTCCTCGCCGGACATGTTGTTGCGCGACACCGCGCCGGTGTTCGACAAGCCGGTCTGGCGGCGCTAGCAGTCGGCCGGCCTGATGGGTCAGGCTCGCCTGACCTGTGCGGCTGGGCCCACACATCCTGTTGTCTTGCCTCGATCTACCTGGGACGGGGTCGGGATTTCTCGTTTCGAAGCGGATCGAGCAGCGCCGACAAGCCGTTGTGATCCAGTTCCTGCATCAGCGCCAACAGCCGGCCGATTTCTCCGGGCGGAAAGCCTACGCGGGCAAACCAGTTGAGGTACCGGCCAGGCAAGTCGGCAATCAGGCGGCCCTTGTATTTGCCGTAGGGCATGGCCAGGGTAACCAGGCGCTGGAGGTCTTCGGGGTTCATGCAGCTAGGAGCCTGTCGGACTTAAAGGAAGTCGGCTGCAAATCCGCCTGGCCGGTCCATATTTCGCCGCTTTTTTGGTCAATAGAATAACTATTGACCGGCAAAATCGGCAAAATCTGTCCTCGCCCAGCCGAATTTTGCGAGCATCCGCTTCGCGGCTTGCCTGCTTGGCCCTCTGCGCTTCGATTCTTCAAGTCCGACAGGCTCCTAGGGCCGTAATTAATCGCATTCACCCATTTTGCCGAAGTTGATCAGGCTCCGCGCATTGCCTCAAGATAAAAGGTTACCGAAGGGGTGATCGTTTCTTCAAGTTGGATGGTTACCGAATGAGTTTGAAGATGGTACTCAGTTTACGCTGAATCTGGTTCTGGATCAGGAACG
>JAHFRP010000011.1 GCA_023266195.1 Sulfuricella sp.
AGAATGGACGTCCGGGCGGGTAACAGCAGGCATTTTTTACGAATTGTTGTCTAGACAACCGCAATTATATCAAATGCTTACAGTGTAATCCGCCCGCTTTATGCAAAATTCAGGCTAGGAGCCTGTCGGACTTAAAGGAAATCGGCTGCAAATCCGCCTGACCGGTCCACATTTCGCCGCTTTTTTGGTCAATAGAATAACTATTGACCGGCAAAACCGGCAAAATCTGTCCTCGCCCAGCCGAATTTTCGCTTCGATTCTTCAAGTCCGACAGGCTCCTAGTGCAGTGCTTCGTAATTAAATAACAGTACTTGGCAACGCCATGTGCGTCAGGCTGTTGTGCCCTTTAGGGCGCAGCCTGACATGTACGGCTGAAGCCGTACCCACAATAGCTCGCACTTCCGTTTGTTTTACCTTGACTGACCACTAGAACCGTTCGTGCGGCATCAGGTAACGCCACTGGCCCGGCTGCAGTTTGGCCATCGATACACGGCCGATCCGGATTCGTTTCATGCCGAGCACCTGCAGCCCGACGCTGTTGCACAGGCGCGCGATCCGGCCGGGTTGCACCGCCTTCAGGGCAAAGCGCAGCCGGGTTTCGTTTTGCCAGCTGACCTTGATCGAGGGCCGCGCCCTGCCGCTGGAATCGAGCCCGTGACTATTGAGGCGCGCGAGTCCGTCGGGGAGCAGTTCGCCCGCGACCTCCACGACATATTCCTGCTCAACCGTGGCTGCATCGTCGATCAGCTTGCGCGCCACGCGCCAATCCTGGGTAAACGCCAGCAATCCGTCGGCAGCCGCCTCCAGCGGCGGGCACTCCGTCAGGCGGGAAAAATGGCGTTCGAGCACGCGGATGCCGGAAGCATCGTCGGTCGCCTGCGTATCGGCGCCTATCCGCGGTGGCAGGGAGCCGTCTTCGACGCCCGTTGGCGGCGGCCGGTGAAACAGAATGGTCACCGGCGCAAGCGGGGTGAGACTGGCGTCCGGGTGGAGTTCGATTTTCTGCTGCGCTACCCTGAACTGGGGCTCTTCGATAATTTGTCCGTCAACCGTTACCCAGCCGCCCGCGATGTAAAGTTCGGCCTCGCGGCGAGAGCAGGACACCAGTTCGGCAAGGCGTTTTGCGAGGCGGACGGAGTCGGTCATGACGAGTTCAACCTGAAAAAAAGACCCCATTGTAAACGCTCAAGCCGGGCTGTCATCTGTAAAATAAAAACGATGGACAACGTCAAAAAAACAGCCGGTCGCCCCAGCCTGGACGGCATCACCCTTGAAGCCATCGTCACGCGGCTATCCGGGAGCATGGGCTGGGAAGCGATGGGCGCGGCCGTTCCGGTGCGCTGCTTCACGCACGACCCCAGCATCAGGTCGAGCCTGAAATTTTTACGCCGAACGCCGTGGGCGCGCAAAAAGGTGGAACAACTCTATCTGCAGCAGGCGCTGGCCGGCTTTGAGTCCGCTTCCCCGCGCGGGGAACAGTGACGCCGGGCCGATAGCGGTCAGAACGTCGTGCATTGCATGAAGCCGCGATGCCCGAAGCAATTGGTCGTGGCCGGATATCCGCGCTGGTAGCTGTCCTTTTCGCTGAGCCGCAATATGCATTGCCGCCAGGGGTCGGAGTCCGCCTTGTATCCGAGCTTTTCGCAGGCGGGGCCGTAGACCTGGATCATCTCGTCGACTTCGCGCTGAACCTGAGCCGCCCTTTCGGCCGGAGTTGCACAGCCGGCCAATGCCGCGATGACGGCGAGAAACATGAGAATCCGCATGGCAATCTCCTTTCCTTCCTTCCAATGTAGGTCGGGCACCCCGTGCCCGACGAACCCCGCTCGCCATCCGTCAAGCCGTCGGACACAGCGTGCCCGACCGACGAGCCACATGAGCCTCCATATGACCCGGCGGGAATTATTCCACTTTCAACCTTTCCAGCGGCAGGCGCAGGGAGCGCGCCGTTGCCGCCCGGCCTGCGCCGATCCGGCCCATGAATACCGCGTTTTCCGTGTCTTTCCCGATCAGCCGGGCGAGTCGGGTGGACAGGCGCCGTGCTTTGCCGAAACTGTCCGGCTTTTCTGAAAACTGGATGCGTTCGCGCGCATAGGCGGAAAAGATCAACGGCGTCATCTCGGGCTGCAATTGCAGCCCGAGCCGGGTGGCGGTGAGCCAGAAGCGCTGCATCGCGCGGCCGGCGGCGACATAATCGTCGACGGATTCGGGGCGCTCGCGCGCGATCAGGACAAAGTGGGCGGCGCAGGCGACGGCCGGCACAAAATCGAGCTGGAGCTTCGGCATCATCGTGCCGGCGAGGTAAGCGTTGAAAAATGCGACGCGTGCCCAGCTCTGCATCGCCCAGCGCATCAGGCGCAAGGTCAGCTTGTCGAGACCGATGGCCTGGTCCGGTACGCGATCCTCGCTGAAACTGGCGTTCCACTCGATGACGTCGCGATGCACCCGGTAGGCTTCCGGCAGGGTGAGGCGCAGTTCGGCGGCACGCGACATCAACGCGGCAACGTCGAGCTTGCGGGCGAAGCCTTCCAGCCAGACGATCCGGTAGGCGTCGCCCGCGGCGGATTCCAGCGCGGTTTTTTCGTGCTTGAGCAGCGGGCGCATGCGCATCGGGCGGCGCTGCACCGAGCGTATCGGGATGTAAGGCAGCAGCGGGTCGGGCTGGACGGTTGAATCAGGAATGAACTCCACGTCGAACACCGGTTTGTCGTCCGGCTCGCCGCCGCGGCGCGCAATTTCCGCGCGCAGGCCGTGCGCGCTGGCGGCGATGCGGATGTTTTCGAGCAGCGTGCCGAGCGCGATCTGGCTGGGGCGGCCGTTCACGTCGTAGATGCAGTGCTCGCGCGTGTCGAAGCCGTGCACCGCGATGCGGTGCTGGTCGAGGATTTCGAAGCGCCACACCTGGGTGTTGTCGCCGCTCGGCGCCCAGCGCGCGACGTCGAGGATCTGCTCGATCACCGTAAAGGGTTTTTTCGGGATGTCCGGGGCGAAGGCCGGCATCGCCGCCAGCCGCCGCCGCGCGATGGCGAGGCCGAGGCGCTGGAGCGGATTGGCGTTGCCCCACGGACGCCAGGTGTAGGCCAGCTTGCCGCGGTGGGCGTCGAAATGCAGCCCCCATGGCGCCGCCCGCACCTTGCCGCGATGCAGCAGCAGCTTCATCGCCTCGGTCGCGGCCAGGCCCGCGCACAACTGGCACGCCATCACGGTGGACGGCCCCCGTTTTTCCGCCAGGTTGACCCGGCTTTTATCCACCAGGTAAGACATCTGCAGCATGGCGGGGGAGAGCCCGAGCAGGAAGCGGATGGCCTGTTCTTCTTCGGGCTGGCCCTGCACCCGGAAGTATTCCTCGAAGGTCATTTGCCCCGGCAGGAAGTTCAGGATCGCCGCGCCCATGCCGAGCGGCGCGGCGGTGACCGCCGGGATGCCTTTTTCCCCACAGGCGGCGAACACCGCCTGGCGGGCGGCGAAGGCAAAGAAATCCAGTCCGTCCACATACACGTCCACCCCGGCCAGGAACTCGTCCAAATTTTCTCCGGTGACGCCTTGGCGGAACACCTTGATTTCCAGCTCCGGGTTGATGTTCCGCGCCATCTCGGCGAGCACGTCGGCCTTGCGCCGCCCCAGGCTCGCCGTGGTCGCGCCGGCCTGGCGGTTGAAATTGGCGATGTCGAAAGTGTCGAAATCGGCGATGTGGAATGCCCCGATGCCCAGCCGCGCCAGGGTGAGCAGGTGGCTGCCGCCGACGCCGCCCAGGCCGGCGATGGCGACCCGTTTGGTGCGCAGGATTTCCTGCTCGTGCCGGGTCACCCAGCCCAGGTTGCGGGAGAAGGCATCGTGGTAGGAAAAAAACATATGGAGTTGGATGATCCTGAAAAAGCGGTTGAGTCCAATAAATGAATTTTGAATGCAGGTGTCGCTACGCGGTTTTTTAAAATTCAAAATTCAAAACTAAAAATTGCCTTGGTCATGTCAACTCGCGCAGCCGTGCGGTGATGACGTCTTCCACGGCCTGGGAGAAAAAATAGGGGTAGAGGGATTTTTCCGCGCCGACATGCTCGGTGTGTCCGCCCAGCTTCTGGATCTGGCGATGGGCGTAGTCGAGTTCGAGCCAAAGCAGCACCGCCGGCGCGTTCACCCGGGGACAGGTCTTTTCTCCGCCGTGTTGCCTGAAGCCGAGCATTCTTTCGTAGAATTTGACGTGGCGCGGGTTGACCTCGATGAACAGGTCGGTGTGTTGCTGGATGTTGCGCGCGTAGATGTAGGAAATGTGGTACAGCGCGGCTAGCACCCGTTTCGAGCGGACGGAGCTGTCCACGGCCAGCTTGGTGAACTCGCATAGTTTGCGCCCCTCTTTCCGCAAGGGGTCGATTTCGGCTTTGTAGAGTTCGTCGACCAGAAGCCCGATGGGCGAATCGAAGCCCATGCTGATGGTGCCGACGACCTGCTGGTCGTGGGATGCGGTCAGGGTGATCCGGTTGGGATGCGGGGCGGTGGCGGCGGAGGGGTCGTAGCCCCGCCAGGAGTACATCTTGTTGATCAGCATGCTGGCCGGGTTGCGCTTGTTGCGCAGGTCGGCCAGCCGGATCTTGAAGATATTGCGCTCTATTGCGAAATCGTGGATGCCCGGCACGTCCGGCTGATCCAGGCACAGCGAGCGCGGACTGCGGGGGGCGTCGACCGGCACCCCGATAATCGTCCTGCCAGCCCAGTCGTCGTCCGGTTCTCGAATCTTGGCCATTTTCGTCATCGCCACCCTCAATGTTAAGACGGCTTGCAGGCTGCCTCGGGAAATGCTTAGTCGGAACTCGGGAAAATCCCTGATTTTTGACATGGATCAACCATCCCTGGTTCCCCGGAAAAGTAGAACGGCTGCGAGGGGTATCGAACCCTACTCAGCAAGCCGAATGCCACTTTAGTAACAAACTGATTAATAAACGATTAATTGTCGTCCGGTTCGTGGATGCGTCGCACAGTGTAAAAAATTCCGACATCGGGCGGGCCGGCCGGCTCAAGTGCAGCGGAACCGGCGATCCATCTCTCAAGAAATACCGCACAACCCATTGATTCTGCGTGGCACGCCGTGCGCGACAGCGGGCGCAAATCGGTGCGCATGGCGCACCCTGGCTCGTCACCGGCGTGTCGGCTCTGCCGGGCTTGGCCGACCTGCCCGTGGGTGACTCCACGTGACCGCGCTTTTCTCCCGCCAGGCCGCGAGGTTGACAACCCGATTCTTTAAACTAAATTGAATTTACAAAGCGGACCCGCCTGTTTTCAGCGGCCTGATGGCGCAAGACTAATAATATTGGGAGTAATGCCAAGTGAATACATCGCGATTCTTGACCTGGTGGCTGTCGGGTTCGATCCTCGTCCTTTCCGTTTTTCTCGGCGCCGGCTGCGCCACTACGCACTATCCGCCGGCACCGCAATCCGTCGCTCCCCCTTCCCACGATTACCTGATCGGGCCGGGTGACAGCGTCAACCTCGTCGTCTGGCGCAATCCGGAGGTTTCCATGGTCGTGCCGGTGCGCCCGGACGGGAAAATTACCACGCCGCTGGTGGAAGACCTGCCGGCCAGCGGGAAAACGCCGACCCAGCTGGCGCGGGATGTCGAGAAAGCGCTGTCGAAATATATCCAGGAGCCGGTGGTGACGGTGATCGTCAACGGCTTCGTCGGCCCTTACAGCGAGCAGATTCGCGTCATCGGCCAGGCGGCGAAACCGCAGGCCCTGCCTTACCGCCAGAACATGACCGTGCTTGACGTGCTGATCGCGGTGGGCGGCATCACCGAATTCGCCGACGGCAACAAGGCGAGCATCCTGCGCACCGCGGGCGGGAGCCAGCAGTTCAATGTCCGGCTGAGCGACCTGATCAAGGACGGCGATGTTTCCGCCAATGTGGAAATGCGTCAGGGCGATGTGCTCATCATTCCCGAGAGCTGGTTCTGAGGTGTGAGCGGTGAGCGGCGCCATGTCGGAAGGTAGTCAGGAGGCTTTACATGCATGAATTGATCACCCAGTTTTTGTCTTATCTGAAGGCGGCATGGCAGCATCGCTGGTACGCCATCGTTGCCGCCTGGGCCATCGCGGTGTCGGGCTGGATCGTGGTGGCCATGATGCCGGATCGGTACGAGGCGTCGGCGCGAGTCTACGTCGATACCCAGAGCATCCTCAAGCCTCTGCTGTCGGGGCTGGCGGTGCAGCCCAACCTGGATCAGAAGATCGTCATGATGAGCCGCACGCTGCTTAGCCGCCCCAACGTGGAACGGGTGGTGCGCATGGCGGATCTGGACATCAATGTCAAAACGGCGGAAGACAAGGAAAGCTTGATCAATTCGATGATTTCGAAAATCGAGATCAAGAATACCGGGCAGGACAATCTTTATACGCTGGCCTATCGCGACCGGAAGCCGGAGGTCGCCAAGCGCGTGGTGCAGTCGCTGCTGACGATTTTCGTCGAGGGCAGCCTGGGCGACAAGCGGAAGGACGCCGATTCGGCCAAGCGCTTCATCGACGACCAGATCAAGGCTTACGAGCAGAAACTGGTTACCGCGGAAAACGCCCTGAAGGAATTCAAACGCCAGCACATGGACACGATGCCGGGCGAAGGCCGGGATTATTTCGCCAAGCTGTCGGAGACGATGGAAAACCTGAGTCAGGCCAGGCTCGCCCTGCGCGAAGCGGAAAACGGCCGCGACGCGATCAAGAAGCAGCTTGCCGGCGACGACCTGGTGGTGCTGGACGAAAAGGATGCGGGCGCATCGTCCAATCCGGAAATCGATTCCCGTATTCAGGCGCTGAAAAAGAATCTGGACAGCCTTCAACTCAACTATACCGACCGGCATCCGGACATCGTGGCAGCCAAGCGCATCATCGAGCAGCTCGAGGAGCAGAAGAAGCAGGAAGCCAAGGCGAGAAAAGGCATCCCGGCGGCGCAGGCGCAGAATCCGGTGACCCAGCAGCTGAGGGTTTCGCTTGCCGACGCGGAAGCCGGCGCGGCTTCGATGCGGGCGCGGGTGGCAGAGTACGAAAGCCGCTATAACCGGCTGAAAGCGGCGGCGGACGCGATTCCGCAGGTGGAAGCCGATTATACCCAGCTCAACCGGGATTATGAGGTCAACAAGGCCAATTACGAGAAGCTGCTGGCCACGCGGGATTCCGCGCAGATGTCGGGGGACATGGACGCCAATTCCGGCATCATGAATTTCCGCATCATCGATCCGCCTCGCGTCCCGCTGGTGCCGAGCGCGCCGAACCGCCCACTGCTGACTTCGCTGGTGCTGCTCGGCGCTCTGGTGGGTGGGATCGTGGTGGCCTTCCTGGTCAGTCAGTTCAGGCCGACTTTCAACGACCGGTGGACGTTGCGCCATGCGACCGGGCTGCCGCTACTGGGAGCGGTGTCGCTGATCTGGACCGATACCCAGAAGAAAAGGCAAAGAAGCAGTTTGGTCGCGACGGCAACGTCCACGCTGGGCCTGTTCGGCTCCTACGGCATTGTCATGGCGATCCTGTTTTTCAAGGCGGCCAGCACCAGTGTCTAGGAGCCTGTCGGACTTGAAGAATCGAAGCGCAGAGGGCCAAGCAGGCAAGCCGCGAAGCGGATGCTCGCAAAATTCGGCTGGGCGAGGACGGATTTTGCCGGTTTTGCAGGTCAATAGTTATTCTATTGACCAAAAAAGCGGCGAAATATGGACCGGCCAGGCGGATTTGCAGCCGATTTCCTTTAAGCCCGACAGGCTCCCAGGGAAACGCCGATAAGTCGTCATCCTCGCGAAATCAGGGATCCAGGCGGTTGATTCGACTGGATTCCCGGCTTCGCGGGAACGACAAAAATAGGCTTGATCGGTGTTTCCCTTGCAGCTCGTAGGTCGTTCGCGGTTTGTGGGCGCAGCGCGTGTTTTTTCCACCAGCTTGATGGGAGGTTGAGTGAGCATTATTGAAAAAGCGATGACTCGGCATGGACCGTTGGAGCCTGGCGGCCTGACTTTGATGCCGATCGAGCACGAGGCGGCCGCTTCCGCCGAAAGTTTGATCGAGAAAGCCGCTAAAAAACAAAGCAGTGCAGAGGCGGACCGCGTTCCCGTGGCTGAGGATGCGCCGGCGGAAGCGCGCGCGGGCGACAGGTATTCACAGCTCGGTCAGATCAACCTGGTGAAGCTGCACAAGGCGGGCATGATCACGCCGGACGGCGAGAAATCGCAGATCGCCGAGGAATTCCGGCTGATCAAGCGGCCCCTGATCACCAACGTGTTCAACCGGGCTGCGCCGGTAAAGAACGCCAACCTGATCATGGTCACCAGTTCCCTGCCGGGGGAAGGAAAGAGCTTTTGCGCCATCAACCTGGCAATGAGCATCGCCATGGAAATGGACCACACGGTTTTGCTGGTGGACGCCGACGTGGCGAAGCCGTCGCTGCCCGGATTCCTCGGCCTGAAGGCGGAAAAGGGGCTGATGGACGTCCTCCTCGACAACGAGCTGCAACTGTGCGACGTCATGATCAAGACCAATGTCGAGAAACTTACCCTTCTTCCCGCCGGCCGGGGGAACCGCTACGCGACCGAGATGCTGGCGAGCGAGGCGATGAGCCGCCTGCTGCAGGAAATGGCGAACCGCTACCGCGACCGGGTCATCATTTTCGATTCCCCGCCTTTGCTGGCGACCACCGAGGCCCGCGTCCTGGCTACGCACATGGGCCAGATCGTCATGGTGGTGGAGGCGGAAAAAACCACCGAGGATCAGCTTCAGGACGCGCTCGCCCAGATCGAATCCTGCGACGTGGTCGGCCTGGTGCTGAACAAAGGCAAGGCGCTGCTCGGCACGGACTATCCCCTGTACGGATACTGAAAAAAAACCTGTGGATGCCATGAAAAAAAACAAGAAATCCAATTGCGCCCAGACTGTCAGATCGTCCATCCGGAAAACGGCAATCGACCGCCGATGGGCACCGATTAACGCGGGTAAACACCATGAGACATCGGCGTTCAACCGCGTTGATCGGCGGTTAAGCCGGTTTTCACGGCCGGTCGCTCCACCGCCTCCGCTCGACCGGCCCATGTCCCCTTTGCCGCTCGCCTGTTCGGCGGCCTCGCTGCTGTTGCTGCTCTCGGGCAGTGCCGGCGCCGTCGAATGGACGCTCACCCCCAATCTGATGCTGGGCGAAAGCTATACCGACAATGTCGGGCTGGCGGCTCGCGGGCAGGAGCGGAGCGAATTCATCAGCCAGATCAACCCCGGCATTTCCCTGCGCGGGATGGGGCCGAGGCTGAACCTGGCCGCCAACTACCACCTGCAAACCCTGTTCTATGCGAACGACAGCCGCAACAACACTTTCAACCATATGCTGGATGCGGCCGGCAATGCCGAGCTGGTGGACAACCTTTTTTACCTTGACGCCAGTGCCGGCATTTCCCAGCAGAATCTTTCGCTGCTGGGGGCGCAGGCCGCGGACAACGGCAATGTCACCGGGAACCGCACGGAGGTGAAAACCCTCTCCCTCAGCCCCTACCTGCACAAGAATTTCGGCATTATGGCCACGGGCGAGGCCCGCTACACCCACGAGATTGTGGATACGACGGCGGGAGGCTTCAACAGCCAGACCGATCGCGTCAATCTGCGGCTCAGCAGCGGCCCGGCTTACCGCCGGTTCGGCTGGGGGCTGGATTACTACAAGGACAGGGTGGATTTTTCCGGCATCCAGGAAAATACCGAGCGGGAGACTTACACTGGCCGCCTGAGTTATCTGTTGAGGCCTGGGTTGAGTGTGCTGGGCACAGCGGGCCACGAAAAAAACAATTATCTGTTCACCGGCCCCGCGCCGGAAGGCTCATTCTGGACTGCCGGCTTTTCCTGGGCGATCACGCCCCGCACCGAGCTCGACGCCTCGGTCGGCCACCGCTTTTTCGGCAACACCCATTCTCTCGCCTTCAGCCACCGGAGCCGGCATGCGGTCTGGAGCGTGAACTACAGCCAGGACATCGTAAACTCCCAGTCGCGGTTTTTCGTGCCCACTTCGCTGGACACAGCCAGCTATTTGAGCCAGCTGTTCGCGTCTTCCATTCCGGATCCCGTTCTGCGTCAGCAGTTTGTGGCAAATTTCATGCTCCAGACCGGGATACCTCTTAGCCTGTTCAATCCGCTCAATTTTCTTACCGATCAGACGTTCCTGGAAAAAAATCTGGCCGCCACGGTGGCGCTGACCGGGGTCAGGAACACGGTGGTGCTCCACTTGTTCGACCAGATCCGCGATGCCGCAACCATCGGCAACATCACCAGCGTTTTCCTCGGCAGCAACGATTTCACGCAGAGCGCCCACATCGAACAGCGGGGCGGCAGCGCGCTATGGAGCCTCCGCTTCGCGCCCCGCACCAGCCTGAATGCGAGCGGGGGGTATTCGCGCAATATCTTCCGCGACATCGGCCGCGAGGATCGCGACAAGTACCTGAAAGTCGGCGTGACCCGGCAAATCGAGCCCAAGATGACCGCATCGCTGGATTTTCGCCGGTTGCAGCGCGGCTCCAGCGTGAGCGGAGGAGATTACATCGAGAACGCGGTCTTGCTGACGCTTTACATGACATTTTGATGGGGGCGAACAATGTACGCAGCGTTTTATCACCTACGCGCCAAGCCATTCCAGCTCAGTCCCGATCCGGGGTTCTTTTTTGGCAGCAAGGGGCATCGGCGCGCCATGTCCTACCTGGAATACGGCCTGCACCAGGGCGAGGGTTTCATCGTGATCACCGGCGAGATCGGCGCCGGCAAGACCACGCTGGTGCGCAATCTGTTCAGCCGGCTGGAGACCGAACACCTGGTTGCGGCCCAGCTGGTCAGCACCCAACTGGACGCGGAAGACACCTTGCGGATGGTGGCGGCGGCTTTCGGCCTGCCGCACGAACAAGCCAGCAAGGCGGTTTTGCTGCAAAAGCTGGAATGGTTCCTGGCTTCGTGCAAGGCGCAGGGTAAACGCGCGCTCCTGGTGGTGGACGAGGCGCAGAACCTGACGCCGAGGGCGGTGGAAGAGCTGCGCATGCTGTCCAACTTCCAGAGCGGGGACAAGTCGCTGCTGCAAAGCTTCCTGCTCGGCCAGCCCGAGTTCCGCTACACCATGCAGGGCGAGGGCATGCAGCAGCTGCGCCAGCGCGTGATCGCCTCCTATCACCTGGGGCCGATGGACGGCGACGAAACCCGCGCCTATATCGAGCACCGCCTGCACCGCGCCGGCTGGGACGGCGATCCGGTATTCAGCGAGGAAGCCTTTGGCGCAATTTATGCGAACACCGACGGCATTCCGCGGAAAATCAACGTGCTGTGCGACCGCCTGATGCTGATGGGCTACCTGGAGGAGATGCATGCGTTCGACGGCGCGGCCGTCAACGAGGTCAGCCGCGACATGCAGAAGGAAATGTCCATTCCGCCGGCGCAAACCGGCCTCATCGCCGCGCCTGACCTGGAGGGGGCCTACGAGCGCGAGCTGGAAGCCCAGCTCGGACTGGCCAAGCTGAACGAGCGGATTTCCCAAATGGAACAGTCGGTATCCAACGTATTGAAGCTGCTGCGGGAGGTGCTGTCGCTCGCCCGCGTGCGGCGTCTTAGAGGGGAGGAAGAATAATGCGGAGCACCGATTCCAGTTGCATGGCGCACAGCATCCTGTGCGTGGTGGGCGCCCGCCCGAATTTCATGAAAATCGCCCCGGTGATCGCCGCGCTGAACAGCGCCTCGCCGCATTTTTTCGTGCGTCTGGTGCATACCGGGCAGCATTACGATGCGGCGATGAACCACCAGCACTTCGACGCGCTCGGCCTGCCGGCGCCGGACGTCAACCTGGAGGTCGGCTCCGCCAGCCATGCGGTGCAGACCGCCGAGATCATGCGCCGCTTCGAGCCGGTGCTGGACGAGGAACAGCCTTCGGCCGTGCTGGTGGTGGGCGACGTGAACTCGACCCTGGCCTGCGCCCTGGTGGCGGTGAAGAAGGGGGTGCCCGTGGTGCACGTCGAGGCCGGCCTGCGCAGCGGCGACCGTACCATGCCGGAAGAGATCAACCGCATCCTCACCGACCAGATTTCCGACCTGCTCTTCACCACCGAGCGCGATGCCCGCGCCAACCTGCTGCGCGAGGGCATCGGCGACGAGCGCATCCACTTCGTCGGCAACGTGATGATCGACACCCTGCACCACAACCTGAAGAAAGCCGTTCCCGTCGCCTGGACCATGCGGCAGGCGGGGCTGGCGGATTGGGACCGGACCGGCGCCGGCTATGCGCTGCTGACCCTGCACCGCCCTTCCAACGTGGACGACCCCGACACGTTCAAATCCCTGCTCGAAAGCATCGCCGACCTCAGCCGCCGGCTGCCGGTGATCTTCCCGGTGCATCCGCGCACCCGGTCGCGGATGGAACAATACGGCCTCGCCCGCTTCATCGAAAACTTTCCGATCATGCAGATACCGCCGGTGGGCTACCTGGAAATGCTCGGCCTGATGAAGGACGCACGGCTGGTGCTCACGGATTCCGGCGGCATCCAGGAAGAAACCACCGCGCTCGGGGTGCCGTGCGTGACCCTGCGCAACAACACCGAGCGCCCGATCACGGTGAACGAGGGCACCAACGTCCTCGCCGGCAACGATCCGGGCCGCGTGCTCGCGGCCTGCGAAGAGATCCTGCAGAGCGGCGGCCGGGCGGGGCGAATACCGGAACTGTGGGACGGCCGGGCGTCGGAGCGGATCGCGGGAATCATGCAGGAATGGCTGGGCAACGGGCGGCGCATGGTGGCGTGAGCCGATCATGTCGAAATCGCACGATGACCTCGTGGGCACGGCTTCGGATTGACGACAGCCGTCACCAGGAACGCGACATGACCACGCCCCCAATCAAAAACGCGATGACCATCGACGTGGAGGATTATTTCCAGGTTTCCGCCCTGGCGCCCTATATCCCCCGCGACAGCTGGGAGTTTCAGCCTTGCCGGGTGGAGCGCAACGTGGATGCGATCCTCGCCATGCTGGCGGAGCACCGGACGCATGCCACCTTCTTCACCCTCGGCTGGATCGCCGAACGGTATCCGTCGGTGGTGCGCCGCATCGTCGCCGAGGGGCACGAACTGGCGAGCCACGGCTATGCCCACCAGCGCGTGTCGGAGCAGAGCCGGGCGGAATTCGCAGACGACGTCCGCCGGGCGAAAGACGTCCTGGAGCAGATCGGAGGCGTGCGGGTGAACGGCTATCGGGCGCCCAGTTTCTCCATCGGCCGGCGCAACCTGTGGGCGCTGGAATGCCTGCGGGAAGCGGGCTACCGCTACAGCTCCAGCATTTACCCGATCCGCCACGACCACTACGGCATGCCCGACGCCCCGCGCTTCCCGCACCATCCCGCCGGCCGGGGCGGCGTGCTGGAGATTCCCATCACCACCGCCAAATTGTTCAACCGCAATATGCCGGCCGGCGGCGGAGGCTATTTTCGGCTGCTCCCGTACCGCTTTTCGCGCTGGTGCCTGGAGCGCGTCAACCGGGATGACGGGCAGCCCTGCATGTTCTATTTCCATCCCTGGGAAATCGATCCCGATCAGCCGCGGCAGAGCGGCGTCGGCCTGAAAACGCGGTTTCGCCATTATCTCAACCTGGCGAAGATGGAAACGCGCTTGCGGTCGCTGCTGGCGGATTTCGAGTGGGATCGGGCGGACAGGGTTTTTTTGAGGGGAGATGCAAGATGAACGCCGCCGCGCCTTTCGGCATCGTCGTGCGCGAGCTCGAACCTTTCGATTTCGGCCGCTGGGACGCTTTCGTCGCCGATTGCGACGAGGCCACGTTCTTCCACCGGGCAGGCTGGAAAAGCGTGATCGAGCGGGCGTTCGGGCATCGCACCCATTTTCTCTACGCCGAGGCCGACGGCCAGATCGAGGGCATCCTGCCGCTGGCCGAAGTGCGCAGCCGGCTGTTCGGCCACGGGCTGGTGGCCCTGCCGTTTTGCGTCTACGGCGGCATCGCGGCAGAGTCCGCGCCGGCGCGCCTGCTGCTCGACCAGGCGGCGCAGGAACTGGCGGCGAAGCTCGGCGTCGGCCACCTGGAATATCGCAACCTGGCGCCGCGAAACACGGACTGGCACGGCAAGGATCTGTACGTCACGTTTCGCAAGGCGCTCGACCCACAGGTCGAACAAAACCTGGCCAACATTCCCCGCAAGCAGCGCGCCATGGTGCGCAAGGGGGTCAAGGCGGGGCTGGTCAGCGAGACGGACGAAACCGGCGTGGATCGGTTTTTCCCGGTCTATGCGGCGAGCGTCCACCGGCTCGGCACGCCGGTGTTCTCGCAACGTTATTTCCGGATCTTGCGCGAGGTGTTCGGCGCCGATTGCGAGGTGATGACGGTCACCAAGGACGGCCGGCCGGTTTCCAGCGTGATGAGCTTTTATTTCCGCGACGAGGTGCTGCCTTACTACGGCGGCAGCACCGGGGAGGCGCGCGAGACGGCCGGCAACGATTTCATGTACTGGGAGCTGATGCGGCGCGCCTGCGAACGCGGCTGCAAGGTGTTCGACTACGGCCGCAGCAAGCGCGGCAGCGGCTCGTTCGATTTCAAGAAGAACTGGGGGTTCGAGCCGCAGCCCCTGCACTACGAATACAAGCTGTATCGGGCCAAGGGCGTGCCCGACCACAACCCGATGAGCCCGAAGTACCAGCTGTTCATCCGGTTGTGGCAAAAAATGCCGCTCGCGCTGGCCAACCTGATCGGGCCGCATATAGTGAAGAATCTGGGTTGAACGGGCGGTTGACCGCCTCCCCCTTTGAAAAAGGGGGGATTGAGGGGGATTTATCGGGGGTGGCTAGTTGTGACTTTGCTAAATCCCCCCTAACCCTCCTTTTTCACCCGCGAGGAGTGTCCCCGCCGGGTTCCCGCCGCTTCGCGGCGACCACGGCGAGACAAAGGGGGGAATGCCCTTGTTTCATATTGACTGTCTACTAGGGAAACGCTGAATAAATCAAAAATCGTCATTCCGGCGAAAGCCGGAATCCAGGTTTATCAGTGGATTACTGGATACCGGCTTTCGCCGGAATGACGAATCCAGCAAGTAGCCCGGGTTCCGTTGCGCTGCATCCGGGGCCGGCTGGTTTTTCGGATTCACCGTAGGGCGGGCTCTGCCCGCCATGTCGGGCACGGGGTGCCCGACCTACATGATTTTCCTCGCGCTTTTCGCTGTTCAAAAGTTAGGGACAAAGCCATGGAACACCTGCTTTTCGTCATCTCGATGGAGCGCCTGCCATGACACAGGAACAAGCCGCCCTGGCGGCGGGCCGGCGCTACGCCGCCGCGGCCGACCGCGACTGGCTCTACGCGGCCGCGTTGGCGGCGGGTTCGATCGTCTGGCTGCTGGCCTGGTATTGGCCGGCAGCCTGGTCGATCGTTTCCATCTGGATGCGCTCCGAGACCTTCGCCCACGGCTTCCTGATTTTTCCCGTCAGCGCCTACCTGGTCTGGAGCCGGCGGCGCGAGCTGGCGGCGCTCGTTCCGCAACCGGACTACCGGGTGCTGCCGCTGTTGGCGGCGGCCGGGTTCGGCTGGATGCTCGCAAACCTGGCCGGTGTGCTCATCGTGCAGCAATACAGCCTGGTGATCATGATCCCGCTGCTGGTGTGGCTGGTTCTCGGCAAGGAAGTGGCGCGCACGCTGGCTTTCCCGCTCCTGTTCCTGCTCTTCGCCGTGCCGGTGGGGGATTTCCTGCTGCCGCCGCTGATGGCCTACACCGCCGATTTCACCGTATTCGCGCTGCAGCTGACGGGCATCCCGGTTTACCGGGACGGGCTATTTTTCGCCATACCCAGCGGGCAATGGTCGGTGATCGAGGCGTGCAGCGGCCTGCGCTACCTCATTTCCTCCGTCACGCTGGGCTGGCTTTACGCCTACCTGACCTACCGCAGCACCTGGCGGCGGGCGGTGTTCATCGTATTGTCGATGGTGGTGCCGATCGTCGCCAACGGGCTGCGCGCCTACATGATCGTGATGATCGGCCATCTGAGCGGGATGAAGCTCGCCACCGGGATCGACCACGTCATCTACGGCTGGGTATTTTTCAGCCTGGTCACGCTGATGCTGTTCTGGATCGGCTCGTTCTGGCGCGAGCAAGGCGATGCGGACACCGCGCAGCAGACAGCTCGACGGGTAGCGGCGGCGCAGCCGGCGCCGATGGCGCGGATCGCGCTGGCCACCCTGGCGGCCGGCGCCATGCTGGCGGTCTGGCCGCTCTACGCCGCCCGGCTGGAGACGGTCGGTTCACCCAAGCCGCCGCCGTTGGAGACACCCGCCGGCGGCGGTGGATGGCAGGCCGTGCCGGGAAAAATGACCGACTGGGCGCCGCATTTTCTCGGCCCGCGCGCCGAGGTCAACCAGGTTTACATCAAGGACGGGCGCCGGGTGGGGCTGTACATCGGCTACTACAATTACCAGCGCCAGGGGGTCGAGCTGATCAACTCCGAGAACGTTCTCGTCCCCACCGGCGATAAATCTTGGGCCAAATCCGGTGAGAGCCTGCGCGACTTCCGCCTTGGCGGGCGGCGGATAGCGGCCGTTCAGACGCGGCTGCGCGGGGTTCACGGCCACCTTCTGACCTGGAGCTGGTATTGGATCGAGGGCCAGCGTACCGTCAGTCCCTATTTTGGCAAGCTGCTGGAAGCCGTGGCCAAACTGTTCGCCACCGGGGACGATGCCGCCGTGGTGATCGTCTATGCCCCTTACGACGACCGCCCGGCAGAGGCCGAAGCGCCGATGCAGGACTTTGTCGAGCAGATGCTGCCGGCAACCGAAAGGAGTCTGGATGCGGCGAATCGAGGCTGACGCGCTGTTTCCCCGCAGCATGCCGGAACAGCCGCCGCTGGTGGCGCATGTCATCTACAGCCTGGCCGTGGGCGGCCTGGAAAACGGGGTGGTGAACCTGATCAACCATATCCCGCAGGACCGCTTTCGCCACGCCGTCATCTGTTTGGCCGACTATTCCGATTTCAGCCTGCGCATCCGCCGCAGCGACGTGCAGCTTTATGCCCTCGACAAGCCCGCCGGCAAGAACTTCGGCGTGCACGTCAGGCTTTGGCGGCTGCTGCAGCGGCTGCGGCCGGACATCGTCCACACCCGCAACCTGGCTGCCCTGGAAAGCCTGCTGCCGGCGGCCCTGGCCGGGGTACCGGCACGGGTGCACAGCGAGCACGGCTGGGACATCGGCAACCTGGACGGCGGCAACCGCCGCCATCGCCGGCTGCGCCGCCTGTTCCGGCCGCTGGCCCATCGCTACATTGCCCTGTCGAGGCATCTGGAGGCGTATTTGCGCGAGCAGGTCGGCGTCGCGCCGGAGCGGATCGTACAGATATACAACGGCGTCGATGCCGCGCTGTTCCGCCCGGCACAAGGCATGCGCCGTCCGCTGCCGTGCCGCGGCTTCGACGGCCCCGGCCGCTTCGTCGTCGGCACCGTGGGCCGGATGCAGGCGGTCAAGGACCAGCTGATCCTGGTGCGCGCGTTCATCCGGCTGCTGCAGACCGTGCCCGATGCGCACCGGTTGTTGCGCCTGGCGGTCATCGGCGACGGCCCGCTACGGCAGGAATCAATTCTCCTGCTGCGCCAGGCGGGGGCGCTGGACCTGGCCTGGCTGCCGGGGAATCGGGAAGATATTCCCGTCCTGATGCGCGGATTCGACCTGTTCGCCCTGCCGTCCCTGGCCGAGGGTATTTCCAACACCATCCTCGAAGCCATGGCGAGCGGATTGCCGGTGGTCGCGACCGATGTCGGCGGCAACCGGGAACTGGTGGAGCACGGACGCACCGGGCGCCTGGTGCCTCCCGGCGACCCGGAAGGCATGGCGGACGCGATTCGCCTCTACCTCAGCGACCGCGACCTGGGCGCAATGCATGGCCGCGAGGCGCGTCGCACCGTGGAGAGGCGATTTAGCCTGGAGACGATGGTGGCCGGCTACATGGATGTTTACCAGCGCGCACTGCAAGGCAAACGGTGAACTATAGTGAGTTAGGCGGACAAGACATACAGAAAGAAGGCGGCGATGAGTAACGAACAGGCGGCACCCGAGACGAAAGGCGTTACGGTGAAGCTACTTGCAGCGCTTGACCTTGGCCCTGAAATCGAGGGCATGGCCGGGCGCCAACTTCGAATGCGTATGGTGACCATCGAACCTGGAGGCGTCTTCGGCCCGATCCACGACCATAAAGACAGGCCGGGCATGGTCTATATGCTGCAAGGAAAGATAACTGACCATCGAAATGGAGTGGCTACGGATTATGGGCCGGGAGTGGGCTGGCCCGAGGACAGGAGCACCACGCACTGGCTTGAAAACAGAGGAACGACGCCGGCGGTGGAGATCTCCGTCGATATAGTTCAGGCAACAGTAAGTTAAGTGCCGACATTTACCCCGGCCGCCGCCTGACAATCCGCTCCAGTGGGACGCTCTGCCGGCAAGCCGGCTCCGCGTCCCTGAGCTGGTGTAGTGCTTTGAAATTAAATTAAGGCTGCGCCCTGAAGGGCAAAAGAGCCTGATCCACCGGCGTTACGCCATCTTGGGAAATTCTAAACGCGGGGCAATCATGTGCGGAATCGTTGGCATTTTCGATACTTTGGCGAAGCGCGACATCGACGGCGCGCTGCTCGACCGGATGAACCAGTCGCAGCTTCATCGCGGGCCGGACGAAGGCGGTTTGCATTTCGAACCTGGGCTGGGGATGGGGCATCGGCGGCTCTCGATCATCGATCTGTCCTCCGGCCAGCAGCCGCTGTTCAATGAAGACGGCAGCGTGGTGGTGGTGTTCAACGGCGAGATTTACAACTTTCCCGAGCTGATGCGCGAACTCGTTCAGCGCGGCCACACCTTCCGCACCCGCTGCGACACCGAGGTCATCGTGCACGCCTGGGAAGAGTGGGGCGAGGCGTGCGTCGAGCGGTTCCGCGGCATGTTCGCCTTCGGCCTGTGGGATCGCAAGCGCGAGGTGCTGTTCCTCGCCCGCGACCGGCTCGGCGTGAAGCCGCTTCATTACGCCCGCCTGCCCGACGGCACGCTGATCTTCGGTTCCGAACTGAAGGCGCTGCTCGCCCATCCGGGGCTTGCCCGCGAGATCGATCCCTATGCGGTGGAAGACTATTTCGCCTACGGCTACGTCCCCGAGCCGCGCACCATCTTCAAGCGCGTGCTGAAGCTGCCGCCCGGCCATACCCTCGCCGTCTGGCGCGGCAAGGCCTTCCCCCAGCCGCGCGAGTACTGGGACGTGCCGTTCCAGGCCGGCCCCAGGATGACCGAGCAGGAGGCGGCCGACGAGCTCGTCGTGCGCCTGCGCGAGGCGGTGAAAATCCGGATGGTGGCGGAAGTGCCTCTCGGCGCCTTCCTTTCCGGCGGGGTGGATTCCAGCGCGGTGGTGGCGATGATGGCTGGGCTGTCCGACGAGCCGGTCAATACTTGTTCGATTTCCTTCGGCGATCCGGCCTTCAACGAGTCGGCGCATGCCCAGGCGGTGGCGGACCGCTACCGGACCCGCCACCGCGTGGAGCAGGTGGAGCAGGACGATTTCGGCCTGCTGGACAAGCTGGCGAGGATGTACGACGAGCCCTACGCCGACAGTTCGGCGCTGCCCACCTACCGGGTGTGCGGGCTGGCGAGGAAGTCCGTCACGGTGGCCCTGTCGGGCGACGGCGGCGACGAGAACTTTGCCGGCTATCGCCGCTATCGCTGGCATATGCACGAGGAGCGGATGCGTGCGCTGCTGCCGCTGCCGGTGCGCAAGCCCCTGTTCGGGCTGCTCGGCAGCATTTATCCCAAGGCCGACTGGGCACCCAGGGTGCTGCGCGCCAAGTCCACGTTCGAGGCGCTCGCCCGCGATTCGGTCGAAGGCTATTTTCACGGCGTTTCGATCATCGCCGATAGCCAGCGGCGGCGGCTGTTTTCGCCGGTTCTGCGCCGCGAGCTGCAGGGATACCGCGCGGTCGAGGTGCTGCATCGCCACGCCGCCCGCGCGCCGACCGACGATCCGCTGGCGCTGGTGCAATACCTGGACCTGAAAACCTACCTCGCCGGCGATATCCTGACCAAGGTGGACCGCGCCAGCATGGCGCATGCGCTGGAAGTGCGCGTGCCGATGCTGGACCACCCGCTGGTGGAATGGCTGTCCGGCCTGCCCAACCCGATGAAGCTCAATGGCGGCGAGGGCAAGTACCTGCTCAAGAAGTCGCTGCACTCCTTCCTGCCGGATGAAATCCTGTACCGGCCCAAGATGGGTTTCGCAGTGCCGCTGGCATCGTGGTTCCGCGGCCCGTTGCGCCAGAAGCTGGCGGATGCCGTGCTGGGGCCCGTGCTGGCCGGCAGCGGCCTGTTCGACCGGGCCTACCTGCGCCATCTGGTGGAGCAGCACCAGTCCGGGCTGCGCGATTACAGCGCGCCGCTGTGGTCGCTGCTGATGTTCGAATCGTTCCTGCGCAACGTCATGGGCGAGGAAGTGCCGGCCAAGGTGTGGGCGGCGGCCGGTCGGCAGGCCGCACCCGAGCCTGTCAGGCAGCCGGTTGGCGCTCGCGTCCCGAGGAAGTAGCCGTTGTTCCGCCAATTTCTGCATTTTGCGGCGATCGGCGCAGTTGGCACGGCAGTTCAGTATGCCGTGCTGATGGCGCTGGTGCGGGGCTCTGGCGTCTACGCAGTGACGGCTTCGGCGGTGGGGTTTGTCGCCGGTGCCCTGATGAACTATACATTGAATTACCGTTTTACTTTCCGTAGCCGAAAATGCCATCGCGAAGCCATGGCGAAATTTTTTTCTGTCGCCCTGATCGGTCTCGGCTTCAATACGCTGGTGATGGGGCTGGCGATGAATTTTGCAGGATTGCATTACCTGGCGAGCCAGCTCGCCGCCACCGGACTGGTGCTGTTGTGGAATTTTGCGGGAAATCGCTATTGGACTTTCAGGGAGGTTGCCCATGCAGAACCCAGATCATGATCCTGCGGGCCGATTCGCTCCGCGGGTACTATCGGTGATCGTTCCTGCCTACAACGAGCAGGAAGTGCTCCCCGAGTTTCATCGGCGTTTGTCGGAGGTGATCGCCCTGTTGCCGATGTCGGCGGAGATCGTGTATGTCAACGACGGCAGCACGGACGGCACCTTGCAGGTCATCCAAGACCTCCGCAAGCATGATGCGAGGGTGACGATCATCGACCTGAGCCGCAATTTCGGCAAGGAAATTGCGCTGACAGCCGGGCTCGACCATGCCCAGGGCGATGCCGTGGTAGTCATCGATGCCGATTTGCAGGATCCGCCCGAGGTGATCCCGGAACTGATCCGCCATTGGGAAAAAGGCTACGACGTGGTCTATGCGAAGCGCACCGCGCGGGAAGGGGAAACCTTCATGAAGAAGGCGACCGCGCATGTTTTCTATGTCGTGATGCAAAGCCTGGCGCGGGTGAAAATCCCCGCCGATACGGGCGATTTCCGCCTGCTCAGCCGGCGCGCCGTGGATTCGCTCAAACAGATCAGGGAGCAACACCGTTTCATGAAAGGGCTGTTTGCCTGGATCGGCTATCCGCAGATGGCCGTGCCATACCGGCGCGATCCGCGCTTTGCCGGTGAAACCAAGTGGAACTACTGGAGATTGTGGAATTTTGCGCTCGAAGGGTTTACCTCCTTCACTATCGCGCCACTCAAGGCGGCCGGTTACATGGGCATGCTGATTGCCATGGCGGCTTTTTTTTACGCGGCGATTATCGTTTTCAAGACACTCATGTTCGGCGACCCGGTGCGCGGCTATCCTACCATGATGGTCACCATGCTCTTTCTTGGCGGTGTCCAGCTCCTTGCTATCGGCATTCTTGGGGAATATGTCGGACGCATGTTCAATGAATCCAAGAATCGTCCGCTGTATCTCACCAACAGCTACTCCCCTGCCAAGTCCATCCTGGAATATGAAGAACGGGATAAGCGCGTTTCGCTTGGCCTCTAAGCCGCATCGCGGCAGGGCGCAAAACATGGAAACAGCCACAACAAACTGAATCTGCCTGCATTCGGGCCAAGCTGCGCTGGGGGTATATGAAAGCCATGCCGGAAGAAAACATATTGGGAAAGCGGTTCGGGATACTAGTATCTTTATCCTATATTACAAGCCATATTGAATACGCGCTGGTTCTGGCGATTCTTGCGACAATCCCGCTCGCCGCCGGTTACCTTTACATCAACCTGCCTGGGACGGGGGGTGTTGGCGCGTCGATAACCTTGTTGGCTGGGGCGGTTGTCGGCAGCGGCCTGTTTTTCGCCGTCCCTCGTGCCGCGGCGTTCTTCAAACGGACAATAAACGTAAATTTAACTCTATGGGCTATCGTCCTTGCGGGCGTTGTTTTCCAGGTGTTCGTTGCAGTTCTGACATCGCCATCGCCTACTCACGATGCGGCCGCCTATCTCCATCTGGCGCAAGAACTCGCGTCGGGTCTTGATTACGTCGATGCCCAAGGTTTCCGCGCTTTCTTTCCACCGGGCCTGCCATTATTTCTCACGCCATTTATCTGGCTTTTCAAGACGCCTTTGCTCGCCGTAGTCATCGCCAATCTCCTGCTATATATTTTGGGCGCCATGTCGATATGGTATCTGGCCAGGCATTTAATAAGCGCCAAGGCAGCTGTAATCGCCACGGTGCTGTTTACGGCATGGCCAAGCCGTTTGCTGCTGGCTGGCGTGGCAGCCAAGGAACTGCTCACGCTCACGGCGATACTTGCGTTCATATTGTTTGCGCTCAAGTCGCTTGATGGTAATGAAAGACGCTATCGTCGGCACGCAGCATTGAGCGGCGTTTCAGTCGGCATGGCTGGGCTTGCACAGCCGGGCTTGATGCTGCTGGCCGTTGTCTTTCCCTTGATGTTCCGACATGTTTTGCTTCAAATGCCGATAAAAAAGGCATTGACCTGCATTGCGCTTGTGGTGCTTGCGGCGTTTGCGGTGATGAGCACTTGGAGTGCCAGGAATTTTCTCCTGTTCGACGGGCAGTTCTATGGGATTTCCACGAATGGCGGAAGCGTTTTCTATCGGGCGAACAACGAGAAAGCAACTGGTTTGTGGGTTGGCGATGGCGCTGTACCCATTTCCCGGTTGCCTGAGGTACAGCAGGATAAGGTTGGCTTCGTTCTTGGAAAGAAATGGATATTCGAGCACCCGGCTCAGGCCGCCATGCTGTCCATAAGAAAGCTTTTCTATTTTCTCGGGGAAGATGACCAGGGGGTTTACAGTTCTGTTTTTAACGGAGACGGCGAAACGCGCGCAGCGCTTTCCGGGCGCCAAAAACAGATATTCGAGTCTCTCAACGCACTAAGTCTTTTGTATTGGCTGGCATTGACGACAATGTGCATGCGGGGGGTGCTTGCCTATGGAAAACGATCTGGAGGTGAATTTTCAGCAATAACCCCGCTGCTGTATCCGCTGCTGTATGGCGCGGCGATATTCTCGATTTTCGAGAGCGGTTCGCGGCAGCATATGTTCGCTGTAGGCCCATTGTTCCTGATCGCCATAATCTGGCTGTTTCAAAAAAGGCCTCGCACCGGTACGCTGCCGAATCCATGAAGGAAAGCGGAGTGGAGGCGCAGAACCTGCGGGTCGGCCTGATCGGACCCTTGCCGCCGCCGGCCGGAGGCATGGCCAACCAGACGCGGCAGTTGAAGGAGCTTCTGGAGCGGGAGGGGGTGACGGTGGCCCTGGTCCAGGTCAATCCGCCCTGCCGCCCAGCCTGGATCGGCCGAATCCGCGGACTGCGCGCGGTGTTTCGCCTCATCCCTTATCTAGCGGCTCTCTGGCGTTGCGCGGGCCAAGTCAGCCTGTTCCACGTCATGGCGAATTCCGGCTGGGCCTGGCACCTGTTCGCGGCCCCCGCCGTCTGGATCGCCCGCCTGAGAGGCATTCCGGCGGTAGTGAATTATCGGGGCGGTGAGGCGCAGGGTTTTCTGTCGCGTTCGAGGCGCTGGGTGGTGCCGACGTTGCTGCGTGCGAGTGCCGTAATCGTCCCTTCCGGCTTCCTGCGCGACGTCTTTGCGCCGTTCGGCGTGCATGCCCGGGTGGTGCCGAATGTGGTGGATCTGACGCGCTTCCGCCCGGCGGTGCTGTCGGGGGGGCAATGCATTCCACGAGTCGTGGTGGCGCGCAATCTCGAGCCGATTTACGACGTCGCCACAGCCATCCGCGCTTTTTCATCGGTGCGGCGTGCCGTGCCCGGCGTCCTGATGACCATCGCCGGTACCGGGCCGGAAAGGCGGCGCCTGGAGATGCTGGCGAGGCAACTCGGCCTTGCGGAAGCGGTGACATTTGCCGGCCGGCTGGACCGCGACGGCATGGCGGAATTGTACCGGAGCGCCTCGGTCATGGTGAATTCGAGCCTGGTGGATAACACGCCGAACTCGATCCTGGAGGCGCTGGCCAGCGGCGTGCCGGTTGTCAGCACACGGGTCGGTGGGGTGCCGTATCTGGTGGCGGACGAGGTGACGGCCCTGCTCGTGCCGCCGGGCGATGCCGAAGCCATGTCGGTGGCCGTGGTGCGGGTGCTGCAGGATCGAGTCCTGACGGATTCTCTGAGGCAGGCCGGCCTGCTGGAGGTGCGGCGATATGCCTGGCAGTCGGTGCGCAGCGATCTGCTCGATCTGTATGCGTGGACTCTTGAGACACCCTGATCAATGCCCTCTTCCCGGTAATACGGATGACATGCGGGTGTGACTTCAGCCTGACAGGTACGGCCGAAACTATACCCGCAAACCCTTGCATCCGGTCGAACATGCGGCCCTTCGTGGCCATGTGACCTCCACTGTCTTTTTGTGCCGACGACTCCCGCCGCGATATCGTCCCGGCAAACGGCTTGGGCTGGTCGTCGGTTCGCTCTCCGGTATGGCCGGCGCGGTGGGCTTTGCCGCCCAGGCCGCCGTGATCCATACCTTGCGAGATCACATGGCCTATGCGGCGGAAAATTCCTGGGACGAGCGGGTGGCGCTGCTGGTCGAAGAATACAAGCGGGTTGCCGGGGAAGGCTGTGGGCGCAAAGCGGCACCTCTGGGCAGAAAGATGGGCGCAACCCGCTAAACCGAACGGTGGAATTCGGGCCGGGAAAGTTAAATCGATTTCTGTACTAATATGAATTGGGGTGTGCCTGTCCGGCCCGGTGAATTTGCGGTCATTCGTTTAACGCAAAATTTGCGAAGCGGGGTCTTGTCCCCTTTCCCGTCTCGCCAGAGCGTGCGGCCTTGCCATCGCTTCCGGCGGGAGCGGGGAAACGGTCGTGGCGCATCTTCGTTTCAATATTCGGGGCGGCGGCTCGCCATGAGCGTTAGTTCGGCAGGCCCCCAGAGCGCCTGATTCCGGCAACTGTTATTGAGTCTTACAAGGATCAAATAATGCACCACTTGGTACATAAGGCCCTGATCCGCGTCGCCGCTCCTACCCGGCTTCGCCTGCTGCGGCAAATCAGAAGTTGCGAGGGGTGGGGCGAAGAGCGTATCCGCTTTTACCAGCAGGAACGCTTGCGGGAATTGGTCCGCTATTGCTGGGAGCATGTTCCTTTTTATCGCTCGCGCTGGCGCGGACATATCGGCGGACCGGCGGACATCGGTACCATCGAGGATATGGAGCAACTGCCCATTCTTTCCAAGGACGAACTGCGGGAAGAACTGGGGGCGCTCACCACCACCGCTCCGTGGATCAAGAGCGAGCCGGCGCGCACTGGCGGCAGCACCGGCCGGCCGACTGTTTTCCGTATGACCAGGTTCGATCAGGAGGCGATGTGGGCGCAGATGTACACCGGCTGGCAATGGGCCGGGTACCGGGTGGGCGATCCCTTTCTGGCGGTAGGCGGAGAGTCCATCGGCGTGGGGTCGGGCGACCGTCGCGGGTGGAAGGACAAGATCATGCACCGCTGGTCTACCAGCGCTTCCAACCTGACACTGGAGCGGGCCAAAACATTGGCGCAATCGCCCCATTTTCAGCATATCCGCCTGATGCTGGGCTACCCCAATGCCATCCGTGAGTTAGGCGAGTTGCTGCATCAGTCTGGCGCGCGTCTCCCCTGCCTCAAGGGTATCGTGTGTACTGCGGAGGTGATGCGCACCGAGGTGCGCGAACGCATCTCAGCGCTTTTCGGCGGGGTTGCGGTGTTCGATCAGTACGGCTTGAACGACGGCGGGTTGCTGGCGGTCGAGGGACCGGAGCATGACGGTCTGCATCTTTTTTTCCATCGCGGAATTCTTGAGATACTGGACGACGACAATCGCCAGATCAGCGAACTGAAGCGGCCGGGGCGGGCGGTGGCCACCTGCTTCACCAATCTGGCCACCCCTTTTGTCCGCTACGAAACCGGTGACAATGTGCATTGGCACTCCAGGAACCCCGTGCCATCCGGCATCGGCTGGCCTCGCATCGGACCGGTGGACGGGCGCACCGGCGATCTTATTTTTCTTCCATCCGGGCGCAGTATCGCCATGCCTGGCCTTACCCTCGTGATGCGCTGGATGGATGGGCTGCGCCAGTATCAGTTCATCCAGACCGGCCCCAATGCGGTCACCGTCCGTCTCGATCGTGGCGGGAGTTTCCGGATGAGCGAGGAAGAGACGCGGGCGTTCCTGAAACAGCGTATCGCCCAGGAGATCGATTGGAATGTTGCCTGGGTTCCGCCTGAACTCACCGGCAACGGCAAGGTTCTGCTGATCCGAAATGACTGGCTGCGCAGCCAGGGACTCACTCGGCCGCAGTCCGCCGCTTTCGATCCGGCTCGCCCATGACCTGCCTTTTTTTCGGCAAGCGGGAGAAACATCGTACCGTTCGCGAGGCGCTGGTGTTGCGTGGCGACGATCTTGGCCATCGGGTGGTGCGTGGCGCCAGCTTTACATTGCTGGGAATCTCTTTGCGCACGCTGATTACTCTTTGCTCCATATCCATTCTTGCGCACCTCCTTTCTCCCACGGATTTCGGGCATCTTGCGATGGCGACTGTCATCACGGAACTGGCCGCCTTGTTCGGAAATATGGGGTTTTCCTCCGTATTGATACAAAAACGCGTCATTACGCGCCTGCAAATGGATACGGTGTTCTGGGCGTCGGTGCTGCTCGGCCTTTGTCTGACGGTAGCCGTATTCCTTCTTTCTTACGTTGCCATCTGGCTCTATCACGAACCCATCGTTGGCGAGTTGATGCGCATAATGTGTCTGGTATTCGTTATTGAAGAGCTTGCAGTGATTCACGGTGTCTTGATATCCCGCCTCATGCGATTCCATGCCGATTTCTGGATACAGATACTTCCCCTATTATGCCGTGCAACAGTAGCAATCGTTTTCGCGTGGCAAGGTTTCGGCGTCTGGAGCCTTGTTGCCGGTGCGCTGGCAGGGTCGTTGTCCCGCGTATTTTTGAGCATACTGGTAATCCCCTATTGGCCACGCTGGAGATTTAATTTCCGCTACCTGCAATCGACATGGAAAACCAATTCCGGTTATTTTGCCGGCGGCATTCTCTTTTACGCCAATTCGAATTTCGATCTGTTTCTCATTGGCCGGCTTCTTGGCGCCTCGGCACTAGGTTATTACCAGAATGCGCGCTCGCTTACCGATGAGGTGCGTTACCGTATGGCAGTGCCCCTGCAACGGGTGCTGTTTCCCGCTTTTTCCACGTTGCAGGAAAACACTGGCTGGCTCCAGTCTTCGGTGTTGCGAAGCGGAAGGCTGCTTGCAGCCATTGTCTTTCCCGTGGGGATCGGCATCGCGGCAATCGCGGACGAATTGGTTCCCGTTCTGTATGGCGCGAAATGGCTCGCCATGGTGCCGGTACTGAAGCTGTTGGGGATCAGGACAGCCGTTGCAGCAAGCACGGTCATTGCCTCCCCCTTGTTCCACTCCAGGAACAGGGTCGGGTTGGCGCTTCGCTACAACGCCGTCGGTAGCGTCATCGTTCTCCTTTCCGTGGCGGTGGCGAGCACTTGGGGCATGAATGCGGTTGCCGGGGCCATAGCGCTATCTTCACTTTATTCGTTAGTCGGATATCGGGTCGGGCTGGGGCTTATCGGGTTGTCATGGAAGGATGTCTGGTCTATGTGCGCTCCCCCCGCCTGTGCTTCCACGGTGATGTGGCTTTCAATAGAAATCTCACGCGCGTTCTTGGTGGGCGCGATTGAGGGAGGGATGGGGGAGTTGACATTACATATCGCGCTAGGGGCGATTGTGTATCCCCTTGTTCTTATCGTTGTCTCGCCGATGCTTCTTGACGATGTGAAAACGGTCATCGCCAAAATGCGGCCGACCGCCAAGGAAACGCTGATTTATTCCCCGCCGTTGCCACAAGAAAATAGCGGCATTGGATCGTGAAGGAAGCCAAGATGCCGTTGCAGGGCAATTCTGCCGAGCCGGGATATGCCGGCAAGAAGTGCAGGGCGTGCAGGGGAGGTTTTCTCGTTGCAATGGAAAATCTTGTGCCGCAGACGGACCCGACCTTTCCCGCGTTGTTTTACGTTGAAAAAGCGCACTGAGAATACGGACACCATATATGCCTTGCCCAACCCCCTTGCCCTGGCAAAGTTCGATCGACCGATTCGACGTCTCCATCATTGTGCCCACTTACAACCGGGCGCATTACATTGAGGAATGCCTGGATAGCCTGATCGATCAGACACAGGCGGCTATCGAAATCATCGTGGTTGACGATGGTTCGGAGGACGACACGGCGGAACGGGTACGCCGCTACGGCAACAAGGTCCGGTATGTAAGGAAGGGAAATGGGGGCAAACCGAGCGCCGTCAATCTGGGGCTCGGTCTTGCACAAGGAAATCTCGTCTGGCTGTTTGACGATGATGACGTTGCGCTGCCGCATGCCATCGAGCTGCGTGTTGCGGCATTAAAACGTAGGCCGGATGCCGGTTTTGTCTATACACCCTACTATTGGGGCTCGAATGGAGCGGATGGGCGAATCGTGAAAGGACGTGTGAATAATGCGCCGCGTTACGATGACGAAACGTTGTTCAGCGAACTGCTCAAAGGGTGCTTCTTTCATCTTGCCAGCGCGTTGGTGCGTATTGAGGCGTACCGGATGGTTGGAGACTTCGATGCCGGCTTGCTCAGCTCCGAAGATTATGACATGCAAATTCGCGTTGCTCGAATATTCAATGCTGTTTACTCACCAACTCCCAGTTTTGTTTTTAGGCAGCACATGGAATATCGGGGAGCCCGAAGCATTCGTTATGCGGGGCACGAAAGAAGCAAGGTATTCCAAAAATACGACAGAAAGATTGGGTTGAAGCTCAGGTCGGCCTTATCGTTAGGAGAATATCTTGTTCCGCGAACAAGTAATGTGGCCTCGATTGAACTGACACGGCAAGCGCTGCTGTCTCGCATGGTGGTGATGGCCAGCAAAGCCTGCATGGCGGAAATGTTCGAAGACCTGAAAGCCGCTCTGGAAACCCTTCAGCCAGGCCAGCGCCTCGACAATGATGAAACCGGTCTGATCAGCTCGGCCATCTGTACCGGCTATGCATATGCGGCCAGTCGAGCCGACTGGCCGGCATTCAAGGCGGGCGCCGTCAAAATTGCCGAAGATAACGTGGGCAGGCAGGCTATGCGAGCGTTAGCCAAAGGTTTTTACCGCCTCGCAAAATCTTACCCAGGTAGCGTGACCGAGAGAGCGCATCAGCTTCTTACAAGCTTTTTATTGCGATTGCAATGTGGATAGGGGTTTATACGCAGGGAGACAACATGGCCTCACTTGAAACCATCGCTCTATTGGCAGCGGCGCTCGTGGGCGGGCTTTACGTCGCTGCGTGCCTGATTTATTACAAGCTCTCGTGGGCGATCTGCCGATTGGAAAGGCAAACGACCAACCAGGCCAACAACGTCATTTCACAAATCGAGGCTCTTCTCTCGCTCTATGCAGAGATACGGCCAACACACGGCCTTCCGCCGACTCGCGGCTGGGCGGCCTCGCCGGATTTTTTGCGCCTGCTGACTCGGTTTGTTTCCGAAACCCAGCCTATGACCGTGGTGGAGTGCAGCAGCGGTTTGAGCACACTTGTTCTGGCCGCATGCATGAGGAGTCAGGGGCAAGGTCATGTGTATAGCCTGGAACATGAGCCCGAGTTCGCTGCAAAGACGCGAGATTTGATTCGCCTGCACGACCTTGGCGAATGGGCAACCATCGTAGATGCGCCATTGCAGGAACTGTCGCTCCCGAATTGGGAGGGCCCATGGTACGACACCACCGGCTTGCCGTCAGATATCGCAATCGATATGTTGGTCATAGACGGCCCGCCACAATCCACCGCTCCCTTGGCACGCTATCCGGCGCTGCCTGTGCTTGGGAAAAGAATGCGACCGGGCGGCATCGTCTTGCTCGATGATGCGGATAGGGCAGATGAAAGACTCATCACAGCCGCCTGGAAAAAAGAATGCCCGTCATTATCTGACATTCCCTTTGTATCGGCGGAAAAGGGGGTGGCTTGCCTGAAACAACAAATCCAATCATTGGCTTGCGCCATGTCGCCTGACGTTGAACCCCGGTATCTCCAAGTGTGAGGGTGCCAAATGAGTGAATTTGCCAATAACAAAATGATTCACTTGGTTAATCCAATGACCAATCCAAATGGCGGTTCGGAAAAACGAACCATGGACTTAAAAATACTGCTATCAAAAACCTGCCAAGTAAAATTATGGTCTGATAGAAAGTATTCTCCCTTCCTAAAAAGGAACGTGAACATACACCGCGTGAGATGGCCGTTTTTGATTCCCAGGGGCGGTACCCTAGTATTTGTTGGCGCATATTTTACCGTTGGTAGGTGGCTTGGAAGTTGCAACCCTTCAAGGGTGATAGTGATATTTAACACGCCGGAGGCGGAAAATTTATATCGGCTATTAAATACTTTAAAGAAAAACGGATTAGATACGAAAGTGGACATCGTTTATGCATCTAACTATTTAAAAAGCATGATCGATTTGCCCGGCGTTATACATCGATCCCCTATAGATATTTCGCGGTTTGCGCCAAAAACCATAACAAAGAGAAATCAGATATTTACTGTAGGGCGCCTAAGCCGTGATGAGATTAACAAACATCACCCCGATGATGTTTTGATGTGGAAACATTTGGCCGACCTTGGGATTAAGGTGAGATTGATGGGGGCAACCTGTTTAGAGCACCAAATCCCCAAAAACGAATTAATTGAAATCCTTCCCGCGGGCGCGGAGGACCCCAGAGAATTCTTGCACACACTGGATGTCCTGGTTTATAGGTCGTCCCCTGTGTTTCTCGAGGCATTTGGAAGGGTTGTATTTGAAGCAATGGCTTGCGGTCTTCCTGTGGTCTGTGGGAATCAAGGAGGCTATACGGAAGAAATAGAAAATGGTGTGAATGGATTTTTATTTGATTCAACCTGTTCAGCTATCGACATGGTTATAAAATTGAAAGCTGATCCGGCATTGGTTTGTCAAATAGGCAAAGCCGCTCGACAAACAACTGAAAACATGTATTCCGCGGAGGAAATGGAGAGAATGCGGGAATTTTACACATCGTAGCAATTGGGCTTCCTTTCAGAAGGGTGCGCTTATTAACTCACTCTTAGCTCCATTTGAGACATTGACGCCGACAGTATGGATATAACCAATTGCGGACCCTTGGTTTCTGTAATCGTGCCCGCCCATAACTGCGCGGCGTATCTGCCTGCGGCTCTGGACAGCATCCTTACCCAGCAATACCCCAATCTGGAAGTTATCGTGGTCGATGACGGTTCCAGCGATGGCAGCGCTGAAATCGCAGAACGTTATGGGCCACCCGTGAAGGTGGTCCGGCAGAAAAACCAGGGGCCGGCTGCCGCGCGGAATCGCGGCGCAACAGAAGCGCAGGGCCAATATCTTGCCTTTCTGGATGGCGATGACCTCTGGCTGCCGGGCAAACTTGTTGCACAGATGAAACATCTGCTTGCCCATCCTGAGATTGGTATCGTTTACGGTGGCTTTCAATGCTGGCATGCAAATAAAGACGGCACGTATCCGCCGCCCGAGTGTTTCTTTCCGGACCGGCAGCGGGACGGCCTGGATATGGGGTTGTCCGGCTGGATTTACCACCGGCAGCTTCTGGACAGCTATATTTGCATTATCACGGCCGTTATTCCTCGCCGCTTATTTGAAACCCTGGGGGGGTTCGATGAATCCTTGCGCGTCGGCGAGGATTACGACTTCTGGCTGCGGGCATCGCAAATTGTGCCGGCGCATAAATTGTCCAGAAATGTCTCGCTGTACCGTGCAAACCCCGCAAGCACGACCCATATCCTGCGCCCGGTCAATAATGAGCAGGTTGTGCTGCTACGCGCAGTGGAAAAATATGGGCTCGCCTCTCCTGATGGTGCGGCGATAACTTCAGCGCAACTGGAGGACCGCTTGTTCAAGCTTGCCTTCGGCCATGGCTATATGCATTTTTGGGGCGGCTCTCCGTGCGTAGCGCTTGTGGCTTTTAGAGATGCCCTAGGCCACAAGAGGAAGCGACTGAGGACCGTTGCGTATTTACTGTTGGCATACGTGCGATGCGCACTGTTTGGCGGCAAGGCGGCGCCCATCGATAAATAACAGTCGCTCTTTTTCAAAGGGGGAGGCGGCCGTGCCGCATCCTGGTAATTCAACGTGACTGACTACTAGCCTGGAATGTCGGGTAGCCGATACGCGGCCGGTGAACCACTTATTGATTCGGCCATTAAATGGTGTCATTCCGGGCTTGACCCGGAATTCAGGAGCCTTGTCGATAATGGATTTCCGCCTGCGCGGGGAATGACGGAGTTTCAACATCTAGGAGCCTGTCGGACTTAAAGGAAATCGGCTGCAAATCCGCCTGACCGGTCCATATTTCGCCGCTTTTTTGGTCAATAGAACGACTATTGACCTGCAAAACCGGCAAAATCTGTCCTCGCCCAGCCGAATTTTCGCTTCGATTCTTCAAGTCCGACAGGCTCCTAGCGGCTGTTCCTATAACTAAGCGCTCCAGGCCCGGATCGGCCCGGGCCGACCCGCACGGACCCTGCGCATGCTCCATCACCGGGGACGGGGTATTTTTTACGGCGCCCGGCGAGGCGATCGAGCCGCCGTTGAAGATGAAGCTGCCGGGGCAAAAAGGCTCAGGGCGAGGAAGGGGCGGCGCGGCCCACCATGTGCATGCGCCAGCGGATCGGGGGTTGCGCAAAAAGCCATCCGGCGGGCGCGGTGCCGGCCGCCAAAACCTCCCGTAGCCCTGCGTCCGCCCCGTGCCTCATGGCTTGAGCAGCCTGGAAGTCGGCGCGCAGTTCGAAGAACCAATGGATGGCCAGCCAACCTGCGAGGAATCCGGCTACGCTGAGCCATGCGACCGGGCCCGTGGGCGTGTCCGGAAGCATTACCGTCAACCCCACCACCGGCAATACCGCCGCCAGGCGCTGGGGCAGGCCGCCATGCACCAGGGCGCGCGCTAGGAGAAAGCGCAGGCCATGTTCTCCCAGACGTCCCGCCAGAGCGGATGAGAGAAACACCTGACTGTGCCGGGGCAGCAGCCCGGCGGTGACGACGAACGGGGCTGAATGCTCCGCCAGGGTGACCGGTATCCCGGCTGGCCGGGAATGTTCCCCGTTCGCGCGCAGCTCCGCCAAAGTCCGGTCCACCGCCTGGCGCAACGGCCCGGCGACGACTTCCCGCAAAACTAGTGCCCGGCAGATAGCGGGGCCGTACCAGAAGCCCGCCACCACCAGCGCGCCCTGGTAGAAATCGGAAAGCAGGAGGTAGGCCGCGGTCTTGTCCCAGGCGGCGGGAACCAGTAGTCCCGGCACGAAATACGCCAGGGAGCTGACTAGCAGGAACGTCCACGTGCGCCGTGGGGAAGAGGGGATCATTGCGCTATTTTCCTGCGAGCTCAACTGGGCTCAAGCGCCGATGCGGCTGTCGCGCGGCAAACAGGGCACGCTCTTCCACGCAATCGCTTTCGCCCATCTCGTAGTCGCGGCATATCGCCGGCCGGCGCCGGTAGATGGTGCACCGCATGGTGGCTCGGTCCAGCGCCGCGCACCAGCCATCGCCGAGGCGGCACATCGTCCATCCGCCCCATCGATTCCGCGCGGTCAATTCGGGCGGTATGCCGTTGTCGCCGATCAAGAGCACCTCCAGTCGGCAACAGCAGGCCGCGCAGGAGGCGCACGATATGGCCAGGTCATCTTCCGCGTCGCCCCTATCGTTTTTTGCATTCAAGTCAGACAGGCTCCCAGGAGCCTGTCTGACTTGAAGGGAATCAGCTGCAAATCCGCCTGGCCGGTCCATATTTCACCGCTTTTTTGGTCGATAGAACGGCTATTGACTTGCAAAGCCGGCCAAAAACACCCTCGCCCAACCGGATTTTGCGAGCATCCGCTTCGTGTTCGTGGCTTGCCTGCTTGACCCTCTGCGCTTCGATTCTTCAAGTCCGACTGGCTCCTAGTAACCGGCGTGGGCGATATTTCGTCCAACCTCCGCGCCGATGACCGCGCCTATCGCGGTGGCGGCGACGCGCCCGTTGCCTCCGCCGACCTGATTCCCGATGATGCCGCCGGCGACCGCGCCGATGGCCTGGCCGACCACCCGATTCGAGTTCATCGGATAAGGCGCGGGCCGCTCATACACCGGATAGGCGGTTTGCCGCTCATAGTAGCGCGGTGCGGATTCATAATAGACGGGGCGGTCGCGGTAGACGATCTGCTCGCGATAAACCACCTGCGGCGCTTGGTAAATTACGGTGGGTTCCTGGTAGAACTGGCGTACCACCACTTGCTCCCCACGATGATGGCGGTGTTCCCAGTGGCCTTCGTCCCAGTCGCCGTGCGCGAAGGCGCCGGCGCTGAAAACCGATGTTGCGATCAATGCCGGAATCAAAAGCTTGTTCATGGTTTTCTCCCTACAAGTGTGCGTTGACTAAAATAACGCTATCCACTCGATTCCGTGCACCGGAAAATATTAATAAATTGTAAGCATGTGCATCGGAGCTCCGGGCATGGCGCCGACATCGCTGCCAGTAGTCGGTCGCGGGGAAACCCATGGATGCGGCTGGACTGGCCGCAGCTCCCTTTTCAAAGGAGGCCTCCCGTTGTTTAAAATTGACTGGTTACTCGGGCCCACTCAGCTTTTCATGCCGGTAAGCTATTGCTTCTCCGCATAATATGCAGTTCGCATCCTCGGGTTGAGGTGCGTAACGATATCCTGGTCCATGGTCTGCGGTTTTAGGGTGAATTCGATCTTGACGTCGGATGCGTTATTCAAGTCCACGATCAGCGATTCTGCACGGCGAACGCCCGGCTCGTACACCATCACGCCTGGCTTGAGCGAATCCGCCGCGTTGACGCTGATCACCATGCCGATCGCGCCATTGGAAAGCTGCACGAAGGAGCCGGGAGGGTAGATACCCATCTGCTTGATGAACAGCGCCAGCAGCCTGGGGTCGAACGCGGCTGTTTCCTTGGCGAACATGCGTGACAAGGCTTCGGCCGGCGTCAGCGCTTCAGTGATCCGGTGCGGGTTGCACAGGTTGTCATAGCGGTTGGCAATGGCCACGATCCTGGCCAAGATGGATATCTGGTCGAGTGCGCGTTTTTCCGGGAAGCCTTTCCCGTCCGCGCGCTCGTGGTGCTGCCTGATGCAGGCCAGAACCTCGTCGGCCGCTCCTTGTTTCAGCAAATCCGCCCCATACTCCACATGCATCTGGTAGAACTTATCTTCGGCGGGATTGCGCTGTCCGTTGTGTAAAACAGCCGGTGCCACCTTGATCTTCCCGATATCGTGCAGCATTGCGCCCAGGCCCAGCGATTCCATCTGGAATTTGTCCAGGCCGGCGGCCTTGCCCAGGGTCAAGGACAGGATCATGACATTGGTGGCGTGCTGGAACGAGGGGGAGTCGAGACGATCCATCGCGATGAAAGTCAAGGTTATGCCTCCGTCCCCTGTAAACGTCGAGGCCACTTTCCGCACTAGCTGCGTCGCCTCGTGACGGGCCTTGACCGGATCGCGCAGCATTCCCTCGATTGCCGAACGCGTGGATCCGATTGCCGCCCGATAATCTTTTTCTCCCTGGGCCAGGCTGTTGCGATGGCGCAGGACCAGGGCCATGCGCTCTTGTTTTTCCAGAATGTTCGCGGCATCCTCGGCGGACAAGGTTGGCGATGGAGGAACCGGCTCGGATTCCACTTCCAGCGGCAGCGGCGCAACGGTGCTGCGCGTGGGGTCGTAGGAGATTGAGCGGATTCCCATTTCGAGCAGCGTCTTTATCTGCTTTTCGCTGGTCAGCCGGAAAGAGTTGAACAGGAAAGGATGGTCCAGCCAATTCGTGTCTGGAATGTGCACGAAAAGCCCGGGTTTGAGCTGGTCGATATGAAGAATAGGCAGATTTTTTGTCATCGTCGTTAACTTGGTAATAACACGTTTAAAGCGTGTCCGTTGGGTATTCCACATGGGACTCAGCCGCAAGCCCTGCGCCGTTTATTCTAGCCTAATTGGCCTGGGAGCCTGTCGAACTTAAAGGAAATCGGCTGCGAATCCGCCTGGGCGGTCCGCGGATTCGCCGCTTTGTTGGTCGATAGGACGGCTATTGACCCGCAAAACCGGCAAAAACCGCCCTCGCCCAGCCGAATTTTCGCTTCGATTCTTCAAGTCCGACAGGCTCCTAGGCGGCACCATCGACCAGGCCGTGTCGGCTGCCGGAAACTCGGGCCGCGACTTTGGCCCGGCCGGGGGCCATTTGTTTTTCCGGTCTTCCTCAAAGCGGGTTTTTATCGGCCAAATCTAGCGCTAGACATGCGTGGCTTTCAAATTGGTGCGAACGCACTATATTGAAGAATCACTCGTCCTGGGCGAATCCCTTCCGGTCCCCCCAAGTGTGCGGGAAGCAGGCGGGCGCAGGTTGATTCATTCGATAGCAGACCCTATGTCGTGGCAAAAGCAGGAGAGCAGCAGGTTATGCGGGATTATCTGGTAGCGCTGATCGTTTTCGGGACATTGCCTTTCGTTCTCACCCGCCCACATCTGGGTGTGCTGCTCTGGACCTGGCTGGGGATCATGAATCCGCACCGGCTGGGCTGGGGGTTCGCCAACGATTTGCCGTTTGCCGCCATTGCCGGGGGCGTCACCCTGCTCAGTTTCATGATTTCGAAGGAACCCAAGCGCATTCCCTGGGTGCCCACCACCATCTTTCTGGTGTTGTTCATCCTGTGGATGAACGTCACCACCGTTTTTGCCCTGGTACCTGATCCGGCCATGCTGCAATGGGCCAAAGTGATGAAAATCCAGTTGATGATCCTGCTCACCATGATGCTGATGTATGACCGGGCGCGGCTGCATCATCTGGCATGGGTGATTGTCATCTCGCTCGGTTTCTACGGAGTGAAGGGTGGCATCTTCACCCTTCTGAACGGTGGCCAGTACATGGTGCTGGGGCCGGAAGGATCATTCATTTCCGGCAATACGGAAATCTCCCTGGCGCTGACCATGGTGCTGCCCCTGATGCGCTATCTACAGGCGACGAGCGAGAACAAATGGATACGCCGCGGCCTGGTGGCGGCGATGCTGCTGACCGCGCTGGCCATCATCGGCTCCTATTCGCGCGGCGCGTTCCTCGCGGGCGGCGCGATGGGACTGTTCCTGCTGCTCAAGAGCCGCAAGAAGGGGGCGCTGGCCGCCGTGCTGGTGCTGGCGGTTCCGCTCATGCTGGCGACGATGCCGGACAAGTATCTCGGCAAGATGTCCACCATCGAGACCTACGAGCAGGACGGTTCCGCCATGGGCCGCATCAATGCCTGGCATTTCGCCGTCAACCTGGCGAATCATCGGCCGGTGATCGGGGGCGGATTCGATCCATTTACTCCGGAACTGTTCCGAGTTTACGCTCCAAATCCATTGGATTTTCATGCCGCACACAGCATTTATTTCAGCGTGCTGGCGGACCACGGCTACGTCGGGCTCGCGCTGTTCCTGGGCATCATGTTTTCCGCATGGCGCGCCGGCAATCGGGTCATCCGGCAGAGCAAGGGGCGGCAGGACCTTTTGTGGGCCTGGGAGCTGGCTTCCATGACCCAGGCCAGTCTGGTCGGCTTCGCCGTGGGCGGTGCGTTCCTCGGGCTGGCTTACTTCGACGTGTTTTACCTGCTGGTGGCGATCCTGGTGCTCACCGAGGCCGCCGTCGGTAAAATTCTGCTGCTGGAGGCCGGGGTGCGGCGCCCCGGTTGGCGGCGCATTGGGGCCGCCGCTCTGGCGGGCGTTGCCAGGAGGAGCGGCGGCGGTGCATGAAGCGCGCAACGGCATCCGGCCGGAGTTCGAAGAGGGCTGGCGCAGGAGGTTCTTGCGCTTCGCCAGCGGCGAAGACGATGCGGAAATCGCCGGCTGGAGCCAGACCGGCCTGCAGGCGCGTCTGCGCCATTTCTTGTCGGTCTGGCCGGGCGATGCCGCCGGCGCGGTGTGGCTGGACGCGGGCTGCGGCGCGGGCACCTATTCGCGCTTCCTGGCCGAACGCGGGCTTACCGTGCTGGGGCTGGACTACTCCCTGCCCACGGTGGTCAAGGCCCGCCAGCGCGGCCTGAACGGCTGCCGCTGGGGCGCAGCCGACGTTACCCGCCTGCCGGTGCGGCTCGGCAGCTGCGACGGCATCCTGTGCTTCGGTGTGATGCAGGCTTTGGCGAGGCCTGAGCCGGCGCTGCGCGAACTCTCCATTTCGACCCGGCCCGGCGGGCAGGTCTGGGTGGACGCCCTGAACGGCTGGTGCCTGCCGCACTTGATCGAGGGATTCTATCGCCGTCTGCGCAAGCGTCCGCCGCACCTGCGCTACCATTCCCCCGCCGCCTTGCGGCGGCTGATGCAGGCCCACGACCTGGTGGATGTCAAACTGCACTGGCTGCCGATCATGCCCCAGCGCTGGCAGCGCTTCCAGTGGCTGCTGGAAGCCCCCCAAGGGCGCTGGGTTTTCCGCCACCTGCCGGGAATCGGCTTGCTGTTCAGCCATTCGATGGTGCTGAGTGCGGTGCGTGCGCCCAGGGCGGCTCACCATGCCGCATGAACTGGGCAGCCTGGCTTCCTTTGCGCTGCGCGGCGCCGAATCGCTGATCGCGCGGAGCGGTGGGGGCGGGCGCCTGTCGATCCTGGTATATCACCGGGTGCTGGCCCGCGCCGATGCGATGTTTGCGGGCGAAGTGGATGCCGCCGCGTTCGACTGGCAAATGGCGCTCCTGGCAGAACATTTTCAGGTGCTGCCGTTATTGGAGGCGGTGCGCCGCCTGCGCGACGGCACCCTGCCGCCGTGGGCCGCCTGCGTGACTTTCGACGACGGTTATGCCGACAATTACGACGTCGCCCTGCCGATCCTGCAAAAATGGCAGGTGCCGGCCACCTTCTTCGTCGCCACCGCCTACCTTGATGGCGGCTGGATGTGGAACGACGCCGTGATCGAAGCGGTGCGCCAAGCCCCTGGAGAAACCCTGAACCTGACCCCGCTGGGGCTGTCCTGCCACTCCCTGGCTACTCCACGTCTACGTCGAAAGGCTGCGGCCACCATCATCGCGTGCCTGAAATACCTGCCGCCGGAACAGCGCCGGACCGCGGTGTGGCGGGTGCTCCATCGTGCCTCGGCCAAATTGCCCGATAGCCCGATGATGAGCTCCGGCCAGGTGCGCGCGCTGCACAACGCCGGCATGGAAATCGGCGGCCATACTGTCAGCCATCCGATACTGGCGGGCCTCGATCAGGCGGCGGCCTACGCCGAGATCGCCGATGGCAAGGAACAGCTGGAACGGATCGGCGCCGGCGCCGTGCGCCTGTTTGCCTATCCTAACGGCAAACCGGGTAGGGATTACCGGCACGAGCACGTGGAAATGGTAAAGCGCTGCGGGTTCGCGGCGGCGGTGTCCACCGCCTGGGGCGCGGCCGGTGCCGCCGGCGACTCGTTCCAGCTGCCGCGCTTTACGCCGTGGGATGGAACCCCGCTGCGCTTCGGCCTGCGGCTATTGCAAAACGCCCGGCGGGAAGGGCAGCTGGCAGGGATTCCTGCGGGGTAGGTCGGGCACTCTGTGCCCGACGTTGTCGAGGCAGGATTCGCCGTGTGGAATTTGTCGGGCACAGGGTGCCCGACCTACGGGCCGAGGAAAACATGAAGGAAATCACGTTGGGCCTGCTGGGGTTGGCGATCGCCGCGCTGCTGGCGGCCCTTGTCTACCAGAACCAGCGCCGCTTCCACCAGCCCTTGGTCACCACGCCCTTCCAGGCCGTGGCGCTGCAGAACGGCGCCGTGTTTTACGGCCGGATCGACCACCTCGGCACCGATTATCCGGTATTGCGCGACGCCTTCACCGTGCGGCGCGAATCCGGCCCGGACACGCAGGCGCCGCACTATGTGCTGGTCAAGCGCAGCGATGAACCGAACGGCGCCGACCATATCATCTTTCCCGCCGCCGCCATCGCTTTCATCGAACCGGTGCGGCCGGATTCGGAAGTCGGCAGGCTGATGGCGGGCGAGCGGTAAGCGGTGAGCCGTGTAGGTCGGTTCAAGCGAAGCGGAACCGACACTTCTCGCACCGCATGTCGGTTCCGCTTCGCTTGAACCGACCTACGTATTGGCGCATCCCCGTAGATGCGGTCGAACCGCATCGTTCGGGACCGATGCGGTTCGCTGCGCTCACCACATCCTACGACCCCGCCTTCATCATGCAGCTTTCATACACCTGCCGGTAGCGTGCCACGCTGGACGGCCAGCTGCGTTCGCGGATGACGAAGCGGCGGACGGTGCTGCGCAAGGCCGGCCAGAGCGTCGGGCTTTGCAGCAAGGCCAGGGCGCTGCGCGCCAGATCCTGCGCGTCGCCGGCCTGGAACAGCGAATTGGCGAGGCAGTTTTTGATCAGTTCCCGGTGTCCGCCGACGTCGGAGGCGATCAGCAGCTTTCCCATCGCCATCGCCTCCAGCGGTTTCATCGGCGTCACCAGTTCGGTGAGCCGGTTGGAGTGGCGGGGGTAGACCAGCAGGTCGATGAGGTCGTAGTGGCGCTGAACGTCGGCATGCGGCACGCGCCCGGCAAAAACGATCTTGCCTTCGAGCCCCAGTTGGGCGGCTTGCCGCTTGAGCGCGGCTTCATGCGGTCCGCCGCCGGCCAGCAGCAGGCGCACGTCGGGGGCGCGCTCCAGGATTCGGGGCAGGGCGGCGATCAGGGTGTCCAGGCCCTCGTAGGCGTAGAACGAGCCGATATAACCGATCACCCGCGCGCCGCGCAAACCGAGCCGCAATTTCAGCGCAGCGTCCGCCACGCCGTCGGGCGAAAAATCGTTCACGTCCACGCCGTTGGGAATCACGGTCACTTTGTCGGCCGGGATTCCCCGCGCCACGATGTCGTCGCGCAGGCCTTCGCAGATGGTGGTGATCGCATCCACGCGCTTCAGTGCATAGGTTTCCAGGCCGCGCGTCAGGCGGTAGCGCAGGCTGCCTTCGGTGGTGGTGCCGTGATCGACCGCGCCGTCCTCCCAGAAGGCGCGCACTTCGTAGACCACCGGCAAGCCGGTGCGGCGGCCGATCCACAAGGCGGGGAGGGCGTTGAGCACGGGCGAGTGGACGTGCAGCACGTCCGGCCTGACCTGGTCCACCACCTGTCCGAGCCGCCGGGTCGTCTCGCGCATCAGCTCGATTTCTCCGAACCCCGGAATGAGTGACAGGACGCCGCGCGCCGGGGCGGTCCGGTAGAAGCGGAAGCCGTCCACCGTTTCTTCCGGCGCGGTCGCCGCGCCCTGTTTGGGGCTGGTGAGATGGCTGGTTTCCCAGCCCAACGCGCGCTGCTCGCGCAGGATCGACAGCGTGCGGAAGCTGTAGCCGCTGTGCAGCGGGATGGAATGGTCGAGCAGATGGAGGACGCGCATTACCAGCACAGGCCCGCGACTTGCCCCCGCAGCTTGACGCCGGCGGGGAGGCGCACCAGATCGAGGACGATCTGATCCGGGCGCACGTGGCGTTCGAGCGATTCGAAGATCCGCGCATCGTCCAGGCCCACCACCAGCAGGTCCGATTCGGCGATGACGCTCTCGATGTCGCTGCGCAGGTGCGCGCCGATGTGCGGCACGTGTTCCTCGATGAAACGGCTGTTCGCGCCGAGCAGGCGCGACAGGTGCACCTCCGGATCGTACACCAGCAGGCTCAGCCCCTTGCCGATGAACTGCTCGGCAAGCAATACCAGCGGGCTTTCGCGCAGATCGTCGGTGCCTGGCTTGAAGGACAGCCCGATCATGCCGATGCGGCGTTTTCCGCTGGCGAGCACCTTGGCGATGGCGTGGTCGGCGTGGACCCGGTTGGACGGCAGGATGCCGCCCAGCAGCGGCAGTTCCACGTCTTTCATCTTGGCCATGTACATGGTCGCGCGCAGATCCTTGGGCAGGCACGAGCCGCCGAACGCGAAGCCCGGCTTGAGGTAGGCGGCGGAAATGTTGAGCTGGCGATCCTTGCACACCAGGTCCATCACTTCGAGCGCATCGACCCCGAGCGCCTCGCACAGCCGGGCCGATTCGTTGGCGAAGGTGATTTTCATGGCGTGGAAGTTGTTGCAGCAGTACTTGACCATCTCCGCCGCGCGGACCGAAGTGACGTGGAACTCGCACGGCAGATGGCCGAACAGGTCGCGCAGGACCGCCACCGGCGCCTCGCCGTTGGCGCCGACGATGGTGAACGGCGGCTTGTCGTAGTCGCGGATCGACGAGCCTTCGCGCAGGAACTCGGGCTGGAAGCACAGGTGAAAATCGACGCCGTCGCGCTTGCCCGATTCGCGCTCGATGATCGGCCGCAGGACTTCCTCCACCGATCCCGGCATCAGCGTCGAACGGAACACGAACACGTGCGGCTTGCGCTTTTCGCGCATCGCCAGGCCGAGGTCGCGGCAGATGCGCAGAATGGCGCTCTGGTCCTGGCTGCCGTTGGGCGCGGAGGGCGTCCCGACGCAGATCAGCGAAATATCCGTGTCGAGCACCGCGCGGTAGATATCGGTGGTGACCGAAACCTTGCCGCCGGCGACCACCTTGGCCATCAGCTCGACCATGCCTTCCTCGACCACCGGCGTCTTGCCGGCGCGGATCAGGTCGAGCTTCGCCGGGTCGATGTCGATCCCGACCACGTCATGCCCGTCGCGCGCGAGGCAGGCCAGAGACACCGCGCCGACATACCCCAGTCCAAAGATGCTTATCTTCACGTGATCTCCTCTTTCATAAACCTTGAAAATTTATTTGGCCGCCGATATGTAGGTCGGGCACCCCGTGCCCGACAAACTCCACGCAGGGAATAACCGCACCGTCGGGCACGGGGTGCCCGACCTACAGGGTCAATCCCAGCCCGCGTCCGATAATCTTGTCCAGCCGCTGCATCGAGCTTTCCCAGTTGTGGTGCGACAGCATGCGCTCCCGTCCGGCCAGCGCCAGGCGCTGTCTTTCGGCCGGGTGGTCGAGAATGCGCAGCGCCGCTTCGGCGTGCTCGCGCGGGGTGGACGCGACCAGGAAATGCCTGTCCGCCTCGGCATCGACGCCGCCCGCCGCGGCCTTGCTGGTGACCACCGGCACGCCGGCCGCCATGGCTTCGAGGATCTTGTTCTGCGTGCCGCGCGCGATGGCGAGCGGCGCCACCGACAGGGCGGCGCGATGCAGGTAGGGGCGCACGTCCGGCACCTGGCCGGTGACGCTGACGCCGGGCAGATCGGCAAGGCGCCGCACCGCCGGCGACGGGTTGGCGCCGACGATCTGCAATTTCACGTTCGGCCGGCACGCGCGGATTTGCGGCAGCACGTTGGCGCAGTAGTCGAACATGCACTGCTGGTTCGGGTAGTAGTCCATGCGGCCGAGAAAGCAGATCGTGTCCGGGTCGTAGGGCTCTTCCGCCGGCGCGAAATAGGCGCTGTCCACGCCGTTGGGAAACCAGTCGCCGGACACGTCCACGCCGTAGCCGTTGAGCGTTTCCCACTCGGCGCGGGTCGTCGCCGTGCACAGGTCGAATTTGGCGGCCAGCCGCTTTTCCGCGCGCAGCATCTTGGCTCCTTCGAGCCGGTAGCCGACGGAAAGGGGGAGCGGCTTGTGGCCGGCGTATTCCAGCCACTTCTGCGAATCCATGTCGCCGAAATCGAGAATTTTCGGAATGCCCCGCACGTCTTCCACGTACTGCGCGACCGATGAGCAGTGCACGAAAATCAGGTCGAATTTCTGGCTTTGCAGCAGCGAGTCGATCCGCCGTGCCAGCGATGGCGAATAGAAAAATCCCATGGAAGAAGGCCGCGTGGTGGGCAGGTGCGCGGCCATGCGCATCACCTGGACCGGGTTGCTGACCCGCGCCATCTCGTAGGCGGCGCAGTGCGGTGCGATGCCCTCGCCCTCGCGCGCCTCCTCGTCCGAGCGCGCCAGCGAAGCCACCGTCACGCGATGCGTCGCGGACAAGTGCTTGATCATGTGGAACGGTCGAATCTTTCCGCCGCGCTTGGGCGGGAAAGGAAAACGGTGGCAGATGAACAGGATGTTCACGCGGTGGTCTTCCTCGATTCACCGGCTAAATTCGTCGGCGCGCGCCGGCTGGTCTTTTTGCGGTGCGGGATATTCAAAAGTCGGGGTTCCTGAGTCGTGACGTTGTTAAGCGGGCGGCCACGCGGGCCTCGCGTGGAGCCGCCGGACAGCATGTTTAAATAAAATATAGCAGCTAAATTTTTTAGTTAAAGGCGGGGGCTGTAGGTCGGGCACGCTGTGCCCGACGATTTGGTGGATGGTGAGTGGAGGTTTGTCGGGCACGGGGTGCCCGACCTACGGGCTGACCACGGCCGCTTTCCGGCAAACGTAAATGATCACGTGCGGGCCGATCAAAGGCGCTTCCGGTGTGTTTTCCCTGTGAATCACTTCGGACACGATGAATCCGCTTTTTTCCAGGCAGGCCTTCGCGCCGGCGGCCGTGAACTTGTTCTGCACCGGCTGCCGGATCGGTTTGTGGATTTTTCCGAGAAGCCACCTGGCGAGCCGGATCGGATGAGGGCGGGGAAAGAGATACTCCGAAGTTTTTTGCCGCAGACTTTGCCACGCGGTCAGGTGCTCATGGATCAGGACGACGTAATGGCCGCCGTCTTCGAGCACCCGGCAGATTTCGCGCGAGGCGGCATGGTCGTCGATGAAGTGTTCCATGACGCCGACGCTCGCGACCAGGTCGAAGTGCTTGTCGGGAAACGGCAGTAGCTCGCCGAGCGCGATGGCGAGCCGTGCCGGCGTTTGTTTCAGGGTCTTTTCGAGCGCCTGGACGGACAGCTCCGTGCCGTGCTTTTCGCCCGCCGCGACGGCGGCCAGCAGCACGCCTTCGCCGCAGCCGACCTCGAGCAGGCGCCGCGGCGAAAACCGGGCCAGCAGCCCGGCGAAAAAGCGGATGAATTCCGGCGTGCGGCCCTGGTTCTCCCAGACGTTCGTGTGCTCGGCATAAATCGAATCGTAGGTCTCGACGAGTTTCCGCGACGACTGAAACCGCGCGTCGTTCGGCAGCAGCACCGGGAATCCCCTGGACCGGGCGAATTGGTGGGCGCACGGCGCGCAATGCAGATCGACGAGCGGCGTCTTGCAATCCGGGCAAACATAGGAGGTCATGGGTTATTCTCCGTGTCGCGTGGGTCGGGCATCGGGTGCCCGACGATTGTGGGTGAATCGTCTTGGTTTGTCGGGCACGGGGTGCCCGACCTACGTCAAACCAGCACCTCCAGCGGGGCCGGATGGCCGAGGAACGCGGTCGGGCTCGCGGTCAGCCCGTAGGCGCCGGACTGGAATACGACGACCAGGTCGCCGGGCTCAGCCCTGGCCATTTCCATCTGGTCAGCCAGCACATCCAGCGGCGTGCAAAGCGGCCCGACCACCGAGGCGGTTTCCCGCTCGCCGCTTTCCACTTTGTTGCCGACGACGACGGGGTAATTCTTCCGGATCACCTGGCCGAAATTGCCGGAGGCGGCGAGGTGGTGGTGCAGCCCGCCGTCGGTCACCAGGAACACTTGTCCGCGCGAAATTTTTCGCTCCAGCACGCGGCATACGTAGATGCCGGCTTCGGCCGCCAGGTAGCGGCCGAGTTCGATCACGACCTGGGCTTCGGGAAGGCGTTTCCTCAGTTCCGGCAGCAGCCGCAGCAGGTTTTGGCCGACGATGGCCAGCCCCAGCGGCTCCTCGCCCGGAAAATAGGGCACGCCGAAGCCGCCGCCGATGTTGAGCAGGCGCACCGGGGACGGGGTGTGCCGGGCCAGGCGCATCGCCAGCTGCAAGGTTTTTTCGTGCGCCTCCTCGATGGCGCCGGCCTTCAGGTTCTGCGATCCGCTGAAAATGTGGAATCCCTGGAAATCCAGGCCCAGCACGCCGATCCGATCCAGCAGGTCGGGCACCAGCTCGGCGTCCACCCCGAACTGCTTCGGTCCGCCGCCCATTTTCATGCCGGAGGACTTGAGCTCGAAATCCGGGTTGACGCGGACCGCAACCCTGGGACGCACGCCCAGGTGTCCGCCCAGTGCCGCGATGCGCTCGGTTTCCTGGGCGGATTCCATGTTGACGACCACGCCCGCGGCGATGGCGCGGGAAAGTTCGCCGTCGCTCTTGCCAGGCCCGGCGAAGCTGATCCGGTGCGGCGGCATCGGGGTATCCAGGGCGACTTTCAGCTCCCCGCCGGACGCCACGTCGAATCCGTCCACCAGGCCCGCCATCAGCTGCACCAAGGCCGGCATCGGGTTGGCCTTCATCGCGTAATGGAGGTGCACTTCGGCGGGCAGATGGCGCCGCAGCAAGGCGACGCGATCCGCGATCCGCTGGCGGTCGTAGGCGTAAAACGGCGTGCTGCCCACCCGCTGCGCCAGCCTGGTCAGCGGCATGCCGCCGATCTGGAGGCAGTCGTCGCACACCGGGAACTGAGTCAGCGGGGCGTGCGTCGGGCGCGGATGGTTCATGCTGGCAACCTCTGTTCCAACTGCAAAAACTTATTGGCCGCGAAAAGGCTATCGATCTGTTTCATTTTGCCGCTCCCGTGAATGCATCCTGAAGTTCCTGGGCCAGCAGCTTGCGGTCGATCTTGCCGTTGGGGTTGCGCGGCAGGCTGCCTTGCCGGATCTCGATCCGGGCGGGCAGCATGTAGGCGGGGAGGTGGGGCCGGCACGCCGCCAGCAGCGTTTCGGCATCGAACTCGGCGCCGTTGCGCGGAGTCGCGGCCACGACGATGGCCTGGCCGAGCTCGGGGTGGGGAACGCCGATGGCGGCGGCCTCGTTGACCTGCCCGGTGGCATAGACGACTTCTTCCACCTCGGAGGGGCTGACCCGATAGCCCGAGGTCTTGATCATTTCGTCCTTGCGGCTGATGAAGTAGAGATAGCCCTCGTCGTCCATGCGCACGGTGTCGCCCGACCAGACCGCCAGTTCCGGAATCGGCAGGCCGGGGTGGGCTGGCGACACCGGCTTGAAGCGTTCGGCGGTCTTCTCCGGGTCGTTCCAGTAGCCCATCGATACCAGCGCGCCGCGATGCACCAGCTCTCCCGGTTCGCCGGGCGCGCAGGGCGTGCCGTCCGCGCGCAGCACCAGCACCTCGGCGTTGGGGATGGCTTTCCCCATCGAATCCGGGCGCCGGTCCAGCTCGGCCGGCGGCAGGAAGGTGGAGCGGAACGCTTCGGTCAGGCCGTACATCAGGTACACCTTGGTCCTGGGCAGCGCGCCGCGCAGCACGTCGAGCGTGGTTCGCTGCATCGCCCCGCCGGAATTGGTGATGTAGCGCAGCGGCGCATCCTCCGGCCAGCGCAGCTGGGCCAGCTGGATCCACAGCGGCGGCACCGCCGCCAGGCCGGTGATGCGCGCATCCTCGACCGCCTTGACGATGTCCCGCGGCAGCAGGTAATTCATCAGGACGGCGGCGGCCCCGGTGTGGAACGCGGTGGTGAGCTGGCTGAGGCCGTAGTCGAAGCTCAGCGGCAGTACGGCGAGAATCCGGTCGTCCGGCGTGTTTTCCAGGTAGCCGGCCACGCTCTTCGCCCCGGCCACCATGTTGCGGTGGGACAGCACCACGCCCTTGGGCCGGCCGGTGCTGCCGGAGGTGTAGAGAATCGCGGCCATGTCGCTGTCGATGGCGCGGTGCGGCCGGGCCGTTCCGGCGGCAGCGGCCGCTTCGTCCCAGAGCACGATCTCCACGCCCGGAATGGCTGGCAGCGAATCCGCCGGGCCCGCCGCCACCACGGTGCGGAGGTCGGGGCATTGCGGCAGGACGGCGGCCAGCAGCCTGAGCCGATCGGCCGAGGTCACCAGTATCCGCACGTTGCAGTCGCCCAGGATGTAGGCGACCTGTTCCGGCTTGAGCAGCGGATTGACCGGCACGAACACCCCACCCGCAGCGGCGGCTCCGAACAGGGCCGCCACCGTTTCCACCCGTTTTTCAAGCCAGACCGCCACCCGCTCGCCGCGGCCGAGGCCCAGCGCCAGCATCGCAGCCGCCGTCGATTCGACTTCCCCGGCCAAGGCGGCGTAGTCCAGCCGTCGTTCCCTGTAGGTCAACGCTTCTTCGTTCGGAGTGCGGTCGGCGGAGCGGAAAATGAATTCGTGAATCAAAGCGGCCATTTGTATAACCTGTTCGTTATTGTGTTGGATCGACGGGTCGATGGACGGGTAGGTCGCGCACCCCGTGCCCGACAAATTTCATAAATTGCCCACCAATAAACCGTCGGGCACGGGGTGCCCGCCCTACTCGGCCCACTTCCCCGCTGCGGTCAATTTGTCCTTGAGGCCGGACAAGGGAAATCCCAGTTCGTAAGCTTTTTTTGCGTAGGTTCTTGCGTGCTCGTAATCCTTTTCCTGGAAATAGATCAGGCCGAGGTTGTAGTTGATGTTGGCGTTGTCCGGCTCCAGCCGGATTGCCTCGTTGAATTGCTCGGTTACCGCGGCTTTGCTGGCAGGATTGCCCAATTTGGACAGGTAAATGCCGTAAATCATGTGCGCCACGCCGTCGTCAGGCATAAAGCGAAAAGCTCGGTCGAAATAGCATTGGACCGAGTAGGACGCATTGCTTGCACGTGGGGATTTTTCCCTTAGAGCCAGTTTCGCCATGGACATCAAGGCACGATGGTGATTCGGGAAGCGATACAGCGTGTAGGAAAGATCCCCCCCGATGTATGCCGTGTTGCCTTTGACCAGGTTTTCCACATCACGAGTGAAATGGAACCGTTCGACAAGCTCTAGCATGCCCTTGTTGTCGCTGTTTCGGTAATCGCCGTAGGTCTCCCCCAAAGCTCCGCAAATTTCGGCCGCCTGAAGATTTGCTGACACGGCAACGATCGTTGCCGCGGCAATGGCTGAAATGAAATTCATGGCATCTCCTCGTGGTGGTGTTCATCCCCTTGGCTGAGTATAGTCGGTCAAAAACCACATCATGATCTCCCCGTTGCCTGTTCAAGAATGGTCGCACGGCTTTGCATGCCTGAACCTTCTGGATTTGCCGGCGCTCTCCCCGACGATGAAAAATGACATGCGATCACCATGATCGCACCCAGTCGCTGGTCCAGTCGGCTACCTGGTCGCGCCATTCGCGCCGGGAGAAAGTGTGGTTGGCTTCCGGCAAGTCGCGGCGGGTTACGCCGGGGGAATTCAGCAGCTTCCGCCATTTGGAGGACGCGCTGGTCAGGTCGGAAAACTCGCGCGCGGTGAGGTCGTTGCCGCTCATGATCAGGAGCGTCCTTCCCTTGAAGCGGCTGAGGCCATGGAACATCCGTTCCGGCAGGGGACTTGGACCGCACGGTTCGGCCGGTGCGGCCTGCTTGATCGTCGGCAAGACCTTGCCGACCAGTCCGGCCAGGGAGCGGGCGGCCGCGGCGTAATCGAAGCGGCCGTGGCGTATCTTGTCCCACAGCTCGGGCTCGAACAGGCGGGCCAGGTAGTAATGTTTCAGCGTGGCCTTGGCGATCCCGGCTTCCGTCCTGATCCAGGGATTCAGCAATACCAGGCCGGTTACGCGGCGATCCTGCGCGGCATAGAAAATGGCGGCCGACGCGGCATCGCACAGCCCCCAGATCGCTGCTTCCCGAAGGGCGGGAACCTCCGCGAAAAATCGGTCTATCGCATGGCGAATGTCGTCGTCCACCGCCTCGAAGGTCCGCGCGTCGCCTTCGCCGTCGCCCATGCCGCGGTAGTCGAAGCGCATCGCGGCGACGCCGTGGGCCGCGAGGTGGCGGGCCAGCAGCGTGAACTGGCGGTGGCTCCCCGCCCGATACTGCGGCCCGCCGACCACGATCAGCACGCCTCGGGAAATTGCCTGCTCGGGCAGGCTCACAATTCCATACAGCCAGGAATCGCGGCAGGAGAAGGCGGTGGCGCGTTCCGTGAAGTTCATGGCGCCGCCAGGGCGAAAAGCCCCGCCGTAGCGGCTACCAGCCCAGGACATTCCGAGATTTCCTGGGTTGCCCAGAACGGCGGGCCGGGTATCGCCTGTATTCGCAAATCGGTCCCGCATTGCGCCCAGGCGTCCGCCACTCGTGCCGCCGCCGGCGGTATGGAACGGCCCGCTTCGGGCACGATTTCGAGCCAGTGGACCGGGCATGTCGTCGGCGCAAGCTCGGCCGCGCTCAGGCGGTCGATGGCGGCTGCCAGGTCGGGCGTCAATGCGTAGCCGGCCACTTCGAGGGTTTCGCCGGCGGCCAGGGCGCCGCGCATGGCCTGGGTTCCCGCGGGTTTTTCCGTGTCTCCGGCGAGCATTTCGTTGGCCAGGCGCAGGCGCAAAAACCGGGTCAGAAAAGATGCGCCGCCAATCACCGGTTGCCACAGGACGACCTGGTCGATGGCGCGCTCCGTGCCGCCGACGAAATCCAGCGCGAGCAGCGCCCCCAGCCGCAGCCCCCACAGGCCGATCGGCCCTGGGGCGCGGTCTTCCAGCCATTCCCGCGCAACGGCCAGGTCCTGTTTCCAGATATCCCAGCGCGCTTCGGAGAATTCGCCGCTGCTGTCGCCGCAGCCGAAAAGGTCCATCTGCAGCACGCCGAAACCCATGGCGGAAAAAATCCTCGCCTGCAACGCCGCCATGCGCCGGGACTTGTTCATTTCGTCGCCGAACGGGTGGACGTAGATGAATGCCCCAGCCCGCCTCTTATCCGCATGGGGCGCGTGGTACATGCAAAAACGTGTTCCTGGCGCGGCGTCCAGGAAGAACGCCTCGGCGGGCGGGTGTTCTCTTGTCATAAAAAACGCCGTCGGCGTGAAATGTCCATATGTTCCAGCGTGTCTGCGCTGGGCTGTAGGTGCGAATTCATTCGCACATAGGCGATGGATTGTGCGAATGAATTCGCACCCACAAGAACGATCATCCAGCCAATTTCTGGCCGAAGAAGCGGGTCAGGCTTCCCAGGCTCTCGAAGGTCGCGGCGCTGATTTCGTCGTCGTCAACGGTCACGCCGAAGTGTTCTTCCAGCGCGGTGATCACGTTGACGACCGCCATCGAATCCAGCTCCGGGATGCTCCCCAGCAAGGCGGAATCCTCCTTGAGGGAATGCTTGTGTTCGCCGAGGCTCAATACGTCGGACAGGATGGTTTTTACTGCTTCGAGATGCTGCATGATCGCTCCGTTGGTTATGCGCCGCGGGGCGAGACGGGCTCGCCCGATTTCCCGGCGTCGAGGCGGAATTCGGGAAATGCGGCGGGGTGGGGGGACAGGTGAAAATATGGCGGCAGGGTGGCGAGCATGGCCTGCCACCGGCCCGCGCGCAGGAAAACCGCACTGCCCAGGGACACCGTTCCCAGGCGCGCATGGACATCGCGCGAACCGGCGTTGAAGGCGGAAATCCGGCTGCACGACCAGCGGATGTCGTTGTCGGCGAGGAGGCGGTTCGCCTCGTCCCACAGGCGCAGAAAGGCGAAGCCGAGGCGACAGTCGGGCGCCACGTAGACGTCGAAATCCCAGGCGGCGCCGGGCGCCGGCGTAAAGCGGGCGCGCACCTCGTCCTCCTGGTAGCCGTCCAGACTCAGCCACAAATAGCCGATGAATCGATCATCCCTGAAGGCGGCCAGACAGCGCGCGCCTTGCGCATACCGCGCCTCGATCGCGGCGGCGGGGCGGGGAAATTGTTTGGCGCCGGCGTCTTGCGCGCCAATCGGCCGAACTTGTATTTGCGCGCCCCGGCCCGGCGGCAGCAGGGAGGCCTTCGCCACCGGCTGCGCGACCAGGTAATACTTGTATAAACGCGTGCCCCCCTTCGAAACCTTGTTCAGCAACCGGTCGAGCGCGTAAAGGCCAGTATCGAGCCAGCCCATCTGCCGCAACGTCTGGCCGATTTGTTTCCTTTTCCCGTTATAGAGCTCGGACGCGCCCATAATCCCCCGTTTCCTTGTTCGGTCTCGCATGCCTGATCGATAGACGCCGCGTTCCTCTATGTATAGTACATATCCGGCGAGCGCGGTAACGGTGCCTGTTTGTGGAGCGACAACCGCCGCCTCTGGGTCGAACAAGGGGCATGAGCGGGGTGTTGAAAAAACGTGGCGAGAGGGGCGTTTTTCAACACCCTGTTGGAATCCGCCTGTTCGCGAATTTCACGCTAAAGCCGGATCCGCAATGGCACAAATCCAATCCTCTACTGTGCCGCCATCCCCGCCGGTTTCCTTTCGTACCACAACTCCAGCATCATCAACACCCAGATCAGCGTTCCGTAATACTCCGCATGTCCGTTGCGATGGGTGTCGATCAGCTCGTCCACGAATCCCGGCCGGACGATGCCGCGCGGCTTGAGGCTTGCCAGGCTGTCGTAGGCCATTTCGCGCAGGCCCCGATGAGTCTGCATCCACAAGCCGAACGGCAGGCCGAAGCCGTGCTTTTTCTTGTCGATGATTTCCTGCGGCAGGAAGTCGCGCAGCGCCTGTTTGAAGAAGTAGCGCAGCTTCGTTCCCTTGAGCTTGAGATGAGGGGCGAGGCGGGCGGAGAAGGCGACGATTTCGTCGTCGAGCAGGGGATAGGCGACCTCGACGCCGGCCAGTTCGCACATCCGGCCGACCTTGGGGAGGTCGTTGTCGGCCAGGGTGAATCTCAGATCGAGCGCCAGCATCCGGTTGATCTGGGTGCCGGCGCGGGCGTTGTTCCATTGCCCGGCGAGCAGGGCAATGGGCTGGCCGGGGTCCACCTGGGCCAGGAACTCCGGCTCGCACACGCGGGCGACGCCCAGGCGGGTGAGCAGGTTGTAGGCTTCGGTCCGTTCGGGCATGGGTTGCGAAGCTTGCTCCACGTAGCTGCGAGCCTTGCGCAGCGGGGTAATCCAGCTGCCGCCCGGCAGCGCATAGAGGATGGGCTCGATCAGTGCCTTGCGCACGCCCGCCGGCAGGGCGCCATAAAGCGAGAAGATCCGCTGTTTCGCGTAGCGCGAATTGCCGCCGAACAGTTCGTCGCCGCCGTCCCCGGCCAGCATCAGCCCGACGCCGTCGTTTTTCGCCAGCCGGGCGCAGTAGTAGGCCGGCACGGCCGAGGCGTTGCCGAAAGGGGCGTCGTACGCGGCGGCGACGTCCCTTGCCGCGCCGACCACGTCCTCCGGCGTGACGTAATAATCGTGCAGGTCGCTGCCGAAATGGTCCGCCGCCAGGCGGGCGTAGGCCATTTCGTTGTAACCTTCGGCGTCGAAGCCGATGGAGTAGGTGCGGGCGGGTTTGCCGGTAAGCGTGCCGAGCATGCCGGAAACCGTGGAGCTGTCGGTGCCGCCGCTGAGAAAGGCGCCCACTGGTCGGTTCATCTGCGTTTCTTGCGCCGAAGCGCCGACCGCCTTGCGCAGCAGGGCGACGAATTCCTCCTTCAGGGCGGCGAAGCCGAGGTTTTCCCCTTCGCTGAACGTCATTTCCCAATAGCGCCCGGTGCTGATCCGTCCGTTTTTGAATCGCAGCCAGCTGCCGGGCAGCAGCCGCTGCTGCCCGCGGTAGATCGTGCCGGGGCCGGGAACCATGTGGAAATAGAGGTAATTGAAAATGCCCTGGGGGTCGATCTCGGGCGCGGCCAGCGGATGGACGTTGAGCGCGTCGGCGCTGGAGCCGAAAATCAGGCTGCTTTTCCGTTGCAGGTAAGTCAGCGACGAAATCCCCATGCGGTCGATCGCCAAAAACACTTCGTCCGCGTACACCAGCGCTACCGCGAACGAGCCGCCCAGGGCGCGGAGGATGTCCGGGCCGGTTTCGAGGTAGCCTTCGGCGACGAAGCGGGCGAGCTGCCCGGCGCCGCCGGAAATCGGCGCCGCGCACCGGGCCGACCCGAATACCGCCGCCATCACCCGGTCGTCCCGGTACGTGTCGCAGCGCCCGCTGCCGGCCAGCCCGCCATGTTCTTCGGACAATGCGGCGATCCGTTCTTCATGGCGGCGTAGAGGGGCCGCCATGGCTTCGACCAGGCGGAGGTTGTCGGCCTCGCTTCGGTGCTTTCCCCACCAGCCGCACAGCCCGCTCATGCCGCTTGCCCCGGCCGCTCTGTAGGTGCGAATTCGTTCGCACGAAACCGGTTGACGGCGCGAATGAATTCGCATCTACCAGCCGCTGTTTCCAGGGTAGAGGGAAAACAAATGCTTTTGACGTAAATGGAAGGCTTGCTGAACTGTGCCATGGGACTCCTCACGTGGCGGCAGGCCGGGTCGTCCGGCTGCCGTGTCCTCAGTATAGGACACCGTGGGAGGGTGTAGGTCGGGCACCCTGTGCCCGACGATTTGATCGGAATTTGTCGGGTACGGGCACATGCCCGACCAGTCCCGCCGGATAATGGTAGAGCGGGCTCTGCCCGCCATGTCGGGCACGGGGTGCCCGACCTACGCTATTTCTGTTTGGCTAAATGCGGGGCGATGACCTGCAGCATCTGGCCGAAAATGCGCGGGTTGCCGGCGATGATGTTGCCGCTTTGCATATAGCCGGATTCACCCTGGAAATCGCCCACCAGTCCGCCGGCTTCCTGCACCAGCAGCGCGCCGGCGGCGATGTCCCAGGGCTTGAGGTTGAACTCCCAGAAGCCGTCGAAGCGGCCGGCGGCGCAGTAGGCGAGGTCGAGCGCGGCCGAGCCGGGGCGGCGCAGTCCGGCGGTCTTTTGCATCAGGTCGCGGAAAATGCCCATGTAGGCGTCGATGTAGCTGAAGTCGTAGTACGGAAAGCCGGTGCCGACCAGGGCGTCGCCGAGCTGTTCGCGCCGGCTGACGCGGATGCGGCGGTCGTTGAGGAAGGCGCCGCCGCCGCGCGTGGCGGTGAACAGGTCGTTGCGGCAGGGGTCGTAGATCACGGCATGGTTCAGCACGCCCTTGTGCTGCAGCGCGATCGATACCGCATATTGCGGGAAACCATGGAGAAAGTTGGTGGTGCCGTCGAGCGGGTCGATGATCCACTGGAATTCCGAGTCGCCCTGAGCGCCGCTTTCTTCTGCTAAAATCGCGTGTTTTGGGTAGGCATCGAGCAGGATTCCCTTGATCGCATCTTCGGCGTCGCGGTCCACTTCGCTGACGAAATCGTTGTGGTTTTTGTGCGTGACCGTGAGCTTGTCCAGGTTGAGGGAGGCGCGGTTGATGATCTGGCCGGCGCGACGCGCGGCCTTGACCGCGGTGTTGAGCATGGGATGCATGGGTTATCCTGAAAAAATTAAGAAGCTGTTTAAAAAATTGCTGCGCGGCCGCGATGCGGGGTCGGGCGGTGCTCGGAATCCCCATGTACTTGATGTACATTCCGGTTCCTCTGCTCCGGCCTCCCCCGCCTCACAGCCGCTCGCTACATTTTTTAAAACAGTTTCGAAGAGCGGGGCGGCGAGCGCCAAGTCGCTATTTTAAAGGTAATTCCGCAATGAATAAACCCGATATCCTGAATAATGTCCGCGTCGTGCTCAGCCACCCCAGCCATCCGGGTAATATCGGCGCGGCGGCGCGGGCGATCAGGACGATGGGTTTGAGCCGGCTTTACCTGGTCAACCCCAAGTGTTTTCCCGATCCGGCGGCGGTCGCGCGCGCGGCCGGCGCATCGGACGTGCTGGACAATGCCGTGGTTTGCGCCACGCTGGACGAGGCCCTGGCCGGCACTTCGCTCGCGGTGGCGGTGACGGCGCGGCGGCGCGATCTGTCCCACGAAATGCTGCCGGCGCGCGGGGCGGCTTCGCGCATGCTCGAGTTCGCGGCCCAGGGCGAAGTGGCGCTGGTGTTCGGCACCGAGATGTCGGGGCTGTCAAACGCCGAGCTGGACAAGTGCCAGCTGCTCGCCACGATCGCCGCCAACCCGGAGTTTTCGTCGCTGAACCTGGCCGCTGCGGTGCAGATTCTGGCCTACGAGCTGCGCATGGCGTGGCTCGACGAGGCCGCGCTGCCGGCCGCGAAGGCGATGGAGGCGGCGAGTTTCGAGGAGGTGGAGAATTTCTACGGGCATCTGGAGCGAGCCATGATCGCTACCGAATTCCTCAATCCGGCCAGCCCCGGGCGCCTGATGCAGCGTCTGCGCAGGCTGTTCGCGCGGGCGCGCCTGGAAAAAGTCGAGGTCGATATCCTGCGCGGGATTTTGACTTCCGTGGAAAAATTCAGCAAAAAGTAGAAAAATCCGGAAAAATCCATAGTTGAGTAAAGGAGTCTGGAATATAATATTTCGCTTATATTTTCGGTAAAGACCAATGTTCGAGCGTTTGCGTGAAAACATAGCTGTCGTGTTCGAGCGGGATCCGGCGGCGCGCACCACCTGGGAAGTGCTGACCACCTATCCGGGCCTGCACGCCTTGCTGGTGCATCGCCTGTCGCAGCGCCTGTGGCGCTGGCGGCTGAAGTGGCTGGCGCGCTTCGTGTCTTATCTGGGGCGCTGGTTTACCGGCATCGAGATTCATCCCGGCGCGACCATCGGGCGGCGGGTGTTCATCGATCACGGCATGGGCGTGGTGGTCGGCGAGACGGCCGAGATCGGCGACGATTGCACGCTGTACCACGGCGTCACGCTGGGCGGCACGTCGTGGAATAAGGGCAAGCGCCATCCCACGCTGGGCAAGGGCGTGGTGATCGGCGCCGGCGCCAAGATCCTCGGCCCGATTTTCCTGGGGGACGGCGCCAAGGTGGGCTCCAACGCGGTGGTGGTGAAGGATGTGCCGGCGGGCGCGACCGCAGTGGGCATCCCGGCGCGCATCCTGGATTCGACCGCCGAGGCGCGCGAGGACAAGGCCCGGAAAATGGGATTTTCCGCCTACGCCATCAGCGCCGACATGAACGACCCGGTGATCAAGGCGATCCACGGCTTGCTCGACCACACCGTGGTGATGGACCAGCGCATCGAGCAGCTCATCGCCCAACTGAAGAAAATGGGCATCGAGGCCGAGCCGCCGGTTCCGGCCCAGGATGCATTCGACGCCGGCTACCTGAATAAAATAGTTGACTAAAACAGTATAGTATTGCTATAGTTGCTGCGTAACTTAAAATGGGAAGGAAGCATAACCATGCGATTGACGACCAAAGGACGGTTTGCCGTAACCGCGATGCTGGATCTGGCCCTGCGCCAGGGTGAAGGGCCGGTGACTCTGGCCGGCATCAGCGAGCGTCAGAAAATTTCCCTGTCTTATCTGGAGCAGCTGTTCGGCAAGCTGCGCCGCCATGCGCTGGTGGAAAGCGTGCGCGGGCCGGGTGGCGGTTATTATCTGGCCAAGAGCCTGGACGAGGTCGCGGTTGCCGATATCATCAAGGCGGTGGACGAGCCGCTCGATGCGACCCAGTGCGGCGGGCTGGGTAATTGCCACGACGAACACGAATGCATGACCCATGAATTGTGGATCACTCTCAACGCGAAGATTTACGAATACCTGGCTTCCGTCAAGCTGTCCCATCTGGTGGCGAAGCAGCGCGGCGTGGGGGTGGCTCAGCTGCCCGATATGAAACCTGCCCAGCGGCGGCGCGGCGTGGCGAAGGCGGATGTCGCCAGCGTACTTTGACCATAACGCCACCACGCCGCTCGACGAGCGCGTGCTGGCGGCGATGCTGCCGTATTTCCGGGAGCATTACGGCAACCCTTCGAGCCGTCATGCGTTCGGCCGCGAAGCGCGCCGCGCGGTCGATGCCGCCCGCGAACAGGTGGCGCACGCAATTGGCGCATATCCTACACAGGTCTCGTTTGTCAGTGGCGGAACCGAAGGCAACAATCTGCTGATCCGGGGCGCCGCGGCCCGCCTCAAGCCCGGCCAGATCGCGGTGAGCGCGGTGGAGCACCCGTGCGTGACGAAGCCGGCACAAGAATTGCTCGAACAGGGCTGGAGGCTCAGGAAGCTGACAGTCGACCGCACCGGCAGGCTGGACATGGCGGACCTGGACGATGCGCTGCGCGAGCCGACCCGGCTGGTGTCGGTGATGCTGGCGAACAACGAGACCGGCGTGGTGCAGGACGTCGCGGCGGTGGCGGAAAAGGCGCGCGGTGCGGGCGCGCTGGTGCATACCGATGCGGTGCAGGCGCTGGGCAAGATGGCGGTTGGCTTCGCCGATTTGAATGTGCATGCGATGACGCTTTCCGCGCACAAGGTTTATGGCCCGAAAGGCATCGGCGCGCTGGTTCTCGACAAGCGCCTGGACATCAAGCCGCAGATCACCGGCGGCGGGCACGAGCGGGGTTTGCGCGCGGGCACGGAAAACGTGGCGGCGATCGTCGGCTTCGGCGCCGCCTGCGAACTGGCGGCGCGTCGGCTGGAGGAATTCGCGGCGCAGGCGCGGCCGATGCGGGAGCGCCTCGACCAAGGGCTGCGCGAGCTGGGAGCGACGGTGTTCGGCGACGGCGCGCGGCGCCTGCCCAATACCAGCTACTTCGCCGTGCCGGGGATCGACGGCGAGACCCTGGTGATGGCGCTGGACCGCGCCGGTTTCGCGGTGGCGAGCGGGGCGGCCTGTTCCAGCGGCGCCGCGGAGGCGAGCCCGGTGCTGCTGGCGATGGGCGTGGAGCGCGAACTGGCGCGCGGCGCGGTACGCGTCAGCCTGGGATGGAGCAACGGCATGGGCCAGGTCGAGCAATTCCTGCTGGCCCTGCGGAACGAGATTTTGAAGTTGAAAAAGATGGCGGCGGTTGCGGCATGACGGTTTCAGCCGCACATGTCGGCGGGTCGTGTTGGCCGGCCGCCAGCAGGTAATTTGGAAATTGGAGAAACAACAAATGGTCAAGACCCCGATCTATCTGGATTATTCCGCCACCACCCCGGTGGACCCGCGGGTGGCGGAGCAAATGATTCCCTACCTGACCGAGAAATTCGGCAACCCGGCGAGCCGTTCCCACGAATTCGGCTGGGATGCGGAAAAGGCGGTGGAAGAAGCGCGCGAGCAGGTCGCCGCGCTGGTCAACGCCGATCCCAAGGAAATCGTGTGGACCTCGGGCGCGACCGAATCGAACAACCTCGCGATCAAGGGCGCCGCGCATTTCTACCAGGGCAAGGGCAAGCACATCGTCACCGTGATGACGGAGCACAAGGCCGTGCTCGACACTGTGCGCCATCTCGAAAGCGAAGGCTTCGAAGCCACTTATCTCAAGCCCGAACCGAACGGGCTGGTGGACATCGACCAATTTACCGCCGCCCTGCGCCCCGACACCATCGTCGTTTCGGTCATGCTGGTCAACAACGAGATCGGCGTGGTGCAGGATATCGCGGCGATGGGGGAAATCTGCCGCGCGCGGGGAATCATTTTCCATGTCGATGCCGCTCAGGCCACCGGCAAGGTCGCCATCGACCTGTCCAAGCTGAAGGTCGATCTGATGTCCTTCTCCGCGCACAAAACCTACGGGCCGAAAGGTATCGGCGCGCTGTATGTGAGAAGAAAGCCGCGCGTGCGCCTGGAGGCGCAGATGCACGGCGGCGGACATGAGCGGGGCATGCGCTCGGGCACGCTGGCGACGCACCAGATCGTCGGCATGGGCGAAGCCTTCCGCATCGCGCGGGAAGAGATGGCCGCCGAGAACGAACACGTCCGCGCCCTGCGCGACCGGCTCTACGCCGGGCTGTCGCAAATCGAGGAAGTGCACGTCAATGGCGACATGGAAAACCGCGTGCCGCATAATCTCAACATCAGCTTCAGCTTCGTCGAAGGCGAATCGCTGATCATGGCGATCCGCGATCTGGCGGTCTCCAGCGGCTCCGCCTGCACCTCGGCCAGCCTGGAGCCGTCCTACGTCCTGCGCGCCCTGGGGCGTAGCGACGAACTGGCGCACAGCTCGATCCGCTTCACCATCGGCCGCTTCACCACCGAGGCCGAGATCGATTACGCCATCGATCTGGTCAAAGCCAAGATCGGGCGCCTGCGCGAACTGTCGCCGCTGTGGGACATGTTCAAGGAAGGGATCGATTTGAGCACCGTGAAATGGGCGGCGCATTGATAGGAGCTTGTGGCCGGTAGCCAGCAGCTTGTAGCAGACCCGCGCTCAGCGCGCAAACCGGCTACGAGCAACTGGCTACGAGCTGCCAGCTAAATACGAGGAGAGAAAAAATGTCTTACAGCACCAAAGTACTGGATCACTACGAAAACCCGCGCAACGTCGGCACCTTCGGCAGCGAAGACGAGGGCGTCGCCACCGGCATGGTGGGTGCGCCGGCCTGCGGCGACGTGATGAAGCTGCAGATCAAGGTGAACAAGGACGGCGTCATCGAGGATGCCAAGTTCAAGACCTACGGCTGCGGTTCGGCGATCGCTTCGAGCTCGCTGGTGACCGAATGGGTCAAGGGCAAGACCCTGGACGAGGCGCTTTCCATCAAGAATACCCAGATCGCCGAGGAACTGGCGCTGCCGCCGGTGAAGATCCACTGTTCGGTGCTGGCGGAAGATGCGATCAAGGCCGCCGTCGCCGATTACAAGGCGAAGCATGGTGCAATGGTCGAGACCGCAGCCTGCAAGGGTTGAGTCGGTAAGTTGTGAGCGGTGAGCAGGAAGCGGTGAGTTGGGTTGGTTTTTTCCGTTCACCGCTTTCCGTTCACCGCTAATCAGTTTGTTAGTTTGTTAGTAGGAGGAATAAAACATGGCAGTTACCCTGACTGAAAAAGCCGCCACCCACGTCAAGAACTACATCGCCAAGCGGGGCAAGGGCGTCGGACTGCGCCTGGGCGTGCGCACCAGCGGCTGCTCCGGCATGTCGTACACCCTGGAATTCGCCGACGAGATGAACGACACCGACAGCCGGTTCGACAGCCACGGCGTGACGGTGCTGGTGGATCCGAAAAGCCTGACCTATCTCGACGGCACCGAACTCGATTTCGTGCGCGAAGGGCTGACCGAAGGCTTCAAGTTCAATAACCCCAACATCAAGAGCCAGTGCGGCTGCGGCGAAAGCTTCGGGGTGTGACTCAAGCTAGTAGCGTGTAGCTAGTAGCTTGTAGCTAAGAAGCGCGCGTAGCGCGCCCGATTTGCTACCCGCTACAGGCTACCAGTTACAAGCTGCCCAACAATATGGATTTCAACCAGAACTTTTTCGAGCTGTTCGGCATCGCGCCGGCTTACCGGGTCGATCCGATTCGGCTGGAACAGGCTTTTCGCGACATCCAGGCCCAGGTGCACCCCGACAAGTTCGCGCATGCGAGCGATGCCGAGCGGCGGTTGTCGATGCAGTGGGCAACCCAGGCCAATGAGGCTTACCAGACCCTGAAGCAGCCGCTGGGCCGAGCCCGTTACCTTCTTCATCTCAACGGGGTCGAGCTGCACGAGGAAACCAATACCGCGATGTCTCCCGCTTTCCTCATGCAGCAAATGGAATGGCGCGAGGCGATCGGCGAGGCCAAGGCCGCCGGAGACGTTCCCGGCCTGGAGCATTTGAGCGCCAAGCTGCGCGCCGAGATCGCGGCGCAGCAACAGCAGCTGGCGGAGTTGCTGGATAATGACAAGAATTTCCAGCGCGCCGCGGAGGTTGTGCGCGAGCTTAAATTCATGGAAAAATTGCGCGAGGAAATCAACCACGCGCTGGAGGCGTTGGACGCATAATGGCTTTGTTGCAGATCGCAGAACCCGGCATGAGCGCCGCGCCGCACCAGCATCGGCTGGCGGTGGGCATTGACCTGGGCACGACCAATTCTTTGGTGGCGACGGTGAGGAGCGGCCTGAGCGTGGTGTTGCACGACGAAAACGGCCGGCCGCTGCTGCCTTCCGTGGTGCGCTACCATGGCGACGGTTCCACCGATGTCGGCTATCCGGCGCAGGCGATGCAAAGCCGCGACCCCCACAACACCATCGTTTCGGTGAAGCGCTTCATGGGGCGCGGCCTGCGCGACTTGCCCGACGCCGGCAACACGGCCTACCAGTTCGTCGATTCGCCCGGCATGGTGCAGTTGAAAACCGTAGCCGGGGTGAAAAGCCCGGTCGAAGTTTCCGCCGATATCCTCCGGGTGTTGCGCGATCGCGCCGAGACGGCGTTGGGCGGCGAACTGGTCGGTGCGGTGATCACGGTGCCGGCCTATTTCGACGACGCGCAGCGCCAAGCCACCAAGGACGCGGCACGGCTGGCCGGCCTCAACGTGCTGCGCCTGCTCAACGAACCCACCGCGGCGGCGGTCGCCTACGGGCTGGACAACGCGGCGGAAGGCGTCTACGCCGTCTACGACCTGGGCGGCGGCACTTTCGATATTTCCATCCTGCGCCTGTCCAAGGGCGTGTTCGAGGTGCTCGCGACCAACGGCGACTCCGCCCTGGGCGGCGACGATTTCGACCACCGCATCTATTGCTGGATACTGGAACAGGCCAAGCTGTCGGCGCTCAAGCCGCAGGATGCGCGCCTGCTCCTGACCCGCGCGCGGGAGGCCAAGGAAGACCTGACGACCCATCCCGAAGTACGCGTCACCGCCGTGCTCGGCGCCGGGCAGTTGGTCGATCTGCTGTTGACCACCGAGACGTTTGCCGAAATCACCCGCAGTCTGGTCAACAAGACCCTGGCGCCCACCAAAAAGGCGTTGCGCGACGCCGGGCTGGAGCCCGAGGACGTGAAGGGCGTGGTGATGGTGGGCGGTTCCACGCGCATGCCGCAAATCCAGCGCGCGGTCGGAAAGTTTTTCGGCCAGGAACCGCTCAACAACCTCGACCCGGACCGGGTGGTGGCCTTGGGCGCGGCGATCCAGGCCAACGTGCTGGCCGGCAACCGGTCGGACGACGAGTGGCTGCTGCTCGACGTGATCCCGCTTTCGCTCGGGCTGGAAACCATGGGCGGACTGGTGGAGAAAGTCATTCCGCGCAACTCCACCATTCCCGTGGCGCGTGCCCAGGAATTCACCACCTACAAGGACGGCCAGACCGCGATGAGCATCCACGTGGTGCAGGGCGAGCGCGAACTGGTGAGCGATTGCCGCAGCCTGGCCAAGTTCGAGCTGCGGGGCATTCCGCCGATGGTGGCGGGGGCGGCGCGTATCCGCGTCACTTTCCAGGTCGATGCGGACGGCCTGCTCAGCGTTTCGGCGCGCGAAAAGAATTGCGGCGTGGAAGCCTCGGTAGTGGTGAAACCTTCCTACGGCCTGACCGACGACGAAATCACCCGGATGCTGCGCACCTCGCAGGAAAACGCGCAATCCGACATGGAGGCGCGCGCGTTGCGCGAGCAGCAAGTCGAAGCCGGGCGCCTGATCGAAGCGATCGAAGCGGCGCTCGGCGAAGACGGCGACACGCTGCTGAACGCATCCGAACGGGCCGAGATCGATGGCGGGATCGCCGAATTGCGGAACGTTCTGCAAGGGCAAAACCATATGTCGATCAAGGACCAGATCGAAAAACTCAACCATATTTCCGGCACGTTCGCCGCGCGGCGCATGGACAAGAGCGTGAAGCGGGCGCTGACCGGCCATAAACTCGAAGAACTTGAAACCTGAAAGCCTGACATGCCCCAACTGATTGTTTTACCGCATGAACACCTTTGCCCGGAAGGTGCCGCGATCGATGTCGAGCCGGGCGTTTCGATCTGCGATGCGCTGCTCGACAACGACATCGAGATCGAGCACGCCTGCGAGAAATCCTGCGCCTGCACCACTTGCCACGTCGTGATCCGGGAAGGTTACGAATCGCTCGATTCCGCCGATGAACTGGAGGACGACATGCTCGACAAGGCATGGGGGCTGGAGCCGACTTCGCGGCTTTCCTGCCAGGCCATCGTGCGCAACCAGGACCTGGTGATCGAAATTCCCAAGTACACGATCAACCTGGCCAGTGAACACCATTGACGGAGGTTAGGCATGAAGTGGACCGATACGATGGACATCGCCATCGGGCTTTACGAAAAATTTCCCGATGTGGATCCCCGCTATGTTCGCTTCACCGACCTGCATCGCTGGGTGACCGAACTGGAAGGCTTCGGCGACGAGCCGGACAACTCCAGCGAAAAAACCCTCGAAGCCATCCAGATGGCGTGGATCGACGAGGCGGAATGACCTGTCGGCGCAGTGATGAATTCTGCGTGATCCGGAGCGCAATGCCTGGATAATCCTCCCCCTCGGCACTACTATATCTGGTGTGATTCCTGTAAACTGCACACCAGATGTGCTACCTGCGCTGCCCTAAAAGCCGGGGGGATAAATGGCAGAAGACAGCGATTTAGAACGAACAGAACCAGCGTCGTCACGGCGCATAGAACAGGCTCGCGAAAAGGGGCAGGTTCCCCGTTCCCGCGAACTTTCCACTTTTGCCGTGTTGCTGGCCGCCGGCGGCGGCCTGATGGCCATGAGCCCCCATCTGATGGATAGCCTGGCCGGGGTGATGCGCGGCGGCCTGACGCTTGACCGCAATGCCGCTTTCGACCCGTTGCAGATGCTGGTGCGCTTGCAGCACCAGACCATGAGCATCCTCTTCGACTTCATTCCCTTTATCCTGCTGATGGTGATTGCCGCCCTCCTGGCGCCGATGGTGCTGAGCGGCTGGCTGTTCACGTTCCAGGCGCTACAGCCGGATTTCAGCCGCCTCGACCCGTTCAAGGGCATCGGCCGCCTGTTTTCCACCCATAGCCTGGTCGAACTGGCCAAGGCGCTGATCAAGACGGTGCTGATCGGCGGCGTGGCTTTCTGGGTGATCTGGCACAACAAGGAGGCGATGTTCGGCCTGGCGGGCGAGCCGCTGAATCAAGGCCTCGCGCATCTGGGCAGCCTGATGGGCGTGACTTTCCTCAGCATCGTCGGCTCGATGATCCTGATCGTGGCGGTCGATGTGCCGTTCCAGTTGTGGGAACACGCCAGCAAGCTGAAGATGACCAAAGAGGAAGTGCGCCAGGAACACAAGGAAATGGAGGGCTCGCCCGAGGTCAAGGCGCAGGTGCGCCGGATGCAGCGCGAGATGGCGCGCCGCCGCATGATGGCGGAGGTGCCCAAGGCCGACGTGATCGTCACCAACCCGACCCATTACGCGGTCGCGCTGCGCTACCAGGATAAAAGCATGAGGGCGCCGACGGTCGTCGCCAAGGGCGCCGAGCTGGTGGCGGCACGCATCAGGGAGCTGGGCGAGGAGCATCGCATCCCGATCCTGGAGGCGCCGCCCCTGGCGCGCGCCCTGTTCCGCCACGGCGAGCTGGGCGAGGAAATCCCGGCCGCACTGTATACCGCGGTGGCCGAGGTGCTGGCCTACGTTTACCAGCTGCGCCATCATGAAACCGCCGGCGGCGCGGCGCCGCAGCGGCCGCAGAACCTGGCGGTGCCGCCCGATCTCGATCCTGAAGGCGGCACCGCATGAACCTAGAAACCTCAGTTGACCGCTTCCCTTGATGGCTATGAACTTGGTTCTAAACAACTTTATAGTGATGTTTGCGTTCACCCGTTTTATGAGAGCGCTACGGACCGGATTGCACGGTTTTGCGGGCGCATGGCGGTGTTGCAACTCCTTGGAATGGAACAACCATTCCGCGTCGTTGCGCCTAGGAGCCTGTCGGACTTGAAGAATCGAAGCGAAAATTCGGCTGGGCGAGGACAGATTTTGCCGGTTTTGCCGGTCAATAGTCGTTCTATTGACCAAAAAAGCGGCGAAATATGGGCCGGCCAGGCGGATTTGCAGCCGATTTCCTTTAAGTCCGACAGGCTCCTAGCCCTGCACCCGCAAAACCGCACACTCCAATCCGTCCAACTGAGGTTTCTAGGTTGAACGCGCGCGCCGAAGGCATGAATCTTCTGGGCGGCATCAGCCTGACCAAGCTGGCCGGGCCGATCCTGATCGTCATGATCCTGGGCATGATGATCCTGCCGCTGCCGCCGATCCTGCTCGACCTGCTGTTCACCTTCAATATCGCCCTGGCGATGATCGTGCTGCTGGTCAGCCTGTATACCACCAAACCGCTCGAATTCGCCGTATTCCCCACCGTGCTGCTGGTGACGACGCTGCTGCGGCTGTCGCTCAACGTCGCCTCGGCCCGTGTGGTGCTGCTCGAAGGACATACCGGCGCCGACGCGGCGGGCAAGGTGATCGAGGCTTTCGGCCATTTCCTGGTGGGCGGCAACTACGCGGTCGGCATCACCGTGTTCATCATCCTGGTGATCATCAATTTCGTGGTGATCACCAAGGGCGCCGGACGGATCGCCGAAGTCAGCGCGCGCTTCACCCTGGATGCGATGCCCGGCAAACAGATGGCAATCGACGCCGACCTCAACGCCGGCCTGATCGGCGAGGACGAGGCGCGCAAGCGCCGCAGCGCCATCGCCCAGGAAGCGGATTTCTTCGGTTCGATGGACGGTGCCAGCAAATTCGTGCGCGGCGACGCCGTCGCCGGCATCCTGATCATGCTGATCAATATCATCGGCGGACTCACGGTGGGCGTGCTGCAGCACAATCTGGATATCGCCACCGCGGCCAACAACTACACCCTGCTCACCATCGGCGACGGTCTGGTGGCGCAAATTCCCGCCCTGGTGATTTCCACCGCGGCCGGCATCGTGGTGAGCCGCGTCGGCACCGACGAGGATCTGAGCCAGCAGCTGCTCAGCCAGTTGTTCAGCAATCCGCTGGTGCTGTATATCACCGCGTCGATCCTGGGCGTGATGGGACTGATTCCGGGCATGCCCCACTTTGCTTTCCTTACGCTGGCCGCGACCTTGTCCGGTGCCGCTTATTACATCAGGCAGCGCGAGCTGCAGCCCGCCATGGTGGAGGCTCCGACCGCGCCGCCAACTTCCATCGAACCGCTGGAGGTCAGTTGGGACGATGTCATGCCGGTGGACATCCTCGGGCTGGAAGTCGGCTATCGCCTGATTCCCTTGGTGGACCGCAACCAGGATGGCGAGCTGCTGCGCCGCATCCGCGGCATCCGCAAGAAATTCGCCCACGAAATGGGATTCGTGGTGCCGGCGGTGCATATCCGCGACAACCTGGAGCTCAGGCCCAATGGCTACCGCATCGCCCTGAAGGGTGTCGAGATGGGCCAGGGTGACGCGTATGCAGGCATGTATCTGGCGATCAACCCCGGCCGGGTGATGGGCACACTGGCCGGAACGCCCACGCGCGACCCGGCCTTCGGCCTGCCGGCGGTCTGGATCGACGCGGCTCAGCGCGAACAGGCGCAAAACTTCGGCTATACGGTGGTCGATGCCAGCACCGTCGTCGCCACCCATCTGTCCAACATCATCCAGTTCCACAGTGCCGAGCTGCTCGGTCGCGAGGAAGTGCAGCAGCTGCTGGATCACCTGGCAAAAGAGTCGCCCAAGCTGGTCGAGGACCTGGTGCCAAAGCAGCTTCCCCTGTCCACTCTTCACCGGGTGTTGCAGAGCATGCTGGAAGAGGGCGTCCACATCCGCGACATGCGCACCATCATCGAAACGGTGGCCGAACACGCGCCGCGCACGCAGAACGTCGACGAGCTGGCTTCCCTGGTTCGCGTCGCCTTGGGACGTGCTATCATCCAGCAAATTTATCCTGGGGCGAACGAACTGCAAGTGATTACGCTGGATCCAGGCTTGGAAGTCCTCCTGATGCAAGCGACCCAGACTTCGGGCGGGGAAGGCGCCGGGCTGGAGCCGGGGCTGGCGGAAAACCTGCTGGCGCAGGCGCAAACCGTGGTGCAGAATCAGGAGCAGCTCGGCCTGCCGGCCGTACTGCTGGTGCAGGCTCCCTTGCGCAACCTGATGTCGCGCTTCCTGCGCCGTGCTGTGCCTCAGCTCAAGGTGATTTCCCATGCCGAAGTGCCCGATTCCAAAACAATCAGAGTGACCGCCGTGCTGGGGGGTAGGGGATGAACGTCCGCAAGTTCTACGCCGGCACCACCCGCGATGCTTTGCGCCAAGTCAGGGACGCGCTGGGCGCGGATGCCATCATCCTGTCCAACCGCCAAGTGGCGGGCGGCATCGAGATCATGGCCGTGGCGGACATGGACATGTCTTCGCTGGCTGGCGGGCCTTCTGCCCCCTTCATGGCCAAGCCGCGTCCGCCGGCAGCCGCCGAGCCGGTGCGCCGGCCGGTTCGGGAGCCGTTGCCGCCGGTCGCCACCGCTCCAGTGCCTGCGCCGGTTTCCCGTGCGCAAATCGCCGGGTTGCAGGAAGAAAAAACCAAGCCGGTCGCCGCGCCGGAAAAAGAATCGCTGCCGGACGAAGCCGCCCAGGCGATCATCCGCGAAATCAAGTTCCTGCGCGGCATGCTGGAAGGGCAGCTGGCCGGCTTCGCCTGGGGCGAGTTGCAGCGGCAGGAACCGTCCCGCGTCGAATCCATGCGCCACATGCTGAGCGCCGGTTTCAGCCCGTCGCTGTCGCGCCAGCTGCTGGAAAAAATCCCGGCCGGCTACGATATGGAAAAAAGCCTGCGCTGGCTGAAGGCCGCGCTGACGCATAACTTGCGCGCGGCCAAGGCCGGCGACGACATCGTCGAGCGCGGCGGGGTCTACGCCCTTACCGGGCCGACCGGCGTCGGCAAGACTACCACCGTGGCCAAGCTGGCGGCGCGCTGCACCTTGAAATACGGCCCGGCCAGCCTGGCCTTGATCACTACCGATACCTACCGGATCGGTGCGCACGAACAGCTGCGCATTTACGGCAAGATCCTCGGCGTGCCGGTCTACGTTATCAAGGACGAAGCCGACATGCAGCTGACCTTGTCCGATCTGCAAAACAAGCATTTGATCCTGATCGACACGGTGGGTATGAGCCAGCGCGACCGCCGTCTCTCCGAGCAGGTGGCGTTGCTGTCCGGCGGCGGGCGCGGCATCAAGCGGTTGCTTTTGCTTTCCGCCAACGGCCAGGGCCGGACCCTGGAAGACGTCGTCCGCTCGTACAGGGCGGAAGGCATGGACGGCTGTATCCTGACCAAGATCGACGAGGCGATCAGCATCGGTTCCGCGCTGGACGTGATCATCAGGAATAAGCTGCAACTCCATTACGTCACCAATGGACAGCGTGTACCGGAGGATTTGCATCTCGCCAACCAGATATACCTGGTGGACCGCGCCTTGAAAACCCCGCTGGAAACGTCCCCCTTTACCCCGCTGGAAACCGAATATCCGCTGTTGATGGCGGCTGCGGCGGATTCCGCCGGCTATCCCGAAAACGTGCGCGATGCGGGAGCGTTCCGTGGCTGATGTGCTGCAGGACCAGGCCGAAGGGCTGCGCCGGCTGCTGGAGCGGGATTCGGTGCGAGTCGTTACGCTGGCAAGCGGCCGTACCGGAGCCGGTAAAACCAGCGTCGTCGTCAACCTGGCGGCGGCGCTGGCCAAGCGCGGGCGGCGGGTGCTGGTGCTGGACGAACAGCAGGGCAAATCCGGCATGGAGGCGCAGCTGGGGCTTGCTTCGCGCTACGACCTGATGCACGTGATCCGGCGCGAGAAGTCGCTGGAAGAGGTGATGCTGCATAGCCCGGAAGGGGTGGCGATCGTTTCCGCCGGCAAGGGCTTGGAGGTGCTGGCCGGCCTGGGGCAAGACGATCAGGACTGGCTGGTGCAGTCCTTCCGCCAGATGTCCGAAGCGGTGGACGTGGTGCTGGTTGATGCGGTCGCCGGCATCGCGAGCCACGTCCTGCCGCTCTCGCTGGCCTCGCAGGAGATTGTGATCGTGGTTTCCCCGCATCCCTCTTCGATTACCGATGCCTACGCCCTGATCAAGGTGCTCAACCAGAATTTCGCCATCCGCCGTTTTCACATCCTGGCCAGCAAGGTGCAGACCGAGGCGGAAGCGCAGGGACTGTTCGGCACGATGGCCGAGGTGGCCGAGCGCTTCCTCGATGTGTCCCTCGATTTCATGGGGCATATCCCGTTCGATGAAAAGCTGAAACAGTCTGCCAAGATTTGCCGTTCGGTGGTGGACGCCTTTCCCGCGGCCGCATCGGCCAAGGCGGCCAGGAACCTGGCCGAGGCCATGGAGCTGTGGCCTTACCCCGCAGGCGAGAATGGCCGCCTGGAATCGTTCATGCAACGGCTGATCCAGAGCAGCCGTATGGCGGCGCAAGGATTTCGCCTATAAAATCGCGCCATGTACACTAAAACCGGTTTAGAGAAAGACCACTACGCCGTGGAACATGCCCCGCTGGTCAAGCGCATCGCTTATCATCTCATGGCGAAGCTGCCGGCGAGCGTGCAGGTCGACGACCTGATCCAGGTGGGGATGATGGGCCTGCTCGAAGCCATCAATAATTTCGACGACACGCAGGGGGCGCAGTTCGAGACCTATGCGGCGCAGCGCATCCGCGGCGCGATGCTGGACGAATTGCGGCAAAACGACTGGCTGCCGCGTTCGGCGCGGAAGAGCCTGCGCCAGGTGGAAACCGCGATGAATGTCCTGGAGCAGCGTCTGGGCCGGGAGCCGACCGAGCGCGAACTGGCGGACGAGATGCGCGTGAGCCTGGAAGAATACCAGCAGCTTTTGCTGGATGCGCGCGGCTGCCAGCTTCTGCATTATGAAGACATGCAGGGCGGGGGCGACGGCGACGACGATTTCTTCGAGCGCCACTGTGCGGATAATTCGTCCGAACCTTCCGCCATCCTGACCGACGGAAAATTTCGCGGCAAGCTGATCGAAGCGATTGGCGCCCTGCCGGAGCGGGAGAAGCTGATGATGGCGATGTATTACGAGGAAGAGCTGAACTTGCGCGAAATCGGCCAGGTGCTGGGCGTCAGCGAGTCCCGCGTGTGCCAGTTGCACAGCCAGGCCGTGGCCCGTCTGCGCAGTCACTTGAAGGGATGGCTATGAACGATGGCATGATTTGCAGCCGATTTCCTTTAAGTCCGACAGGCTTCTAGGAGCCTGTCGGACTTGAAGAATCGAAGCGAAAATTCGGCTGGGCGAGGGCAGATTTTGCCGGTTTTGCAGGTCAATAGTTATTCTATTGACCAAAAAAGCGGCGAAATGTGGACCGGTCAGGCGGATTTGCAGCCGATTTCCTTTAAGTCCGACAGGCTCCTAGGTAGCAGGAATACACCATTCGGAATGGATCTATGGATAAAGTCAGCATAGCCGGTATCGTGCTGGCGCTAGGCGCCATCATCGGCGGCCAGCTGCTGGAAGGGGGAAACATAGGCTCCCTGATGCAACTGACTGCATTCGTTATCGTCATGGGCGGCACGTTCGGCGCCACCATGCTGCAAAGCTCGGCCAAGATATTTTTCCACGGCATGAGGCTGGTCAGATGGGTTGTCTTTCCCCCACCGGTGAAACCGCATGACCTGATCAATCAGGTGCTCCACTGGAGCGGCATGGCCCGCAAGGGCGGATTGCTCGCGCTGGAGCCGCAGCTCGATGAACTGCAAGATCCGTTTACCCGCAAGGGGCTGCAAATGCTGGTGGATGGCGCCGAGCCGGAAAAAATCCGTGAGGCGCTGGAGGTTGATATCGCCACCTACGAGAAGCATCATTTCGACGCGGCCAAGGTGTGGCAGGCAGCGGGCGGGTATGCGCCTACCATCGGTATCCTGGGCGCGGTGCTCGGCCTGATTCACGTCATGGAGAACCTGAGCGACCCGGCCAAGCTGGGCGGAGGCATCGCTGTGGCGTTCGTCGCCACGGTTTACGGCGTGGGCTCCGCCAACCTCTTTTTTCTGCCGATTTCCAACAAGCTCAAATCCATTGTCGAGCAAGAGGCGATGATGCGCGAAATGCTGATCGAGGGACTGGTGTCCATTGCCAACGGCGAGAACCCGCGCGCGATCGAATCCAAGCTGCAAGGCTATATCATTTAGTGCAAGATGGCGCGCAGGCAAAAACACGAGGAACATGAAAATCTGGAACGTTGGCTGGTTTCCTATGCCGACTTCATCACCCTTCTGTTCGCTTTTTTTGTCGTGATGTATTCGGTTTCCCAGGTGAACGAGGGCAAATACAGGGTGCTGAGCGATTCCCTGGTCAACGCCTTCAAGACCACTGCCAATACGGCAGCGCCGCCGCCGAAATTGGTGATATCGGGCGGCAAGGGGCAGGCGAGCAACAACCTTGAGGCCGTGGCCTTGAAGCAGACGATTTTCGTGCGCAAGAATGATCCGGCTATAGAGGCGCAGCAAAAGGCGCAGACGGAAAAAATGAAGGGCATCGCCAAGGATATTCTCAAGGTGATGGAGGCCCTGGTGAAGGAAGGCCAGGTTAAGGTCAGCCAGAGCGTCCATGGCATCGCCATCGAGATCAATGCCAGCCTGCTGTTCGCCTCCGGGCAGGCGAGCCTGGAGGCTGGGTCGATCAAGGCATTGAAGGCGGTCGCGAAAGTGCTGGCCGCGGTGCCGAACGATATTCAGGTGGAAGGCTTCACCGACACCACTCCAATCAATACTGTGGCTTTTCCATCCAACTGGGAGCTGTCCTCTGCCCGCGCCAGCAGCGTGGTGCGCTTGTTCGCCGAGAACGGCGTGCCGCCCGAGCGTCTGGTTGCGGTGGGCTATGGGGAATTCCACCCGGTTGGCAGCAACAGCACGCCGGATGGGCGGGCGCACAACCGGCGCGTGACCGTCATGATCCTGTCTGATCAGCAGGATAAAATAATCGATATCCCGGTGGCGAGCCAAGCATCCCAGAATGTTCCGCCGGCGTTGCGAAAACCTTGAATCAATGGGGAATCAACCGGCCGAAGCCGAAATCGCGGTTGGAAGCAGGGAAACACTGATCAGGGCTGCTTTTGTCGTTCCCGCGAAGGCGGGAACCCAGTCAAATCAACCGCCTGGATCCCCACTTTTGCGGGGATGACGACTTATCCAGCGTTTCCTCTGAAATCGCCGATCAGACTTTACCGAGTGGACGCCCCAATCCAAGGGAACGGGTATGGCCATCGGGGCCGTATAAGCCGCTGCCCTGGTTGGCTGCTGCTTTAAGGACAGCCAGTGCTTGCTGGTTGTGCACGAGCCGGGTTTCGATCATGACGCCGTTGGTTTGGTTGAGATGCTGGGCGAGTTTCGCCTGTTCCAGCAGCTGGCTCCACGCCGCACCAATCTGCCGTGCCTGATCGGCGTTGCGGTGCAGCCATTTTTCCATACCGTCGTGCGCCGGGTCCACGCCCTGCGCGACGAGGAAGCGGCTGCGCCGTTCGGCGAACTGCGACAGTAAAACGACTTTCTCGGATTTGAGCCGCGCAAGGTCGATCAGCCGATCGACTTCCCCCTGAACCAGCGCGTCCTGCTCGGTTTGCAGCATCAGGACAAAGTTACGAAACGCGCCTAGCTCGGCATCGAGACTTTGGGCAAGGTCGGCTGCGGACTGAATGGGGGCAATGGTCAACGTCAGCCTTTTTGCTTCTGGATCAAGTCGTTAACAGATGTAAGCAATTTGTCCGCGATGGCTTCCGGATTGATCTTGAAGCGTCCTTCGCTGATGGCTTGCTTGATGGCTTCGACGTGCGCGGAATTGGCCACCGGCACGCTGTCCATGCTGCTTTCCATCGCCTGCAACTGGGACGAAAGCGTGGTGAGCTGAACGTTGTCCTGCGTGGAGGCATTCTTCGGAGCCGAAGCTGCCGCACCGGCCTTGGACGAGCGCGGAGCGGCTTCCTTAATGCCGGTGCCGGCCGGCGATTTGACTGAAATATCGATCTTCAAGGTAATTCCTTCGCGTTATGGCGCGTTTGCAGTTATCCGATGTTAGTACGGATTACGGCAAAATCTAGTGGAACTTTAGTGGAGTATGCGTGTTTTATCAAGTGCATCGCCGCCACGACATTCCGTGGGTCTGCTTTCAGCGTGACACGTGGGGTGAACCGTTTCGAGGTCATTACTTCGCTTGTGGCGGGATCCAGCGCTGGGCCGCCGTTTCGTCGCTTTCGCGCGCGTCCACCCAGTGCGCGCCCTGGGGCGTTTGTTCTTTTTTCCAGAACGGTGCCTGGGTCTTCAAGTAATCCATGATGAATTCGCAGGCGGCGAATGCCTCGTGGCGGTGAGCGCTGCCGACCGCGACCAGCACGATCTGGTCGGTGGGCTGGAGTGCGCCGACGCGGTGGATCACCAGGGTCTCGACGATGTCCCAGCGGCTTTTCGCGGCGGCCTCGATTTCGGTCAATGCCTTTTCCGTCATGCCGGGATAATGTTCCAGGGTCATTTCCGAGACCGAAGCGTTTTCGTTCAGGTCGCGCACCAGACCGACAAAGGCGACGACCGCGCCGATGGCCGGGTTGCCCTGGCGCAGCCTGGCGATTTCCGCGCCGAGGTCGAAATCTTCGGTTTGTACGCGCGCTGCCATGTTCAACCTCCGGTGACCGGCGGGAAAAAGGCGATTTCATCGCCATCGCGCACCGTCGTATCCGGGCTGGCCATGTCCTGGTTGACGGCGACGCGCACCGGGCGGGCCGCGGCGAGTTCTTCCTGCCAGACGCCGCCGCGTTGCCGCAGCCATTCGGTCAGCGAGCGGACGTCGCCGACCTGGTCGGGCAGCACGGCCTGCTCCGAGGAGGTGCCGAAAGTTTCACGCAGCCGGGCGAAGTAGAGCAGGGTAACCATCAGTTGAACAATCCGGAAAAGGGGAGGAATTTGACGGTTTCGCCGCGCTGGATGGTGGTGTTTTCCGGCACTTCGATCAAGCCGTCGGCCCAGGTTACGGACGTCAATACGCCGGAGCCCTGGTTCGGATATAGCCTTGCGCCGGTTGAGCCGTCGTCGCCCATATGCAGTCGGGCGCGCAGAAATTCGCGGCGCTTGTCGGGCTTCGGCCAGTCGAAATCCGCTTTCAACGCGAAAGTTTGTGGGCCGATGGCCGTCGCGCCCTGGCTTTTCAGGATGAAGGGGCGGACGAACAGGCAGAACGTGACGAAGGCCGACACCGGATTCCCCGGCAGGCCGATGAAAGGCGTTGCGCCGACATGGCCGAAGGCCAGCGGTTTGCCCGGCTTGATGGCGATTTTCCACAAATCGAGCGCGCCAGCCGCTTCCACCGCGGCTTTGACGTGGTCTTCCTCGCCGACCGACACGCCGCCGCTGGTGATGACCAGATCGGCGCAGCCGGCCGCTTGTTCCAGCACTTTTCGGGTGGCGGCGAAGTCGTCCGGCACGATCCCGAGATCGATGGTTTCGCAGCCCAGCGCCTGTAGCAGGCCGGCCAGCACGAAGCGGTTGGAGTTGTAGATCTGTCCGGGCTGGAGCGGTTGCCCTGGCATGACGATTTCATCGCCGGTGAAAAAGGCGGCGACCTTCAGCCGGCGAAAGACGGGCAGGCTGGCGATGCCGACCGACGCGGCCAGGCCCAGTTCCTGCGGGCGCAGCCTGATGCCGGCGGGCAGGATTTCCGCACCGGCGGCGATGTCCTCGCCGGCGCGGCGGATATTCTCGCCCGGCCGCGGTGCCTGGCCGATGGTGACGGTATCGCCTTCCGCGCGACAGTTTTCCTGCATGACCACGGCGTCGCAGCCAGGCGGTATGGGCGCGCCGGTGAAAATCCTCGCTGCGGTGCCGGCCTCCAGCGGCTGTCCGACCGTGCCGGCGGGGATGCGCTGGGCGACGCGCAGCGTGGCCGATCCGGCGATGTCGGCAATTCGGACGGCGTAGCCGTCCATGGCGCTGTTGTCCAGCGGCGGGACGTTTACCCCGGAAGCCTGGCTTTTTGCCAGCACGCGATTCAAGGCTTCGGCGGTGGCGACCGATTCGGTTTCGGCCAGCGGTTTGGCACCGGCCAAGAGGAGTTGTAACGCTTGGTCGGCGTTGAGCATGTTCGATTTTTTATCCATGAGACTTAAGACCTGTTTGTTGCAAAATAAATTCGGCGATTTCTTCCGCCTGGTCGAGATCGAATCGCGGCAGACCGGTTTCCACTGCAACGTCGCTGGCAATGGCGACAATATTCGGGTCCGCCGGCAGGAGCGGTTTCCCGGTCGCGGCGCGGTGGATTTCCAGTTTCGGGATCGCTTCGTTCTTGAAGCTTTCCACCAGCACCAGATCGCAGGGGGACAGCCGCGCCAGCTGCTGTTCCAGCGCCGGCTCCGCCTCGCCGCGCAGTTCGTGGATCAGCGCCCAGCGGAACTCGGAGGTGACCAGCACCTCGCCGCAGCCGGCGACGCGGTGGCGATGCGAATCCTTGCCGGGCTTGTCGATGTCGAAATCATGGTGGGTATGCTTGATCAGCGATACCTTCAGCCCTTTTTTCACGAACAGCGGAATCAGCTTTTCGATCAAGGTGGTCTTGCCGCTGCCGGAGTAACCGGCGAAGCCGAAAATTTTCATCTTTAAAGCCTCAGTTCAGGCCACAGAGAACACAGAGATGAAGCGGATTTTTGACCATTTTTACACTCACCCGATGGGTGAGAACAGTTAGATCTGCAGCCCTTTTTTCTCTGCGAACTCTGTGTCCTCTGTGGCTAAATGCTTTTTCAAGGTTCATCACTTGTTCCGCATCAGCCGTTGTTTCTCCCGCTGCCAGTCGCGGTCTTTTTCCGTTTCGCGCTTGTCGTGCTGTTTCTTGCCCTTGGCCAGGCCGATTTCCAGTTTGATGCGGCCGCGGGTGTAGTGCAGGTCCAGCGGCACCAGGGTATAGCCGGCGCGTTCCACCTTGCCGATCAGCTTGTAGATTTCCGTCGCATGCAGCAGCAGCTTGCGCGTGCGCACCGGATCGGGATGGACGTGGGTGGAGGCGGTGGGCAGCGGGCTGATATGGCAGCCGATGAGAAACAGTTCGCCGCTACGGATGATCACGTAGGCTTCCTTGAGCTGCACGCGGACAGCGCGGATGGCCTTGACTTCCCATCCTTCGAGCACGATGCCGGCCTCGTGTTTTTCTTCGATGAAGTAGTCGTGGAAAGCTTTTTTGTTTTGTGCGATGCTCATGAAGGCCGAGTTCTCGGTAAAATTCCAGGTTATTTTAACAGGCTCTGGTGGATTGATGGCGGCAGTGGAAAAATCCGTGCTGGTTTTTTACTCGGCGCGGCAAATGTTCGTATTGGTGGATCGGGTCGAGGATTACCCGCAGTTCCTGCCCTGGTGCGGCGGGACGGAAGTCCTGCGCCACAGCGACGAGGCGCTCCAGGCGACGGTCCATATCGATTACCACCACGTCAAGCAGAGCTTCACCACCGACAACACCCGGCAGGAGCCGAGCCTGATTGAAATCAAGCTACGCCATGGGCCGTTCAGCCGCCTGGATGGAAGCTGGCGTTTTCTCGAACTGGATGAGGCGGCCTGCAAGATCGAGTTCAGGCTGGATTACGAATTTTCGAGCAGGATACTGGAAAAGCTGGTGAGTCCGGTGTTCGGGTATATCGCCAACAGCTTTGTCGAGGCTTTCGTTCAGCGCGCCGGGGTCGTCTATGGTGAGTCATGAGTGAAGAAATTTCGGTTGAAGTGGTGTACGCCTTGCCGCACCGGCAGGAAACGCTCCCGGTCAGGTTGAAGGCGGGCGCCACAGTTTCCCTGGCCATCGAGCAATCAGGCATCCTCGCCGATTTCCCGGAAATCGACCTGGCGAGCGCCAAGGTGGGCATTTTCGGCAAGCAGACCAGGCTTGATGCCGTGCTGCGGGACAAGGATCGGGTCGAGATTTACCGACCGCTCACCGCCGACCCGAAAGAGGTCCGCAAGAGGCGTGCGGCGGAAGGCAAGGGGGCCAAGCCGGTGGTTGGCGAGCCGGAAGGCTGAATCATTTGCACCAGGAGTCCGCCGCCCGCTGCGCTTCTTCAATGGCCTTGGGGCGGGCATCGTCCTCCAGATAGACGCGTTCGCCCTTTTCGTCGTATTTGACCATTCGTTGCCCATCCCGCAAGGCCTGTAGCTGATTGCGGGCCTGGGCGCAGTTTTCTTTCTTTCTCTTGGCTTCTTCCCGATCCTTGGCCTGCTTGGCGGCGGTTTCTTCGGCCTCTACCCTGCGTTTGCGGGATTCCAGGTCTCTTTCCGCCAGGCTTTTCGCCCCGCCTTTGCTGTCGGACATGGCATTGCCCGCGGCCGGTGCGCTATTGATGTTCAGCGTTTGTTGCGATTTTGCGGAGGCCGGGGGCGGCCCATCCGAATAGTGGACCTTGCCGTCGGCATCCACCCACTTGGTTATTCCCGCCTGCGAAGCGGTTGCCGCAAGCATCAGCGCAATCACGAACAGTGGCCGCATGGTCGTTTCCATTATTTATTTGGTCGATGGGTAGTTCTTCTGCTCCAGCCCCAGGCGCGCCTGATCGCTGGCGATTTTGGAGAATTTCAGGACGGCGGTGCCGTTGCCTTTGGCAGCGGCATCCTGCGCTTTCCTAAGGGCGTCGTCCGCCGTGGTCCACAGGGATTTCTGCGCTTTTGCCGCCTTCACGTCGGCCTCGGCCTTGGTCAGTGCCTGCGCGGCGTCTTCCGTCAACATGGGTTCCGCGGGCTTGGCTGCCTCAGCCGCAGGCCCGTCCGCTTTGACTGGGGCTGCCCCCTGGCAGCCGCCAACCAGGAAGAGGCCAACAATGGCGGCAATTGGAATCAGCGGGTTGCACATGTCGGGTTCCTTCTTTGTTATGGCGTTGTCGTTCGCTAACCTTAGCTTCTCGTCTACTGCCAGTCAATGGTCCGTGTGTGCGGTGTGAAACGCATGGGATTAAGAAAAAGGGAGGAACCTCATTTACCGAGTTCGCCGGAAGCTTGTATAATAGCGCTTTGGTGACAAGGATAAAAACATGCGTGTTATTCAGAAAGCGCTAACCTTCGACGATGTGTTGTTGGTTCCCGCGCATTCCAACGTCCTGCCGCGTGACGTAAGTCTCTCTACCCGGCTGACCCGTCAAATTTCCCTGAATATTCCCCTGCTGTCAGCCGCGATGGATACCGTCACCGAAGCCCGCCTGGCGATTGCCCTGGCGCAGGAGGGCGGCATCGGCATCGTCCACAAGAATATGACATCCGTTGCCCAGGCCGCGCAGGTGGCGAAGGTGAAGCGCTTCGAGAGCGGGGTGGTGAAGGATCCGATCACGATTTCCCCGGAAATGACCGTCCGCGATGTGCTGGTGCTGACCCGGCAGCATCGTATCTCCGGCCTGCCGGTGGTGGACGATGGCCGCGTGGTCGGCATCGTCACCAACCGCGACCTGCGCTTCGAGACCAGCCTCGATCAGCCGATCAAGAATATCATGACGCCGCGCGACCGCCTGATTACGGTCAAGGAAGGCGCCAGCCGCGAAGAAGCGATGGCGCTGATGCACCGCTATCGCCTCGAGCGCGTGCTGGTGGTGAACGACAGCTTCGAATTGCGCGGGTTGGTCACCGTCAAGGATATCCAGAAGTCCACTGAGCATCCGTTGGCGTGCAAGGACGGCCAGGGCCGGCTGCGGGTCGGCGCGGCGGTGGGCGTGGGCGAGGGCACAGAGGAGCGCGTGGCGCTGCTGGCTGAAGCCGGCGTGGACGTGGTGGTGGTGGATACCGCCCATGGCCATTCGCAGGGCGTGTTGAGCCGCGTCAAATGGGTAAAGGACAATTTCCCGCAAGTGCAGGTGATCGGCGGCAACATCGCCACCGCGTCGGCTGGCTTGGCGTTGGCCGATTACGGTGCGGACGCGGTCAAGGTCGGCATCGGCCCCGGCTCGATTTGCACCACCCGGATCGTGGCTGGCGTCGGCGTGCCGCAGATTACCGCCATCGCCAATGTGGTGCAGGCGCTCAAGGGTAGCGGCGTGCCGGTGATCGCTGACGGCGGCGTGCGCTATTCCGGCGACATCGCCAAGGCGCTGGCGGCCGGCGCCGATTGCGTGATGCTGGGCGGCCTGTTCGCCGGCACCGAAGAGGCGCCGGGCGAGATCGAGTTGTTCCAGGGTCGCTCCTACAAATCCTATCGCGGCATGGGCTCGCTCGGCGCCATGCAGCAGGGCTCGAAGGACCGCTACTTCCAGGACGCCGAGGCGAATGCCGACAAGCTGGTGCCGGAAGGCATCGAAGGCCGCGTTCCCTACAAGGGCAGCGTGCTGTCGGTGATCCACCAGTTGATCGGCGGGGTGAGATCGAGCATGGGCTATCTGGGCTGCTCGTCGATCGCCGAAGTGCACGCCAAGGCCGAATTCGTCGAAATCAGTTCGGCGGGCATTCGGGAATCGCATGTGCATGACGTGCAGATCACCAAGGAAGCGCCGAATTACCACGTTGAGTGAGCTGGTGGCTTGTTGCGGGTAGCTGGCAGCCATGCCGATTGAATCTTACCGGTCGCTTAATGTCTGGCAAAAATCGGTGGATTTTTCAGTGTCGGTTTATCAGTTGCTCGACAGGCTCCTAGGCATGAGCAGTTCGGGCTGACAAGTCAAATGCGGCGGGCAGCGGTATCGATTGCTTCAAATATTGCTGAAGGGAAAGAGCGTCAGTCCGACCGCGACTTTTCTCGTTTTTTGGCCATTGCGCTTGGCTCCTTGGCGGAGTTGGAAACCCAATTACTGATTTCCCTGCGGCTGGGTTATTTTGCCGAAGACGATTTGCAGGCCATAACTCAGCAAGCTGATGAAATAGGGAAAATGCTGCGTGGCTTGCTTAAAACACTGCGCAACAATTCTTAACCCCGGGCTACGAGCAACAAGCTACCCGCTACAGGCACTAAAAAATGCATCAAAAAATCCTCATCCTCGATTTCGGCTCCCAATACACCCAGCTGATCGCCCGCCGGGTGCGCGAAGCCAGCGTCTACTGCGAGCTTCATCCTTACGATGTGAGCGAACAGTTCATCCGCGATTTCAACCCCAAGGGCATCATCCTTTCCGGCGGGCCATCCTCGGTCTACGAGGACGAAACCCCGCGCGCGCCCGACGCCGTGTTCCAGCTCGGCGTGCCGGTGCTCGGTATCTGCTACGGCATGCAAACCATGGCGGCGCAGCTCGGCGGCAAGGTGGAAAACGCCTCGCACCGCGAATTCGGCTACGCCGAGGTGCGCGCCCAAGGCCATTCGGCGTTGCTGCGCGACATTCAGGATCGCGCTAACGACGAAGGCCACGGCCTGCTCGACGTGTGGATGAGCCACGGCGACAAGGTGACCGAAATGCCGGCCGGCTTCAAGGTGATCGGCTCCAACGCCGCCACGCCGATTGCCGGGATGGCCGACGAAACGCGCAGTTTCTACGGCGTGCAATTTCATCCGGAAGTCACCCACACCCTGCAAGGCAAGGCCATTTTCGAGCGCTTCGTGCACGACATCTGCGGCTGCGGTTACGATTGGAACATGCCGGATTACGTCGAGGAGGCGATCGGCAGGATCCGCTCCGAAGTGGGCGCCGATGAGGTGATTCTCGGCCTGTCGGGCGGCGTGGACTCGTCGGTGGTGGCGGCGCTCTTGCATCGCGCCATCGGCACTCAGCTGACCTGCGTTTTCGTGGACAACGGCCTGCTGCGCCTGAACGAGGCCGAGCAGGTGATGAAGACCTTCGCCGACAATCTGGGCGTCAAGGTGATCCACGTCGATGCCGGCGCTGAATTCATGAAACACCTGGCGGGCGTGACCGACCCGGAACAGAAGCGCAAGATCATCGGCCGCGAATTCGTCGAGGTGTTCCAGCGCGAGTCGGCCAAGCTGCCCAACGCCAAATGGCTGGCGCAAGGCACCATCTATCCGGACGTGATCGAATCGGCCGGAGCGAAGACCAAGAAAGCCCACGCCATCAAGTCCCACCACAACGTCGGCGGCCTGCCCGAAACCCTGCATCTGAAGCTGCTGGAACCCTTGCGCGAGCTGTTCAAGGACGAGGTGCGCGAGTTGGGCATCGCACTGGGATTGCCGCACGACATGGTCTACCGCCATCCCTTCCCCGGCCCCGGCCTGGGCGTACGCATCCTCGGCGAGGTCAAGGTCGAATACGCCGAACTGCTGCGCCGCGCCGACGCCATCTTCATCGAAGAACTGCGCGCCTCCGGCTGGTACGAGAAAACCTCCCAAGCCTTCGCTGTTTTCCTGCCGGTGAAATCGGTCGGCGTGATGGGCGACGGACGCACTTATGATTACGTAGTCGCGCTGCGGGCGGTGCAAACGCAGGATTTCATGACGGCGCACTGGGCTGAACTCCCTTACACGCTGCTGGGAAGAGTGTCCAACCGCATCATCAACGAAGTGCGCGGTATCAACCGCGTGGTCTACGATATCTGCGGCAAGCCGCCGGCGACAATCGAGTGGGAGTGACCGGCATAGGAAGAGCCAATAATTTGTTCATCATTATCATTGACTTGCCGGTTTTTGACGATCACTTCTGCCACATTGTCAATTACGCCGATTTTCGGTGGTAAGCAATTGATATCGAAAGGCTTCGCGCCTGTAATCTGTCGGCGGGCCGCGCCACCCAGCGCGCAGATTTGGCGGTAAACATAACGGTATTTGTTTTTGAAATCTCGGTGTCTGCATATACCGTCATATCTGTGTGATTTCAGACGGTAAAACCAAACAAAAGCGACATAAAAACCTTAAACGTTTCGGCGAGCTTATGTAGCTCGTAGTGGTGTTCCGGTTCATATTCGCTGCGCAGTAAATATCGATGATTTCGTTCAATTCGTCCTTCACGGAGAAATGAACTGTGCGATCGATAGGATGTCAGGCAGAAAGTTCGTATCCTTTCGGCATTCGAAATCTATCGTCCGGGACAATGGTCGGCGGGTACTGAGTCCATGATTGAGCGCGATCCGTTATTGGAGTTGAAGGCTGAAAATGCCCGCTTGATCGCCCTGCTGGAAGCGAACGGCATTCAATGGCGCGCGCCACTGGAGCCTGTGCCGCTAGCTTCGACGCCGGAACCTTCACGGCTTTCCACGGATGATAAGGTGGCGCTGTTTCGCCGGTTGTTCCGGGGACGCACGGATGTCTATCCAATCCGTTGGGAAGGTAAGACTTCGGCGAAATCGGGATACTCGCCGGCCTGCGCCAACGAATGGCGCACCGGTGTTTGCGAGAAGCCGCGCATCAAGTGTGGGGACTGCGGCAGCCGACTACTGATTCCGCTATCGGATGCAGTCCTGTACGACCATCTTGCCGGCAAGCATACCGTCGGTGTCTATCCTCTGCTGGAAGACGACACCTGCTATTTTCTTGCCATCGATTTCGACGAAGCAGAATGGAAAGAAGATGCTCGGGCTTTCATGCAATCCTGTACCGAACTCGGTGCCCCGGCGGCGCTTGAGATTTCACGGTCCGGCAAGGGGGCGCACGTCTGGGTATTTTTCGCTGGCCGGGTGCCGGCGCGCGATGTCCGCCGCTTGGGCACGGCCATCATCAGTCATACCTGCTCGCGCACCCGGCAATTGAAGCTCGCGTCCTATGACCGCCTGTTCCCCAATCAGGACACGATGCCCAAGGGCGGTTTCGGCAACCTGATCGCCTTACCGCTGCAGAAAATCCCCCGTGAGAACGGTTGCAGCGTATTTGTCGATGCGGAACTGCACCCGTTCGACGACCAATGGGCGTTCCTCGCAGCCATCAGACCGATGGCGCCGCACGATATCGAGCCGACCATTCTGCGTGCTACCGGTGGCGTGCATCCATTGGATGTCACATTCATCGACGAAGAAGAGTTGGCAAAGCCGTGGCAGCGTTCGATGCCGGTCGCGAATAAATTGTCGGGACCTTCCCTCCCAGAGTCGCTTACTGTGACGCTGGCCAATCTCGTCTACTTCGAGAAAGCGCAGTTGCCACAGGCGCTGGCGAACCGCTTGATCCGCCTCGCCGCGTTCCAGAATCCGGAGTTCTACAAGGCGCAGGCGATGCGGCTGTCGGTCTGGGATAAACCGCGCGTGATCGGCTGTGCCGAGAACTATCCGCAGCACATCGCCTTGCCACGCGGTTGTCTGGATGCCGCGCAGGCGTTGTTGAGAGACAACGACGTCCGCTGCGAGCTGCGTGATGAGCGCTACGGCGGCGAGCCGCTGGAAGTCACCTTTGCTGGCAAGTTGCGCCCGGATCAGCATTCGGCGGTTTCGGAAATGCTGAGCCATGACGTCGGCGTGCTGTGCGCGCCTACCGCCTTCGGCAAGACGGTCACCGCGGCAGCGATGATCGCCAACCGTGGTGTGAACACTCTGGTGCTGGTGCACCGAACGGAGCTGCTCAAGCAGTGGCAGGCGCGCCTGCAGCCCTTTCTTGGCATCGGCAAAGGCATGATCGGCACAATCGGCGGCGGCAAGGCCAAACCCACAGGGAAGATCGATATCGCGGTGATGCAGTCCTTGTCGCGGCAAAGCGAAGTGAATCCGTTGGTCGAGAACTACGGTCATGTCATCGTCGACGAGTGCCACCATGTCGGGGCGGTGTCGTTCGAAGCGATTCTGAAGCGGGTCAAGGCGAAATACGTGCTCGGCCTCACCGCCACGCCGATCCGCCGCGATGGCCAGCAGCCGATCATTTTCATGCAGTGCCGGCCCCTTTCATCCTGCACGGGCGGATATCGAAGAAGCGGCGCGCCACATTGATCGCGGAACTCGAAGCGCTGCCACCCGATGCACCTCGGGTTCTGCTCGCTACCGGAAAACTGGTCGGCGAAGGTTTCGACCATCCACCGCTCGATACCTTGGTGCCGGCCATGCCGATTTCGTGGAAGGGCACGCTTCAGCAGTACGCTGGCCGTTTGCACCGCGAACACGCCGCCAAGACCGACGTGCGTGTCGTCGACTTCGTGGACGCGGGTCACCCGGCGTTGCTGCGAATGTGGGACAAGCGCCAGCATGGATATAGGGCCATGGGGTATCGGCTGGGCATCGAGTTGAGTCAAACTTCGGCCTCCGGTGCGATCAGGCAGAACGTGCTCGAACTCGGCATCACGCCACTGCCAGAAAGAAAATCGTCGTGAGCGAATACCAATACTACGAATTCGTCGCCATCGATCAGCCGCTGACGCCGAAGCAAATGGCGGAGCTGCGTTCGCGCTCTTCCCGCGCCATCATCACCCCGACCAGCTTCGTCAACGATTACCAATGGGGCGATCTCAAAGGCGATCCGGCTGACTGGATGCGGCGCTATTTCGATGCCCACGTTTATGTTGCCAACTGGTGCGCCTGCTGGTTGTTCCTGCGGGTGCCGAAGGACGCTTTCGATGCAAAGACCCTCCAGGCCTTCGAAACCGGATCCGCCTTGACGGTCGATCGGACGGATCCGCACTGGATACTCGAATGGGCACTAAACGAGAGCGAAAATTACGACCGCTTCGGCGAAGAGGATGGCCGGGGCTGGATGGGCAGGCTGGTGCCATTGCGCGACGACCTGCTGCGTGGCGACCTGCGCCCGCTCTATCTCGGCTGGCTGGCCGGCGTCAGCGCCGGCGAAGTCGACGCAGCGGCCACCGAGCCCCCGCCGCCGCCTGGGCTTTCCCGGCTGACCGCTGCCCAGCAGTCGCTGGCCGAATTCCAGGAAATCGATCAGGACCTGCTGACGGCGGCCGGTTTGGCCGACAGGGAAGCGTCCGACAGCGATGCCAGGGACGATGCGGAGCAGGATGCCTGGATCGCCGATCTTCCAACGGCAGAAAGAACGGCAGCGCTCAAACTGCTCCTGACGGGGCACGCACGGCAAGCCGAGCGCCGGCTGAAATCCCGCTTCCTTGCCTGGCAGCGCGAACAGCAGCCCGTCGGCGAACCCGAACTGCGGCGGCGGACGGTTGCCGAACTCCAGGAACTGGCGAAATCCGCCGCCGAATCGAGAAAACAGCGGGAAGCCGAGCGGCGCAAAAAGGCTGAAGCCGAGCGGCAGGCTAAGCGCGAAGCCAGCCTGCGCACCCTGGCCACCGATTTTGATCGGTGTTGGCAAGCTGCCGATGCGCGAGCCGAACGAGGCATCGCCTCTGCCTACGATGAAGTGAAACGTGACCTTGTGGACCTGGCCGATGCCTATAGGCTTTGCGCTTCCCGAGCGGACTTCGATCGGGCGATGGAGTTGTTCATGGCGCGCCACGGCAAGCGCGGCGCCTTGGTCCGCCGTCTGGTTGAGGCGGGACTCTGGAAGAAGTCATAACGATGTTGGGGGCTGAGAATGAACGGGACACCAAGGTTCTCCACGAAACGCCTCGATCAACTGATCGAGGAGGCGACCACCGACGCCTACAACGAATCGGAACAGACCGGCGGGTTCTTTGCCATGCTTGAAGAGAACCTCACCCTTCCATTCGTGACCCAGGTGCTCGGGCAGGCAGTGACGGTTGCCAGGCTTGACCTTACCAACCGCGACCAAATCGTCGCCATTTGCTCGCGAGGAGATGCGACTCAGGCAATTCCCATCCTTGATCTGCCATTGCCCAAGCCACTGCCGGAGGGGGCGGAGTGGATCGAGGCCTACCGTCGCTGGTGCGGAAATTAAACCAACGGGACGCGCCATTACCTGCTTAAACCGCTTCATCCCAACCGCGACATTGCGGAAAAATGCCTGGTTATTGTCTTGTTCTCCGTCGTTCAGCGCGTCAACCGATGGCTAGCTTGACCGGCTTGCCGACGCGACTGAGCATTTCCACCAACGTGTCGATGGTGAACTTGGCCGTCTTCTTGTTCACCACGTCGGACACGCGTGGACGTGAGACCATCAAAATCTCGGCGGCCTCGGCCTGCTTCAGGTGATGCTCGGCAATCCAGGTGGACAGCTCGTCCATCAGCTGCTGCTTCAGCAGCTGGGTGTCATTGATCTGCTTGCGAGAGGCTGCTTGCAAACGTTTAGCTTCAGCGGGCGCGAAGCCGAGTTCCAAGAAGAGATTCGCTCCCGGCTTCGTCACGTGGCGGATTTCGGTGTCGATCTTCATTTCTTAGCCTTTCTTGCGTTGACCACGGCGCGGTAGCGCGCCTCGGCAATGGCTTTGTCCTGCTTACCGGTCGCTTGGGTCTTCTTCTGAAAGCTATGCAGAACGTAAATAGCTTCCTCGAACTTGGTGACGTACATCACCCGGTAGATGCCGCTCGCGTCCTTGACGCGAATCTCCTTTGTGCCGGCACCCACGTCGTCGAAGGGTTTCCAGTCGGTCGGCTCAAGACCCGCCTGAACCTTGCCCAGTTGGAAGCCGGCTTCCTTGCGGGGATCTTGCGGGAAGGCCAGAAGATCATCGTAGGCAGATCCAACCCAGCGGATTTCTTTGCCGTCCATGGAATTTCGTGTATAAAATATTATACGTGCCGGCAGGGCAAGTCAAGATGCTTTATGAAGGAGGATCATCGAGGGGTCACCTCACTCCAGCGAGGTCGATCCAAGTAGCGAGTATCGTCCGCAAAGACGAACGGGCGCCAGGCGGCGGTGTTGAGGTAGTTTGGTTCATGGCTTGAGCACCAGCAATCCTTCGGCGGAACGAGAGACCCAAGCCCGGGTGCTCCCAGTGGGCAGTTGCGCGGCATCCAGTTTGGCGGCCCAGGGCAGGGCGAGTTCGCGCCCGAGTTGCAGGCACAGGCGCACCGTCTTGACGCTGGTGCAACGCTGCAGCAATTCACGCAGCACATCGGCACGCAGGCTGTAGGCGCCCCCGGCGAGTTCGCGCGCTTCCTGCAGCGGCTGACGCACGCCCACCTCGCTGAGCACTTCCAGCAGCGCTCGCTCTGGTGTCGAGACCCGAGATGCGCCATCACGCTTTTCGAACGGTCCGGCATGAAGCGGATCGGCCGGTGGCTCGTCGAACAGGCGCTTGCGGTGGTATTCCGCCGGGAAGCGTCCGGTAAACCAGTTGGGGAGGCGGGCGGTTGTCCAGCCGTAGAGATGCAGGATGGACTGTTGCGACAGATACTGCCGCACGCCGTACCAGTCGAGAGCCGACTTGCCGCCAACATGCAGGCCTTTGACGGAGCGCTGCATCAGGACCAGACAGGCATGGAGATCCAGCGTATCGTTAGGGCGGCGGTACACTCCGCGCGCCAACCGGGAAAGCCAGCCGGCACGCGCGTAGTGGACGGCCAGGTCCGCAGAGACGCCCAATGCCGCCAAGTCCTCCGACGTCAAGGGGGTTCCTGCTGCCCACTGCCGGTAGAGGGAATTTAGCTTAGTTCTTTCAGTCGTAGCCATACTACGATATTTATCACCATTTTAAGTGCTTGCCAAGCTTTGTTTGAACGCGTTAGTCGTAGTTGTGCTACGATAGTGACGAATAATTCAAAATACAAACTTACCGGTTCGCAGCGATAGTTGACGATTGATGGACTGGAGTAGTCGCCGCGCAAACCGAGTGCATCTTCCTCGCCAGCAAAAGCGCTCGTTTTTAGACGGTAAAAGTGACGGTAAAGTATGATGATAAGAACACAGAAATCTAATATCCATGCTGGTTTCCAGCCATCGGAAACAATTGAGTGGGAGTGGCGCCGTTGTAAGTTTTTGATGTTAAAGGATACTATTTTATGATTTTTGGGAATCCTGAAAATAAGAGCAATTATAAATCAATGACTTAACGATTTGCAGCAGGTGCCAAACTCCTGCCAGGAAAAGCGCGGAAATTTTTTCCGATGGTATTTTTGGTGGCATCAAAATAAAAATGCCATATCCATTGCGGCGATACCATGAGTTGGAAAAGTTTCCGATGATGGTATCGCGCTTACCTAAAGTCTGATTTTGCGGGCGTTTCGGGTGAAATTCAGAGCACTTTGCAATGATGGTATCCGTATTGGAAAAGCCTACTGATCCATTTTTGCAACGATCCGTGAGCAATGGAACTCCTCTAGCACCATAGTATCGAATGAGATACTATCCTGGTATGAATAAGCGAACCAAGCTGCTCGAAGCGATGCGCAATAATCCCCGAGACTGGCGGATTGACGATTTACTTTCGGTGGCAGTCCAGTTCGGCATCGAGTGCCGTAATCATGGCGGTAGCCACCATGTTTTTGGCTACCCTGGTGTGGAAAGCGATGTATCCGTACCAGCCCACCGTCCGATCAAGCCGGTTTATATTCGGCAATTTTTGAGTTTGATCGATAGCGTCAAGGAGTTGCAATCATGAGTGCCACCATCAAAAAGATTGCTCAAGTGAAGCCTGAACATGCTTTCGAGGCGTATGCACACATCGTCAGTCCTCTGTCTGCGGAGGATGGCGGTGGCTATTTGATCACTTTCCCCGATTTGCCCGGTTGCATGTCCGATGGTGAAACGGAGGCCGAAGCAGTGGCAAATGGACGCGATGCGTTTGCATCGTGGGTTTCAGCCAGAGTCGATGCCGGCAAGTCAGTTCCGGCTCCAGCCTACCAGCCTGACCCCGTACCGATGGCCTCTGGTCGTTTTGTTACCCGTTTGCCCAAATCAATTCATGCCAAGCTGGCCGAGCGTGCCAAGTCTGAAGGGGTCAGCTTGAATACTCTGGTTCTTGCCTTCATTGCCGAAGGTTTGGGACGCAAAGATGCGCAGACATGCACTCGCACTTGGCCTTCGGGGAAGAACATCAGTTGCGTACCAGATGCAGGATCAGGCCGTCGCCCAGGTCGAGTTTGAGGTCGAGGTGCGGTCTTGGGGGCGCCGATGCCAGTGCGCCCAGATCGACAAACGCCGGCACCGGGGCGCCGGGGAAATCGTTGCCATCCTCGCGCCCGTCACCAAGCGCGCTGCGCCAACGGTAGAAACTTGACTCGCTGATCGCTTCGCGCCGGCAGAACGCTTCGACACCCAATCCGCTACCGCCGAACCGCGCCAGCAGCGAATGCCATTCGCTTTCGCTACGCCGTCTGCCCTTGCCCTTGTTTCTTGCCGCCATTGCCTTTGCTCCCGTAAGTGATTCGTCTCGGAAGCCATTCTCCGCGCTACGCGGGCAAGGGGAAGTACGCCGGTGGGTTAACGGTTACACACCGTCGACTTTCCGGAAACTCAAGCCGACCTCGGTGGCAGGCAAGACGGCTGAAACGGTCGAACAGGTCGGAGAAGCGGCCGGCCGGATTGCAGACGGTCTTACCGGGGACAATCCGGGCAAATATTTGACCGATACGCTCGCCGGAAAGAAATGATCACATCCGGTCCAGGTACTGCGCAAGTCGTTCAAGAATGCTCTGAAACGGTACTTGTCCCGCGTAGTAAAGCGAGGCGGTTTCACGGTACTTGCTGTCGTAGAGCGCGCGAACCGAGGATTCTGTCAGCAAGAAGGCCTCGTTGCTGGCGATATGCAGGTTGTCGCCGGCCCGGAAGCGTTCTTTCTTGCGGGCATGGTAGGCCGCCGTGCCGAGAAACGCCTGCACCTCCGGATTGTCCAAGAGGCAATACAGATCGTAGTAATGGCGCAGGAAGTTCTTCGGGAAAACTGCGGCATCCTGTTGCTGCCGAAACTTGGTCGACACCGTTTGCAGCTTTTCCACGAAGGTGTAGGCCGGGCTGTAGCAAGGTACCGCGAGTGCGCGATTGTCGATGACCTTCACGGTGCTGTTGCGCGCCGCATCCAGTGCCCACGAGGTGATGGTGCAGGGCATGTTGGGAGCAGTGTCGTCGAATCCGACTTCCAGCAGGATGCCTTCCTTGATGCCCGGCAGGTATTCGGTATGCACCGGGTAGCGCAACCGGATGCCAGCGCTGCGGTACTTGGCATCGTCGTATTCGGAATCCCGTTCGACAGCCTCGAAACCAGCGATCCCCTTTGTGGCGATCTGCTCGGCCAGCCAGTCGAAATACAGCCGTCTTGTCTCGACGTGGGCTGGTTTGTCCTGGTTCTTCCCGGTTTTGACATCGCGATCGGCCGGGGGCTCAATGCGAAGATCGATGTCCTCGGAGAAACGCTGGATGATCTGATGCCCTTTCGAGAGGGATGTCCCGCCCTTGAGCTGAAACGTCCAGCCCTGCTGCTGCAATCCCCATAGGCTGTGCATCAGCCAATAGTCCTTCTCGACCAGATAGGAGGGGACGTGTTGAGCCTGGCCGACCTGCCGGATCAGATCCGTGAAGTTGGGATGGTCGTGCAGGAAAATTGCAGCTTTAGGCATGGACACCCGACTTCATTTGCCGAAAAAAGCGGCGTGTTTTTGCCGATCCGTAGTCGGCAAGCATTTTTTCGAGGCGGCTCGCATCGAAGGTGTCGAGCTTGCGGCGCACATTGGACAGCACGGTTTCCGGGTCTTCGGCCAGGTCGGTCAGGTTGTTCAGCATGTCGACCAGCAGGTATTCGCGATTGACCTGCTTGCGCGAGGGAAAACGCGGCTTGTCGCGAAAGTCGAATTCAAACCCGGCCAGGGCGAACGTGCCGTGGCGTTTGTGGTTGTAGACGACGGTCTTGCTGTAAAGCTGCGTGGTGCCCAGGCCCAAGGCGTTGTAGCAGCTCGGATTGAACATCAGGAAATGACGGTCATCGAGAAACTTTTCGACGAGCGCTTCCTCGCTTGGTGGTGCATCGCCAAACGGAGTTCTTCGAGGGACGTAATACAGCCCCTGAGCAGCCTTTCGCACGGTTCCGGCCTTCACTGCCAGACCGAGTTCCCGATCAACGCTGGGCAACTCATCGGCTAAGTCTTTACGGCGAAAAACCTTGCCGGCCAGCTGCTTCCATCGCTGGTCGGGTGAGACATTCACAGTGTTTTTTCGGTGCGGCATATTTCAGAAACCTCACTGACGTTTCATGCAAGTATGCCACAGCCTTCCGGTCAAGGGAAATCGACTCTTGAGTGTTGCGCTCTACGTCACCACGACGGCGGTACCGGAATAGATCACCCGGGAAACCCGCCATTGCGATCCCGGTTGGTCGCAATGGGCATGGGTTTTCCTCAGGCCGACGATGGCGTTCGCTCCCTTTGCCAAGGCGTTTCGGGCCAGAGTCAGAAGGGCATCGCATTCGGCGAGTTGGTAATCAGCATCCGACGCGGCCTCGACTGCGGATACCGACTCCAGGTAGCCTATTCCCTTTTCCTACGTGATCTTGACCACCGGACGCCGGTACTGGATGACGACATAGCTGCCCGGACGCTGGGCCAGCCGGTAGCTGTCCTTGTGGCCGATGACTTCGAAGTCTTCTGGGCCGAGTCCCGCAATTTCGGGGGCGGCAAGCTCGATGACTTCGACCGGCACGCGCGTGGCGTCGAAGAAGGGCAAGGCATCGTCGCCGGTGTCGGGCTTCTTCTTCCCTGGTCGCCGGGTATGGGCGGCGACGGTGCGCTCGCCGGACGGCGGCGGCGAAACGGTTTGAGCCGGGTTGACGGCCTCCCCCAGACTCATCTGGCCATCGGCGCCATCGACGATGCGCCGTTCGCTCTTCTGGCCAAAGACCTGGCGCTTGAACCAGTCGATCTGGTGCTTGGCCGCCGCCAGTTCGCGGCTCAGTTCGACGATTTGCTGCGGCCGGAAAGCGGCAGCTTCGTCGAGGCTGAGTACACGCGGGCGGGCGGCTGAATTCATGTTCGCATTATCCCATGGGCATGGCCGCAAAGGGGCGCCGGTAGCGCTTGCGAACGCGCCCCGGCTCGATGCCTTCGAGCATGAGCTTGAGGCCTGTCCAGTCCATTTCGCGGATGGATGCCTGGCGCCAGTCGGTGAGAAACCGGCCTTGTTCGAGCCGCTTCGCCCACAGGCAGAAACCGGTGCGATCCCAATAGAGCACCTTCATTTGCGTCGCCCGCCGGTTGATGAAGACGAACAGGTGTCCGCTCAGGGGGTCCTGGTTCAGTTCCTGGCGAGTGAGGGTGTAGAGACCGTCGAAGGATTTGCGCATATCGACGGGCCGGCCATAGACATGCACTCGCACTTGGCCTTCGGGGAAGACATCAGTTGCGTACCAGATGCAGGATCAGGCCGTCGCCCAGGTCGAGTTTGAGGTCGAGGTGCGGTCTTGGGGGCGCCGATGCCAGTGCGCCCAGATCGACAAACGCCGGCACCGGGGCGCCGGGGAAATCGTTGCCATCCTCGCGCCCGTCACCAAGCGCGCTGCGCCAACGGTAGAAACTTGACTCGCTGATCGCTTCGCGCCGGCAGAACGCTTCGACACCCAATCCGCTACCGCCGAACCGCGCCAGCAGCGAATGCCATTCGCTTTCGCTACGCCGTCTGCCCTTGCCCTTGTTTCTTGCCGCCATTGCCTTTGCTCCCGTAAGTGATTCGTCTCGGAAGCCATTCTCCGCGCTACGCGGGCAAGGGGAAGTACGCCGGTGGGTTAACGGTTACGATCGTCCGCTCCAGAATCGCCCACGGGTCACCGCCTCAATCTGGGCCAGAAACCGATCTCGCCGCGTCAGCTTCTTCTTCGACGTGTATTCCAATTCAGAAAAACTCTTTTGCACACTCACTCCCGATCAATCAACCACCTGACAGGCTCTATTTTCTCAAATTCAGGACGATGTGACTGCGTTTCTGGAATAAATCAGCGTTTCCTTAAAGAATCCCCAATGCTTTCATCCGGTTGGCCATCGTCCGCCGCAACGCGGATTCTTCGGCAGGGTCAAATTGCTTACCCATCCACTCACCGCCATGGTCCCGACCCGCGCAGTGCATCAGTTCATGTTCGAGGAACTGGTTGTTTTCGTCATCGTTTTTGGTGATGAATACATCGCATTGGCGGCGGGTGAAATCGACGTTTGCACAGGCGAAATAGATCATGCCAAATGCGGGCGAGACGGTGTAACAAATCTGTTGCGTCTTGGCGAAAGAACCTGTTTCATGAATCGTTACATTCATGTCCCGAACGGAGACGGACATGTGGTGTGCGGTGGCGCATCCGGTTAATAGTAGCACCAGAACCAATATCGATTGGTATCTCTTCATGATGTGTTCCTCCCCATGTAAATAACCGGGATACGTTCAAAAACCAGGATGCATCTGCCTTTCTGCAACCGATCTGCAATTCAGCTGGGGACATGCTGATTTATTAGGAATTCGTCAACCCGGCGGGCCCTCGCCCAAACCATCTCCCAGATGGAGAGCGGCATTTATTCGGTGTTTCGTTAAAGCTTTCTGGGATCAAGCCGCATCTGTGTTGAATGGTGGCAATTGCCATGCCAATCCATACTGGATGCGGGTGTCGAGCGGATTGCGGTGTCTTGGGGTATGGAACAGGGGGGTGGGGTAGGAAAAAATGTAATTTTTTTTATACACCGGCAATGTTTGACAAACGAAAATCTGGGAAGAGCCTGGGCTGGCCGGTTGTTCATAAAAGAATTGATTTTCCAACATGCGGATTATTAATTGAAAAATGTTGAATAAAAAATTCACAAAGAAGTGTAAAAAAAACGATACATATTAATGACGTGGGGATTAAATGGCGCCTGGGTCAATTTAATCGACCATATCCCGGCAATGAGCAATGCTTACGTTGCGCGGCAAGTGTTAGAGTGATGACGCCGATGCAAAATGATTACGTCGCCCGGCGTTAGGTCGAATGAAATATGCTAGAATGGCGCCGTTCGTTATCGATTAAAACGCATTTTTCTATTAATGGATGGGGTATGTATTTGAGAACTTTGATCGGGCGGTGTGTTGCCGTTTTGTGCATGGTGGCAGCGCCGATGGGCGCATCAGCCGATGACACGGGAGCCGCGTCTTCCCCCGCGATATCTTCCTCAGCCACATCTTCCCCTATGCAGCAATTGAGCATTTCACCCGATCTTGCCCCGCCCGGTGCGGCTCGTGCGCTTGCTTCACCCGATGTGGCTCGGGCACTTGGTTCGCCCGATGTGGCTCGGGCTCTTCTTGCTTCACCCGAGGGGATGCGGGCGGCTCAATCAGAACTCAAATCCACTCTTGCCAATAAACAGCCGACGCCCGACAACCCTTCCGACCAGCAGGACCTTGATAAAGAAAAGGCCTCGCGCGACGCGGTCGTAGCCCCTCCGACCGAGTTTCAAAAATTTGTGGCGCAATCCACCGGCACGATTTTGCCTATATTCGGTGCGAATCTGTTCGTCGGCGCGCCGAGCACCTTTGCCCCGGTCGATCGCGTCCCGGTGACGGCGGATTACGTCATCGGGCCGGGTGATGAAATCAAGCTCCGGGTATGGGGCAAGGTGGATATGGACTTGGCGCTGCAAGTCGATCGCAACGGTTCCGTATTCATCCCCGAAGTCGGCAATGTCAGCGTGGCTGGGGTGGCCTATAAAAATCTCAATGAACATCTGACCAAGGTGATTGGTCGGGTGCTGCGGAACTTCGAACTCAACGCCAGCCTGGGGCAGTTGCGCTCGATCCAGATTTTCGTGGTGGGCCAGGCCCGGCGCCCCGGCAGTTATACCATCAGTTCCCTCAGCACCTTGGTGAATGCGCTGTTTGTCTCGGGCGGCCCTTCTTCCCTTGGCTCCATGCGCCGGATACAGGTCAAGCGCGGCAGTCGCATCGTCACCACCTTCGACCTTTACGACCTGATCATCAAAGGCGACAAATCCAGGGATGTGCCGCTGCTGCCGGGCGATGTGATTTATATTCCGCCGGCTGGCCGACAGGTGGCGATCTCGGGCAGCGTGAACGTGTCGGCCATTTTCGAAATAAAGGACAAGTCGACGTTTGCGGATTTGCTTGACTTGGCGGGCGGGTTGAACAATGTGGCTGCAACGCAGAAAGCGACCGTGGAAGGGATTCTCGACAGGAAGTTGCGCAAGGTCGATGAGATTACTTTTGACGCGGCTGGGCTTGCCCGCGAACTCCACGACGGCGATCTGGTTAAGGTCACTTCCGTGTCGCCGCGCTTTGATAATGCTGTCAAATTGCAGGGCAACGTGGCATCGCCGATGCGGTATATATGGCGGAAAGGGATGCGTATAACCGACCTCCTGGGCGAAAAGAATGCATTGATTCCAAGTGCCTATTGGGGCAGGCAGAATGCGGGCGCTTTGATCGGCCGCTTCACCAAGAAGGAGGTGAACTGGGATTATGCCGTTATGCAGCGCCTGGACGAATCGAATCTCACGACAAGGCTGGTCGCATTCAATTTGGGCAAGGCGATTAAAGGCGACCCGGTTGAGAACATGCTGTTGCAACCAGGAGACATAGTCACGATTTTCTCGGCTGACGAAGAGTTGCCGAAAACCGAGAACGATGTCGCCCTGAACGGCAGCGTCTTTGGTGCTTCAAAGAGGCGTTTTGTGTGGCGTGAGGGGATGAAGATCAACGATCTCATTCCAAATGCAAAATGGTTGGTCGATTATTACGATTATTGGTCGAATCTCAAGGGCGACAAATTGAGCACCGGTCTCAACTGGGGGTATGCAAATATCGTCCGGCTGCAACCGCGCGATCTCACGCGGACGATGCTGGCATTCGACCTTGGGAAAGCTGTGTTGGAAAACGACAGCGCGAATAATCTGGCTTTGCTTCCCGGCGATGAGGTGGCGATCTTTACCAACAACGAAATCCAGACGCCGATATCGACCAAGAGTGCGTATGTGCGTCTTGAGGGTGAGTTCAAGCACCCTGGGATATATAAGGTAGATCCAGGCGAAACCCTGCGGCAACTGGTGGTCAAGGCCGGTGGCTTGGACCGGCACGCCTACGTTTATGGCGCTCAGCTAATTCGTGAGTCCACCCGCGCCCTACAGCAAACCCAGATGGATGAGATGATCAACCGCATGGAAAGGGATGTCGAGCAAGCGGCCTCGAATAAGCTTTCTCATTCCGGCAGCGATGCGGACACCATGTCGATCAAATCCGAGGTTGAAAGCCAGAAGGCGCTCATCAGCAAACTGAGAAGCACAAAAGCGGTCGGGCGGATTGTTCTGGAAACCGACGCCGAGCAAGAAGGCGTAAAAGCGCTGCCGGATGATGTTGCACTGGAAGATGGCGATCAAATTATCGTTCCGCCAAAACCTTCTATCGTGAGCGTATTTGGCGCGGTTTACAACCAGAGTTCATACCTTTATAAGCCGGAGAAGCGGGTGTCGGATTATCTCGCGCAGGCAGGCGGGCCAACGCGTAATGCGGACGAATCGAATATTTTTATTTTGAAATCGAACGGGGCTGTGACGAGCAAAAACCAAGCCGGATGGTTGGGCGGATTCAATGGAGACAGGCTGATGCCGGGAGATACCGTCGTGGTGCCGGAAGATTTCAACAAGGTCAACTGGATGCGAGAGCTTAAAGACTGGTCGCAGGTCATTTACCAATTCGCTCTGGGTGCTGCGGCGATCAAGACAATTCGTCAGTAGAAGGCTGTGATAATGACAGAAAAAACATTGCCGCAGGCAAATGTGGCGACCATGCAGGATGAGGATGAAATCAACCTTCTTGATTTGCTGATTGTTCTGGCGAAGCACAAAAAACGCATTCTGATCCTGACTTTTTGTGCGGCCATCCTTTCGGTGGGATATGCGCTGATGCTGCCCAAAATCTACACCGGTACGGCGAAAATCCTACCCCCGCAGCAAAGCCAATCCGGCACCAGCGCGCTACTTTCGCAGTTGGGTGGGCTAGCTGGGGCTGCGGCCGGCATCAAGAACCCGAACGATATGTACGTGGGCATGCTGAACAGCCGTACTGTTATGGACAGGCTGATCCAGCGTTTCAACCTGCAAAAGACTTACGACAAAGACACACTTACCGATACGCGAAAAAAACTGGATGACGACAGCAATATTGCCACCGGTAAGGATGGTATTATCACCGTCGATGTGGACAACGAGGATCCCAAACTTGCCGCTGCACTCGCCAATGCATTCGTGGAAGAAATGGACAGGCTGATGCAGAAGTTGGCCGTGACAGAAGCCGCGCAGCGGCGGATGTTTTTCGAAAAGCAACTGAAAGAAGCCAAAGACAAGCTTACTGATGCGGAAGTCGTCCTCGATAAAACCCTTAGAACTAGCCTGCAATACATGGATGCACTGCGGGAGTTGAAATACCGGGAGGCCGTCTATGAAATAGATGTCAAGCAATATGAAGCTGCCAAATTGGACGAGGCCAAGGATTCCGCCTTAATCCAGGTGCTAGACAAGGCTATTGAGCCGGAGAAAAGGTCCAAGCCAAAACGAACCTTGATTGTAATTCTGGCTACATTGGTTGCGGGCTTTATTGGGGTGCTCTGGGCATTCGTGGCGGAGGCGAATGAAAAGGCGCGGCATGATCCGGAACAGGCTGAAAGGCTGAATTTATTGCGCGGTTACCTTAGGGGTGAAGGGGTTTGATAATGCTTTTGCCCTCTAACTAAGGTCTCGGTCGCAGGGAGCTGACGTGGATAGAACCAGAAAATTGGCCAGTTTGGTGGCCATTTGAAATACCATTGATAATTTTCATTAGCGGAGATGATAAGTGTCTAACCCTGTGATCGCTGTTGTCGGCCTGGGCTACGTTGGCCTGCCTTTGGCTGTGGAATTTGGCAAGAAATACAAAACCATTGGTTATGACCTCTCTGAGGCCAAGATCGTCAATTACAAAAACTTCTGCGACCCGATGGGCGAGGTCAGTACGAACGACCTAAAGGCCGCCACCCTGCTCACAGTTTCGGCTGATCCGGCAACTATCGGTGAGGCGGATGTTATCATTGTTGCCGTGCCAACACCTGTTGATGAAGCCCACATCCCTGATTTCTCCCCACTGGTTGGCTCTTCCACCACCGTTGGTAAACACATGAAAATGGGCGCCATCGTGGTTTACGAGTCCACGGTATACCCAGGTGCCACTGAAGAGATCTGCATCCCTGTATTGGAGAAGCAGTCTGGAATGAAATGGAAGCGAGATTTTCATGTCGGTTACTCGCCGGAACGCGTCAATCCGGGCGACAAAGTTCGCACGCTGACCAAGATTGTCAAGGTTGTTTCCGGCGACGATGACGCAACACGGAACTTCCTGGCTGACCTGTACGGGTCCATCATTACGGCTGGGATTCACCGGGCCAGCTCAATCAAGGTCGCGGAAGCCTCCAAGGTCATCGAAAATACCCAACGTGACCTCAACATCGCCCTGATGAACGAACTCGCCATCGTCTTCGACAAGATCGGCATCGATACGATCGAAGTGCTTGAAGCAGCCGGCACCAAGTGGAACTTCCTTCCCTTCCGGCCGGGACTGGTCGGTGGCCATTGCATTGGTGTCGACCCATATTACCTCACTCACAAAGCCGAAATGCTGGGCTACCATCCGCAGGTTGTCCTCGCCGGTCGCCGCATCAACGACGGCATGGCCAGCTACGTGGCAAAGATGACCGTGCAGAATATGATCAATCAGGGCGGCTGCAACAGGGGTGACACCGTGATCGTTCTGGGTCTGACATTCAAGGAGGATTGCCCCGACCTACGCAATTCGAAGGTGGCCGGCCTCATCACCCATCTCAAGGGGTTTGGATTGAACGTGGTTGTTCATGACCCCATCGCCGATGCCGCCGAGGCTGAACATGAATATGGGCTTCAGCTTACTCCATGGGATCAGCTACCTGTAAATTCTAGCGCGGTAATAGCCGCCGTTTCGCATCGCCAGTATCTGCAAATACCGTTAAACGACATTCTTGCCTTGCTCAAACCGAGCGGCGTATTCACCGACGTCAAGTCGGCTTATGATTCCTCAACTATCCAACAAGCTGGGCACGCCGTCTGGCGCTTGTAAACCATGTATTCCACCATCACCAACCGAAAAATCCGCTTGGCCATTGTCGGCTGTGGCCGTATTTCGAAAAACCACTTTGGTTCCATCGACAAGCATGCCGACAACGTCGAACTGGCTGCGATCTGCGATATTGATCCCAAGATACTAGCTGAACACACCGAAAAGTATAAGGTACCCGGCTACCGTCATCTTGAAGAAATGTTGAAGGCCGAAAAACTCGATCTGGTCGCCCTCTGCACCCCCAGCGGCATTCATCCCGACCAAGCCGTCATGGCGGCCGAGCACGGTGTCAATGTCATTACCGAGAAGCCTATGGCTACCCGCTGGCAAGACGGCGTCCGCATGGTTAAGGCCTGCGACGATGCCGGGGTTTGTCTGTTCGTCGTCAAGCAGAACCGTCGCAATACCACCTTGCAATTGCTTAAGCGCGCGGTTGAAGAAAAGCGCTTTGGTAAAATACACATGGTGCACCTCAACGTCTTCTGGACACGTCCCCAGTCGTACTACGACCAAGCCAAATGGCGCGGGACATGGGAATTCGACGGTGGTGCCTTTATGAACCAGGCCAGCCACTATGTTGACCTGCTCGACTGGCTGATAGGCCCTGTCGAGAAAGTGCAATGCATGATGAGTACAACGCGCGACATTGAAGTCGAAGACACCGGGGTGCTCAATGTGCGCTGGCGAAATGGCGCATTGGGCTCGATGAGCGTTACCATGCTCACTTATCCCAAGAACCTCGAAGGCAGCATCACCATTCTTGGTGAGAAAGGTACTGTACGGATCGGCGGCGTCGCCGTCAACGACATCCAGCTTTGGCAATTCGACGAACCGCGCGATTACGACGAGCAAATCAAGGCTGCAAATTATGCGACCACGTCAGTTTATGGCTTCGGACACCCGCTCTACTACAAGAACGTTATCGACGTGCTGCGAGGAGACGCTGAACCTGAGACCGATGGTCGGGAAGGTCTGAAATCGCTAGAGATGCTGATTGCCGCATACCTCTCCGCCCGTGACGGGAAGACAATCTCGTTGCCGCTCGAGTACTGAGATCACCCTATGAACATAGGCATCGTCGGCGGCGGTATTAATGGACTGTGCTGTGCTTGGCATCTCGCCAGACAGAGGCATGATGTGCACCTTTATGAACGGGACATGCTCATGCGCGCCACAAGCTGCGCCTCGTCAAAACTTTTGCATGGTGGACTGCGCTATTTGGAAAACGGTGAGTTTCGTTTGGTGCGTGAAGCCCTGCGCGAGCGCGATGCCTGGATTCTACGCGCTCCTGAATTGGCGCGTCCATTACGTCTGATCATGCCGATCTATAAGAACGGTCGCCGAAGTCGATTCATGGTTGCTGCCGGGCTATTCCTTTACGACCATCTGGCCGGTAAAAGCCAGTTGCCGGGCGCCAAATGGCTCAAGCCAAGTGAAATCATGGGCCGCGATCCTGCCTTGAACGATCAAAATCTGCTTGGCGGCTACGAATTCTCCGACGGCCAGATGGATGATTACGCCTTGGGACTCTGGGTAGCTGAACAGGCGAAGGCCAAAGGTGTTCAGATTTTAGAGGCATCCGAAGTGATGAGTATAGACACGGAGGGGCGCATCACAACCGCGAACGGCGATATACGGAAACATGACTTCGTCTTGAACGTTGCTGGCCCCTGGGCCAATCGCTTGCTGGAGCAGAGCAATATCCCCACTCCATACCGTTTGGACCTTGTACGCGGCAGCCATCTCATCCTTGATCAACCCTGCAATCAAGCGTGTCTACTTGAAGTGCCCGGAGAACGGCGAATCTATTTTGTGTTGCCGTGGAAAGGTCAAACATTGCTGGGCACCACCGAGGTTCGCCAATCGTTGGATGAATCGATCGAGTGCAGCGATTTCGAACGGAATTATCTGCTGGCTGCATACAAGCATTATTGGCCGAATTCAAATGCCAAAGTTAGTCAAAGCTTCGCCGGCCTGCGCCCCTTGCTCCATAGCGCCAACGACCCCTCCCGTGCGACACGCGAATACGCCATCCACCGTACCGGCAAATTGATTACGGTACTGGGTGGGAAATGGACCACCGCTATGGCCTTGGCGGAAAAAGTAAGTGCCACTCTCCACTGAATCGAAAATATGACCAATATCAGCATCCATTCTACGGCCATCGTTGACGACGGAGCCCAGATCGGCGAAGGCACCCGCGTATGGCACTGGGTTCATATCTGCGCCCAAGCAAAAATCGGCAAAACCTGCTCCTTCGGGCAGAATGTCTTTGTCGGCAACGACGTGGTCATCGGCAACAACTGCAAGGTGCAAAACAACGTCAGCATCTACGATGCCGTCACTTTGGAAGACGATGTCTTTTGCGGACCCAGCATGGTATTCACCAACGTTTACAACCCCCGTTCTGCGGTCACCCGCAAAGACGAATACCGCAAAACCATGGTCAAAAAAGGCGCCACTCTTGGTGCCAACTGCACCATCATCTGCGGCGTCACCATCGGTGAATACGCTTTCGTCGGTGCTGGCGCCGTGGTCAACAAAGACGTCAAACCCTATGCCCTTATGGCCGGTGTACCCGCCAAGCAAATCGGCTGGATGAGCCGGCACGGCGAACGCCTTGAATTACCGCTTACAGGTAACGCTCAAACCCAATGTAAGGCAACCGGCAAAGCCTACCAACTTATAGACGGGCAATGTAGCTTTGCAGATTGACATGCCGGCGCGCATGTTTAGCAGGACTGAATTATTCACGGACAAACTCATGGCGGGCAATCGTACCTGAAAAGTGGTTCGAGAGTTTGCGTGCAATTGAAAATGTGGTTGACCAGCTTACTTGGAGGTAACGGCGATGATTATCGAAACTACTTGCGAACGCGGGATCGTTCGCTTGCCGATGGAACTCAAGTTCCAGCACGACACATTCAACGTGAAAGTGGAGGTGCCGGATCAAGAAATTTCGCTGTCGCCAAGTGTCGCAACTGAGATGCGGCCGCGATCGGAGAATAGCCTGGGAATCCGGGCGCAGATCGACGCAATATTGGGGCCCTATAAGAATCTGCTCAGGAAAGGGGCGCCCCTTTCCGCGCAGGACTACAAAGACATTTGGCACCAACACATTGAGGAAAAGCATCTTGGGCGCAAATAAACACCTGATCCTCGATGTCAATGTGATAGTCGATCTGTGGCTGGAAGAAGGCTCGTCAAGCGTTACAGAAACGTTAATTATGGAAGCCGCGGCAAGCGACACACAGTTATGGGTTGCGTCGGCAGCGATGGCTACGCTTGATTATGTAGCTAGACGCGCCTTTAAGACCCGAGGGGTGCCACCGAATGTGGTTGCCGAGATGATTCCACAACTGATGGAAAATTTGCTTGGTAGGGCGAAGGTACTCACCAACCATGGTTTCGAGCAATCAGATATTTACAGCCGCGCCACCGATTTCGAAGACGCACAGACTGCGGCCGCAGCGCGCAGCCTGGCTGGGCAGATGGTCTGTATTGTCACGGAAGATAGCTCGTTCGACACTTTGGGTGAGATTTCGAAAAAGACACCGACCGAAGCGCTAGCGTGGATGCTTGAGAAAGAATCGAATTCCGCAAAACAAGCCATCCCCTTTATCGATCTCGCGGCCCAGCAGGCAGCACTGCGACCGATGATCGAACGCGGCATTGAAACGGTATTGCGCCACGGCCAGTACATCATGGGGCCGGAAGTCAAACTGCTTGAAGAAAAACTCACCGCCTACACTGGATCAAAACACTGCATCACCGTCGCATCCGGTACCGAAGCCCTGCTGATCAGCCTGATGGCAATCGGTATCCAGCCTGGTGACGAAATCATCACCACCCCATTCACCTTCATCGCCACGGCTGAAGTCATCGTCCTGCTTGGCGCAAAGCCGGTTTTTGTCGATGTTGAATCAGATACCTGCAATATCGACGCCAGCAAGATCGAAGCGGCGATTACCAATAAAACCAAAGCGATCATGCCGGTGAGCCTTTATGGCCAACCTGCCGACATGGACGAAATCAACGCCATTGCCGCTAAATACAGCCTGCCCGTGATAGAAGATGCCGCGCAAAGCTTTGGCGCCGAATACAAGGGTAAGAAAAGCTGCAACCTGTCTACCATCGGCTGCACTAGCTTCTTCCCCAGCAAGCCCCTGGGCTGCTATGGCGATGGCGGTGCGATTTTTACCAACGACGACGTCATCGCCCAGGCCTGCCGCGAAATACGTGTTCACGGCCAGAGCAAACGGTACTGGCACACTCGTATTGGCGTAGGCGGACGTATGGATACCATACAATGCGCTATCGTGCTGGCCAAACTGGAACGCTTTGATTGGGAAGTGCAGCGGAGGCTTGAAATTGGTGCGCGCTATAATACGCTGATGGATGAACATGGCATGATTAGGGTACAGCAGCGGGCTGATCGAACGAGCGTATTCGCCCAGTACACCGTGTTGCTGGATAACCGCGAGCAAATCCAAGGAAAGTTTAAAGAGGCCGGCATACCCACTGCCGTGCATTACCCGTTCCCATTAAACCAGCAACCTGCTTATCGGCAATTTCGTTCCGCAGATAACACGCCCGTTTCAAACGAGATGGCCAAGAGAGTAATGAGTTTGCCAATGGGGGCAGATTTGCAAGAAGGGCAGCAAGATTGGGTTGTTCGGGTTCTCCGTTCACTTTCTTAGCGGTAGTTCCATGAGTAGCTAAATATCCGGTAGACGTGGCAGTTGTCTTGTTTTATAAAAACTGCAATGTTCTGGCTTTAATACGTTGAAAAGCGTCAGGGGGTGGTTTCCTTGTTTTGCGCGCGGTTGTGGTTATATTGAGTTGCAATCATCCATTCTTTCGAGCTCTGTCGCTCACTTTTGCGGTTTCTGTCGGTGGCTAGATAGTGCATAAGTTCCGACGCCACGTCTTGACGTTAGCTACTGGTTCAATGGGATCCCAGTTGGTTGCTCTCTTGATGGCGCCCATCTTAACTCGGCTATACGCGGCCGAGCATTTTGGTGAGTGGGCCTTGTTTGTCGCGATTTCCGGACTATTGAGTCTGGTTTCAGCAGGGCGATACGACTCCGCGATCATACTTCCGAAGAGAGTAGTTGATGCTAGGTCTTTAGCGTTTATCTCGCTCTGTCACATCAGCGTTGTTTCTATATTGGTCGGCTTGGTCATTGTTATAGCTTGGCAGATGGACTTCTTTCGCAATAATCAACTTGGGTGGATATTGCTTCCCATCTCAGTAATTGTTTCTGGTTACACGCAAGTTTTTTCATCATTATTGGTTAGAGCTAGAAGATATAGAGCTATTACGAGAATGCGTATGGCTCAGTCTGTGGCTGTGGCACTTGTAAATTTGGGTTTTGGATATGCATTAACCGGTGGTTTTGTGCAGAATGGAAGTGTCTTACTGATTATCGCCACAGTTCTGGGGCAGATTGTCGGATTGGTTCTCGCTATGAATGGTTTAGGCTGGCGAAGGATACTGCCTCTGTTGAAAAAATCATCGTATTCTGTTTCACAACTAAAGAAATATAAGGACTTTCCTCTGTATTCCGCACCGGAGTCAGTGCTGGGTTCCGTATTAACGAATTTGCCGGTTTATGTGTTTAATTATTTTCTAGGAAGCGCGGTTGCCGGGCAGTATTCTCTTGCGCAAAGGTGCCTAATGACGCCTGTGGCCATACTGGGAGGCGCAATGTCTCAGGTTAATACTAGAGAGTTGGCGCAGTTCTTCGCATCAGGGATGCCGATTCAAAACGAATTGTTTAGGGCATGGCTTCGAGCGGCCTACCTTGCCTTTTTTCCAACAGTAATTCTATTGTTTTTTTCTAAAGAATTAGTTGGGTTGGTCTTTGGTGCCGGTTGGAGCATGGCGGGAGAAATGACGACGGTGCTGGCTATCCCAACATACATTATGTTTATTTTTTCTGTAGGTACTGGCGCGCATGTTGTCCTTAGATTGCAGCATTTCTCACTGATAGCAGCTGTTTGTTCGATTGTGATGAAGGCGAGTGTCGTTTATGCACTGAATGGTGCGAGTCCTTTGCACTTGCTTGTGGGGTTAGCTTTAGTCGATGTAACTATGGTTGCTAGCATGAACAGCTATGCGTATTGGATAGCCAAGAAAGCCAATAATGAATAAGACCGTTTTAATGGTGCTTTTGTCGGCAATAGATAATGACTCAAGAGTAAAAAAAGAAATCAACTCCTTGGAAAAGGCTGGGTGGCGACCCAAGGTTTTTTCACTAAATGGCAAACAATCTGAAGCCGATGAACATGTGGTAATTCGACATAAAATCCGACGTACGATACTGCCGGGGATAGCCCTCTTGCTGCTTTACGCCAAGTTCCTGCGGTTCATTTATTTGCATGCGCAACATGCTATAGCAATTCACTGTAACGACCTTATTGCCTTGCCGCTTGGCGTGGCGCTGAAACTTTTGACATTTGGGCGGATAAAGGTAGTTTACGACGCCCACGAGTTTGAATCCAACCAAGTTCCTTATCAAAGTCGATTAAGCATTCGACTGCTACAAATAGTCGAAGGCTTGTTAATTCGATTTGCCGATGCCGTGATTACAGTGTCGGACGGGATAGCGGAAGAATATGCGCGGTTATACAAGATAGAAAAGCCCGTATTGGTTTTGAATTGCCCGCCTTATCAAGAAGTTCAAAAAAAGAATTTGTTTCGAGAAGAGTTGGGGATATCTTCTGACCGTACTATTTTTCTATACCAAGGGGGGCTAGCGAAGGGACGCGGGATTGAAATTTTACTGGATGCTTTTGCCGAATTGGAGTCATCGAAAGTCATTGTGTTTATGGGGTACGGTCCGCTCGACGGAATGATTCGAGAATATGCCGGGCGACGCCAGAATATTTTCTTTTACCCGGCAGTTGGGCCAGATGTGCTGCTGAGTTACACCAGCTCGGCAGATTTTGGAATTTCGACAATCGAAAATAGTTGTTTGAGTTATTATTTTTGTCTACCAAACAAAATGTTCGAGTACATAATGGCTGGTTTGCCGGTGATTGTATCGAACCTGCCGGAAATGAAACGAGTTGTCGAAGAAAATGGAATAGGGGTGGTGGCGAAAGAGAATACGGCAGAAGGGTTGCGGGAGGCGATTCAATGTGCGACCAATTTGGATAAGGAAAAGCTTAAGGCGGGTATAGCAAGTTGCAAGTCGCGTTACAACTGGGAAGCGCAGGAACTGCAGTTGAAGTCGGTCTATGATCCCTGGTGATAGTAAATGATTAACTTGGCATTTCTGGTACTCAGCCCGCTGACGGCATGGAGGGTATTCAACGTGCTTAACTTCTTGGATACTGTTGTTTTTCTGCCGGCTGGGCGTGATTCAGTACCTTGATCGTGAATTCTGTTGAAACTAAAACTGCGATGCTCTTGGCGTTCCTAGTGACGTTGGCACTTGCTGTTCCGAGCCTAAAGCAATCAGTGCCGCTTGCTTTGCCGATTCAGCAGGTATTGATGATTGTCGTGCTCGTAATGACGCTGGTACATGGTCATTTTCTCATTAGGTTAAATGGCAGGTTGCGGTGGTTTGCCCTCGCTTGCGCAACATTATTAAGTCTCAATCTTGTCGTCTTCACCGTAGCAATCATGCGAGCGGGCATGTGGGAAGACATTGTCAAGCAGGACTTTGTTCTCGGGTTGTTCTCGCTACTGCTTTTAATCAGCTTGAGCGGATTGATGAACTACGTTGCTAACGTGATAAAGCGTTACATCGTCTATCTGATGGCTATAGGTTGTGCTGTTTCCTTATTGGGCATCTACAAGCTTTATCTTTTCTCACAGGGCGTTATGCTCGATTGGGTTGGGGATGCCGCGGGCAATCAATACCCGTGGGGGACTTCATTAGTGTCTGACTACAATTTTTACTCGTCTACAGCGTTGATTGGAATGTTGGCCGCGATGTGGTTGGCTCTAAATGACGTGACAAAATTACGTAGGGCATTCGGGTGGGGCGTTGTTTTGGTGTGCTTGGCAGCCGGGTTCTTTGCAGGGTCTCGCCGGTTTTGGGTGCTCGCCCCTCTTGCTTCACTTTCTGTGGCATTGATATCGAAAAGGATGGCAAGGGGTGCTGCGCATTCTGGCAGGGCCATAATCTTGCTGTCAATATTTGTTGTGGCAGTATTTTGCCTGGTTTTCTTCGCTCTGAACGATGAGACGGGTGTTTTTGGAGCCGATATTTTTCATCGATTGGAGTCTCTCAATGATCAATCCAGCTTCTCGGATAGAACAGATCGATGGCAATTTGCCCTGGATTATTTGGACGGCGGCATACTGTTGCTTGGTGACGGATTTAAGTATCTTTATGTTTATTCTCAGCGTTTTACAGGCGGAGAAGTCCTTGATTACCCCCATAACCCCATCCTTTCGGCTGCCATGTATGGTGGTGTGATAGGGTTCGTGTTTGCTAGTCTTTTCTATCTGTTTGCGATGATTGTGGCAATCAAGTTGATCTTACATGGGCAATCGGAAAACCGTCTCTTGGGTGTTATGATCATCGCGCAGTTCTTTTTTGTAATAATCTCGGCGAATAGCTTGTTTTCAATATCGTCGTTCAGTTGCGTAGTGGTTATCGGTTCCGTTGCGGCTGACTTATCACGGAACCCGCTGTATTTATGACAAATGGCTTGGCGCCACAAACGGATTTGCTGGGCTTTTGAATTGAATGTCATAGAAGGTTTCCGGGGCCGTCATCCGCACGGTGATTATTTTGTGTGGGCCATGGAGTCGCTTGGTTGTTTTTTGTTAGAGGGTGATTTGAATGTGCGGCGTTGTGGCAATTATCAACAAGCAAAAACAGGATTTGGAAATTGGCAAGCTACTGGAAACAATCCGGCATAGAGGCCCGGATGATAGTGGTTGGTTAGAATGGAATGATGGGCGATTGTGCAGAGGACAAGATGCCGCAGTACTAACAGGTGAGGTGATCCTTGGGCATGCCAGACTCTCAATTATTGATCTCAGCAAGGCTGGTTGGCAGCCGATGAGTTCGGCAGATGGGTGCTACCATGTCGTCTTTAATGGGGAAGTTTACAATTATCTCGAATTGCGGAATGAGTTGGAAAAATGCGGCTACATTTTTAAAACTCATACCGATACCGAGGTGCTTCTCACGGCATTAGTTGAGTGGAAAGAGGCCGCGCTGACCAAATTGCGCGGCATGTTTGCTTTTTGCTTTTTCGATGTGGAACGTCGTGAGATGCTCCTTGCCCGAGATTATTTTGGAATCAAGCCCCTCTATTTTTGTGAAACTAGTCAATTTGTCGCATTTGCCTCAGAGCAAAAAACCTTGCTTTCCTTGTCGGGCGTAAGCAATAAAACCAATGCGCAATCATTATATGAGTACTTGCTAGTTGGCGTGACCGACCAAGGTGTGGAGTCTATGTTTCAGGATATTCGGCAGGTGCCCGCAGGGCATTACATGCGAGTATCAATAGATGATGCCAAACTATCTATGCCCGTTTGCTACTGGTCAGTAGATCTTTCACGAAAAATCAAACCGACCTTTCGGGATGCAGTTGATCGCGTGCGGGAGCTTTTTTTGGAAAGTGTTGCATTGCACTTGCGTAGTGATGTGCCTATTGGCACTGCGCTGTCTGGTGGTATCGATTCTTCGGCTATTGTTTGCGCTGTTCGCCATCTCAATCCAACTCAGGAGATACATACCTTCAGTTTTATAGCTGAGGATGAGGGAATTAGTGAGGAGAAATGGATCGACATTGTAAATCAGCATGTTGGCGCCATCCCACATAAAGTGCATGCAACTCAAGAAGAGATGGTTAATGATTTAGAGGATTTAATTAGAACTCAAGGGGAGCCTTTTGGAAGTACCAGCATTTATGCACAATACAGAGTATTTAAAGAGGCTGCGGCGAATTACATTAAGGTGATGCTTGACGGTCAAGGGGCAGATGAAATGCTTGGAGGCTATGTTTATTATCAAGGTGGACGCATGGCCTCGATGATTAAATCTATGGACATAGTGGGGGCGTATGCCTTTTGGCGACGATCTTCGAAATCTCCAGGCCGAAGCGGGGCACAATTGGCAATGTACACCGCCAATGAATTGCTGCCAGACTCGATGCGAAGGGTCGCCAGAAAATTTGTCTCTAAGGGTGTGCCGCCCAAGTGGTTGTCCAAGAAATGGGTCGATAAAGAGCAACTGAACGTCAGGCCTGATTTATTTAGGCGCTCGGCAGGTAAGGATGTGCTTCGTTACCGAATGTCTGAGACTTTGCGGGTTTCGTCAGTTCCTCACCTGTTGCGATATGAAGACCGAAATTCAATGAGATTCTCCATCGAAAGTCGAGTGCCATTTCTATATACAGATTTGGTTGAATACTTATACTCTCTTCCCGAAGAATTTCTAATTGCTAAAGATGGAACTAGTAAATTCGTATTTCGGGAAGCGATGAGAGGAATTGTTCCAGACGCGATACTGGATCGAAAAGACAAGATTGGATTTGCGACACCTGAACTTGCTTGGCTAGTCAAAATGAATGCATGGGTTGAAAAATGTCTTGACCAGGGAGGTACCCTGGGATGTTTCGATTTGGAACTTCTGCAAGCGGAATGGAAAAAGGTTATGAAAGGGGAGGCGCCCTTTAATTTTCGTTGCTGGCGGTGGATTAATGCGATCGAGTGGCGTGCATTAAATATAAAGGAAAGTGACTAATGATAGTGAGTTCATTAGTTCTGAATAGATTTACTCATGACGCTCGCGTATTTAAGACCTGCCAATTCTTGCTAAGCCAGGGTCATCAAGTAAACGTAATCGCATTGCATGACGCTGATTTGCCGATGCATGAGCTGCTTTGTGGTTTAAAGATATGGCGTGTTAAATTGATAACACGAAATTTATCGAAGCGCGCATTGATTCAGGCAGTTAAATATGTCGAATGGCTGGCGAAGGCGTGTTGGCAGGTGCGAAACACAAATGTGTTGCACTGTAATGACATGAACACCTTGCCAGTAGGTGTACTGATTAAACTTTTGACATTTGGGCGGATAAAGGTAGTTTACGATGCCCACGAGTTTGAATCCAACCAAGTTCCTTATCAAAGTCGATTAAGCATTCGACTGCTACAAATAGTCGAAGGCTTGTTAATTCGATTTGCCGATGCCGTGATTACAGTGTCGGACGGGATAGCGGAAGAATATGCGCGGTTATACAAGATAGAAAAGCCCGTATTGGTTTTGAATTGCCCGCCTTATCAAGAAGTTCAAAAAAAGAATTTGTTTCGAGAAGAGTTGGGGATATCTTCTGACCGTACTATTTTTCTATACCAAGGGGGGCTAGCGAAGGGACGCGGGATTGAAATTTTACTGGATGCTTTTGCCGAATTGGAGTCATCGAAAGTCATTGTGTTTATGGGGTACGGTCCGCTCGACGGAATGATTCGAGAATATGCCGGGCGACGCCAGAATATTTTCTTTTACCCGGCAGTTGGGCCAGATGTGCTGCTGAGTTACACCAGCTCGGCAGATTTTGGAATTTCGACAATCGAAAATAGTTGTTTGAGTTATTATTTTTGTCTACCAAACAAAATGTTCGAGTACATAATGGCTGGTTTGCCGGTGATTGTATCGAACCTGCCGGAAATGAAACGAGTTGTCGAAGAAAATGGAATAGGGGTGGTGGCGAAAGAGAATACGGCAGAAGGGTTGCGGGAGGCGATTCAATGTGCGACCAATTTGGATAAGGAAAAGCTTAAGGCGGGTATAGCAAGTTGCAAGTCGCGTTACAACTGGGAAGATCAAGAGCAGCGCTTGAAGGCAATTTATAATGGGCTGTAGAGTTGTTCACCTAACATCGGCACATTCCCGTTTCGATACCCGCATTTTCGTCAAACAATGCCGCAGTCTTGCGGGGCATGACTACAACGTCAGCCTTGTTGTTGCAGATGGCAAAGATGATGAGTTCAAAGATGGTGTAAAGATTTTCGATGTTGGGCAATTGCCTGGCCGCCTTAATCGCATGTTCAGAATGACGCAGCGCGTTTTTCAGAAGGCGGTTGCCCTTGATGCTGATGTCTATCACTTGCATGACCCTGAGCTTATTCCCATCGGTCTGAAGCTGAAGCACCTCGGAAAAAAAGTTATTTTCGATTCGCACGAGGATGTGCCCACGCAACTCCTGAGTAAGCCCTATCTGGAGCCTGTGTTATTGCGAGCGTTGTCTGCCGCATTTTCGCTATTCGAGCGCCATGCTTGTCGGCGCTTTGACGGAATCATCGCGGCAACGCCATTCATTCGTGACAAATTTTTGGCAATCAACCCGCGCACTGTGGATATCAACAATTTCCCCGTGATAGGGGAGTTGGATGCCACCGTGCCGTGGGCGGACAAGCACCAGGAGGTCTGCTACGTGGGCGGCATCGGCGTGATTCGGGGTGCCCGCGAAATTGTGCGTGCTTGCGAGTTCCTGCAATCAACTGTGCAGATTAATTTGGCCGGAAGTTTTTCCGAATCGCTTGTAGAAGCAGAAGTGAAGGCATCCCCTGGCTGGGAGAGGGTGAATGAGCTGGGTTATCTGGATCGTGCCGGGGTGCGTGATGTGTTGGGCCGTTCGGTGGCGGGATTGGTGACTTTGCATCCGGTTATCAATTATCTGGATGCATTGCCGGTAAAGATGTTTGAATATATGGCCGCCGGTATTCCCGTCATCGCGTCGAATTTTCCCCTGTGGCGCGAGATTATCGAAGGTAATCAATGTGGGCTATGCGTGGACCCACTTGACCCAAAGACAATCGCTGGTGCGATCGATCGATTGGTGAACAACCCAGAACTGGCGCGCCGCATGGGTGAGAATGGTCGGCGCGCAGTGATGGATAAATACAACTGGAGCATTGAAGAAGGGAAACTGCTCAGGTTCTATGAGGGTCTATTTTGAGCCTGCCCTTGTTCACGGGTGCAAAATGGGCAAAAAGTAGCGCGTTCGCTGCGCTCTTACTAGTTCTTGTGCTTCCAATTTACGACGCTATGGCAGGCTCTGATGTGACGTTTGAGTGTGGTGGTAGTGTCGAGTCCGAGGTCTGGAACCTATGGGATGGCAAGGTTAGCAGCTTTCTTAGTCAGACACTGTTGCAGGAGCGCTTGCTGAAACAAGGCGACGTGTATGCTCTTTATGACTTTCAAACGTACACGCATAACATGGTGGCCATGGCACGCCGCTGTGAGCGAACAGACCGATTGCGAGATATCTCAGCGCTGGTGGGCGTTGCGTACACGGCACTGGATTCAGGTTCGCTACTCTCTCCGGGGCGGCGCTGGGTTTGCCATGGCGGAAGCATTTGCAACGACAGAAACAGACTGATTGATAACGAAGTGCAGCTTTGCAGCGTCCAATTTCTAGGAGTTGCATCTTCCATTGCCAATGCACTGGCATCATCTAAGACTGAGCTTGGTGACGGCGAAAGAGCTTTTGTCAGAAATACAACCCAGATTGTTATTGAGCATCTGTTGCGATGGTCGGATGATCAGGCGATTCGCTCCATTCAAAGGGCTAAGCTCGCGAGCTTTGAAGATGTCGAAGACGGCTCGTCCGCGTTGTTTTTTACTGACAAGCCCCTTTGGATGATCACAATCTACGCCGAGCTGGCTGGCATATTGCAGTCCAAAAATAAGCCCAGCCTGGAAGAGATATCACCCACGGATATGGCGAGATTGTCACGGCATTTGAGCGAGCTATTGCAGTTTATGCTAGCCAGAATCTCCTTACAGCACGATTCAAATGGCAGGCTTGGGAGCGCTGACCTGGCTGATGTCGATCGCGGTTATTGGAGGCTCTATGCCGACAATAAATACGCCGGATATGAGAAGGCCGAAAAACCGGTGGTGTGCGCACCTTTGTCGACCGACAAAGCCAGGTTCAATCAGGATGTTCGTGTACCTGCTGTCCATGAATTCGTGCGGGAAAGTATCGGTTGGGACATCAGCCATGCTAGGCGGCTGGTACACGCGTTGGATGCGCTGGAGCGAAACCGGCAGGCTCTAAAGGATGTTTTTCATTTGCGGGACGGGCAACTGTTGCCTGTTGATATTACGAATGCATTTGCCAATACTCTTGTTGCCCGTGTCTGGAACGGCGATGAAGCACAACCTTTATTCGCCAATTACTGGAGCGGTGCAAATGGATGGTATCGGGTTGCCTATGACAATGGGACGGGGGCGTGCCAGGAAGGATATCCGCCATTCGGTTTGACGGATTCATTTCTTACAGGTGGTTACATTGCCTGGACCAGGTATCAGCCCAGCATCGGCTCGCTTGGTCAGCGGTTCTACGAGCTGATTGACAGCACCAAGACCGGCGATGCTACATTTGTAGCTAAGTATTACGCAGGATTCGGTAAGTCGGCGAACGCACAAAACAGGACGCTCTCACGACTGATGTTTTTACCTTCTCTCGTTGGGGTTGTAACACAATGAAATCTATCCTCACCGTCCTTGGCGCACGTCCGCAGTTCATCAAAGCCAGCGTCGTCTCCGCGGCGTTGCTGCTTCCAATCAACTCAAGGAAATTGTCGTCCACACCGGCCAGCATTTCGATGCCAACATGTCGGATGTGTTTTTTTCTGAATTGGGCATGGCGCAGCCTGCGTATCACCTCGATATTCACGGTGGTGGTCATGGCGAGATGACCGGGCGCATGCTGAGCGAAATTGAAAAGGTGCTCCTGGCCGAAAAGCCGGATGCCGTGCTGGTGTATGGCGACACCAATTCCACCCTGGCAGGTGCGTTGGCGGCGGTCAAGCTGCATATCCCGGTGGCCCATGTGGAGGCGGGTTTGCGTTCGTTCAATATGGCCATGCCGGAGGAGGTCAACCGCACCCTTACCGATCACGTGTCAAAATGGCTGTTTACCCCGACCGAGGTGGCCGCAGCGCACTTGCAGCACGAGGGAATAGAAGCTGGCAAAGTCGTGCCTGTCGGCGATGTGATGTTTGATGTTGCTTTGCACCACGGGGCAAGGGTGAATGCTCAAGGTGGCGTCCTGGGCAAGCTGGGGGTGCGGAGCGGCATCAAGCCCGGTAACTATTGCCTGGCGACCGTTCACCGTGCGGAGAATACCGACCATCCTGCCAGGCTTTCGGCCATTGTTGACGCATTCACCGCATTTGCCAAGGAAACGCCGGTGGTCTGGCCCCTGCACCCCCGAACGCGGGGCGTGCTGGCCGGGCAGGGCAAGCTGGATGCACTGGCGCAAAGCGTTATTCTGATCGACCCGGTGGGCTACCTGGATATGGTGCAACTGGAAAAACATGCCGCGTTGATAGCCACTGATTCTGGCGGTGTGCAGAAAGAAGCCTTCTTCTACCGTGTGCCTTGCGTCACCTTGCGGGATGAAACAGAATGGGTGGAGCTGGTAGAGGCGGGCTGGAACCGGCTGGCACCACCGATTGAGTCGGCAGCGGTATTGTCAGCCTTGCGGGCCCGCATCGGCGCCACAGGCGAAGACGTAACGCCTTATGGCATGGGCGACGCGGCAAAGCGGATTGTGGCTTGTCTCAAACAAGACTTGTGTGCATGAAGCAAGTCTGGATGCTCAATCACTACGCCCTTGAGCCAGGTGGCGCTGGCGGTACGCGTCATTTCAATTTGGCGGCGAACCTGCCCGCTTATGGCTGGCAAGCGACGATCATTGCGGCTAGTGTTGAACTCAATACCGGCAGGCAACGGCTTGAACCGGGCGAACATTGCCGGCTGGAGACCCACGCAGGCGTTCCCTTTCTCTGGATTCGCACGCCCGAGTATTCGGGTAACGGTGGCGGGCGCGTGATGAACATGCTTGCGTACACCTTTCGGGTGCTGTTGCCAAAATACACACGGGATTTGCCTAGGCCGGATGTTATCATCGGCTCGAGCGTACACCCTTTTGCAGCGCTGGCTGGCGCTGTCTTGGCTATTCGGTTTCGTGTTCCCTTTATATTCGAGGTCCGTGACCTGTGGCCGCAAACCCTGATTGATTTAGGGCGCTTGCGGGAACGAGGTCCGGTCACCTGGCTGCTTCGCCAACTTGAGCGATGGCTTTATCGCCGGGCTTCTCGCATAGTGGTATTACTACCTCGCGCAGTGGATTACATTGCCCCGCTCGGTATCCCTGCGGAGAACGTGGTTTGGGTTCCCAACGGCGTTGATTTGTCGGCATTCCCCATCACTGGGCCGCGCCTGCGGCAGAGCGACGATCCGTTCGTGCTGATGTACTTCGGTGCGCATGGCCAGGCTAATGGCCTGGATAATGTGCTGCGTGCCATGAAACTGGTCTCGGAACGGGCGCCTCTAGGATCGATCAGGCTGCGGATGGTCGGGGATGGCCCCTTGAAGCCAGAACTGATTAAGTTGGCGGGAAAACTTGGGTTGCGCGACGTATCTTTTGAGCCGCCCGTACCGAAAAGCGCTGTTCCCGCTTTAGCCGCGGAGGCCGATGCCTTCGTTATCGCAGTGCTGAATATTCCGCGTCTGTATAGGTATGGCATTAGTATGAATAAGCTATTCGACTACCTTGCGTCCTCTCGTCCCATAATTATCGCATCAAGTGCAGGGAATGATCCTATAGCAGAAGCGGGAGCAGGCATCACTATTCCTCCTGGTGAACCTGAGGCCCTTGCGCAGGCCATCCTTACGCTGATCCATCTTTCGGAGGAAGAGAGGCGCCATCTGGCTAGCCGCGGGCGCCGATATGTGGAAGAAAACCACAGCTTTGATCGATTGGCTGGCCGGCTGGCGGCGACACTTGATGCATGTGTTGGTGATGCCCGATGAAGCGCCTTTTCGATATTCTCGGGGCTGCGCTGGCCTTGTTGCTTCTAAGTATCCCGTTTCTGCTACTGATAGGGCAGGTGCGCCGCAAGCTGGGTAGTCCGGTGTTATTCCGCCAGACGCGGCCGGGTCGCCATGGCCAACCGTTCCAGATGGTTAAGTTCCGCACCATGACGGATGCGCGTGGGCTCGATGGACAGTTGCTGCCAGATGCGGATCGCCTGACAGCCTTTGGCCGTTTTTTGCGGTCGAGCAGCCTGGACGAGTTGCCAGAGCTTTTGAATGTGCTCAAGGGTGATATGAGTCTGGTCGGCCCACGCCCGTTGCTGATGGAGTACTTGCCCCTGTACTCGTCCGAACAGGCGCGCCGCCACGAAATCCGACCCGGCATCACCGGATGGGCGCAGGTGAATGGCCGTAATGCGATTGGCTGGGAAGAGAAGTTCAAGCTGGACGTGTGGTATGTGGATAACCAGTCTTTGCGGCTGGATGTGAAAATTCTGTATTTGACCGTCAAGAAGGTGTTGCTGCGGGACGGTATTAGCGCGGCCGGCGAAGCAACGATGTCGAAATTTCGTGGCTCAGATAGATCGGAGGTGCATTAGTGGGTGCGCTTCTGATCCTCTGTGCCAGTGGGCATGGGAAGGTGGTTGCAGATGCCGCATTGGCGACAGGCCGGTGGGACGAGATTGTTTTTTTGGATGATGCGTGGCCGGAGAAAAAAGAAAATGGCCGTTGGGCTATTAGCGGAAAGATCGAGAATCTGCCGGATTGGAGAGGGCGCTTGAAGGAGGCGGTTGTGGCGGTTGGCAACAATCGCTTGCGCTTGTCATTGCAACGCCGGCTTGTTGAAGCCGGGTTTGAGGTCGCAACGGTAATTCATCCATCGGCGCAGATCAGCCCGTTTGCTCAAATCGGTGCGGGCAGCGTGATTTTTTCAAATGCGGTGGTTAATGTGGATGCCGAGATTGGCGAGGCGACAATTATCAATACGGCTGCGACTATTGACCACGATTGCAGATTGGGCTCGGCGGTTCATGTTTCTCCAGGTGTTCATCTGGCGGGCGCTGTTTCGGTGGGGGCGTATTCCTGGATCGGGATCGGCGGCGTGGTGCGCCAGATGATTTCCATAGGTTCGGATGTGGTTGTGGGCGCCGGTGCGGTCGTTGTGTCCGATGTGTCTGACGGTATGACAGTGGTGGGGGTGCCTGCTCGCCCGATAAGGGAAAACCGTGAGGTTTACAAATGTTGAATACTGATTTTTCTCCCTGGCCATCCTTTAGCGAAGAAGAGGCTGATGCAACGCGTCGTGTCTTGCTTTCCAACAAGGTGAATTACTGGACCGGCGATGAAGGGCGCGAATTCGAGAAAGAGTTCGCAGCCTGGGCTGGTTGCAAATACGCCATTGCGCTTGCGAATGGGACGGTGGCGATTGATCTGGCGCTTAAGGTTCTAGGCATAGGCGCGGGTGACGAAGTGGTCGTGACGCCGCGTACTTTTCTGGCATCCGTGAGCTGTATTGTCAACGCCGGGGCTATTCCAGTATTTGCCGACGTCGATCCGGATTCGCAGAATATTACCGCGGAAACGATACGTGCTGTTTTGACGCCGCGCACACGGGCGATTATCTGCGTTCACCTGGCGGGTTGGCCCTGCGAGATGGATGAGATCATGGCGCTGGCGCAGGAGCGGGATCTTTACGTGATCGAGGATTGCGCGCAGGCGCACGGCGCGAAATACAAGGGCCGTTCTGTTGGGTCGATCGGGCATGTGGGTGCGTGGTCTTTCTGCCAGGACAAGATTATGACCACGGGTGGTGAGGGCGGCATGCTGACCACAAATGATGAGGATTTGTGGTCAAGAGCCTGGTCTTACAAGGATCACGGCAAATCGTGGAATGCCGTTTATAACCGTGAGCACCCGGCGGGTTTTCGGTGGCTGCATGAGTCGTTCGGCACGAATTGGCGCTTGACGGAAATGCAATCGGCAATCGGCCGAATTCAGTTGCGGCGGATGGCCACCTGGCATCTGGCGCGGCTGCGGAACGCAGCAGCAATCCAGGTCGCTGCCCGTGCTTGCCCGGCGTTACGGGTGCCCGATGTGCCGAGTGATATTGAGCATGCCTGGTACAAATGCTATTTTTTTGTCCGCTCTGAAATGCTGCGTAACGATTGGAGCCGCGATCGGATTATTCAGGAAATCAATATGCGCGGTGTGCCTTGTTATTCGGGGTCGTGTTCGGAGGTGTACATGGAGAAGGCCTTTGATAATACGGGATGGCGTCCGAATGACAGGTTGCCTGTCGCGAAGATGCTGGGTGAGACGAGTTTGATGTTTTTGGTGCATCCGACGCTGACTGACGAAGAAATTGCAAAGACATGTGACATTGTCAGGGGTGTAATGGATGAGGCGAGCAAATGATCCCGCTTGCCTGTCTTTATGTTATCGTGCTGAAATCCGATTGGAGCGTGACTGGATATAGTCGTTGCATAGCACGTTCTAGATGGGTTTGGGGCTATGCACAGAAAAAATGCATGGTGTAAGGTATCTTCTCTAGGGGGCGGCCGATTAAGATTCTTTGGCGGGTCTGTTAAGCGTCAAGATTGAATCTTTCTTGGTGATGGCCACCAGGCTGGACTGGCGACGGCGACCCGGATTTGTGTCTTGGCTTCGCTTTCCGAGATGCTGAAGAAATACTTGGCCCTTCATTTGGCTGAACACTAGTAAACTCAATGATTAATTACTTCTCCACACTCCCACGATATTCAAAGCGGCTCATCGTTGTCGCATCGGATGCGATTCTGCTGCCGCTGGCACTGTGGTCGGCGATTGCTTTGCGTCGGGCTACCTGGACCCCCGACATCGACGCACTCTGGGCGCTTTTTGTGCTGGTGCCGATTGTCTCGATCCCGATCTTCATCAAGCTGGGACTCTATCGGGCGGTGATCAGGCACATGGCGGATCAGGTTCTCTACCGCGTGCTGCAGGGGGTCACGCTGTCTCTTTTGCTTCTGGTGACGTTGGTGACGTTGGCGGGAGTTGGAGGAATTCCCCGTGCGTCGTTTATAGTGTATTGGTTCCTGGCGTTTTTCTATATTGCGGGCAGCCGCATGGTGGCGCGTGCCTATTTTCGACGGGTTGCGATGGCCGGTCCAGCAAAACGCCTGGGTGAATTCCTGGTCGAGCAGCGTTTGATTTTTCCTGGGCAGCTAAGGCAGGCGCTGGAAGAGCAGAAGATTACGCAAGTCAAACTGGGTCGGATTTTGGTGGGTCATGGCTGGTTGACGCAGCAACAGCTATTGCGCATGCGGATACAGCTGCGCCGACAAAGGCGGGTGGATTCAAGACCCCGTGTTGCAATATACGGTACCGGCGCATCCGGGGTGCTGCTGGCGACTGCATTGGCGGATCGGCAGGACGTCAAACCGGTTGCTTTCCTGGACGACAACGCCGATTTGCAAGGAGCGGAAATCAAGGGGCTAAAGGTTTACTCTCCGTCCGAGTTGCCACGGCTGGTGAAGGAGCTGGGCATCGCCCAGGTTTTGCTGGCGATTCCATCCGCTAACCGCAAGCGGCGCCATGAAATTATTAGCCGGATCGAAGGCTTCCATGTTCCGATCAAGACCGTTCCGGGCATCCTAGAGTTGCTTTCGGGCAGCGCGCAAATCGACGATATCCGTGAAATCGCTATTGACGATCTGCTCGGTCGAGACCCCGTGGCCCCATTTTCGCAACTTCTGACAGGGTGTATCCGCGATAAGGTGGTGATGGTTACCGGCGCGGGAGGGTCGATCGGTTCGGAGCTGTGCCGGCAGATTCTGGTGTTGGGGCCGAAGCGCCTGATTCTTTTTGAGATTTCAGAATACGTGCTTTATGAGATCGAGCGGGAGCTGATTGCCGCGAAACTTGCGGCAGGCTGCGAGGTGGAGATCGTTCCCGTGCTGGGTTCGGTGGAACACCAGCGCCGGGTGGAAGGAGTGCTGCGAACCCACAAGGTGCAGACCGTTTATCATGCCGCGGCCTATAAGCATGTGCCGATGGTGGAGCAAAACCCGATCGAGGGGGTGCGCAACAATGTCTTCGGTACTTGGCGAACGGCGGAAGCGGCGTGCAAGGTGGGGGTCGAGACTTTCGTTCTGATCTCCACCGACAAGGCGGTGCGCCCTACCAACGTGATGGGGGCGACCAAGCGCTTCGCGGAGCTTGTGCTGCAGGGATTGGGGCAGCAACGTCGCGGGACCCGGTTTTGCATGGTGCGCTTCGGGAATGTGCTCGGTTCTTCAGGATCGGTGGTGCCTTTGTTTCGAAAGCAGATTCAGTCGGGCGGTCCGGTAACGGTGACTCATCCCGAGATTACCCGTTACTTTATGACTATTCCGGAGGCGGCGCAGTTGGTGCTGCAGGCCGGCTCAATGGGGCAGGGCGGCGATGTGTTCGTTCTGGATATGGGGAGTTCCGTGAAAATCGTCGACCTTGCCAAGCGGATGGTCCATTTAAGCGGACTCGAAGTGCGTGACGATCAGCATCCGGATGGCGATATTGCGATCGAATTCACTGGCCTTCGCCCCGGTGAAAAACTTTACGAGGAACTGTTGATCGGGGACAACGTGCTACCCACTGATCACCCCTGTATCATGCGGGCTCAGGAAGTTGAACTCCTGTGGGAAGACGTCGCGGAACTGCTGAGGCAGCTGGATGATGCCTGTCACTTTGCCGACTGCTCCCGCGTGAGAGAGATATTACGTCGAGGGGTCGATGGGTATGTGCCTCAGTGCAATGTGGGCGAGCGCTTTTGCGATAAGGCCTTCAGGCACGAATGCCGGTTCCGGGGGGCGGTTGCGATGCCTGCTCAACGCTTGGCCAATTGTGAAGTGCGGATGCCATAACCTACGGACGCGCTGGTCAAGCCTTTTTCGTCGTTCCCGCGAAGGCGGGAATCCTCTTTTGAAAAAGGGGGCTAGGGAGGTAAAAATGTGCCGAATAGCGACCACCGTTAAACCCCCCCTTTGGCAAGGGGGTGTGCGGCCAGCCAGCCGCTTCATGGACTGACTACTAGTAGCCAGTCAAGTTGAATTACCAGGATGCGGCACGGCTAACCGCCTCCCCCTTTGAAAAAGGGGGATTGAGGGGGATTTAACGACGGCGGCTGTTGTGACTTCGCCAAATCCCCCCTACCCCCGTTTTTCCAAGGGGGGAATACCTTTGTTTCATATTGACTGACTACTAGCCTGATATGTCCTGTCGCTGCTGATTGAGAGATATGTTTACACTTCGTTTTATCCCCGTGTTGCAAGTTATTCTGATTGTTCTCGGCGCCGTTGAAAACCCGGCAGCATTTGGCGGATCTTGTGGCGTTCTCGACCCTGAGCTGATTGGCCGTTACGAAGGCGGCTGCAAAAATGGCCTTGCTGACGGGCGAGGTATTGCAATAGGCACAAGTTTCTACCAGGGGCAATTCCGAAGCGGAAAAAAACACGGTCAGGGCGTTAAGGTTTGGTCCAATGGAGATCGTTATGAGGGCGGCTTCAAGGATGATGCCATGAACGGGGTGGGCAGCTACCGTTGGGGGGCGAAGTCCAAATGGGCCGGCGATTTTTATGTGGGCGAGTATCGTGATGACATGCGCCATGGCCAGGGCGTGTACGAATGGGCGAGCGGCGATCGCTATGAAGGAATCTGGAAAGATGATCTGCGCTACGGGCTTTCCGCGATGGAGATACAGAAGCAACGGGCGCGTGCGGCCTGGATGGATTCCGTGGGCAGGTCGGGGAATGCCGTTTGCTCGGAATTGCCTCATGGGCTGGCTTCGAGCGAGAAAGTGTGTGGAAAAATCGAGCGGGTGACGGGGGATCAGGTCGAGGTGCGTCTTACGCAGGTGGGCGAACAGCCGCTGGTATATGCCGGCAAAGTGCTGCGCATTGGGCAGACGATCACTGGGGTATTTTCCGATTGGCATTTTCTCGAATGAAGAAATTAGAATCTAAATAAACCCTGTCCCCCGGCGGGCGAGGAGACGCTGTCCCGCTACGGGCCTTGAAATCTGCCGATGCGGGATCGCACGCGGCGCAAAGAACGACTGCCGCTGACCGAAGATAAGCGCTATTCAGGGGGAATATTGGCCAACACAATAGACGGGTACAACGAACCCCATGACTGAACAACTCCATTTCGACCCGGATCTTGCGGCGCTATTCTTGGCCAATTATGCGGAGGCCGTTCGCGCCGCCAACAGTTTGTCCGTATCGCTACGGCGCACGGCGCGCCTGTTTCCGCTGGGCGGTGTTGAACTGCTGAATCTGGACGAAGAGAGCCAAGAAAGACTGGATGCCTTTCGGGTGCGTTATGCCAGCCTGCAGGATATCCTATCCAACAAGCTTTTTCGGAGTTTGCTTGCACTGGAAGAAGAGCCGGCACTGACCATGCTGGACGTGCTTCATTCGATGGAGAAAAGAGAGATTCTGGGTAGTTATAAAACCTGGAAGCGCTTGCGCGAATTGCGCAACGCCTTCATGCATGATTATCCCGATGAGGAAGACTTAAAGGCCTTGGCGCTAACCGAAGCGCACGCCACTGCGCCAGTGTTGCTTGGGTTGCTAAATAGCCTTCGGCAATATGCGACCGTAAAAATTGGGTTGAGCGTAAAAGACTTGCCTGAAATGCTGCAATGAGACTGGACCAAGCCTTCATTCCGCAATTGATTGCCGAAGCACATGCCGTGTTTGGCGCGGACGCTGAGTTGTGGCTTTTCGGTTCGCGAGTAGATGACAACGCGAAGGGCGGCGACATCGATTTGTACCTAGAGGTAGAAGACGATAATCAACTGTTGGAACACCGCCTGGATTATTTGTTTAGGTTGTCCAAAGTACTGGGTGAGCAACGGGTCGATTTGATAATTCACCGGCGCGGGAAACAACTTTCGCCCATTCACCGGATTGCCCGTAAAACGGGGGTGAAGCTTTGTTGAAGGAAACGGTAATGGGCGGCCGTGAGTGGCTGTGGGTGAGCGTACAGCTTTGAACCCACCCTATGAAATTAAAGTTGCTGGAATCGATAGACGAAATTGTTTGCCTATCCAAAAATTATGCTTTATGCTTGGATAAATGAGGGGGTGCGGATGTTTCACGCTCTCCACCCCGACGGGGAAGGATGGTTGGGGGGATAATCAGCGTTCCCTTGGGTGCATTTGCTTGGTTCCCTATGTCGGTTTGTCATCTTTAAATTTGTGGGGGTAATATGAAAAAAATGGCTTTTATTATTGCTGCGTTGTTTGTTTTTTCATCCACGGTGGTGATGGCTGCGGGTGAAGGGGCTGCTGGTGGGTCTGGCGCGGCGGGCGGCGGCGCGGCGGGCGGCGGCGCGGCGGGCGGCGGCGCGGCGGGCGGCGGCGCGGCGGGCGGCGGCGCGGCGGGCGCCGGTGCGGCGGCAGGTGCAGGTGGTGCCGCC
>JAHFRP010000032.1 GCA_023266195.1 Sulfuricella sp.
TAAGCGTCCGCCCATCACCGCCTAGCCAAAAGATTTGGCCTCCGCCATGATGCGCGCAGCTGGACACACTCAATTTTGTGCCCACAAAGCGGATTATGGACACAAATACCAAACTCTCTGTTTCATCTCGCCCGGTGCGCAGCCCCTATCGTCGCCACGCGTTGGAATTCAAGCGCCAGGTGGTTTTTCAAACCCTGCAACCGGGCGCATCGGTTGCGCGGGTGGCCAGATTGCACCAGCTCAATGCCAATCAGGTTTTCGGCTGGCGAAAGGCGTTTCGGGAAGGCTTGCTGGATGACGAAGATCGGCCTGCGCTGTTGCCGGTAACCGTAATCGACGCCCAGCCGCCCCAGGCTGTCATGGCGGCAATGCCAAACCCCATGGCGCAGACTGCCGTGATCCTGCTCGAACGCGGGGAGGCGAGATTGCGAATCGAAGGCCGCCCCGACGTAGAGACATTGCGTCTTGTCCTGGCGCACTGGCAGCGATGATCGCGCCACCGTTCAATACTCGTATCTGGGTCGCCGCGGGCCACACCGATATGCGGCGCGGCTTTGATGGACTCGCATCGCTTGTCCAGCAGCAGTTGGCGTCCGATCCTTTCTCAGGCCAGGTGTTCGTGTTTCGTGGCCGGCGCGGCGATCGCATCAAGGTGCTGTGGTTCGATGGCGATGGCTTGTGCCTGTTCGCCAAGCGTCTCGAACGCGGGCGTTTCGTGTGGCCGCAGGCTACCGCCGGCGGCATCTCGCTCACCCCCGCGCAACTGTCGATGCTGCTTGAAGGAATCGATTGGCGAAGACCGACAAGAACCGCGCCAATCCTTGCTGCATAAGGGTGTTATCGTATTGGGCATGGTATAATTCAGCCCATGCCGCCGACTTGCCAACTTCCCCAAACCGTTGCCGAATTGCAGGCCATGGCACGGTTCTATCAGGGAGAGATCGAGCGGTTGAATTTGATCATTGCCAAGTTCCGGCGCGCTCAGTTTGGCCGCCGTTCCGAGCAAATGGTGAATGCCGATCAATTTGCCCTGCAACTGGAAGAACAAGCTGTCGAAATGGCGGTGACGCCTGCTGTCGCCGCACCTTCCACAGCATCCCGCCAGACCTCCCGCCGTAAGCCGTTACCACCACACTTGCCCCGCGAAACCGAAACCCATCTGCCCGAGCATCAGCAGTGCCCCGATTGCGGCAACGCCTTGCGCCGGATCGGCGAAGACGTGGCCGAAGTGCTGGAGTACATTCCCGCCCGATTCAAGGTCATTCGCCATGTGCGCCCTAAGTTGGCCTGTCGCTGCTGCGATTGCATCGTGCAGGCCGCGGCCCCCAGCCGGCCGATTGCTCGCGGCATGGCCGGTGCCGACCTGCTGGCGCATGTGCTGGTCTCCAAGTACTGCGATCATTTGCCGCTGTACCGCCAATCGCAAATCTATGCGCGCGAAGGTGTTGACCTGGAGCGCTCCACCTTGACCGATTGGGTTGGTCAAAGCAGCGCGCTATTGCGACCACTGGTGGATGCGCTACGGCGTCATGTGTTCGCCGGCAGCAAGGTTCACGGTGACGACACCCCGGTGCCGGTTCTGGCGCCGGGCAAGGGCAGAACCAAAACCGGGCGCTTGTGGACCTATGTGCGCGATGATCGCCCCGCCGGCAGCCAGACGCCGCCTGCCGTGTGGTTTGGCTACTCGCCGGATCGCAAGGGCGAACATCCGGCCGCGCATCTGAAGGGTTTCAGCGGCACGCTGCAGGCGGACGGCTACGCAGGGTTCAATGCCTTGTATCACAGTGGCCGCATTCAGGAAGCGGCCTGCTGGGCGCATGTGCGGCGCAAGTTCTTCGAGGTGCATCAGGCCCAAGCCTCGACGCTGGCCGCCGAAGCGCTGGAACGGATAGGCCGGCTGTATGGCATCGAGCGCGAGCTGTGGGGCAAACCGCCTGATGTGCGTTGCGCGGGGCGGCGAAGCCGGGCGGCACCGCATTTGGCGGACCTCCATATCTGGCTATCGGTGACGCTCGCCCAGCTCTCGCAGAAATCCGGGCTGGCACAGGCGATCCGCTATGCCCTGGCACGCTGGTCGGCGCTCACGCGCTATTGCGACGACGGGGCCGTCGAAATCGACAATAACGCCGCCGAACGCGCTTTGCGCACGGTTGCGTTGGGCCGCAAGAACTACCTGTTCGCGGGTGCGGACAGCGGCGGCGAACGTGCCGCTGCCATTTACAGCCTGATCGGCACCGCCAAATTCAACGGCCTCGACCCCCAGGCTTATCTAAGCCATGTACTGGGTCGGATTGCCGACCATCCCGTCAATCAAATCGACCAGTTGCTGCCGTGGCATGTCGCTGACACGCTGGTGCCGACGTGGCGCCAAGCCGCCTGAACCGCCGTCGTTACAACCGCCACGCAGGAGGTATCCCATGCATTTGCCGAACATCGAATCGCTAATTGAATTCGGAGAGATCACCGTAGGTGTGATTCGACCACTTGGCTGCGTTGCTGTTGCCAGCGATGGATATGATGCGCTGGCAATGCTCAAACGGCGCAATGGCGAGACGCTGCAACAATTGCTGATGCGCTTGGATCAGGCTATCGCCAAGGCGGAGGAGAGTGGGGAATATACTGATGAGGTCAACAGGTAATCCGCTGTTCCATGGAACTAACCCAGTCGAGTCAAGACGGTCATGGCCGGACGCTTAC
>JAHFRP010000021.1 GCA_023266195.1 Sulfuricella sp.
GTGGCTGTTGAAAAAGGCCGAGTGCCCGTACACTCTGCCCGTGCTAAGTAGCTACCTTTCAGGAAAGATGGTCGCGAGCGCAGAAAGGCACATCGGCACGGCCGACTGAACCAAGGACACATATCGCAAAGCGCCGCCGGCTTGTGGCAGCCCGGCGAGATTGCTGACTAACTGCTGCGCGGCGATAGCTGCGCCGACTGAGCCAACCGTTCAGCATGCCAGTCGAGATGATCGGCCATGAAGCTGGAAATGAAATAATAGCTGTGATCATAACCCGGATGCAGCCGTAAGATCAGAGGTATTCCCGCGGCCGCGCATGCCTGGCGCAGCAGTTCGGGTTTGAGCTGGTCGGCTAGGAACGCATCCGCCCCGCCCTGATCAACGAGGAGACCGGGAACGCGGGCGCCGCCTTCGATGAGCTCGACTGCATCGTGCCGTGCCCATGCCGCTTGGTCCTCACCTAGATAGCCGCTGAACGCCTTCTGTCCCCACGGGACCTGCATCGGCGCGACGATCGGAGCGAAGGCAGAGACCGAGCGAAAGCGGTCGGGCAAATTGAGCGCAATCGTCAGCGCACCGTGCCCGCCCATCGAATGTCCCATGATTGCCTGCTGCGCCATGTCCGCCGGAAAATGTGCGGCAACGATCGTCGGCAATTCTTCGGTGACGTAGGACCACATGCGGTAGTTCGCAGCGAACGGCGCCTCCGTCGCATCGACGTAGAAGGCAGCACCCAGCCCGAAGTCCCACGCACCGGCCGGATCGTCGGCCACCCCTTCGCCGCGCGGCGAGGTATCGGGCGCGACGAGGATCAGACCGTGCCGCGCGCAGGCGGCGCGATACTCGCCTTTCTCAGTCACGTTGGCATGCGTGCAGGTAAGCCCGGACAGATACCAGACGACCGGTAGCCGCGTGCCCTCGGTGTGCGGCGGAACGTAGACCGAGAAGCTCATCTCGGTGCCCGTCTCGGCCGACGCATGGCGGTAGACACCCTGCACGCCGCCATGCGCGCAGGCGGTGGAGACGGTTTCTAGCGTCGGCATCATCACATTGTCCTCAGTAGACCACGACCGAGCGGATGCTTTCGCCCGCGTGCATCAGGTCGAAGCCCTTGTTGATATCGTCCAGCGTCAGGACGTGAGTTATCATCGGATCGATTTCAATTCGGCCGTTCATGTACCAATCGACGATCTTCGGTACATCGGTGCGACCCTTGGCGCCACCGAAGGCGGTGCCGCGCCAGTTTCGCCCGGTAACGAGCTGGAAGGGACGCGTGCTGATCTCCTTGCCTGCCTCTGCGACGCCGATCACAATGCTGGTGCCCCACCCACGGTGGCAGGCCTCCAGCGCCTGGCGCATCACGGTCGTGTTACCGGTGCAGTCGAACGTATAGTCTGCACCCCCATCTGTCAGCGCCACCAGATGCGCGACGATGTCGCCGTCCACCGTCTTCGGGTTGACAAAATGCGTCATGCCGAAGCGGCGGCCCCATTCCTCACGATCGGGGTTGATGTCCACGCCCACGATCATGCCCGCGCCCGCCAGCCGCGCGCCCTGCAACACGTTAAGGCCGATCCCGCCAAGCCCGAAGACGATCACCGTATCGCCCACCTGCACCTTCGCTGTGTTGACGACCGCGCCGACCCCCGTCGTCACCCCACAGCCGACGTAGCAGCTCGTCTTGAACGGCGCGTCCTCTCGGATCTTCGCCACTGCGATCTCAGGCAGAACGGTGAAGTTTGAGAAGGTCGAGCAGCCCATGTAATGGAAGATGGGTTTCCCCTTGTAGCTGAAGCGCGTGGTGCCGTCGGGCATCAGCCCCTTGCCCTGCGTCGCGCGGATCGCGGTGCACAGGTTGGTCTTGCCGCTGAGACACGACTTACATTGGCGGCATTCGGGAGTGTAGAGCGGAATGACATGGTCGCCAGGCTTCACGCTGGTGACGCCAGCACCAACCTCGCGCACGATGCCCGCGCCTTCATGGCCCAGCACACTGGGAAACAGACCCTCGCTGTCGAATCCGTCGAGCGTGTAGGCGTCGGTATGGCAGATTCCGGTCGCCATGATCTCGACCAGTACCTCGCCCGCTTTTGGACCCTCAAGGTCCAGCTCAACGATTTCCAGCGGGCGCTTCGCTTCGAAGGCGACGGCAGCACGGGTTTTCATGGTCGTTATCCTTTATGGAATGCGTATCGGTGTCAGGTTGAAGGTCAGGCAACCGGAATGGTTTGAGCCGCCTTGGGTTCGTCGACGGCGGAAAGCCCCAATTGCTTCGCCAGTACCGCGCAGACGATGAGCTGAAGCTGGTGAAACAGCATCAGCGGCAGAATGACGAGGCCGACGCCGGCGGCAGGAAACAGCACACCGGCCATAGGCACCCCCGAAGCGAGGCTCTTCTTGGAGCCGCAGAACAGCAGCACGATCCGATCCTCGCGTGAGAAGCGGAGCGCGCGGCCTGCATGCCAGGTCACGGTCATCACGATCGTCAGCACGGTAGCGCAGACGGAAGCGATCACTAGGAGGTCGGCGCTCGACACACGCGACCACAGCCCCTCCAGCACCGCTGCCCCGAAGGCGGTGTAGACGACCATCAGGATGGAGCCGCGATCCACCGCGGTGACCAGCGCCTTGTGGCGCGTAACGAAACCACCGACGATCGGACGCAGCAGATGGCCGGCGACGAACGGCAGCAGCAGCTGGAACACGATCGTCTGCACGGCACCCCATGACACCGACGTCGCGCCGGTCGAAGTCATCAGCAGCGCGACGAGCAGCGGGGTCGCAAAGATGCCGACTAGATTGGAGAAGGAAGCGCTGCACACCGCGGCCGCGACGTTGCCGCGCGCCATCGCGGTGAAGGCGATCGAGGACTGGACGGTCGAGGGCAGGAGCGAGAGGAACAGCAGGCCGTTCGCCAGCGGCCCGTCAAGTAGATGGAGCCGGGTCGCAAGAAGCCCCAGGGCTGGGAACAGGAGGAAGGTCGTGGCGAGCGTTGCTGCGTGCAGCCGCCAGTGGCGGGCGCCATCGAGGATCGCCTGGCGCGAGAGCTTAGCCCCATGCAGGAAGAAGAGCAGCACGATCGCGGCGGTGGCAATATCACCCGCGATCGCCTGCCACATGCCCCGCGCGGGCAGGAACGACGCGAGCGCGACCGTGCCGAGCAGCATGAGGATGAACGGCTCGAAGAAGGCGAGAAAGGCCCGCACGGTTCAGCTCCCGCGATAGGTCGAATAAGCGAATGGCGAGACGAGGAGCGGCACATGGTAGTGCGCGTCCGCCTCGGCGATCCCGAAGTCGATCGTCACGACATCGAGGAAAGGCGGATCGGGCAATGCAATCCCTCTCGCGCGGAAATAGGCTGCGACGGAGAATCTTAGGCTGTAGACCCCTGCGGCGATCGAAAGCGTTCGCAGGCCGGCACAGCGGCCATCTGCGTCGGTCTCGCCTGAGAAAAGTGTCAGATCGCCCCTCGCGAGCTTCAGCGTGACCCCCGCTGCCGGTATGCCGGCGCTCGTGTCGAGGACATGCGTTGAGAGGCTCATGCCGCCGCCTCGATACGCGGCCAGCGTCCGACGAACTCCGGCTCGGCATAGCCGAGATAGTCGGCGACGATCGCCTCCTGATCGTCGAGGAACAGCTGATCGGCGATCCCGCGGATCAGGCGAGGCAGCGCCTGCTTCAAACCCGAGAGCGCCGAGGCGGACAGACCGAAGCTGATGAGGCCGGAATAGTTGAAGGCGAACAGGCCATGGAGCCGATCGGTCGCCTCGGGCTTGTTCGGCAGCAGCTCGAACCCGGGGCCTAGATAGGGATGAGCGTCAACGACTGCGCTATGCTCTCCCTCGGGCGGCGTGTAGCGATCGGACCAGCGCAGGATGTCGGTGGCCACGTCCCGAAGTTCGGGCCGAAGCGCGGGGTCGGTCGTGAGCCCCGTCGACAGTACCAGGAAATCGAACGTCTCCTTGCCCTTTGGCGTGGTCACGACCACGCCCGCTTCCGTGTCCTCGACATCGAGCCACGGAGACTCGAGATGTAGGTGAAAGCCGGGCCAGGCGGCGGCACGCTCGAACGTATCGTTGGTGGGCGGCTGGTTGCGCTCGAAAAAGCTCACCATCATTCGATACTTCACCGCATCGGGTAGCGCGGGAAAACGCGCGATCAGCCCGGACGTCTCCATGAATCGGATCGGATTGACGGTCGGCAGTTGTGCGCGCCGCACGAACACGTGGACCTGATCAGCGCCAAGCTCGAGCGCGTGTTGCGCATTGTCGAACGCCGATGCGCCGCCGCCTAGGATGGCGATGCGACGGCCTTTCAGCCCTGCATAGTCGATCGCCTGGGAAGTATGGGCGTAACGGCTGGCGGGAAGCCGGTTCCCGACCAGTGACGGCGTGTGCCACTGACCGCCGCCCTGGATGCCGGTCGCCAACACGATCTTGCGCGTAAGCAGTGTCTCGCCGCCATTGAGGTGGAGACGGAACAGGCCCTTCTCGATAGGTTCGATCCGATCAAGCCGCGCGTCGTTGCGCACCGGCAGCCGTAACACGCGACGATACCAGCGCAGATAATTCATCCAGTCGCCGCGCGGAATCTTGTCAATCCGTTCCCAGCTCTCCACCCCATGCGCCGCCTCCCAGTAGGAGCGGAACGTCAGCGACGGCACGCCGAAATCGATGGAGGTCAGATGCTTGGGCGTGCGCAGCGTCACCATCCGGGCATAGGTGTCCCACGGCCCCTCGCGGCCGGCAGGGTTCTCATCAAGGACGATGATGTTCGAGATGCGCTCGCGCAGCAGGCCAAACGCGGTAGCGAGGCCGCTCTGACCGCCGCCTACGACGACCACGTCGTAGACATGGCCATCTTCTCGCTCGGTCGGTCGCAGCCAGTCCGAACCGCCGAAGCCGAGACAAGCCAGGTCGTGAGCGACCCTCTCCTCATGTCGTTCGAGTGTCATGCCAAATCCTCCAGCCGAAGCCGCACGATCGCGCCGATTTCTGCAATGGCGCTCTCGATCTCCGTGTCGCGATCGTTGCTAAGCCGCCGGCGCATTGCAGCAAGGATGCCCGCCTTGTCGGTGCGCCGGACGCAGATGATGAACGGGAAGCCGAACCGGTCGCGATAGGCGCGGTTCAGCGCATGAAAATCCTCAAATTCGACCGGTGACAGCCGATCAAGCCCGGCCGACGCCTGCTCCGCCGCCGACGCATCGGTCAGCGTCCGGTCGATAGCGGCCTTGCCGGCTAGTTCTGGGTGGGCGCGGATGAGGGCGATCCGATCCTCCGGTGACGCCTTGTCGACGACCGCCATGAGGCCTGCATGGAGATCGCCGAGCGGGAGCCGCTCGGCGGCGCGCTCGACCACCCACGGCGAATGCTCGAAAAGCGCGCCGTAGCGCGCGACGAACCCCTCCGGATCGGTTTCCCAAGTCGTATCGGTCGTCATGAATGCTGCCCTTCAAGGGAGACGTGCGCCGATACCACCTTCCAGCCGTCGGCGAAGCGCACCCAGCTTTGCGACTGGCGACCGCGCACGGACGCGCCGTCGCGGAAGAACTCGGCATCTGCGGTGGCGAAATCCCGACCATAGGTGTGGACCGCAATCCGGCCGAGCCGACGCTGCGGCGATCCGCCACGCCCTTTGCGGAAGGCGCGGATCTCGTCGGCGCCGTACAGCACCTCGCCGACGCCGTAGCGGACGGTCGAGGGCGCGTCGTGGAAGAGCGCGTCCATCGCCGGCACGTCGTCCGCCATCAGCGCCGCCTCATAGGCATGGAAGGCGGCGGTTACCTCGGCAACCACCTTGGGATCGTCGATCGTCATGCCGGATGCACCTCGTTCCAATGGTGGGCGATATCAACGCGCCGGCAAATCCAGGCGTCACCGCTCGCGATGACGTGGTCGACAAAGCGGGCGACGGCGCGGGCACGGGCAGGCCGCCCGGCAATTCGGCCGTGCAGCCCGACGGACATCATCCGTCCGCCTTCCTCGCGGAGCTGGTCGAACGTGTCGCTCAGGTAGCGGAAAAACTGGTCGCCTTCGGTGAAGCCGTTCAGGGCCACCATCTTCATGTCGTTGGCATCGAGGGAATAAGGAATGACGAGCTGGCCGTGCGCGTTGCGGTAGGGCAGATCGTCGGCATAGCTGTCGGCGTCGTAGAGGAAGCCGCCTTCCTCGGCGGCGAGCCGCGCGGTGTTAGGTGAGGTGCGGCCTTGGTACCAGCCGAGCGGGCGTGCGCCGGTCAGCCGCGTGTGAAGCGCGACCGCTTCTGCGATGTGCTCGCGCTCGACGGATTCGGGAACGGACTGGTAATCGATCCAGCGCAAGCCGTGGCTCGCGATCTCCCAACCGGCTGTCATCATGGCTTCGACAGCCGCCGGATTCGCCTCCATCGCCCTGGCGACGCCGAATACAGTGAGCGGCAGCCGACGTTCGGTAAAGAGCCGGTACAGCCGCCAAAATCCGGCGCGGCCACCGTATTCGTAGAGGCTCTCCATCGCCATCGCACGAGCGGGATGCGAGGGCGCCCCGACCATGTCGGAGAGAAAGGCTTCGGAGCCGCGATCGCCGTTGAGGACGCTGTTCTCGGCGCCTTCCTCGTAGTTGACGACGAACTGGACCGCGACGCGCGCACCGCCGGGCCAGCAGGGATCGGGCGGCGCCGCACCATAGCCGACGAGATCGCGGTTCACCGGGTGGCGTCCCACGCGGCAAGCGCAGCCGGCACCGCCTCACCTGCGGGAAGGACGACGCCTTCGGCACGCAACACCGCCTCCAGCGCGGCGAGCGTCAGCAGAACCTTGTGCTTCATCGCGTTGTAGCCCATCGCGCCGAACCGCCAGACCTTGCCGGCAAGCGGACCGAACGCGGTGCCGATCTCGATCTCGAAATCCTCGCGCATTCGGCGCCGGACCGTTTCCGCGTCCACCCCGTTGGGGATGAAGGCGGCGGTGACGTTGGTCATGCGATAGCGATCGTCGCCGAACACGGTAAGACCCATCGCGCGCAGGCCGGCGGTCATGGCGGCGCCGGACGCGCGGTGACGCGCGTAGCGAGCCTCGACGCCTTCCTGAAGCATGATCCGGGCGCATTCCCGCGAGCCGTAGAGCATGGTGGTCGCCTCGGTATGGTGGTTGAGGCGCTTCTCCGACCAATAGTCCATCACCATCGCCAGATCGAAATAGTTGGACCCTATCCGGAGGCCGTCCCCATCGTCGATATCGTCGCGGCGGATGCCGCGTTCGACATGCTTGCGGCGCTGGATGTGGGTCGCCGCCCGGTCCGAAATCGTGATCGGGGCCGAGCCGGATGGTCCGCCGAGGCACTTCTGCAAGCCGCCGGTGACGACGTCGACGCCCCAGCGATCGGCGGCGATCTCCATGCCACCAATCGTAGCGGTCGCGTCGACGTAGGAGAGCGCGCCTGCCGCGGCACACAGTGCGCCGAACCCGTCGAGCGGCTGCGCCATCGTTGTCGAAGTGTCACCATGGATCGTCGCAACCAGTTTCGGTCCGTACCGCTCGATTGCGGCAGCGACCGCGTCGAGCGGCACAGTCTCACCCCAAGGTGCTTCCACCGTCTCGATGCGCGCGCCGATCCGGCCGAGGATCTCCGTCAGAAGCAACCCGAACCGACCGAAATTGACCACCAGCACGGTGTCGCCGGGCGCCACCAGACTGACCAGCGCTGCCTCGATGCCGGCTCGCGCAGTGCCGTCGACGAGGAAGGTCCAGCGGTTATTCGTCCCGAATACCGGTCGGTAGAGCGCCATCACCTCGTTCATGTAAGCGGTCATTTCGGGATCGAACTGGCCGAGCAGGTCGGCCGACATCGCGCGTAGCACGCGCGGATGGGCGTTGACCGGGCCCGGGCCCATCAACAGCCGCTGTGGGGGATCGATCTCGCCGAAGGTCTCAATCACGGACGGTCGCTCCCAGTTTGTCGATGAACCCGCGCATGACGCGCAAGGCGATCTCGCAGTCGTTGGCCGAAACCCGCTCGGCCGGATTGTGGCTGATGCCGCCTTCGCACCGGATGAACAGCATTGCCGTCGGACAGAGCGAGGCCAGGATCATCGCGTCGTGCCCGGCGCCCGAGACGAGGCGGAACGGCGAGACGCCCGCATCGTCGATTGCGGCATCCATCAGCGCCATCAGCGCAGGATCGCAGGGACTGGCCGGCAGGTCCTGGAGCAGGCGGCAGATATAGCGGACGCCGCGTTCCCGCGCGATCGCCTCGAATCCGCTACGGATGGTCAGTGCCGCGGCATCTCGGCCCGCGTCGCTTGCAGCGCGGACATCGAGCGTGAAGCGCACCTCGCCGGGCACGACGTTGGCGGCGCCGGGATACACCTCGATCGAGCCGACCGTGGCGACGAGATCGGCGTCGCCTGCCCGGGCGACCTCTTCTGCCTTCGAGATCATCGCAGCCGCGGCAGACAGGGCGTCGCGGCGCAGGGCCATCGACGTGGTCCCGGCATGGCCCGCGCGGCCCGTGACGGTGATCGCATAGCGTAGCTGAGCGGCAATGCCCGTCACCGTGCCTACGCCAAGTGCCTCGGCCTCCAGCACCGGTCCCTGCTCGATATGTGCTTCCAGATAGGCCAGTGCCGCGCCGTGCCGTGCCGAGGCGAAGCCGCTCACCGACAGGCCGTTCAAGGCCAGCGCGTCCTCCAGCGATATGCCGGCAGCGTCACGCAGGTCCAGCGTGGCCGGGTCGAGCGTGCCTGCCACGGCGCGGCTCGTCAGCATCGCTGCGGGAAAGCGCGAGCCTTCCTCGTCGCCGAACGCATAGACCTCGATCGGGAACGACATCCGTCGTTCTTCGGCGTGGAGCGCGGCAACGCACTCGACGCCGAGCATGATACCGAGCGGCCCATCGTAGCGACCGGCATCCCGCACGCTGTCGAGGTGGCTGCCTATCAAGAGCGGCGGCCCGTCGCGCTCGCCCTCGTAGCGGCCCACGAGATTGCCGGCCGGGTCGACCCGCACGCTCATGCCCGCTTCCTCCATCCAAGCGGCAAGGCATCGCTGGGCACTGGCGTACGCAGGGGACAGATAGCCGCGATACAAGCCCCCTTCCATGTCAGTATAAGGTGCGACACCAAGCGCGTCGCACCGCGCAAGCGCGCGGGATCCGCCGCTCACCATGCCGCTACCGCGCCATCGCTGCGTGGATCGGTCGCGCCTTCGAGCATGCCGGTCGGGTGACGCACGATCGCGCCGGCATGTCCCATCACGCCGGTGAATGGCGGCAGCAGTTCGACTTGATGCCCCGCCGCCGCGAGCGCTGCGACGAGCGCGGGGTCGAAGCGAGACTCCAGCTTGAGCGACGTGCTTTCCTCGCCCCAGGTTCGGCCGAGCAGCCAGCGCGGCCGCGTCACCGCCTCCTGCAGCGGCACACCGAAGCGCGCGTAGCGCGAGAACAAAGCTGCCTGTGTCTGCGGCTGACCCTCGCCGCCCATCGTGCCGTAGGCCATGATCCGGCCGTCATCGAAGCGGGCAAGCGCGGGGTTGAGAGTGTGGAAGGGCTTGCGGCCAGGTTTCAGCGCGTTCCAGCCGTCGAAGGCAAGCCGGAAGCTGGCGCCCCGGTTCTGCCAGATGACCCCCGTCTGCGGCAGAACCAGCCCTGAGCCGAACTCGAAATAGGTCGACTGGATGCAGCTGACCACCTGCCCGCGCGCGTCAGCTGCTGCGAACCATACGGTGTCGCCGTCCGCCGGCACGTGCGGCCACGGCAGGGCTCGCGACGGGTCAATGCCTGCCGCCAGGCGATTGAGCACGTCCGCATCGTCGAGCAACGCCTGAGGGTCGATCGCCATATAGGCCGGATCGCCGACATGAGCGTCGCGCACGAGGAACGCCTGCTTGGTCGCTTCAACTAGGCCGTGAAGATGGGCGAAACTCTCGGCCGCCGTGACGGACAGGCGGTCGAACAGTGCCAGGATCAGCAGCGAAGCGAGCCCTTGGGTGGGCGGCGTCAGGTTGAACAGGGTTGCGCCCGCCACTTCAGCGGACAGCGGCGTCGGGCGGGTTGCCCGGTGACGTGCGAGATCATCGACGGAGATAAGCGCGCCAAGCTGTTCCAGATCACCTGCGATCGACCGCGCGAGATGGCCCTCGTAGAAGTCCCGGCAGCCACGCGCCGCGAGCTGCGACAGTGTGGCGGCGAGCGCGGGTTGACGCAGGATATCGCCTTCGGCGAGCGGACGCCCGTTCGCCTCGAAGATCGCGGCGAAGGCGCCGGGAAGATCGCGCAGTTCGGGTCCTTTGGCCGAGGCTATTTCGGCGCCGCCCTTGGTGACGACGATCCCGGCCTCGGCATGGTGGATCGCGTCGCGCAGCAAGCGGGAAAGAGGCAGAGTTCCGGTGTCGCTATCCAACGCGGCTTCCCATCCGGAAACTGTTCCCGCGACCGTATTTGCGGCCAGTGGGCCGCGCCACGGGATCGCGGACAGGCCCTCGTACCGCGCGAGAGTGGCGGCCTCCGCCGCCCCGCCACAGGCGTCGATTGCGTGCATCCGGCCGTCTGGTTCGGCGATGAGCCAGAAACCGTCGCCACCGATGCCGGTCATGTGCGGATAGACCACCGCCAGCGCCGCGGCGACGGCGACCGCCGCCTCTACTGCGGTGCCGCCGTCCTTCAGCACGTCGAGCCCGGCTTGGCTCGCCAGATGGTGGGGCGCGGTCACCATGCCGCGCAGGCTGCGGGGGGTGTGGATCACGCGGCCAGCCCGGGAGTAAGGGGAGTCGCGGCGACATGGCCGGATGCCACCAAGAGCGCGGCGGCCTGGAACACCTTGGCCTCGCCCCATGGCGGCCCGATAATCTGCACGCCGATCGGCAGCCCCGGCAGGTGCACCGGCGCGGCGATCACCGGCAGGCCTATGAAGCTGATCGGCTGAGTGTAGAGCCCGAGGTTCGCGCGCACCGGCACCTCACGACCGCCGATCTCGATGGTCGCCTCTCCAATACGCGGGGCGGAACAGGGTGTGGCGGGTGCGATCAGCACGTCGAAGTGGTGGAACAGCGCAAGTGCTTCCTCCAGCACCCGGCGCCGTACGCGTCGTACGCGGAAGGCCAGTTCGGCAGGCAGGAGCAGCCCGGCGAGAAGCCGGTCACGGACGGCCGGATCGAAATCCAACGGGCGGGTGCGCAGCTTCTCGCCATGCAGGCTGGCACCCGCCATGCCAGTCAGGCAGAACGCAGCGGAGCGCGCCGCCGCGGCGCCTTCGAATACTGCGCTGCCCGCATCCCCGAATGCGGATGCCACGTGATCAACCGCTGCAAGCGCCTGCTCCGTCGCTCCTTCCTGGAACCAGCCTTGCAACACGCCGGCGCGCAGCGGCGGCAGCCGGCGGTCGATGAGGTCGCTGACAAGTTCGTCCTTGCGCCCGGCGCAGGCCGGATCGCGCGGATCGACACCCTGGAGGAAGTCATAGACCGCGGCAAGGTCGCCGAGATCACGCGCGAACGGCCCGATATGGTCGAGGTCGGCAACGAAAGGAAAGGTGCCAGCGCGCGACAGACGCCCGAACGTCGGCTTCAGACCGAACACGCCGCACAGCGACGCCGGCACCCGGATCGAACCATTCGTATCCGATCCCAAAGCCACCGGCACGATGCCCGCTGCGACCGCAGCGGCCGAACCACCCGACGAGCCACCAGCTATGCGAGCCGGATCGTGCGGATTCCGTGTCGGGCCGTAATGGGCGTTTTCCGTGCTGAACCCGTAGGCATACTCGTCCATGTTGGTGATACCAACGAGATTGGCGCCAGCCGCAACCAGTCGTTCGATCGCGGTCGCGTCCGTTTCCGCAGGTGGCAGGTCGCGGTTGATCTTGGACCCCGCCAATGTCGGGCGGCCGACCACGTCGAATAGATCCTTGGCGGCGAAGGGCAGTCCGGCCAGCGGAAAGCGGCGCGGATCGTCGTCGATCCGTTGCGCCGTGCGGCTCGCGCGTTCGTCGAGGGTCGCCGTGAAGCAGTTCAACCCTTCCATGGTGCGGGCACGTTCCAGCACCTCGGTCGCCCAGTTGGCAGCCGAAACGTCGGAGGAGCGTACGTGACCGATCTTGACAAGCGCACTCATGGTCGAAGCATTTCGGCGGGTTCCGCTGCGAAATCGTCCGCCGCGGCAACGATGTCGGCGTGCCCAAGGAACAGGGTCATGTTGGCCCGTACGCCGGCCGCGCATTCGGAGGGAATGACAAGCCCCTGAAGGGAGGCCGCCGCCGAGATGTAATTTGAGGTGCTATCCTGCGACACGAATAATCCCCCGGTAGGCGGCCTGGTTGCAACCTGCACGGAACAGCCTGTTCTCGAAAGCACAGCTTTGCGCTACACCCGATGCCGATATGCGCTCACCCAGTAACAATCCGATGCTATCGCCGCGAAGCCATTGGCGATTATACGAGCAACCGGCGGCATGACCGCTCGACCCGACCGCATCCACAGCCCGATGATCGTCTATTTCGACGCGATCCGCCGGGCAGGCTCGATACGTGAAGCCGCGCGGCGCCTGAACATCGCGTCTTCGGCCGTGAACCGGCAGCTGTTGAAGCTCGAAACCGAGCTTGGCACGCCATTGTTCGAGCGGCTGCCGGGTGGGCTGAGACTCACCAATGCCGGCGCCACGTTTGCACGTCACTCGATCGGCGTACTCCAGGATGCGGAAAGGGTTCGATCCGAACTGGAGGCATTGCAGGGACTGCGGACCGGACACGTCGAACTGGTTGCGGTGGAGGGTTTGAGTTCGGATCTGTTGCCGGATGTTCTTGAGCAGGCACGTGAGAAGTTCCCTCGTGTCACGATTGGCGTAAGCGTCATGGGCTCGACATCGATCCCCGGCGCGCTGATGGCCGGCGACGCGGACCTCGGTGTCGCCTTTTCGCTCGACAAGCATGCGGAGCTTCGACAGGTCTCGAGCGCGGCTTTTTGCGTCGGCGCGGTCATGCGGCCCGATCATCCGCTCGCGGCGGAAACCTCTCTGTCGTTGTCGAAATGCCTGACGCACACACTCATCCTTCCCAAGGCAGACCTTTCGATCCGGCGGATGTTGCTCAGTGCGGCACCTTCGCTGCCGGTGGGCGCGATCGAGACGAGCTCGGTCGAACTTGCCAAGCAACTCACGCTGCGCGGTCTGGGCCTGTCGTTCCAGACGCGGATCGGCATCGAGATCGAGTTGCGCACCCGTGAGTTGGTACACGTCCCCATCACGCAGCCACGCGCACTGCGCAGCGACCTCGGCGTCTATGTCCGGGCAGCACGTAACCCGCCGGTGGCCGTCCACGCCCTCGCCGAGATCATGGCGAGCAAGATCGGCATGCAGGCGGAAGCGACCCGTAAATAGATTAACGCAGAGAGAGTATCTGGGCGAGCGCGGCGATCGCGATCACTTCCGGCTCTTTGCCAGTCACGCCGGGCAGGCCGATCGGGCACGTAAGCCGGGAAAGGTCGTCGTCACCAAACCCCTCGCCTCGCAAGCGGGACAGGAACCGCGCGCGCTTGGTCTGCGAACCGATCAAGCCAATGAAGCAGGCCCGGCTCCGCAACGCAGCTGCGGTCAGCCGATAGTCGAGGCCATGGTCGTGCGTGAGGACCAGGATCGCCGCCGTGTCGCCGGCGTCCCGCGCGCACTCCGGCATCACCGCGTCGTCTACGAGCATGACACCGTCACGCGTTGCAGCCTCGGGCCGGCTATCGAACCACGAGAGTGCCAGCGGCAAACCAGTCGCCCGCGAAGCGATCGCGCGACCGACATGGCCGGCGCCGAATAGAAGCAGCGGGCGCCCGGGCGGGTCAAGCCGCTCGATTGACACCGTTCCCACGCCCGGCTTGTCGCCGCGAGCGCTGATCGGATCCTCGTCCTCGCAGCTTGCGATCCGGTCTATATGGGACGACCCGAAACGATGCTCGATACACTGTCCAGGAACGGCTCGGTCGAGCCAGTTCAGTCTGGTGGCGTCGACATTCTCGATGAGCACGCGGACCCTCCCCCCGCAGCATTGGCCGAGGAGGGGACCAAGCGGATAATCTTGCACCCGCCAGGTGCCGGGCGGATGCGTCAGGATAAGCCGTGACTGCTCGATCAGCAGATGCTCGAGCTGCCCGCCGCCGATCGTGCCCCAGAGCCCGTCGGCGTCGACGAGCATCCGCGTGCCGGCACCGCGAGGGGCAGAGCCTTCGACCGCTAGGATGGTCACCATCGCGACCGGAGCGCCTCCCGCACGGGCCTCTAGCGCCGCTGCCCAGTCGATCACCGTGCCAGCGCCGCCAGGATACGTTCCGGCGTCGCCGGGGCATCGAGCGCCGGACAACCCGCCTCGCCACGTGCGGCGGCGACCGCATGGGTCAGCGCCGACAGCACTGAAATCGCGAGCATGAACGGCGGTTCGCCGACAGCCTTGGAGCGATGGATCGTCGGCTCGACGTTGCGGCCGGGTTGCCACAGGCGAACGTCCATTCGGGGCGGACGGTCGTTGGCGGTGGGAATTTTGTAGGTCGATGGCGCGTGACTGAGCAACCGGCCGGCGTCGTCATAGACGACTTCTTCCGTCGTCAGCCATCCCATGCCTTGGATGAAGCCGCCCTCGATCTGGCCAAGGTCGATCGCCGGGTTGAGTGAGCGGCCGACGTCGTGGAGGATATCAACCGCCAGGACGCGGTGTTCGCCGGTAAGGGTGTCGATCACCACTTCCGCCAGTGCCGCGCCATAGGCAAAATAGTAGAACGGTCGGCCTCGATGAGCAGCGCGATCGTATTCGATCCCAGGCGTAGCATAGTAGCCGGTCGATGATAGCGAAACGCGACCGATATGGGCCTGCCGACAGAGCGTCGCAAAAGGCACGAGATCGCCACCAACCCACACACCCTCACGTGCGAAGCGGACAGTGTCCTCGGGCACTTGCCGCCAGCGTGTCGCGAAGGCGATCAGTCGCTCTCGAATCGTCTGGGCCGCGTTATAGGCCGCCATGCCGTTCAGGTCGGCGCCGGACGAGGCGGCGGTCGCCGAGGTGTTGGGCACCTTGTCGGTCCGCGTCGACGTGATGCGTACCTTATCGAACGGCACCGCGAAGACATCGGCAACGATCTGCGCCACCTTGGTATGGAGGCCTTGGCCCATCTCCGTGCCGCCATGATTCAGCTGAATGGAGCCATCGGTGTAGAGGTGGACTAGTGCCCCCGCCTGGTTGAGGTGCGTGGTGGTGAAGCTGATCCCGAACTTGACCGGCGTCAGCGCCAACCCCTTCTTCAGCACGCGGTGACGGGCGTTGAACGCCGCGACCGCCACCTGCCGTTCGGCGTAACGGCCGCTTTCCGCCAGCTCGGCAATGATCGCGGGCGCGACATTGTCCTCCACCGTCATGCCATAGGGCGTAACGTTCCTGCCCGCGCCGTAGAGGTTCACTTGGCGGACGGCGAGAGCGTCGCGCCCGAGGTGAAGCGCCACTGCATCGATCACCCGCTCGATCGCGACCATGCCCTGCGGTCCGCCAAAGCCGCGGAAGGCGGTGTTCGAGACGGTATGCGTCTTCAGGCGGTGCGAGACGATCTCGACCGCCGCCAACCAGTAGCAATTGTCCGTATGGAACATCGCCCGATCATTGATCGCCGGGCTGAGGTCGGTCGTAGCGCCGCAACGCGATGCTAGATCGAGGCGTAGCCCCTCGATCCGCCCGTCGTCGTCAAAGCCGACTTCGTAGCTGATAAGGAAGTCGTGTCGCTTACCGGTCATCACCATATCATCGTCGCGATCGGCGCGGATCTTGGCGGGGCGACCAGTCTTGGCCGCGACCAGCGCGGCGGCTGCGGCGAACAGTGCTGGCTGGGTTTCCTTGCCACCGAAACCACCGCCCATGCGGCGCACCTCGACCGTCACGTCGGCATGCGAGATTTCCAACATCTCCGCGACGAGGTGCTGGACCTCACTGGGATGCTGGGTGGAGGACAGGATATGAACCTGCCCGTCCTCGCCCGGGGTGGCGAGCGCAACCTGTCCCTCCAAGTAGAAATGCTCCTGACCGCCCAGTTCCAGCGAGCCGGTCAGGCGGTGCGGCGCACGCTCGAGTGCGGCGTCGGCATCGCCGCGCGCCATCCGCTGCGTTGCCTCGATCAGCGAGCCCGCCTCACGCGCCTGCGCGATCGTGACGAAGGCGGGCCGCTGCTTGATGTCGAGCGTCGCCAACCTGGCGGCGCGCCGTGCCGCGGTGGCGCTGGTGGCGGCAACGACGAACAGCGCCTGGCCGACGCATACGACCTCCCCGTCAGCGAACAGTCGATCATCGCCCGCGACGGGGCTAACGTCGTTGTGGCCGGGAATGTCGGCAGCAGTGAACACCGCCACCACCCCCGGCGCCGCGCGTACCGCCGACAGGTCGATCGCGCGAATCGTGCCGTGTGCGACCGGGCTCTGTCCAAAGGCAAGATGCAGCAGGTCGGATGCCTCAGCCAGATCGTCGGCATAGAGCGCGCCACCGCTGACGTGAGCCTCGGCGCTGTCATGGGGCAAGGGCGCGCGAACCGCCCCCGTCAGCCCGGGATCACGATCAGACATCGGCGAGTTCCAGCACAGATACCGTCTCGCCGGTGCCGGCGAGCCACATGCGGCGAAGCAGGTTCGCGGCCACCGTCAGGCGATATCCGCTCGATCCGCGAACGTCGGTCAGCGGTTTGAAGTCGTCGTGAAGCGCCATCGCGGCCGCTTCGAATGTCGCCTCCGACCATGGCTGGCCAACCAGCGCCTGCTCGGCATTCGTCGCGCGCTTCGGGGTCGCCGCCATCCCGCCGAATGCGAGCCGCGCACTTCGCACGGTGTCGCCGTCGAGATCGATCGCAAACGCGCCGAGCACGGCGGAGATGTCGCTGTCGAACCGTTTGCTGAGCTTCGTGATCGCGATCCTCGTGGTCGATGTTGGACGCGGCACGAACAGGCTCTCGACGAACTCGCCCGGCTGACGGTCCTGATGACCGTAGGCGATAAAATAATCTTCGAGCGGTAGCGTGCGGCGCTCGTCGCCGCAGCGCAGCGTCAGTGTCGCGCCTAGCGCGATCAGCGCGGGTGGTGTGTCGCCGATCGGCGAACCATTGGCGATGTTGCCGCCAATCGTGCCGGCGTTGCGCACCTGTGGGCCGCCGATCCGACGCACGAGTTCGCCGAGGTCCGGATGTAGCCGTCCGAGCGGCTCGGCGGCATCAACATAGCGCAGGCCGGCTCCCATCCGCAGCCCGTCGTCCGTCTCGTTCATTGTGGCCAGATCGGCGACGTCGCCGACGAAGATCATGGTTTCGAGCACGCGGTGCTGCTTGGTCACCCAAAGGCCGACGTCGGTCGCGCCGGCGATCAGCCGGGCATCGGGATGCGCTGTTAGGAGCTCGGCGAGATCGTCAGTCGACAGCGGCCGATGCCAGTGCCTGATGCTTCCCGAGAGCGGATCGGCGTAGCGGCCGCTCAAAGTCTCGGTACGTCGCAGTCCGGTGAGCGCGACGACCGTGGCGTGGTCGTCGCGCTCACCGGCCGGAATGGCCTCGGCCGCCGCCAGGATCGAGCCGTAGCCGGTGCAGCGACACAGGTTGCCGGCGAGGACGTCGCCGACGCTCTTGCCCTTCGTGCCACACGCTCCGATGCTGCGCCCGTAGAGCGACATGACGAAGCCCGGCGTGCAGAAGCCGCATTGCGAGCCGTGATGATCGACCATCGCCCGCTGCGCCGGATGCAGTGCACCGGGCTTGCCGAGGCTCTCGACGGTCAGCAGGGCCTTGCCGTCGAGCATTGGCAGGAACAGGATGCAGGCATTAACTGCCCGCCAGTGGACCTGATCCTGGTCGTCCAGCGTCCCGACCAATACGGTGCAGGCCCCGCAGTCGCCTTCCGCGCATCCCTCCTTGGTGCCGATACGACGAAGCCGATAGCGCAGCAGGTCCAGCAACGTGCCGGTCGGGTCGACATCGCGCAACTCGACGACGGCATCGTCGAGCAGAAAACGCACTTCACTCATTGTCTCGGTTCTTCCGACTTGTTTCGACTGCGCCGCCGTCCGCGGTCGAACGCGAGAAGGGGGAGCCGGATTTCAACCGATCGATCCGTCTTGCGGCTCGCCCTGGTGACGGCAAGTTAGCTTGCTGAACCCTGGAAGTTGATCCGGAAGGCGTTGCCATCGGGATCGCGGAGCACCGACTGATACCATCCGTAATAGGTCTTGAACGGCTCCTTGACCAACGTGGCGCCCAGTTCGCCCGCCCGTTCGGTAAGGGCTCGCACCTCCCCCTCGCCGGAAACGTCGAAGGTCTGGAGCACGCGATCACCGACACCTTCCTGCGGGGCAAGCCCCAGAAGATCATAAGCGCTTGGACCGCTGAAACCGATCGAGGACCCGCCGGTCGTGAAGCCACGGAAAATCGGCGAGCGACTCTCCACGATCTCCTGCAAGTCGAAAAGCCGGGAGTAGAACTCCGCGAGACGATCGATGTCGGCGGTAAAGATGTTGGTATAGGACAATGCAACCATCGTGATGATCCCTCAGGCTGCCAGACCGTAGGTCTTGCGATACATGTTGGCGATATGTTCGCCCACGGTGGCGGCCGGATGTGCGGGTTCTTCGTTCGCTGCGAGCAGGGTAGGCGCGCAGCTCACCTCATAGAAGTAGCCCGGGTCGAAGAACGTCGGCACCGAGAAGCGGTCTACGCCGCTCTGGTTGTTGAGCACGCGGTGCATGTTCGCATGATAGAGGCCATTACTCAGAATCCGCACCATTTCGCCAAGATTGATGATGAAGGCGCCTGGGATCGGCGGGGCCGAAATCCATTCGCCCGCCGCATTTTCCACCTCGAGACCACCGATGTTATCCTGGAGAAGGATCGTGATCATACCCCAATCGGTATGGGCGCCGGCGCCGATCTGGTTGAACGCGGCGTCTGCGGGCTGCGGCGCGTAGCGTAGCAGGCGGGAATTAAAGAGCGGCTCCTCCAGTCCCTTGGCGAAATAGTCCTCTGGCAGATCGAGCGACAGAGCAAGCAGGCCCATGAGATGGCGACCGACGCGGAACATTTCCTCGACATAGGCCTCGTATTGTTCACGGAAGCCAGCCGGCTGCGAGGGCCATTGGTTCGCACCGCAATTGGGCACACCATCCCGGACGTATGGGTGATCCTCGTCAAGGTCGCAACCGATCAGAAAACCTTCCTTCAAGTCCGGTGGCGACCCGTCGTCCAGGGTTTGGATACCCTGCGTCTCGTAGCCGCGCGTGCAGGACGACTTGCGCGCATCCACCTTCATCTTCTCTTCCGCCGGAAGCTTGAAGAAGGTACGGGCAAGCTCAAGCTGATCGTCCATTAGTTGCTGCGAAACCCCATGGTTCTTGATATAGAAGAACCCGGTGTCGCGCGCCGTCTTGTGGATTTCCCACGCAACTGCCTTGCGTTGCGCGGCATCATCCGAAAAGCTCGGTGCCAGATCGATAACAGGAATGGACTCTGCGGGCTTTGGTGGCTGGTAGACGATCATTTTTGTATCTCCTGGCAGGGCCAATCAGGCGGCCTCGGTTTCCTTGGTTTCCTTGAACTTGGCCGTGTCATTCATCTGGTTCATCTTCATTTCGAGATGCTCCAGCGACGTCGTCTTACCGTATTTGGGAGCGCTCTTTTCCGCGCACGTCGGAATGCACTCGACGATTGCATCGTAATTCGGCTGATGGAAGAAGACGAGTGACTGGCGACGGCTCCCGACGCCCTGGCCCTTCGGCGGATTGACGACACGGTGCATCGTCGAAACCCACTCGTCATTGGTCCATTGTGCCATCAAGTCGCCGAGATTGATAATGAAGGCGCCAGGCACGATCGGCACCGGCTCCCAGCGGCCGTCCGAGGTCTTGACCTCCAGGCCGCCCGGCTTGTCTTCGGTCTTGAGAATGGTGAGACCACCATAATCGGTATGGGCACCCGCCCGCAGCTTGCCCGACTCGAGCTCTTCCGGCTGGTCCGGATAGTTGCTGACCACCATGTTGGTGATGTGCTTGTCGATCTTGTCGGCGAACCAGTCAGGCGACAGGTGAAGCGCACGAGCGCACAGCTCCATTAGCAGCGATGCCAGTTTCTCCATTTCGTGGTAATAGTCGACGAAGGCAGGCTTGAAGCCCGGCACGTCGGCATCCGGCCAGATATTTGGATGGAACAGCCGGTTGGCTGTTGGCGTCGAGAAATAGGGGTCGCCTTCGTCGATGTCGAAACGGCCGATGTTAAAATATTCGCGGTGGTCGGGTTTCGCCTCCTTCTCGCCGATCGTGCTGGCCAGGTTACCAGACTCGACGGCGAAGTAGCCACGATAGACTGCCTTGTCGGGTGAGCGGTACTTTACCTTCTCCGACTTGGTAAGATCGAATAGCTTGCGACCTTCCGCCTCGGCCCGCTCGATTATCTCTGCGGGAACACCATGTCCGGAGACAACAAGGAACCCGATACTGCGCGCGGCCGCTCCGACTTGCTCCGCGACCGCCTGTTTGGCAGCTTCGTCCCCTGTCCGGGCCGGCGCCAGATCGATGATCGGCACTACGCTTCCGTCGAATTTCATGCAAACCTCCTGGCCGGAACGATCTCCGGCATGATGATCTCTTCTTCAATCTTGTCGATCTTCGAAGCAGCGGTGTCGGCAGCTTTCTTGCCAAAGAACAGGTTGAGCGCCACGGCCGTGCAGATGCCGAGCAGGACACCGCTATGGGTAAAGGGCGCGAGCGCAGCTGGCGCTTGGGCGAAGAAGCGATCGGACATGCTCGGAATGAGGCCGACGCCGAGGCTGACCGCGACGACGAGCAGCTTTTCCTTCGACTGGTCCAGACCCGCTTGCGCCAATGACCGGATGCCCGTAGCCGCGACCATCCCGAACAGGACCAGCGCAGCGCCACCCAGCACGCTGGCCGGCATGGCTGCAACCAGCGCCGACGCTTTGGGGATCATCGCCAGCGCGAGCATGAAGGCGGCCGCGGCTGCGCAGACGAAACGGCTGCGGACGCCGGTCAAACCGACCAGCGCGATGTTCTGGGCGTAAGAGGTGTAGGGAAAGCTGTTGAACAGACCGCCGATGACCGCGCCGAGGCAGTCGGCCCTGAGCCCGCGCGTGAGTGCGCGCTGATCGACCGGGCGCTCCACAAGCTGGCCGAGCATCGTCAGCATGCCGCTTGACTCCACCAGCGTTACCAAGACCACCACAACCATCGATGCGATAGCGGCGGGATCGAAGATCGGGGGGCCGAAATGGAACGGCGTGACGAGTCGCAGTGGCGGCGACGCGATGGCCGTACCGAAGTCGACCAAGCCGGTGGGTATTGCTGCGAGAAACCCGGCAACCATGCCGATCAGCACGGCACAGTTTGCCAGGAAGCGTCCCCCGAAACGGCTAACGAAAAGGATGGTCGCCATGGTCCCACCGGACAAGAGCAGGTGGCGAGGCGCACCGTAATCTGCCGCCCCGCGGCCACCGGCTGCCCAATCGATGGCGACGCCCATCAGCGACAAACCGATCAGCAACATGGCGGTGCCGGTCACCGTCGGCGTCAGAATGGCGCGTAGGCGGCCGGCGAGGGGGACGAACGGAATGACGATGAGGCCGGCCGCGATCGTCGCGCCGTAGACCCCCGCCAGGCCCAGACCTGGCTGCGAGGCGATCGCGATCGAAGGCATGACGCCGACGAACGTCACACCCATGATGACGGGAAGGCGTATGCCGAACCCGCCGATGCCGAGGCACTGTACCAAGGTGACCAGTCCGCAGGCAAACAGGTCGGCGCTGACGAGGAAGGCGGTGTCGGCGGACGAGAGATGCAGAGACGAGGCGACGAACAGCGGAACCGTGATCGCCCCGGCATACATCGTGAGAACATGCTGGAAGGCGAGCGCAAACAGCCGCCCGGTGGGCGGCACCTCATCGACGGGATGAACGCGCGTCGTTTCCTTAGAAGTCATAGCGGACCGATCCGATGAACTGCCGCGGCGGGATGTACATGTCGCTCGTCGTGAAGCTGCCGAACGGATTCGAGTAGCGCGAAGCGATGCCGGCCTTGTTGAAGATGTTGGTCAGTGTCACACCGACGGTGAACTTCGTGCCGACCGGCTTCAAGTTAAAGTTGGCATTGACCTGCGTGTAGCTCGGCACCACGTCGCGCGCGCCGTCGTTGAAGATCCGGTACTGAAACTTGCCCCGATAGATCAGTTCGGCGCGGCTGCGCAGTTCGCCGATGCCGCTGATATCGATCACATGCGTGGCGCCGATCGCACCCTGCCACTTTGGCAGCTTGGGCGGCTTATTACCGTTGGTGTTACGCACCTGCTGCGCGCGGAGGTTGATGGTGTAGGGATCGAACGCGCCGAAGCCGAGCGCTGCGGCGGCGAGCGTCGCTTGGCGCGCGCGCGACGGATCAAGCGTGATGTAGTCGCCGACCAACTCGCCATCCAAGTAGGTGACGTTGCCATCAAGGGTGAGCGACGAGGTCGCTTGAACGCTGCCTTCGGCTTCGGCGCCCCAGATGTGGGTTTTCGGCACGTTAGACACGCCACCCTGGAACGGGACGGGATCTTCCTCCTGATACTGAAGGTCCTGGTAGTTGTAGAAAAAGGCCGCCGTGTTGAGCGTCACCCGATTGTCAAAAAAGCGGTTCTTAGACCCAAGTTCATACGCCCAGACATGCTCGGGCTTGTACGTCAACGGCACCAGCACAGGCGTGCTGTTGTTGCTGACTCCACCGGGTTTGTAGCCGCGTGAGACGCTGGCATAGACCATGTTGCGCGACGTGATCTCATAGTCCACCTCGCCCTTTCCGGTAAGAGCGTTCTCGCTCGTGCCGGACACCACCGCCGGCGCAAAAACGTCGAACAGCGTGCTGTTCCGGCTGTCGAACTTGTCGCGATTGTAGCGCAGGCCGAGCGTTGCACTCAGGCCAGGCGCGACAGCATATTTCGTCTGGGCGAACGCCGCATAGCTGTGACGTTTCTGATCGGAGTTGAGCGCGTAGCTAAGATTGTACGGATAGTTGGCGAAGGTCAGCGGCAGCGTCAGGTTGAAGGTCGGATTCCGATCGGTGCCGATATACTCGAGAATGTCCTGCCCGAGCTTCTGATACAGGAAGTAGCCGCCGACGATGTAGCTCAGCGGTCCCGACCCATTCGAGGTGAGGTTGAACTCCTGGCTGACGGCATCAACAGCATTGTTCCAGTAGGGCTGCACGTCATAATAGCCGAGCGTCGCATAGTCGGCGCGGTCGACATCAATCTGGTTGTGGTTGCGGGTGCGCTGATACGACGTCAGCGACTTGAGCGTGACCGGGCCGAAGTCGTAGCGGAGATCCGCGTACGACAGAAAGAACTTCAGCCGATATTCGTTCGGGTAGTCCTGAGAAATGCGACGCGGATCGGGATCGCGATCGTCGAGGTTCTTCTGCGCCGCGCCATGCTCGTCTGCGTCGAAATACTGCGCGGTGAGCTCGGCTGAGAAACGGTCCGTTGGCGTCCACAGGATCGACGCCTTGGTGGAGAAACGGTCGGCGTCGTCCAGATCGTACGGGCGGCCGAGTGAGGTCTGCTTGGCATAGCCATCGCGCTTGTAGCGCTGGACCGTCGCCCGGACCGCCAACGTATCAGAGATCGGCAGATTGACCGTACCGCTGGCGCGTACAAAGTCGTAATTGCCTAGTTCGACTTGCGCGGTGCCCTCGACGGATTGCGTCGAAGGCCGGACGGTGACTGCGTTGACGATGCCGCCGGTGGCACTTTGGCCAAATACTGTGCCCTGAGGTCCGCGGAGTACCTCGACCCGCTGGAGATCGAGAAAATCCTGCTGGAGGGCATAAGGGCTGACGATGTAGACGCCGTCGATGTGGAAGGACGTGCCTGGCTGCGCGCTGAGATTGTCGGTGGCTTCGTAGCCGATGCCACGGATCGACACGACCCGCACGAAGCTGCCGCTGTTGGCAACCGTCAAGCCAGGAACGAAGCCGTTCATGTCGATGAGCTGCGTGATGTTGGACTGTTTGAGCGTATCGGCAGTCAGCGCAGTGATAGCCAGCGGCGCCTTTTGAAGAGTCGTTTCCCGCTTTTCGGCAGTCACGACGATGTCGCCGGTTTGTTCTGCCAAAACTCCAGCGGAGGCTGTGGAAACCTGCGACGGGGCGCTCGGCGCCGTAGTTGCCGCTACTTGAACATTCTGAGCCATTGCCGGCGAGAAGGCTCCGGCGAGCACTGAAAATACGGCACTTGCGAGTAATCCAGTCTTTATCTTCATTACCCGCTTCATCGTTTCCCCCTAAATGCTCTCAAAAAACGGTCAGCCCTCGCAGCCGTCAGACCTCCCCAGCGTATTTTTTCTTGCCGCCACAAATGCCATTGCTTCGCGTCCTTATCTATCGCAGAAATGTGGAAGCGCCGTTCGCATAATGTGAGCAGGTGAAAGGAAGCGTCGTGCTATTAGGAAGAGCCGCTATTTATTTCGACGAAGTGGCACGGCGCGGTGCCCTGCGTCGTGCCGCCGATGTCCTGCATATTGCTCCCTCTGCAGTCGACCGGCAGATCATCCAACTCGAAGAGGAACTCGGCACCAAGCTATTTGAGCGGACGGCAACCGGAATGCGCATGACCGCAGCCGGCGAGGTCCTCGTCGACGGCGTACGTCGATGGCGCCGTGATCTTCTTAGAATCCGATCCGAAATCGACAATCTGGTCGGCCTGCGCCGCGGTACTGTATCGATCGCGCTGGTCGAAGGCGCTGTCGGGTATGTGAGTACGGCGACGGCTACATTCTGCCGTCAATATCCGGCAATACAATTTAAGATGCGCGTCTTCGGAGCCCAAGATGTCGTCGACCATGTCCTAGCCGGCGAGATGGATATCGGCGTGACCTTCAATCCTCCCGACAATCCATCGCTACGTATTGAACGAACGATGATTTATCGTCTTGGTCTGATTGTACGGCCCGACCACCCCCTGGCCGAGCGGTCAGATATATCGCTTGGCGAGTGTGCAGCATATCCGCTCATTGTCCCGGGCGAAAACCTTTCCCTGCGCCGCGTCCTCGATCAGGCATGGTCCCGGCACGTCGGTGGATCCGTAAAAGCCACCGTCGAGGCTAGCAGCATTGAATTGATAAAGTCGCTGACGATAAGGGATGTCGGCGTAGGATGGCTGACCGCGTTCGATGCGATACGGGAAATCGAGGAAGGCACCTTGCGGTTCCTGCCTCTTCGGGAGGATCGAATCGACCTATCGACGCTGTCCGTTATCAGCGCGTCGGGTCGGACGCTTGCAGTACCATCTATGCTCCTGTTGCAGCATCTAGGGCAGACGATGGGAAGCCAGGGAGTCCCGGTGGTCTAAGCTGTCAAGCCACAAGGCCCCGTACAACAGTCGATGAACATAACCGTCGACAAACGCGAGATCGAAAGCATGAATGACAGCCCGGATATCGACTTTCATCGCCTTGGCTATAATGAGTTCACCAATGACGTGCAGATAATTGCGGAGTTGATCGAGAAGGACAGCTGGCGTCCGGATTTCATAGTTGGAATTGGTAGGGGAGGACTGGTTCCTGGAACGTATCTCTCGCACCGACTCGACCTGCCGCTGCTATCTGTGGATCATAGCTCGAAGGTTCATATGTTTTCGGATTCACTTCTCGCCCATCTGGCAAGGTGCATCGTCGACGGGGAGCGGTTTCTTTTTGTCGATGACATCAACGACAGCGGAGGGACGATCGGTCGGTTCAAGAATGCGCTGGGTCAAGGTGGGCAATCAAGTCTGAGTGTCCGCTTCGCAGTATTGATAAGCAACACCGTTTCCAGCCAATCGGTCGATTATGCGGCGCGCAACATCAACCGAGATCATGACAAGCGATGGTTCATCTTTCCCTGGGGAGAGTTGGCCTCACGTGCTGCACAAGAGCGCGATGCAATGGAGCAACCCGAGCGTCTTGCTTCTCGCCGCTGATGAGCCGTGGCTTAGAACTAGTCATGACGTGATGGGCTTGATGTGTGGGCGACCCCTGCGGTGCAAAAGGTTTCGTGCAGCGATGAGCACCGGTCGAGTGCATCCATATGTTCGGCCTGTTGGTGCAGCACCGCATGGCTGCTGGCCCTGATGAAGTCCGCGGATCTGATTCTTAATCACGTCATCGCGCTCAAAGCGCTTTGCTTCCTTGGGCTTGCTCGAGCCCCCGATCCTATCAAGGTGCTCGCAGTGCGAGCAATGCCCTACTCCACGTCAGGCATTGTCATTAGGATAGGTCATCGGGAGGTCTGACGGCAAACCAGCACACTCGGCGGCGAAGCGGGTGCCGCTTCTTAAAATGTGTTCCGATTGCTCTTTCTCAAAACTGGCCGTGGGCAACGGAAAAAGCGAGACACCTCAATGCACGCCTGATCGCAAGGAAAACGACCGGTTTTCTGGCGATAGCGATTTTTGCCCCGACGACGCTACCTCGAGATCGGAAAACCCGTTGCGGAAACCACCGACACATTGCAGGGTGGTGGATATCTTTTCTGGCGGGGTGATGATGCTCATTGGATATGTGAGGGTGTCCAAGGCTGACGGATCGCAAACACTAGCGCCCCAATGCGATGCGCTGCTCGCCGCCGGCGTCGATCCCTCACGCATCTACGAAGATCTCGCTTCGGGCCGCCATGATGCGCGTCCCGGCCTGACTGCCTGCCTCAAGGCGTTGCAGCCCGGTAATACACTGGTCCTCTGGAAACTGGATCGTCTCGGGCGCGACCTGCGGCATCTGGTCATTACTGCCGAGACGCTGCGTGAGCGTGGCATCGGCTTGAAGGTCCTCACGGGTGCCGGCGCGCAGATCGACACTACTACCGCCAACGGTCGCCTCGCTTTCGGCATCTTCGCCGCCTTCGCCGAGTTCGAGCGCGAACTGATCGCCGAGCGCACACAGGCGGGCCTCGCCGCGGCGCGTGCCCGGGGGCGGATGGGTGGACGACCCCGCAAGATGGATAAGGCGACGCTGGCGATGGCAATGGCCGCAATGTCCGATCGCAATGCGATCGCAGCCGATGTCGCACGGCGTCTCGGGATGACGACCACGACGCTCTATATGTACGTGAACGGTGACGGCACGCCCAAGGCGCCGGGCCAGGCATTGCTCGACGGTGTGCCATACCGCAAAGAACGACTGCGCGCCGCGTGATGAAGCGTATCGTGCTTCAGCAATCAGGCATATCGCCGAGCGGGCGAGACGATCACGTCGTGTTCGATCGATCGGGCCGAGATGGCAGCCGGGGTCAGGGCTGCTGGAACGCAGACACCCCGGCGTGGCTTGCCGGTCAGCCAGTGTGGTCGCGCCAGAATCATCAGGTTCATCACCGCCGCGCCGATCAGGAATTCTTCTTCTGCGCCGCGGATGCCACGCAGGTGAAGCCGCCTCATGCCATGCTTGCCCTTGGCGTTGGCGAAGAACCGTTCGACCCCGCGTCGCAGCCGCATGGACCGCTTGAAGAGCCCAGTTTCCATTTCCGTTCTGGCAAGATCGCGGACGTCCTCATCGTCGAGACGTACCAGGGTCCGGCGACGCGCTTTCGTGCATTTCTTTCGAAGCACGCATGCCTCGCAGTCCCGTGC
>JAHFRP010000033.1 GCA_023266195.1 Sulfuricella sp.
CCGGACGGCAGCCGGATCACTTACGGATACGACGCGGCCGGCAACCTTTCCACGGTGACCTACCCGGATGGCAAAGTTAAGGCCTATCTTTATAACGAACCGGCCCAGACGGGCGGCTACAGCTTCCCCAACGCGCTGACCGGCATTATTGACGAGAACGGCGTTCGCTATATTTCTTATCGCTACGACACCGCTGGCCGCGCGAACGGCGAGGTACTCGACGGCGGCGTGGGCCGCTACGGCCTGACCTTCAACGCCGGCAACACGGTCGTCAAAGACCCGCTGGGCACTTCCCGCACCTACAACTTCCAGACGGTGCTGGGCATCGCCAAGAGCACTGGCCAATCCCAACCTGGCGGCAGCGGCTGCGGAGCCGCCAGCAACGCACTGACTTACGACGCCAACGGCAACATCGCGACGAAGACTGACTTCAACGGAAACGTCACGGCCTACACCTATGACCTGAACCGCAATCTGGAGACGCAACGGACCGAAGCGGTGGGCAAGCCGGAAGCCAGAACGGTGAGCACCCAGTGGCATGGGTACTGGCGATTACCGGCCATGATCGCCGAGCCGAAGAAACTGACGACTTACGTCTACAACGGCGACACCTATCAAGGGAACGTAGTGAACTGCGCCCCGGCGACCGCTACCGTGCCCAGCATTACCGGCGGCACCCAGCCCATCGGGGTCGTGTGCAAGAAGATCGAGCAGGCCACCCTTGACGCCACCGGCAGTTTAGGATTCAGCGCCCCCGTCACCGGCATGCCGCGGAGCTGGAACTACACCTACAACAACTACGGCCAAATCCTCAGCGCCGACGGCCCGCGCAGCGACGTATCGGACATCACCACCTACACCTACTACGACGCGATGGACCCGGACCTCGGCCGTCGCGGCAACCTCGCCACAGTCACCAACGCCCTCGGCCACGTCACCCAGATCAGCGCCTACGATCTGAACGGCAACCCGCTCACCCTCATCGACCCCAACGGCCTCACCGCCCAGCTCACCTACGACCTGCGCCAACGCCTCACGAGCCGCAGCGTAGGAGGGGAGACCACCACTTACCAATACGACGGCGTCGGCCAGTTACTCAAGGTCACGCTGCCGGACGGCAGTTTCACGAGCTACACCTACGATGGCGCCCATCGTCTGACCGATATTGCCGATGCTCTGGGCAACCAGATCCACTACACCCTGGATGCCATGGGCAACCGGGTCAAGGAAGAAGTCAAGGACCCGAGCGGCCAACTGGCCCGGACCCGGCAACGCATCTACGACGCCCTCAACCGCCTCGCCCAGGACATCGGCGCCCAGAACCAGAACACCGCCTACCGCTACGACGCCAACGGCAACCTCACCGGCGTCACCGACCCCCTGGGCCAGAACACTACCAGCGCCTACGACGCCCTCAACCGCCTCATCCGCATCACCGACCCCAACGGCGGCCAGACCCAATACAACTACAACGGCCAAGACCGGCTCACCCGCGTCACCGACCCGCGCAACCTCGCCACCAACTACACCCTCGATGGCCTCGGCAACACCGTCCAGCAAACCAGCCCCGACACCGGCGCCACCGCCAGCACCTACGACCTCGCCGGCAACCTCACCAGCCGCACCGACGCCAAAGGCCAAATCACCACCTGGCAATACGACGCCCTCAACCGAATCACCCGAATCGCCTACCAGGACGGAAGCGAGGTCCGCTACACCTGGGATATTGGCCAAAACGGCATCGGCCGCCTCGGCAAGATCGAAGACTACGCCAACGGCACCCTTACCAGCGCCATCCAGTACAGTTACGACCTCCAAGGCCGCATCCTGATCGAAACCCGCACCGTCAACGGCATCAACTACACCACCGCCTACACCTACAACAACGGCCAACTCGCCGGCCTCACCTATCCCAGCGGACGCCAGCTCGCCTACAGCCGGGACGCCGGCGGCCACATCAGCGAAGTGCGCCTCACCGACAACGGCCAGACCAAAGTCCTCGCCACCAACATCCAGTACCAGCCCTTCGGCGGCATCAAGAGCTACACCGACGGCGCCGGCCAGGCTCACACCCGCAGCCACGACCAGGACGGACGCATTGCCGCCTACAGCCTCGCCGGCCAGACCTGGCTGCTCGGCTACGACGCCGCCAGCCGCCTCACCGCCCTCATCGACGGCACCAACGCCGCCAACAGCGCCGTCTACGGCTACGACAGCCTTGACCGCCTCACCGGCGCTGCCCTGCCTGCCAGCAACTACGGCTACGGCTACGACCCCACCGGCAACCGCACCAGCCAGACCACCGGTGCCGCCACCCGTACCTACACCACCGACACGGCCAGCAACCGGCTGCTCGCCATCGACAGCGGCCCGACCAAGGCTTACGCCTACGACCCCAACGGCAGCCTCACCGGTGACGGCACCAGCCAGCTCGCCTACGACGCCCGCGGCCGGCTCGTCCAGGCCGCCACCGCGGCCGGCACCACCCGCTACCAGCTCAACGCCCTGGGCCAGCGCATCAGAAAGAGCGGCAGCGACGACACCGTCTACCTGTACGACCTGGCGGGCCACCTCCTGGCGGAGACCACCCCCGCCGGACAAACCCTGCGCGAATACGTCTA
>JAHFRP010000022.1 GCA_023266195.1 Sulfuricella sp.
CCACCGAAGCGAGGTGCGCATTCTACAGAGTTCCCAACATTTTGCAACAACTCTTTTTCCGCTTCACCCCCTCGTCGTCGCCATGCTTTGCGCTTCGAGAGGGGCGCATTCTACAGAGTTTTAAATTTTCGTCAAACCCTTATTTCTTGCGCCTTTCCCGTCGTTGCGCTGTTTGCGCCGCGTCGAGAAGGTGCGCATTATATAGACCCAAGCCAGGCGGTCAAGGGTTTTTGACAGATTTGTTACAACAAATTTACAACCCATTGAAAACCAACAATACTGTATATCTCACTCAGACCACCATGATGCGCGCGAATTTGCGCTTGCCCACCTGCGCGACCACAGTTTCGCCGTTTTTCAGCCTCAAACCTTTGTCGCTCAACTTCTCGCCATCGAGTTTTACGCCCCCCTGGTCGATCATGCGCAGCGCCTCGGACGTGCTGGCCGTCAACCCGGCCTGCTTGAGCGCCTGGGCAATGGCGACGCCATCTGCCTCGCCGGCCAGCGAAACTTCGGGCATCTCGTCCGGGATTGCATTCTGCCTGAAGCGCGCTTCGAAATCCGCCAGCGCAGCTTCTGCATCGACCTGGCTATGAAAACGCGCGACGACCTCCTGGGCGAACAGCACCTTGATATCCCGCGGATTGCGCCCCTCAGCCACGGCTTTCTTCCACTGCGCCACCTGCGTCATGGGCTGGAAGGACAATAGCTCTATATAGCGCCACATCAATTCATCCGAGATGGACATCAACTTGCCGAACATGTCGAAGGGCGGCTCATGGATCCCTATATAGTTGCCGAGCGACTTGGACATCTTGTTGACGCCGTCCAGCCCTTCCAGGATCGGCATGGTCAGGACGACCTGCGGCGGCTGCCCATAATGTTTCTGCAATTCGCGCCCGACCAGCAGATTGAATTTCTGGTCGGTGCCGCCCAGCTCGACATCGGCTTTCATGGCAACCGAATCGTAGCCCTGGATCAAGGGATAGAGAAACTCATGGATCGCGATGGGCTGGCCGGAACCGTAGCGTTTGTGGAAATCGTCCCGCTCCAGCATGCGGGCGACGGTGTGCTTGGCCGCCAGGCCGACCAGATCTGCCGCCGTCATTTCGCCCATCCAGCTCGAGTTGAACATCACCAGCGTTTTTTCGGGATCGAGAATCTTGAAAATCTGCTGTTCATAGGTGCGCGCATTCTCAATCACGTCGTCGCGCGTCAACGGCTTGCGGGTCACGTTCTTGCCGGTAGGATCGCCGATCATGCCGGTGAAGTCGCCGATCAGGAACATCGCTTCGTGGCCCAGCTCCTGAAATTGGCGCAATTTGTTAAGCAGGACGGTGTGGCCAAGATGCAAATCCGGCGCGGTTGGGTCGAATCCGGCCTTGACACGCAAAGGTCTCCCGGCGGCCAATTTTTCTACGAGTTCATGCTCCAGCAACAGCTCGTCGCATCCTCTCTTAATAATCCGCAACGCCTCATCAGCCTGAGTCATCTATACCATCCAATTCATAAATAATATTTAACTGATACCAACTTCACGCCAAACCTATCTTCTGATAAGCTCCCGCTCTATGGAAAAATCTTAGGGAAGTCATGCAGAACAACAGGTTCGGTATTTTAGCGCAAAAGCTGTTTTCCCAAGAGCGAAAATTAAGCCTGCGCTGGCTGATCGCCTTATCCAGCGTACCCCTGTTCGGCATGGTGGCCGCTTTCGGCATTGCGCCAGAAACGGAAACGCGCCAGCTTCCTCTGCACACCGTCATCGAAAACCTTCAACTGCCCAATATCGACGCCGTACCGGAATCCGCCGGCAGCTTCTGGCATGAGGAACGCATACAGCGCGGCGATTCGATCTCCGCCCTGCTCGATCGCCTCGATGTCAATGACGAAAATATCGCCGGATTTCTACAAAGCGCAAAAGGGTCGAAATCGCTGCGGCAATTGATCCCGGGCCGCATTGTGCGCGCCCAGACCGATGAAAACGGAAACCTGCTCGCCCTGCAATACATCAGTGGCGGCGATTCCATGCTCAAGGTGGAAAAACAGGACGGCCAGTTTCGCACCAGCGATTCGGCCGTGCCGCTCGAATCGCGCATCATCATGAAATCGGCGGAAATCAAAAGCTCCCTGTTCGGCGCAACCGATGCGGCCAACATCCCCGACAGCATCGCCATGCAACTCACCGATGTCTTTTCATCCGACATCGACTTCCACCGCGACCTGCAAAAAGGCGACAAATTCACCGTCGTCTACGAGTCTTTCTATAACAAAGGCGAACCGATCAAAACCGGCCGCGTGCTGGCTGCCGAGTTCGTCAACAACGGCAAGAGTTACCGCGCAGTCTGGTTCCAGGATCGCGAAGGGCACGGCGGCTATTACACGCTGGAGGGCAAGAGCCTGCGCAAGGCATTCCTGCGCTCCCCGCTGGAATTCTCCCGCATCACCTCCGGCTTCACCAGCGCCCGCTTCCACCCGGTTCTCAAGGAATGGCGCGCTCATAAAGGCATCGATTACGGCGCCCCCATCGGGACGCGGGTGAAAGCGGTGGCCGACGGAACCGTGGCCATGATAGGCAAGCAAAACGGCTACGGCAACCTGCTGGTACTCCAACACCAGGGTCAATACAGCACCGCTTACGGCCATCTTTCGGCGTTCGCCAGGGGCCTACACAAAGGAAGCAAAGTCAGCCAAGGCGATGTGGTGGCCTATGTCGGCATGACCGGAATGGCGACCGGCCCCCATCTGCATTACGAATTCCGGGTGGCCGGCGTTCAGCGCAACCCCTTGAATATCCCCCTGCCCACGGCATTTCCCATCGCCGCGCAGTACAAGGCCGATTTTTCCAAAGTGGCCGAAAATCTGTCGATGCGCCTGAACTTGCTGAAAAACACCAACCTGGCCTCGCTTGAGTAGCCTAGGAGCCTGTCGGGCTTGAAGCATCGAAGCGCAGAGGGTCAAGCAGGCAAGCCGCGAAGCGGATGCTCGCAAAATTCGGCTGGGCGAGGACAGATTTTGCCGGTTTTGCCGGTCAATAGTCATTCTATTGACCAAGAAAACGGCGAAATATGGACCGGCCAGGCGGATTTGCAGCCGATTTCCTTTAAGTCCGACAGGCTCCCAGACACACCGGAATACTACGTCGGGCTGATGTCGGGCACCAGCCTCGACGGCATAGACGCGGTCCTCGCCGCTTTCGGAGGCAACTCCCTCCGCATCCTGCAAAGCCATTTTCAACCGTTCGAAGCACCGTTGCGCGAAGAACTGCTCGCCCTGAACCAGCCCGGAGCGAACGAACTGGAGCGGATGGCGCAGGCCGCAAACCAGTTGTCCCGTCTCTACGCCAGGGCCGTGCAGGAATTGCTTCAGCAGGCTGGAGCCAGCGCCGAACAGGTCAAAGCCATCGGCTGCCATGGACAGACCGTGCGCCATCGCCCCGACCTGGGGTTCACTTCACAGCTGGCCAACCCGGCCTTGCTGGCCGAACTCACCGGCATCGCCGTGGTCGCCGACTTCAGAAGCCGCGACATTGCCGCCGGCGGGCAAGGCGCACCGCTGGTGCCGGCTTTCCATAATGCGGTGTTCCGGCACCCCGAGCGGCATCGCGTCATCGTCAATATCGGCGGCATCAGCAATCTGACCAGCCTGCCGCCGCAAGGAAAGATACTGGGGTTCGATTGCGGGCCGGGCAACCTCCTGCTGGATGGATGGATCGGCCGTAACCTCGGCCAGGCTTACGACAAGGACGGCGCCTGGGCGGCAAGCGGGCGCGTCATCCCCGAACTGCTGGAGCGCTTCCTCACCGAACCCTTCTTCGCTGCGCCGCCGCCGAAAAGTACCGGGCGCGACCTGTTCAACCTGGAATGGCTGGGACGTTTCCTCCATGCCGGGATGGCTGCCGCGGATGTGCAGGCCACGCTGCTACAGCTCACGGTGGAAAGCATCGCCTCCGCCATTCTGGAGCACTGCGGCACAGCCAGCGAAATCTACCTGTGCGGCGGCGGAGCTCACAACGCAGCGCTGGTCCATCGATTGCCACAGCGTCTTACCGGCAAAACGGTCGCTCGCACCGACGATCTGGGAATCGATGCCGACTGGGTCGAAGCCTTCGCCTTTGCCTGGCTCGCGCGGCAAACCCTCCACGGCCAACCGGGCAACCTGCCCGACGTCACCGGGGCGCGCGGCCTGCGCATCCTGGGCGCAATCTACCCCGCGTGAAATGAAGAAAGGGGCTTGCGCCCCTTTCTTGTCCAGCGATGCCGTCTATCCCGCGATCATGCCGAGAATGAAGAGCCGCAACCGCAGGTAGTGGTCGCGTTCGGGTTCTTGATGACGAACTGCGAGCCCTGCAAACCTTCCTGATAATCGATCTCCGCGCCAGCCAGATATTGATAGCTCATCGGATCGATCAGCAGCGTCACGCCATTTTTCTCCACGGCGGTGTCGTCGTCGTTGGTCGTTTCGTCGAAAGTAAAGCCATACTGGAATCCGGAACAGCCGCCGCCGGTCACGAATACGCGCAGCTTCAGGCCGGGAATTCCTTCTTCGTCGATCAGTTGCTTAACCTTCGCCGCGGCATTTTCGGTAAAATTTAGCGGGCTGGGCATTTCGGTCACTGCATTCATCGTGATTCTCCAAATAAAATTTATTCGTTATATTATTCTATAGTTGAGTCAATTAGTCAATTAATCGCCACGGGCTGAATATCGACAGCCTGCTCGCCGATATTTTCGCGGTGAACCAGTTTCCCTTCGACAATCGCCCCGACATGCATTTCCAAGGTTTTATAGAATACGTCGCCTGTAACGCGCGACTGGGATTGCAGTTCCACATATTCGCGCGCCTGCACCGGGCCGACCACGGTGCCGTTGATAACCACGTGCGATACACAGATCACACCTTCGACCCGCGCCTGCTCGCTCAACACCAGCGTGCTGGGCTGGTCGCCGGCCTCATTGACATTTCCCTTGATGCCGCCGTCCACCCGCAAGCCGCCGCTGAAAGTGATGTCCCCCTCGATTTTCGTTCCCGTTCCGATCAGGGAGTCGATCCGGTTTTGCGGCCTGCTGCGTTTATTCCTTCCGAAAAACATCACTCATCCCCATTCCCGTTTTTTAAGACAAGTTGACGGACTGCGTCAATTTCGGCAGGGCCGAACCGTTCTCGAAGACCTGGACCTGCACGTTCCTCACCAGCGATCCGGGTTCGACCTGAAACGCACCTTCCAGTCGCCGATAGAATTTGAAATTTACGTTAAACGCACCGGACTCGGCATCCTTTGGGGAAGGAAGCGCCATCACCTGCTTTTTCCCATTCTGCGCCAGACTCACCAACAGCTGCACCCTGCCCTGGAATTCCCGCTCCCGCTGCCCCTGCAGGATCAACAGCTTGTAGCGATACTCTCCCGCCGCCCCGCCGGGCTCGACCTTGAAGCGATAAATGCTGAGATCGGCGGCATTTTTGTCGGAAGACATCAACTGGCGAAAAAAGGCCAAATCTTCCTTCAGCTTGGCGTTCTCATCCTGCAACGTCTTGACGGTTTTAGCAAGGTCATTTTGTGTCGCCTGCTCGATCTGCATCACACGAACGCTTTGAGTGCCCTTCGACCGCAAACCGACGATTTCATGTTCCAGCGCGGCCCCTTTCTCCCGCAGCCGCTGCAACTCTTCGATCGTCGAGCCGCGCTCGAAACCGGCAAAGCGCATACCGGCATCGTAGCAGTACCATGACACGATGGCGCCGCCCATCAGGAACAGCGCCACAGCCGGCAGGCGCCAGTACCAAGCGACGTGCCTGCGCACCGCCAGGGGAGCCGCGGCAATGCTGAAACGGCGCTTCAATACCCGGCGCAGCCTCATGGCAGCAGCGGAATTTGCTCCAGGCCCATGGTTTCCGGCAGGTCAAACAGGATGTTCATATTCTGCACCGCCTGGCCCGCCGCGCCTTTGGTCAGGTTGTCGATCACCGACAACACCACGGCGATGTCGCCGCCCTGCGGCCGGTGCACGGCGATACGGCAGAAATTGGCGCCGCGCACGGAGCGGGTTTCGGGATGCGCACCGGCGGGGAGAACATCGACGAAATATTCGTCGGCATAGCGCTTTTCATAAAGTGCCTGCAAATCCACCTCGGCCGTCAGGCGCACGTACAAAGTGGCGTGAATGCCGCGAATCAGCGGGGTCAGGTGCGGCACAAACGTCAGCTGAACATCCTTCCCGGCCGCCCGCGCCAAGCCCTGGCGGATCTCCGGCAGGTGACGATGGCCCGGCACTGCATAGGCCTTGAAGTTATCCGAGGCCTCGCTGAACAGGGCTCCCACTTCGGCCTTGCGCCCCGCGCCGGAAACGCCGGACTTGCAATCGGCTACCAGATGGCTGATATCCGCCACGCCAGCCTCAATCAGCGGAAGGAAACCCAGTTGTGCCGCGGTCGGGTAACAGCCCGGATTAGCGACCAGGCGCGCCCCCCGGATTTGTGCGCGATTGATTTCCGGCAGCCCGTAAACCGCTTCGGCGATCAAATCCGGGCAGGCATGCCGCATGCCGTACCATTTTTCCCACAGCGCCACATCCTTGATGCGAAAATCCGCAGCCAGATCGATCACGCGCACGCCGGCATCGAGCAGTTCACGAGTTTCCTGCATGGCAATGCCGTTGGGCGTGGCGAAAAAAACGACGTCGCAGGATTTCAGCGGCGCCGTTGCCGGATCGACGAACTTCAATCCCACCCTGCCGCGCAGATTGGGAAACATGTCGCTCACCGCCATGCCCGCTTCCTTGCGCGAGGTGATCGCCACCAGGTCCACCTCCGAATGCTGCGCCAGAAGGCGCAGCAGCTCGACACCGGTATATCCCGTGCCGCCCACGATTCCAACTTTAATCATTGCTCGATCCTTTATTGCTCAACTTGACGATGATAATAATCCTGCCGGCGATAGGCAACAAAAAAGCCGCCCACGGGCGGCTTTTTCGCAGAAACCAGAACGCTTAGCGCTTGGAGAACTGCTTGGCGCGGCGAGCCTTGCGCAAGCCGACTTTCTTACGTTCGACTTCGCGCGCATCGCGGGTAACAAGCCCGGCATTGCTCAGTGCGCTCTTCAGCGCCGCATCGTAATCGATCAGCGCACGGGTAATGCCATGGCGCACCGCACCGGCTTGGCCGGATTCGCCGCCGCCGTGAACGTTGACCATGATGTCGAACGTGCCTTGATGATTGGTCAGTTCCAGCGGCTGGCGCACAATCATGCGGCCGGTTTCGCGGGAGAAGAAAATGTCCACCGGCTTGTCGTTGACGATGATGTCGCCCTTGCCCGCCTTGAGGAATACCCGTGCTACCGAGCTTTTGCGGCGGCCCGTGCCATAGTAGTAGTTGCCGATCATGGTGAGTCCTTAAATATCCAGTACTTTGGGTTGCTGCGCGCCATGGAAGTGCTGCGCGCCCTTGTACACCTTCAGCTTGCGGAACATGGCGTAGCCCAGCGGGCCTTTCGGCAGCATGCCCTTGACCGCCTTTTCCAGCGGGCGGCCGGGGAACCGGGCCTGCATCTTGGCGAACGTGGTGCTGTAGATGCCGCCGGGGTAGCCGGTATGGCGATGATAAACCTTGCCCTCGGCCTTGTTGCCGGTCACGCGCAGCTTGTCGACGTTGATCACCACGATGTAATCGCCGGTATCCACGTGCGGAGTGTATTCAGGCTTGTGCTTGCCGCGCAGACGCGACGCAATTTCACTTGCCAAACGGCCCAAAACTTTATCAGTGGCATCGACCACGAACCAATCACGCTTTACTTCGTGTGGCTTTGCAGAAAAGGTTTTCATGCAGAAATCCCGGTTGCTGTATCAGAGAAAGACGCGCATTCTATGTCAAGACTATAGCAGCTGTCAAACCTAAATTCATCGGCTATAATCCGCCCGGTTCAACGACATATATCAGTCAGAAAGGATTCCCATGCGGGCACGAGTCAAATGGGTGGAAGACGCGAGCTTCCTCGGCACCACCGACAGCAACCACGCCGTTCTGATGGACGGCCCGCCCGATGCCGGGGGCCGCAACCTCGGGCCGCGCCCGATGGAAATGCTGCTGCTCGGCGCCGGCGGCTGCACCGCTTTCGATGTCGTCGCCATCCTGAAAAAGAGCCGCCAGCCGGTGGCCGGCTGCGAAGTCTCGATCGAGGCCGAGCGCGCCGACAAGGAGCCCAAGGTTTTCACCAGGATGCACTTCCATTTCACCGTGCGCGGTAAAGGCGTCAAGCCGGAGCAGGTGGAAAAAGCGATCAAACTGTCGGCGGAAAAATATTGCTCGGCCTCGATCATGCTCGGCAAGACCGCCGAGATCACCCACGACTTCGAGATTGTAGAGGCGTAAACCTATACAGAGTGCTGCAAAACTTAGCGAGGGGCATCAGGCCCCCTGCTAAACCCAATAGGCCGTTCCGGTCATTACCCTGGCGGACAGCTTCATCGCCAGCCTGACCGGTGGCGGCAATTCCGCCCCGCCATACTCTTGCGCCGTGGCGGCATGCCTGGCCTCATCTTCCTTCATCTGCCCGACCACCGCCCGGCTCTTTGCATCCTGAACGGGCAAGCGCAGCAGGTGGCCGTCCAGATGACGGACGACCTGCCGCTCGGTTTCGGCCAAAAAGCCCAAATTCCACTTGTCTCCCAGCGCCCCGGCCAGTGCGCCGAGCGCCAGCGAGCCCGCATACCAGGCAGGGTTGAGCAGGCTTTTGCGCCCACCCAGCTCGGTAATGCGGCTCTCGCACCAGTTCAGATGCTCGGTTTCCTCCCTGGCCGCTTCCTTCAGCGTTTCCTGTAATTCTGGCCGACGCGCCGTCAGCGCCTGGCCTTGATACAACGCTTGAGCGCAGACTTCTCCGCTGTGGTTCACGCGCATCAGCGCCACGGCTTGGCGTTTTTCGTCTTCGGTCATTTCCGCCTCGGCCAGATTCTTGCCCGGCAACGGGCGCGTGGTTCGCGCCGGCGCGAGCAAGGTGCGCAGACCTTGGTCGATAGCAACGATCAATTCATCGAGTCTTGTCATCATCAAATCCCATTTGGCGCGCCAGCAGCGTCACCGTATGCACCACTTCAACCTCCAGCCCAGCCTCCTTCAGACCTGCCGCCAGATGCAGCGCGCAGCCGATATTGGAGGTCGCGACGATCCGTGCAGCGCCGGCCTTTACCGCCTCGATCTTATCGGCCAGCAGGGCTGCCGCCATGCCTGGCTGGGTCAGCGCATACGTACCCGCCGCCCCGCAGCACTGGTCGTTTCCGGCCAGGGGCACCGCCGCCAGGGTGGGAATCCGATGCAGCAAGCCGTAGGGCTTGCCCTGGCAGCGCAGCACGTTGCGCATCAGGCAGGATTCGTGCACCGCGACCGTTTCGGCCAAGGGCGCAATGTCCACTTCCGTCCAACCCTCTGCCGCGGCCAGAAATTCGCTGACATCCTGCACCCGATCCGCGAAAGCCTGGGGATAGCCTTTCAGCGCTGCGCCGCAACCGGTCGCGGTCGAGATCACGACGTCCAGCCCGGAAAACGCATCCACGTTTTCCCGTTCGAATCCGGCGGCTCGTTCCTGCCCGCCCAGACTCGCATACAAGGCGCCGCAGCAGGCCTGCCCGTGCGGCACACGCACCGTGTAGCCCAAGCGGTTGAGGACGAAAATCGTGGCGCGCAGGGTGTCGCTGTCCGCCACGCGAGCCACACAGCCGAGAAACAGCCCGACTTCGCCGCGTACCGCGCCTTGCGCCGGATAAACAGCTTTCCAAACCGGCTGCAGCTTGATCGGCGGCAGCCGCAACACGATCCGCGCCAGGCTCCATTGCGCCAGCCGGGTGGATTTTTTTGCCAGGACCGGCACCCCGGATGCCTGCCAAGCCCGCAGCAAGCCACCCGCAAGACGCAGCCTGGCCGGCTTCGCCAACAGTCCATCGACCAGCGCCGCCCGCACCAGCCGGCGCCACCAGCCGCGCCGGCGCGAGCTTTCCGCCAAGCTCCTTACTCCGGCGAGCAGCCCGCCATAGGCCACGTTGTTCGGGCATGCGGCTTCGCAGGCGCGGCAGCCGAGGCACAAATCGAGATGCGCATGATAGCGTTCATTCATCGGAATGCGCCGCTCCAGCCCGCCCTGCATCAGCGCGATGCGCCCGCGCGGGGAGTCCGCCTCGTTCAGCGTTTTGCGGTAAGTGGGGCAATGGGGCAGACACAGCCCGCAGGCGACGCAGCGGCCGGCCTCCTCGAGCAGGGCATCGACACTGGCGGGAATCACCCCGGCTGGCCGTCGGAGCGGGGCCGCCAATACATCGGCGCGTACTTGGCGAACCAGGGAATGAAACAGGCCAGCCAAACCGCGGCGGCGAGCAGGTAAAAATATCCTGCCGCCGCCCCAGCCGGCGGCAGATCGCCGCCGACCCGAGCCAGCGCAGTGGCCTGGAAACCCAGGAACAAGGCCCAGGTCGCGCCATCCGCCTTGAGCTCTCCACCCGAATGCCCGAGCGTGACGCGCGACGCCATGCCCAGCACCATCGAGGCGAACAGGCCCACCGTCAGCGCATGGAGCGGCGCATAGGCGAGAATCGCGATCTGCCCGCCGCTCGCCAGCAGCAACAGGCTTTGCACCGAATAGAGCGCCAAGGCAATGGACAGCCAGGCAAACGCGATATGCAGCACCGCCAGCAGGCGCACCTGGAAGCTGCGCCGCAACTGCCAGCGCCAGCTCAAATAGAGCGCCTGCGCCAGAAACGGCAGATCGAACAGCCACAGCCAAGCGTTCCAACCCAGGATTTCGAGCAAGCCGTGGCCGTAGCTGCACGCCAGCATTACGCCGAGCGCGCTTTTGGGCCGGACGATCTCATAGCCGTCCAGCACCCGGCTGGAGAAAAAAGGGATCATGCGGTGGCAAACGGTGAAAAATATCGGCAGCAGGAAGAACCAGACCCCAGCCTTGAGCGCAAACACCGCGAACAGGCCGTTCCCCGTCGCCAGCCAGAGCAGGTAAGCCAGCAACCCCAGCCAGCCAGCCGCCAGCGCCGCGGTAGTGATTTTTGGATGCAGCTTGTCGGGATGGCGCGCAGTGATCAACACCTCGAACAGGGCGTACAACGCGACACCCCAACCGCCGAGCATCGCCGCGACCCCGGCGACCAGCCAGGGCTTGCCCGCCAGCAAGCCAAGGTAAAACACCGGCACGCCGCCCGCCAGCAGCAGGAAGGCCGGCACATAGCGGCGCGGCGGCACTTTAGCGCCATTCATCCAACTGGGGTAGGTGGTCATCAGAAAACCAAAAATGAAAAACGGGAAGAAGCCGTAAATCATCAGGAAACCATGCGCCCACGTCGCGGGAATCGACCAGGCGGGCGGCAGCCAGGCGCCGGCATAGCGGCCGAGCAGTTCGCTCAGCCACCAGGCGATCGAAACCACCCCTTGCGCCGCGCCGGCAAGGAACATCATGCGGTGGGGCGCAGCGGAAAAAGTACGCCAGGTGGGAGACGCGTAGTTCATCATCCGGTATCCAGTGTTGAAAAGGGTTATTTTAATCCATAACGCGGGGGGCATCGCCTCGAAGGTTGAACATCCGTCGAAAGCACTGCAAAATAAGGACTTTCCCCGCCTCGACCAACGCCGCATAGCCTCATAAGCCTTCATGGAACAGACTTTAACTCACATCGGTCGATTCGAGGTCACCCGGATTCTCGGCAGAGGCGCGCAAAGCGTGGTCTATCTCGCCTACGACCCCAACCTGCAGCGCGAGGTGGCGATCAAGACGCTGCATTTCACCGAGCAGCGCGACTGGCAGGACAAAATCCAGGCGCTGATCCAGGAATCGCGCACCGTCAGCAAATTGCGCCACGCCAACATCGTGCCCATCTTCGAGGCCGGAGAGCATGGCGGCGACCCCTATCTGGTATTCGAATACGTCGAAGGGCAGACCCTGGCCGATCTGCTGCGGGAAAAAGGCGCGCTGGCGCCCACCGAGGCGGTCGGAATCATCGGCCCGGTGCTGGACGCCATTTCTCACGCGCACAAGAACGGCATCATTCACCGCGACCTCAAGCCGTCCAACATCCTGATCAATAATGACGGCGTGCCCCGTGTAATGGATTTCGGCATTTCAACGCACGTCTCCGACAACCCGGGAGACGCGGAGGTACTGATGGGCACGCCGGCCTACATGGCGCCGGAATACATCAACGACAGACAGATCAGCGAAAAGAACGACATTTTCGCCGCCGGCCTGATCCTGGGCGAAATGGTCGTGGGGCACAAGATGGTTGGCGGCAGCGACATCCAGCAGATCATGCGGCGCATCGCCGGCGAGCCGATCTCGCTCCCGCCGGACAGCGAAACCGTCATCGACGAAAAGCTTGGCGACATCGTCCTCAAGGCGCTGGCCAAAGATCCGATGAATCGCTATGCCAGCGCCGAGGAAATGAGAAACGCGCTGAATGCCTACATGCTGGCCGGAGAGAGCGAACCGGCCCCCTCCGCCGAGTCCAAGCAGAGTACGCTGGATTTTTTGCTGCGGCGCATGCGCCACAAGAGCGATTTCCCGGCACTATCGGAGTCGGTGGGCGCGATCAACCGGGTGGTTTCCTCCGACAAGGAGAGTGTCAACAAGCTTTCCAACTCGATCTTGAAGGACTTCGCCCTCACCAACAAGATCCTCCGGCTGGTCAACACCGCCTTCTATAAGTCCTACGGCGGCGGCACCATCAGTACGATTTCACGCGCCGTCATCATTCTCGGCTTCGACGCGGTGCGCAATATCGCGATCACCCTGATCCTGTTCGAGCACCTGCAAAACAAATCCCATGCCGCTCACCTGAAGGAAGAGTTCATCCGCTCGCTGTTCAGCGGCATTCTGGCCAAGGACATTGCCGCCAAAGGCGCGATGAAGGATCCGGAGGAGGCGTTCATCTGCTCCATGTTCCATAATCTCGGCAGGCTGCTGGCCATGTTCTATTTCCCCGAGGAAGCCGAAGCCATCAAGAAAATCATGATGCAGAAACAGTGCGGCGAAGATACCGCTTCCGCCCAGATGCTCGGCATTTCCTATCAGGACATGGGGATCGGCATCGCCCAAACCTGGGGTTTCCCGGAGCAAATCGTGCACAGCATGCGCAAGCTGCCGCCCGACGCCGTTCCCCGTCCCAAAACGCAGATGGACCATCTGCGCCTGATTTCGGGCTTTTCCAATGAACTGTGCGAAGTCATCGCCAACACGCCGGACGAGGACAGGCAAAAGGAAATCAGGAAAATCTCCGGGCGCTTCGGCGACCGCATGCCGATTCCGGAAAAGCAGCTGCAGGCAACGCTGGACAGATCCCTGGAAGAAATCACCCAATTTACCGGCACGGTACGAGTAAGTCTGCAACATAGCCAGTTCGGCAAACAGGCCGCCCACTGGGCAGGAAGGACCGACAAGGCTTCGGCGACGCGAACGGCAAGCGACGACGACACGCTGATTGCCGATGGAACGCGGGACTCGGCCGCCGCCATCACGGCAACGAAAGGCGTCACCCTGGCCCAGGCGGAATTGCCGGACATGTCCAACACCCGGACCGCCGCAGGCAATGGGCAAGCCATACTGACTGCCGGCATTCAGGACATCAGCAATTCCCTGGTGGACGGCAACTCGCTGAACGACATCCTGCGCATGATTCTGGAAACCATGTACCGCAGCATGGGATTTCAGCACGTCCTGCTATGCATCAGGGACGCCAAGCAGAATACGATGATCGGCCGCTTCGGCTTCGGGCAGGGCATCAACGAAGCCATCAAGCGCTTCCGGTTTTCGCTCGACTATACGCCGGACGTGTTCCACGCCGCCCTTTCCAAAAACGTGGATATTCTGATCTCCGACGTCAACGACCCCACGATCAGGGAGCGCATCCCGGAGTGGTATCGCAAGAATGTCGCCGCCCAGACTTTCGTGCTGTTTCCGCTCAACATCAAGAATGTTCCGGTGGCATTGATTTACGCGGACAAGGAAGTTGCCGGCGAGATCGTCATGCCGGAAAACGAGCTGAGCCTGCTGAGAACGCTACGCAACCAGGCGGTGCTGGCGATCAAGCAGTCGTTCTAACCAAAACAGGGGATATCACCATGATGGAATACATCTTTTTCGACGACGCCCTGAGCAAACGCTTCGTCGCCTTCGCGCAAGACCTCGGCGTGGCCTGTCAGGAAAAACCGGACGACATGGGGATCACCATCGCCGTGCCGGAAGGGCTGGATGACACCGTGGCCGACGCGCTGGAAGCGCAATACGACCAGTTGCTGGAAGCGCAGGCCGACCTGGTGGACGAAGCCGAACCCGGCCACAAGCACGCCGCCGGAATCAGGATCACCCTGGCCGACGGCAGCCCCTGCATGATTCGCATCGAACCGGACATGATGGCCCGGCTGATGGGCTGTTTCAGCATCGAAGAAATCCACGCCCTCGCCACCGGCATTGCCCGCAGCGTGGAAAACCCGGACGACCGGCCGATCTGCCACACCTGACGGGTACCTGAACGGGTAGTTGAAGCTTTGGTTCCGGCATGCTAGCCTAACCGACCCTGTTTTTCAGTTACCTGCGATGGTTCTTTCCGACCGCATCCACACCTACGGGCAGCTCCTGCTGCGGCGCCACGGCGAGCGCGTGCACAAGATCGCGCTCAATGCCGGCCTGACCTGCCCCAATCGCGACGGCAGCAAGGGGATCGGCGGCTGCACCTTCTGCAACAACGACTCGTTCAACCCGAACGGGCACCGGCCGCCCACCGTGCAGGAACAGATGGATTCGGGCCGGCGCGCGATCCAGCACTGCACCCGGGCGAACAAGTTCATCGCCTATTTCCAGGCCTACACCAACACCTACGCCAAGATCGAGCGGCTGCGCGCCATGTACGAGGAAGCCCTGGCAGCGCCGGACGTGATCGGCCTGGCCATCGGCACCCGCCCGGACTGCGTGCCGCCGGAAGTGCTCGACCTGCTGGCCGAATACCGCGAGCGCGGCTATGAAGTGGTGCTCGAACTCGGCCTGCAATCGGCCTTCGACGAAACCCTGCGACGCGTCAACCGCGGCCACGGCGTGGCCGAATACATCGCCACGGCAACCGCCGCGCGGCAGCTAAGCATCCCAGTCTGCGCCCACCTCATCGTCGGCCTGCCGGGCGAAACCGAAACGCATTACCACGCCAGCCTGGACACCGTGCTCGAACACGGCGTGGACGGGCTCAAGCTGCACCCGCTGCACGTCGTCAAGCACACCCTGCTCGCGCAGCAATGGCGGCGCGGCGAGTACCAGCCACTGACCCAGGAAGACTACACCCGTATCGCCGCCGACCTGATCGAACGCACGCCGGCGGATATCGCCTTCCACCGCGTCACCGGCACCGCCTCGCGCGACATCCTGCTGGCGCCGGACTGGTGCTCGAAGAAATGGGGCGTACTCAACGGCATCGAGCAGGAACTGAGACGGCGGGACAGCCGCCAGGGCGTACGCGCCCGCTCCGCAACCGAGGAAAGGTTAAGACATGTCGCCTAAAGCATCGCTCGAACTGGTCTGCCCGGCGGGCAACCTGCCCGCCCTGAAAATCGCCGTCGATAACGGCGCCGACTGCGTCTACATGGGCTTCAAGGACAACACCAACGCACGCGCCTTCGCCGGCCTGAACTTCGACCCGGCCAGCGCGCGCGAAGGCGTGCGCTATGCCCACGCCAAGGGCGCCAAAGTGCTGCTCGCGCTCAACACCTTCCCCCAGTCCGACAAGTGGGAACGCTGGCAGGCCGCGGTGGACAATGCCGTGGAACTGGGCATCGACGCCATCATTCTGGCCGACCCCGGCCTGATGCGCTACGCCGCCCGCACCTACCCGAACCTGCGCCTGCATCTGTCGGTGCAGGGCTCGGCCACCAACTACGAGGCGATCAATTTCTACCACGAGCATTTCGGCATCCAGCGCGCCGTCATTCCGCGCGTGCTGTCGCTCGCCCAGGTCGAGCAGGTGGTGAAAAACACCCCGGTCGAAATCGAGCTGTTCGGCTTCGGCGGCCTGTGCGTCATGGTCGAGGGACGCTGCGCGCTGTCGTCCTACGCCACCGGCGAATCGCCCAACACCTGCGGCGTATGCTCGCCGGCCAAGGCAGTGCGCTGGCAGCAGACGCCGGAAGGGCTGGAATCGAGATTGAACGGCGTGCTGCTCGACCGCTACGGCAAAGACGAGAACGCCGGCTACCCGACGCTGTGCAAGGGCCGCTTCGAGGTCAACAACGAAACTTACTACGCCATCGAGGAGCCGACCAGCCTCAACACCCTGGAAATGCTGCCGGAAATGATCAATATGGGCATCGCCGCGATCAAGATCGAAGGCCGCCAGCGCAGCCCCGCCTATGTCGAGCAGGTCACCAGGGTATGGCGCGCCGCCATCGACGCCGCCAAGCGCGCGCCGCAAAGCTACAGCGTCAATCCGGCATGGATGGCGCAGCTCAACAAAGTCGCCGAAGGGCAGCAGAACACGCTGGGGGCTTATCACCGGCCGTGGAAGTGAACGGCAATTTACCGCGGAGGGCGCGGTGGACGCGGAGAAAAACCCATTAGGGGTCTTGCCTTTCCTCCGCGACCTTGGCGTCCTCCGCGGTGAAAAATGGAATTCTTAAATATGAAATTATCTTTAGGCCCCATCCTCTACTACTGGGAACGCGAAGCCACTTTCAGTTTCTACGACGAGATCGCCGCTGCGCCGGTGGACATCGTCTACCTCGGCGAGACAGTCTGTTCGCGCCGCCACACCCTGCGCACCGAGGACTGGTTTGACGTGGCCGACAAGCTTGCCGCCGCCGGCAAGGAAGTGGTGCTTTCCAGCCAGGCGCTGATCGAGTCCGAATCCGACCTGAAAACCCTGCGGCGCATCGCCGACAACGGCAAGTTCAAGGTGGAAGCCAACGACATGGGCGCAGTGCACCTGCTTGCCGCCGCCAAAATCCCCTTCGTCGCCGGCCCGCACATCAACACCTACAACCCGCAAACCCTCGAACTGCTGGCCGAACTCGGTGCCCAGCGCTGGGTCATGCCGGTGGAAATGTCGCGCGAAGCGTTGTCCCACATGCAGGCCGCGCGCCCCGCCGGCATGGAAACCGAAGTCTTCGCCTATGGCCGCCTGCCGCTGGCTTTCTCGGCGCGCTGCTTCACCGCCCGCCACTACAACCTGCCCAAGGACGACTGCCAGTTCCGCTGCATGGACTACCCCAACGGGCTCACTCTCAACACCCGCGAAGGCCAGCCCTTCCTCGCCTTGAACGGCATCCAGACGATGTCCGCCAGCATCTATAACCTGATCGGCGAACTCGACTCGATGCGCGCGACCGGCGTGGACGTAGTGCGCGTCAGCCCGCAAGCCTTCCACACCGCTAAAATCCTCAAACTGTTCCGCGACACGCTGGACGGCCAACTCACCGCGCAGGCCGCAGCTCGGCAGATGACCAAGCTGATGTTCGACCAGGCCTGCGACGGCTACTGGCACGGCAAACCGGGGATCGAGCAGAGCTATCTCGCCGCCACCGACAGCGAGTAACGCTGCGGCCTTGATCCTCGACTACCCCACCCTCGACCTCCTTCGCCAGAGCCACCCGGCCTGGCGGCTGCTGCGCTCGGATCATGCGCCGCTGGTAGCAAGTTTTCTGCAGCGCGTGTTCGTCGCCCCCAACGTGCGGGTGATGGCGCAGGCCGATCTGGCCGAGGCGTTGGAAGACGAGCTGTTTGCCCTGCGCGAGCGGCTGGGCGCGGAGACATTTCCCAAGCCGGCGCTGGATTACCTCAACGACTGGGCCTCGACCGAAAAGGGCTGGCTGCGCAAATTCTATGTCCACGGCTCGGACGAACCGCATTTCGACCTGACCCCGCCCACCGAGAAGGCGATTGCCTGGCTCGGCACACTCGCCGAGCGCAGCTTCGTCGGCACCGAGTCACGCCTGCTCACCCTGTTCGAACTGCTCAAACAGATGAGCGAGGGCAGCGAGACGGACCCGGAGGCGCGCATCGCCGAATTGCACAGGCGATGTAATGAAATCGACATGGAGATCGCCCGCGTTGCGGCGGGCGACATGCCGCTGCTGGACGACACCGCGCTGAAAGACCGCTTCCAGCAGTTCATGGCGCTGGCGCGCGAACTGCTGACCGATTTTCGCGAGGTGGAATACAACTTTCGCGGGCTGGACCGGCGCGTGCGCGAGCGCATCGCGCTGTGGGAAGGCTCGAAAGGCGCGCTGCTGGAAGAGATCATGGGCGAGCGCGACGCGATTGCCGACTCCGACCAGGGCCGCAGCTTTCGCGCCTTTTGGGATTTCCTGATGTCCAGCCAGCGGCAGGAAGAACTGTCGGCGCTGCTGGAACGCGTCCTGACCCTGCCTGCGGTGGCCGAGCAGAAGCCCGATGCCCGCACCCGGCGGGTGCATTACGACTGGATGGAAGCCGGCGAACACACCCAGCGCACGGTGGCCCGGCTATCGCAGCAGTTGCGGCGCTTTCTGGACGACCAGGCATGGCTGGAGAACCGCCGCATCATGGACATCCTGCACGGCATCGAGACCAAGGCGCTGGCATTGCGGGAAGCGCCGCCGGCGGGCGAGGTGACGAGCATCGCCGACACCGCCGCCGACATCGAGTTGCCGATGGAACGGCCGCTCCATACCCCGACGGTCAAGCCTTCGATCGCCGATGTCGCACTGGAGGCGGGCGACGCGGACGTGGACGCGGCGGCGCTGTATACCCAGGTGGTGATCGACCGCGCGCAGTTGGCGCGGCACGTCCGCCACGCCTTGCAGGACCGTCCGCAGGTCACCCTGCGCGAACTGTGCGGGATGCGGCCGTTGCAGCATGGGCTGGCGGAGCTGGTGGCTTACCTGCAACTGGCGGGCGATACGTTCAAGGCGGTGGTGGATGAAGCGGCCACCGAGGAAATCGAGTGGCGCGGCGCGGGGCCGGACGGCATGGAAAAAATGAAGCGGGCACACTTGCCGCGAGTGATTTTTCTGAGGTGAGGATGGAGCAACAGGAACTCGAAAACCCGCCAGCAACGCCCGACTTGTCGGCGCTGGTCATCGTGCTGCTCAAAGGCGTGATCTATCGGGAAGGCGACGCCGGGCTGTGGAACGCCTTGCTCAACCTGCAAGCCAGGGTGCGTGATTATGTCGCGGTGCTGGGCCTGGAACTGGCGCTGGACGAAGCCGAGGGCTACGCCTTCCTGCGCGCCCGCCCGACCGGGGACGACGACGCGGCGCAAAAGCTGCCGCGCCTGGTGGCAAGACGTCCGCTGTCGTTCCCGGTGAGCCTGCTGTTGGCGCTGTTGCGCAAGAAACTGGCCGAATTCGACGCCGGCGGCGGAGACACGCGCCTGGTGCTGTCGCGCGACGAGATGGTCGAGCTGGTTCGGGTGTTCCTGCCGGAAAGCAGCAACGAAGCCCGCCTGATCGACCAGATCGACGGCCATCTCAACAAGATCGTGGATCTCGGCTTCCTGCGCCGGCTCAGGGCGGCTCAGGGCGGGCAGGCGGCGTTCGAGGTGCGGCGCATCCTCAAAGCATTTGTAGACGCGCAGTGGCTGGCGGATTTCGACGCGCGGCTGGCGGCCTATCAGACCCAGGCTCAGGCACAGATCGGCGGCGCGGAAGGGGCGAAGGATGAACCTGGAAAAAGCATTTAGCCACAGAGAACACAGAGTTCACAGAGGAAAAACAAGGGATTGCCGGTCTAACTGTTCTCACCCATCGGGTGAATGCGGAAATGACCAAAAACCCGCTTCATCTCTGTGTTCTCCGTGTTCTCTGTGGCTTGAACTGAGGTTTTAAGGATGAACGAATCGCAATCGCTGGGCCTGGATTTCGTCGCCGACGATGCGCTCTCCGGCTTTCGCCTGCACCGGCTGGAAGTGTTCAACTGGGGGACGTTCGACGGCCGGGTGTGGACGCTGCAACCGGACGGCAACAACGCGCTGCTCACCGGCGACATCGGCTCGGGCAAATCCACCCTGGTCGATGCCGTCACCACGCTGCTGGTGCCGGCGCAGCGCATCGCGTACAACAAGGCCGCCGGCGCGGACAGCAAAGAGCGCACGCTGCGTTCCTACGTGCTCGGCCATTGGAAATCCGAGCGCAACGAGGCGAGCGGCGCTGCCAAGCCGGTGGCGCTACGCGGCCAGAACTGCTATTCGGTGATCCTCGGCGTGTTTCATAACGCCGGCTACGACCAGACCGTGACGCTGGCGCAGGTGTTCTGGATGAAGGACGCGCAAGGCCAGCCGGCGCGCTTTTTTGTCGGGGCGGAACGCGCCTTGTCGATTGCGGCGGACTTCGCCCATTTCGGCACGGACATCGCGCAACTGCGCAAGAAACTGCGCGCGCCGGGCTGCGAGGTGTTCGACAGCTTTCCGCCCTACGGCGCCTGGTTCCGCCGCCGCTTCGGCATCGACAACGACCAGGCGCTGGAGCTGTTTCACCAGACGGTGTCGATGAAATCGGTCGGCAACCTGACCGATTTTGTGCGTAGCCACATGCTCGAACCGTTCGAGGTGGCACCGCGCATCGCGGCCCTGATCGGCCATTTCGACGACCTCAATCGGGCGCACGAGGCGGTGCTGAAAGCCAAGCGGCAGGTCGAACTGCTGGTGCCGCTGGTGGCCGACTGCGGGCGCCATGCCGCGCTCGGCGCGCAAGTCGAGGAACTGCGCGCCTGCCGCGAGGCGTTGCGGCACTGGTTCGCCGGCCTGAAACTCGGGCTGCTGGAAAAACGCCTCGCCGGCCTGGCCGACGAATGGACGCGCCAGGACACCCAGCAGAAGCGCATCGCGGAACGCCGCGATGCACAGCGCGCCGCAGCGGACGAACTCAAGCGCAGTATTGCCGACAACGGCGGCGACCGGTTGGAACGGCTTGCCGGCGAAATCGCCAAAAAGGGCCAGGAGCGCGATGCGCGCGAGCGCCGGGCGCAGCGCTACGCCGAGCTGGCGCGCGCGGTGGGCGAGCATCCCGCCGAAAACGAAGCGGATTTCCTCAACCGGCGGCAGCGCTTTTCGGCCTTGACCGAGGCGGCACTGGAGGCCGAGACCCTGCTTCAGAACCGGGAACGGGAACACGACTTCGACTTCCGCCAGGGCCGCCAGGAACACCAGGCGCTGTCGGTCGAGATCGCCAGCCTGAAAGCCCGGCGCAGCAACATCCCCGCCGAGCAGGTCGCGATGCGCGCGGCCCTGTGCCAGGCCTTGGGCTTGCCCGAAGCGGACATGCCGTTCGCCGGCGAGCTGTTGCAAATGCGCGGCGACGAGCGCGACTGGGAAGGCGCGGCGGAGCGGCTGTTGCGCAGCTTCGGCCTGTCGCTGCTGGTGCCGGACGAGCATTACGCGGCGGTGTCGGAGTGGGTCGACAAAACCCATCTCAAGGGGCGGCTGGTCTATTTCCGGGTGCGCCGCAATGCCCGCAATGAACTGCCGGACCTGCACCGCGATTCGCTGGCGAAGAAGCTGGCCGTCAAGCTTGACTCCCCTTTCTGCGACTGGCTGGAGCATGAGGTGGCGCACCGTTTCGATGTGGCCTGTTGCGCCACCCACGAGCAGTTCCGCCGCGAGACCCGCGCCATCACGCGGGCGGGCCAGATCAAGGCGCCCGGCGAACGTCACGAGAAGGACGACCGCCACCGCCTGGACGACCGCGGCCGCTACGTGCTGGGCTGGAGCAACGCCGCCAAGATCGCCGCGCTCGAAGCCCAGGCCCGGCAACTGGAGGCGCGGCTGGGCGAGCTGGGCGGACTCATCGGCAAGGTGCAGGCGGAACGGAAGACGGTAAAGGATAGACTCACGGCGCTATCCAAACTCGACGAATATGCGGATTTTCGCGAGCTCGACTGGCAGGTGCTGGCTGTCGAAGTGGCCAATCTGCTGGAAGAAAAACGGCAACTGGAATCGGCGTCGGACTTGCTGAAAAAACTCACCGAGCGGCTAACCGCGCTACAAGCCGAACTCGCCGACACCGAGGCCAGACTGGCCGAGAAAACCCGCGAGCTGGGGGCCACCCAGGCCAGGCGCGAGGCCGCCGAAGGGCTGCGCGACCAGACTGTGGCATTGCTCGATGCCGGCCAAGCCGTCCATGCCGCCTGGTTCGAAAAACTCGACGCCCTGCGCGGCGAGGCACTGGGCGAGCATCAGCTCACGGTCGAATCCTGCGACAACCGCCAGCAGGACATGCGCGACTGGCTGCAAACCCGGATGGACAATGAAGCCAGGAAGCTCGACCGCCTGAGCGCGAAGATCATCCAGGCGATGGCGGCCTACAAGGAAGAATTCAAGCTGGAAACCGCCGAGGTGGACGCCAGCGTCGAGGCGGGGTTCGAGTACGGAACCATGCTCGACGGGCTACAGGCCGACGACCTGCCGCGTTTCGAGGCGCGCTTCAAGGAATTGCTCAACGAGAACACCATCCGCGAAGTCGCCAACTTCCAGTCGCAACTGGCGCGCGAGCGGGAAACCATCAAGGAACGCATCGCCCTCATCAACCAGTCGCTCACCCAGATCGACTACAACGCCGGACGCTACATCGTGCTGGAAGCGCAGCCGACGCCGGACACCGAAATCAGGGATTTCCAGACCGAGCTGCGCGCCTGCACCGAAGGCGCCTTGACCGGCTCGGAAGACGCCCAGTATTCGGAAGCCAAGTTCCTGCAGGTCAAGCGCATCATCGAGCGCTTTCGCGGGCGCGAGGGCCAATCGGAGCCGGATCGGCGCTGGGCGGCCAAGGTCACCGACGTGCGCAACTGGTTCGTGTTCGCCGCCAGCGAACGCTGGCGCGAGGACGACAGCGAGCACGAGCATTACTCCGACTCGGGCGGCAAATCCGGCGGGCAGAAGGAGAAACTGGCCTACACCATCCTGGCGGCGAGCCTCGCCTACCAGTTCGGCCTGGAATGGGGCGCGGTGCGCTCGCGCTCGTTCCGGTTCGTGGTGATCGACGAGGCGTTCGGACGCGGCTCGGACGAATCGGCGCAATACGGCCTGCGTTTGTTCGCCCAGCTCAATTTGCAGCTCCTGATCGTCACGCCGTTGCAGAAAATCCACATCATCGAACCGTTCGTCGCCAGCGTGGGATTCGTCCACAACGAGGACGGCCGCGCCTCCAGGCTGCGCAACCTGTCGATCGAGGAGTACCGCGCGGAGAAGGCGAAGGCGGCCGGATGAGCTGGACAAAACCGGCAGGCCTGCGCAGCCAGGTCAAAAAACTGTGGGAACGGGGCGATATTCTGGCCAGCCTGGCCACCGACGAGCCGCTTTTCCCCCGGCGCCTGCTCCTCAAATGCCCCACCTCCGCCGACATGGCCGACCGGTTCGACGAAGTCCGCGCCTGGATCGGCGAGCTGCGGGCCATGCCGCGCTGCCGGGTGGAGATGAGGGAATTCAGGCACCGGCTGTTCGGCGCCAACGCGGTGCCCCACGAGGCCTGGATCGACAGCGTCGAAGACGCCTTGGCGATCATGGGAAAACAGCGCGAGGCGGCCCGCTTCGAGGCGCTGGTCGAGACCACGCGCCAGCGCCGGCCGGCATTGCTGGGCTGGCTGGCAAAGAGGCCGCTGCGCGCGCTGGAGCTCGCCGACGAGTGGAGCCGGCTGCTCGAAATCGTCGCCTGGCTGGCGCGGCATCCGCGCTCCGGCCTGTATCTCCGGCAAATAGACATCCCCGGCGTGCACAGCAAGTTCATCGAGGCCCATCGCGGCGTGCTCGCGGAATTGCTGGACATCGTCCTGCCGCCCGAGACGGTCGATGCGTCGGCATCCGGCGCGAGCCAGTTCGCCCGTCGTTACGGCTTGCGCGACAAGCCGCTGCGCGTCCGCTTTCGCGTGCTCGACCCCGCGCACGCGCTATTGCCAGGTGTGCGCGAACAGGACATCACTCTCGACGCGACATCCTTCGCCCGGCTCAACCCCAAAGTGTCGCGGGTCTTCATCACCGAAAATGAAATCAATTTCCTTGCCTTTCCCGAGATGACGGACAGCCTGGTCGTGTTCGGCGCCGGCTACGGCTTCGACGTGCTCGCCCAGGCCGCGTGGCTTGCGCGCTGCCGCGTCCATTACTGGGGCGACATCGACACCCACGGCTTCGCCATCCTCGACCAGTTGCGCGCGCATTTCGACCACGTCGAATCGTTCCTGATGGATCGCGCCACTTTGCTCGCGTTCGACGCGCAATGGGGGGAAGAAGAAAAACAGACGCTACGCGACCTTCCCCGGCTGAACCAGGAGGAAAAAGCGCTCTATGATGACTTGCGCGACAACCGCATCCGCCGGAATCTGCGCCTGGAACAGGAAAGGATAGGCTACGGCTGGGTGGAGGCCGCGTTGTCGGCGCTCGCAAAGGCGCGTTGACGCCACAACGCCTGCCCAATCAACCGTTTTCAGGTATTATCATTCAAATAAGCAATAATCTAGTTTGAAAGATAATTCCATGGAATTCATTGAACTAAACGACAACCAACGACGCTTGTTCATCAATTCCATCCAGACTTTCGATGCCTGGCGCGACGCGTCAGCCCGCTACGCGCGCTACAAAGGCGGCATGGCGTGGAAAACCGTGAGCGGCAGGCAGTATCTTTACCGGATTCTGGATCGATCCGGCCGGGCGAAAAGTTTGGGAGCGAAGTCGCCGGAAACCGAAGCGATTTACAACGAATTCGTTTCCGCCAAGGCGGGCTTGGCTGCCCGCGTCAAATCCCTTGAGAACCCGGAACGGGCCATTACTGTCGACCAGATGCGGGCGACACTTGCGGCCGAACACAAGAATATCCCCCGGCAGATGAACACATCCAGGAAGCCCAGCTAATTTCGACGAATATTTTGCGCAGATTGCAGGGCACCGCATCGGGTATTACAATGATCGATGTCGTAATACAAAAGGAGCGATGTCATGTCGACGACACTGACCAGTAAAGGGCAGGTCACCATCCCCAAACAGATTCGCGATGCGCTGAATCTGGCCCCGGGTTGTTCTGTAGATTTCGCCGTCAATCGTGAAGGCGACGTGGTGATTCATAAAGTGGGCGCGCGGCCCAGCCGCAAGCCAGATCGCTTTGAGTCGGCGCGCGGCAAGGCCGACGTCAAGTGGCGCACCGATGACCTGATGGCCCTGCTACGCGGCGAAGGCTGATGCTGTTGGTCGATACCAATGTGCTGGTCGATGTTCTGGAGAACGATCCGGAATGGGCGGACTGGTCCATCGGTCAACTGCGGGCGCAGGCGAAGATTCACAGGCTGGCGATTAATCCGATCATCTACTCGGAACTGTCGCTGACGTTCTCGACAGTTGAGGCGCTGGACCGAACCATCGATGATCTGGGACTGGCGATGATCGAATTGCCGCGACCGGCATTGTTTCTCGCCGGCAAGGCTTTCGTGCGCTATCGGCGTCAGGGCGGCCAGAAAAGCAATGTTCTCGCCGACTTCTTCATCGGTGCCCATGCGGCAGTGTCTCGCTATCCGCTATTGACCCGCGATACACGGCGCTACTCAGCCTATTTCGCGGGTGTGAATCTGATCGCGCCAAACGTCTCCACATGAACAAATTGAAAACCGTCGAGATATGTGGAGTCGAAGGCTCAAACAGGGGATCCAGACTCGGTTGCCTTGATCGAGTCTGTTACCGGTTTTTGGATAAGCGCACAAAATGGGAATTTACGCGGTCATAGACTTCGAAACAACCGGCCTCTCTCCGGCCCTTGGCGCGCGGCCGACAGAAATCGCGATTGTCCTCATCGCCGAGGGCAAGATCATCGATCGTTTTCAGAGTTTGATGAATCCTGGCACATCTATTCCCAATGACATACAAGTCTTGACCGGTATAACCAATGAAATGGTTCGCAAGGCTCCCAAAGTCGAGACAGTGATGCGTGATGCTGTGCAATTTGTAGGCCCCCATCCAATCGTTGCACACAACGCAGCCTTCGACAGCAAGTTCTGGGACGCTGAGTTACGCCGAATTAATGGAAGGTGCAAACAGGAATTCGCTTGTTCAATGCTCCTGGCCCGACGTATTTTCCCGGAAGCACCATATTGTTGGGCCATTGACTAGTGTGTCGCCGAAAAGAACGATGTCAAGACGTGGGCTCTTCACGGTTTTCCTACGGTAGTCAGGCGAGTTGGTGGCGATGCCGTTGGCATGGTGTGATAAAGGAACGACGGCGTGTCCTCGGTGTTGAGCTGGAAGATCTTGAGCTTGAAGTACGTCATGTCGCGGAAGCCGCGCGCTCGGCGGCGCAGCAGGGCGATCGACACGTTGCCGGCTTCCAGGCGAGAGGTGGTAATCGGATGATTGGCGTAGGCGCAAATGCCGGTGCGATGGGAT
>JAHFRP010000034.1 GCA_023266195.1 Sulfuricella sp.
CAAGGCGCGCATCTTGAAAGGCATCGATGAAATGAACGCCGCCCCAGTCGTATTTCGCTGGAAGAAGTTCGACCTGGATGTTGCATGATACGTAATCATATTGTTGGAACGGTCTACTAGAGCCAGAAAGATCCGCCTGACCGCATTAATGTGTTTAAATCGGCCCACAAGGCCAGTCAAAAGTACACCACGATTATTCATAAGCTTCCGCGCATTTTATTATTTTTTCTCGTCTGTCCGCCGGGCTGGCAAGACTCACCGTTCTTCCGGGCTACGCTTGCTGACCCCGGCTCTTTCGCTTCGTATGTCGATAAACTTGCCTACAAGAGCAGGCGCCACTACAAGCAAGAGCATATTGACAAGATGTGGGGGGCTACGAAGTATGCTGAGATAAAGAAGGATGTAATTATGGCCATACGGGTTGTAGATGTAGTAGTACCCGAATATGGCCACTCCAATGAGTAAGCCAAGCCTATAAAAACCAGCCCGAATAACCATATAATTTACTAACAAGATAACGGTAAGGTCTACAGCCACCCCAAGCGACATGCGAAATACATGGCCAACCCCCGAAACACCCTCACCCCAAAGGCCCGCCTCAAAGGCAAGCAGCTGCCGCATAAGTGCAACATAAGCGACAGCAAGTAATAGTTGGGCGATGATGCGAATAGTTGAACTGTTTGGATGTTTGCTATTCATTTTTTTGTCTGACATTGGTTACACGCGTTTTGGCATTGCTGCTGGCAATAGGTCTGATGCGCAGCTTCCTCGCAAAAATAGGCGGCCACCTGATCAAATGGGAATGGAATTCTAGCCGTACTCGCTGCACATAGATTCTTTATTTCTAGGGGCGACTCCCTTTGCATGCATTTATTAGTACATTGGCAGTTGGTTGCAGCCGGGTAGATAGAAGAATTACCAGGGTCATTCCATGCCAATCCCTTCGGGTCAATCCTACTTACTGGATTTCCCCCGACATAGGTGTACACGTTTGGCCCCGCCTTCAGACCGATGGGATCCGCTTCCACATACCTCCCCGTACTCGGATCATAATCCCTGAAGTAGTTGTAGTGGAGATTGGTTTCCTTGTCGAAGTATTGTCCCGGAAACCGCAGGTTCAAGGTGAAGCGTACCCCGTCCCCATCCGGGTCCTCCTCAGGTGCTGCGGTGCCAAACGGCTCCCCCAGCGGCGCATTGCGCCACACGATCCGGTTCTGTTCATCCGTCGCCACCCGCGGGGTGTTGAGCTGGTCGCTGTGCAGGTAGTAGATCCTCATCCCCACCGGCGCGACGATGACGCTCACCGCCGACGAGTAGGTCTCTCCCCCGCTGTTGTCGATGGCCTTGGCGGATAAACTGTACTGCCCTTCCGGGACGTTCTGCCAAGTGACGGCATAGGGGGCGGCGGTGGCCGTGCCGATCAGGGTGGTGCCCTGGTAGTACTCGACTCGGGTGACCTGTCCGTCCACGTCTTGTGCGCTGGCCGAGAGGTTGATGGTGGCCGGGGCGGTGTAGCGCTGGCCAGCTGTCGGCGTGGTGAGGGTGATGCTCGGCAGCTGGTTGGGAATGACGGTGAGGGTAACTGCTGCCGAGGTGGTGATGGCGCCCTGGTTGTCCGTTGCCTTGGCGGTGATGGCGTAGGTGCCGGCCGGGGCATTTGCCCAAGTGATGGCATAAGGGGCGGTGGTGGCAGTACCAATCGGGATATTGCCCTGGTAGAACTCGACCTTGGCCACCGTGCCGTCGCTGTCGGCTGCGTTGGCGGTCACGATGACGCTAGCCGGGGCAATGTAGACCTGGTTCGCCGTCGGGCTCGTCAGGCTGACTGTGGGCGGCGCATCGACGACGATCTGGATAGGCGCTGAGATGGTGGTCGCTCCCCTGTCGTCCGTCGCCTTGGCGGTGATGGTGTAGCTACCCGCCGGGGCATTTTGCCAGGTGATGGCATAGGGAGCAGCCGTGGCCGCGCCGATCAGGGCATTGCCCTGGTAGAACTCGACCTTGGCTATGGTACCGTCGCTGTCGGTCGCATTGGCGGTGACGCTGACGCTGGCCGGAGCAATATAGACCTGGTTCGCCGCCGGGCCGGTGAGGCTCACCGTCGGCGGCGCGTTGACGATGACGTTGACCGGCACCGAGACAGCTTCCCAGGTCGGGCTGTTCGGGGTGTCTTCCTGGGCCTGGCCTTGATTGGTGGCGATGGCTTTGGCGGTGAGAGCGTAGCGCCCCGCCGGAATGTTGCTCCAGTTGTAGCTGTAGGGCGCCGCCGTGGCGCTGCCGATCAGGGCTCCGCCCTGGTAGTAGTCGACCCGCAGGATCGTCCAGTTCCGTTGGCTGACGCTGGCCGCGGCATTCAGGGTGACGGTGCCGGGGGCGGTGACGACGGTGTTGTCCGAAGGGCTGGCGAGGTTCACCGTGACTTTGGCCGGGTCCGGGTTGCTATCCTGGGCAAGACCCGCCGCCGGGGCGGCCAGCGCCGCCACTAGTAGACCGTTCCAACAATATGATTACGTATCATGCAACATCCAGGTCGAACTTCTTCCAGCGAAATACGACTGGGGCGGCGTTCATTTCATCGATGCCTTTCAAGATGCGCGCCTT
>JAHFRP010000012.1 GCA_023266195.1 Sulfuricella sp.
CCGTCCCGTGCGGTGATCTACCGGCCGACGGCGCCGGTCGCGGTCGCAGACGATGCGCACCCGCCCGGCATCTTCGTTGAACACAACGTCCTTGATCACTTGCCCCTCAAGCCCCAAAATCTTCGCCGGGATGACCGCTCCCATATGCTGTACCTACCCGAGTCCTGGAAAACCCGCGTGGATACACCATATCAGGGATGTCGGTCATCTCATTTCTCCGTAGGAAAACCGTGAAGAGCCTTATTTTCTTACGAGGAAATCACTCAATTCATCAACAACCAAACCACACGTTGGCGATCATTCGCATATTGGTCAGGCGCAATTGGAGTCGCCTGTTTCATCGCCGCGGGACTTAAGAGATTGCGGCATATACGCCCCTGACATCCCACAGCTGCCCACCTTTCCTTATCGCATTTCCCCGAAAACCTCTCCCGCGGCCCGGATCGTATTGTCGATATCCGCCCCGGTATGCGCCGCCGAGACGAAGCCCGCCTCGAATGCCGAAGGGGCAAGGTAGTAGCCCTTGTCCAGCATGGCATGGAAGAAGCGGTTGAAGACGTTCTTGTCGCACTCCATCACTTCGGCGTAGCTGGTCGGCGGCGTAGCGCGGAAATACAGGCCGAACATGCCGCCTACCGCCTGCGCGGAAAACACGATGCCGTGCTGTCTGGCCGCGGCGGTCAGGCCGTCGGTCAGTTTGCGGGTGGCGGCGGCGAGGCTTTCGAAAAAGCCGGGCGCCTGCACCAGCCGGAGCGTGGCGAGGCCGGCCGCCACCGCCACCGGGTTGCCGGACAGGGTGCCGGCCTGGTAGACCGGGCCGGTCGGGGCGAGTTTCTGCATGATTTCGCGCCGGCCGCCGAAGGCGCCCAGCGGCATGCCGCCGCCGATGACCTTGCCCAGCGTGGTGAGGTCGGGCTGGATGCCATAGTAGCCCTGGGCGCATTTCGGGCCGACGCGGAAGCCGGTCATCACTTCGTCGAAAATGAGCACCGCGCCGTACCGGGTGCACAGCTCGCGCAGTGCCTGGAGGAATTCCGGTTTGGGCGCGACCAGATTCATGTTGCCGGCGACCGGCTCGACGATGACCGCGGCGATTTCGTTGCCGACCTGGCCGAAGGTTTCCGCCAGCATGGCGACATCGTTGTAGCCCAGCACCACGGTATGCGCCGCGGTTTCCGCCGGCACGCCGCCGGAGCTGGGCTGGCCGAAGGTGAGCGCGCCGGAGCCGGCTTTTACCAGCAACGCGTCGGCATGGCCGTGGTAGCAGCCTTCGAACTTGATGAATTTGCTCCGGCCGGTGTAGCCGCGCGCCAGGCGGATGGCGCTCATGGTGGCTTCGGTGCCGGAGCTGACCAGGCGCACCTGGTCCATGCCCGGCAGCAGGCCGCACAGGTATTCGGCCAGTTCCAGCTCGAGCGCGGTGGGCGCGCCGAAGGAAAGGCCGTCGGCGGCGGTTTGCTGCACCGTGCGGATGACGTCGGGATGGGCGTGGCCGAGGATCATCGGGCCCCATGAGCCGACGTAATCGACATAGGATTTGCCATCCTCGTCCCAAACCATGGCGCCCGCGCCGCGCTTGAAGAACACCGGCGTGCCGCCGACCGAGCCGAAGGCGCGCACCGGCGAATTGACGCCGCCGGGAATGAATTGCTGGGATTTTTCGAAGAGCTGCTGGTTGCGTGAGGTCATGGTCGAGCCTTAATGCAAAGTATGTGGGGTAGGTTTTTCGAACAGTACGGCGATTCGGCTGGCGGCGGCGCGCACATCGGCGCTGTCGAACAGTGTGGAAACCACAGCCACGGCGTCGGCGCCGGCCTCGATCAGGCTGCCGGCGTTGTCGGCGGTGATGCCGCCGATGGCCACCACCGGGACTTGCAGGCATTGCTTCGCTTCGTGGAGCAGGGTCGGCGGCGCCGCCACCGCGCCGGGCTTGGTGGGCGAGGGGAAAAAACTGCCGAAGGCGACGTAGTCCGCGCCTTGGGCTTCGGCTTCCAGCGCGCAGGGCAGATCATTGTAGCAGGACACGCCGATGATCTTGCCGGGGCCCAAAATCAGGCGCGCCTGGCGGATGCTGCCGTCGTCCTTGCCCAGATGCACACCGTCGGCGCCGGTCAGGTCGGCCAGGCGCAGGTCGTCGTTGACGATCAGCGGCACATGGTAGCGGCGGCACAGCGCCAGCAATTCGCTCGCCTGCTCGTGGCGCAGGGCGGCATCGTTCCCTTTGTTGCGGTACTGCACCAGGCGGACGCCGCCCTCCAGCGCCCGTTCCATCCGTTGCAGCAGGTTTGCGGTATCCGCGGTTTCAGGAGTGATCGCGTAAAGGCCGTTAATCGGTGTTGTCATCGCCTTCTTCGCGCGCCCAAAAGAAACGGTCGGGGATGAATTGTCCCATGCCCGGCCGGAAACCGGCGTTGAGGGTTTGCCAGGTGAATTCCTGTGCTTCCTTGACCGCTTCGGGAAGATCGAGGCCATGGGCGAGGGAGGCGGCGATCGCCGTGGCCAGGGTGCAGCCCGAGCCGTGGTAGCTGTTGGGCAGGCGCTGCCAGGTGTCGCTGCGCACTTTGCCGCGTTCGTCGTACAGCGTGTTGACCACTTGCAGCGTATTTTCGTGGGTGCCGGTGATCAGCACGAATTCGCAGCCCAGGTCGATGATGCCCTGGGCGCATTGGTCGAGGCGGAGTTCGTCTTCGATGTCGAACTGGGCGATGCGGCGTGCTTCCAGGCTGTTCGGGGTGATCAGCGTAGCCTGCGGGATCAGCATTTCCAGCAGGGCGGCGAGCATATCGTCGCTGGCCAGCTCGTCCCCGCGGCCGGAAGCCAGCACCGGATCCAGGATCAGCGGAATGTCGGGATAATCGGCCACCACCTCGGCGATGGCGGCGATGTTCTCCACGCTGCCGACCAGGCCGACCTTGAATGCCGCCACGGGCATATCCTCCAGCACGCAGCGCGCCTGGTCGGCCACCCATTCGGCTTCCATCGGATAAACGTCTTCCACGCCCAGCGTGTCTTGCACCGTGATGGCGGTGACCACCGACAGGGGATGGCAGCCCATGCTCGCCAGCGTCAGGATATCGGCTTGCAAACCGGCGCCCCCGCCAGGGTCGGTGGCGGAAAAAACGAGAACTATCGGGGGGGTGGCGCGCGGGTTGGGCATGACGAGGTCGGGGCTTGATGGAGAGCTTGGCGAAGCCCGATTTTAACCTAAAAGACGGGAAATCTCCTGGCCTTTTGCATTGGCCCAGCCCGATGGGGCGTTCGGGCACCGCTGGAATATGGCCGGTTTCGCGAAGAACTTAAGGAAACGCCGATTTATTTGTCGCCCCGGCGAAGGCACGGGTCCAGTTCCCCGACTTTCCAGGATTCCTGGTTAACGCTTCTCCCTGCGTAACTGCGATATCCAGAAAAATTTTCTCGTGGGTGTTCCGTATTCAATGTGATTCCATCGGCAGACCGAGAAGAATTAGGGTTTTCCCGGTTTGCACCTGGCTTTTCGGATGGTAGTATCCGTCATATTTGACAAAATCGTCGGATTCGATTCAAAACATATCGAATGCGTGAGGAATGGTTCGCGATATTTCAAATTTACGTCGGCGGACGCGTCGATTTGCTGCAGACGCCGAGCAGATTGGAATCCGCCTAGGAGCCTGTCGGACTTGAAGGATCGAAGCGATTTGCAGCCGATTTCCTTCAAGTCCGACAGGCTAGACCAAGACCGATGTCTTGCAGGACGAAGCGGCTTAAAGTGAGGAAACATCATGCCCGGCGCCTATGCCCATATCACCCTGGTCAATCTGCTTCGCGTCCCCGCTCAACTGGACACAATCCCGGGCCTGCCTACGGAAGCCAAGATCGCCGTGATGCGGTTTTTCAAATTCTGCGAGCTGGGCGCCGTGAGCCCGGATTATCCATACCTTGCCATCGGCGATTCCGGAGCGGCAAAGTGGGCCGACCTAATGCACTACGAGCGAACCGGCGACGTCATCCAGGCGGGCATTCGCTTGGTCGCGGCCATGCCGCCGGGAATCGGACGCGACAAAGCCTTGGCGTGGTTGCTCGGCTACTCCGCTCATGTGGCTACCGACGTAACCATCCACCCGGTTGTTGAGCTCAAGGTGGGGACTTATGCCGAGCACAAGCGCGAACACCGGGTCTGCGAGCTGCATCAAGACGCCTATGTTTTCCAGCGGTTGAACCTGGGCCAGATCGGTCTGGCCGAGCATCTCGATGCGGGCATCTGGGATTGCTGCGATGCCCCTGGAAGCGGACGGCTGGATCCGGTCATCGCCGCCCTCTGGAAAGAGATGCTGCAGGAGTGCCATCCCGCAGCCTACGAGGCAAACGAGCCGGATCCGCATAAATGGCACGCAGGGTTCCGAGCCGTCGTGGACAAGGTGGAAGAAGGAGGAAAGCTCTTCCCCGCTGCCCGCCATGCAGCGGTCGATTGCGGCCTCACTTATCCCGATCCGGAGGAAGTCGATCCCCAGTTCATTGCCGACCTCCGGGTTCCCGGGCCAATGGGCCGATCGCACTATGATGCCGCCTTCGAGAAAGCCCTTTCCAGCGTCAAAATCGTCTGGTCCCTCGTCGGGAGGGGCGTTTCCGGGGAAGATCTGGCCTACGTGACAGGAATCGGCAACTGGAATCTGGACACCGGCAAGGATGCAGAGAACCGTTACGTCTTCTGGAGTTGAGCCATGACCAACCATTCCCGGCTGCCCCTAGCGGGCTTCTTCATCGCGCTGGCGCTTTCACTTAACGCGTTCGGTGAAGAAGCCTTTTCGGAAGAGGCGATGATGATCAAGGCCTCCGAGCTCACCAAACTTTCGACTGCCGTGGAATCGGCGGTCCACTATGAAGGCGACCGCTCGGCCGGGCTGGAAGGCCCGGCGCTGCTGCAATTCGCCACGAAACACGATCCTGGCTTGCTGTCGCGGTTTTCAGGCTACGAAGTTAAGGTTCTCGCCAAGGACGGCCATGCCGTGGTGCTGATCTGTACCGCCGGCGGCCACCGCGCCTTGCTCGAAGACGCGGGCTGCACCGCTTCGATGGATCGCCACGCCTGGAATGAAGGGGCGGACACGCCATGCGAGTTCAGGCTGGACCTGCCGGTCTTGTGCGCCGCCCCGGCCGGCGACATCGAGCCCAGGCCAGAGGCCAAGGCGATACGGATACCCGAACCGGCGCCGATTACTCGTTTTGTCGAAATCGATAAAGCGGTTTGGACAACGGCGGTAAACATGGGCACCAAGCAGCCCGAATCGGATATTTCCAGGAGCACTGTCGGTAGCCGCCTAGTTCTCTGGATGCGCGTGAAGGGAACAGAGGAAGCCCTTTCCAAGCTATCCGCCGAAGGCAAGCTGCCCATTCGCCACAAATGGTTCCGAGGAACAATCACTGGCTTCCGTGCTGCGGGGGTGGAAAAACCGGCCGACGAAATCGAGATCCCCGCAGGCCAGCGCGGAGCGGTGGAAAAACTGGCTACCGAAGTGCGCACGCTGGGGTATTTCAGCTGGCGCACCTGGAGTTCCAAAGAGAAACCGGCTCGGGGCCATTGGCGCGTGACGGTCGTCTATTCCGACAATACCCCTGTGCTGTGCGGCGCATCGTCGGGATCGAAGCCCTGCGAATACGAAATCGAGGTAAGGTAAATGGACGACGGCACCGAAAACCGGGGAAATACCCCTTTGGCTCCACCCATCAGGGAAGCGATCCATGATTCCGAATTGCTGCTCGCGCATGCAGCCAGCCACGGCATCTCCTTGCCGCCCGAACTGGTGAAGATCGTCGTCTCCTCGAAGCAGCTTTTATCCGCCGATCTGGCGGACCCTTCGACCTTCGATCAACAGGCACTATTCTGGGACGCCCGCAATCAGTTGGGAAAGGCGGTTCATCCCGTCACCACCGCCAGCCTGAAGGCATCGACGCAGACCGGCCCCCTGGTGTCGTACCGGAGCCTGGTGGGGCTGATTTCCCATTCGATCCGAACCACGCAACCCATCAGCCCCGCCGAGCGGTCAGTGCTTTGGTTCCGCATCCTGGCGTTCGTCGCCCTTTTCTCGCTGCTTACCGTACAGGTTTATTGGGTGGTGGGTTCCCGCGTTCTCAGTGAGACGGCGCAGATTGTCAAACAGGTCGAGGAAAATTCAACCGCTTTGGATGCGCTCGGCGCCGACGACCCCAAGGGACAGGCTCTCGAAGCAAAAAAAATGGTACTGGAAGACGAGATCACAATCCGTTATGACATCCTGGAACGGTGGAACATGGTCTGGAAAGCGCCGCTTCAGTTGTTCGGTTTTACGAAGAAGACGCCGCCGGCAGAGAGCCCCGACTATGATGACCTGCAGCGGGTCCGGCTGGTGAGCGAATTCGTGTCCCAGGCCGTCGAGCTCTATCTCCTGCCGTTGCTCTACGGCTGGTTGGGAGCCTGCCTGTATGTGCTCCGGATGCTGGCGCAGGACATCAAGGCGCTGGCCTATACCCCGGAGCAGGACATGCTCTATCGTTTGCGGCTCTATATGGGCACCCTGGCGGGGTTGATCGTGGTGTGGTTCCTGCCGGTGGCCCAGGCAGACCCGAACATCAAATCCCTGTCGGTTTTTGCGGTGGCGCTACTTGTGGGATATAGCGTGGATTTGCTGTTCGCCCTTATGGACCGAATCATTGCAGCGTTTACGTCGCCGCGATGATTGTTCGGGCAGGCCCCAAGCCTTTGCAACTGGGGGCACCGGAACATCCTCAAGCCGGTATCACGCCCTCAACGTGACGGGTCGCCAACTCATGGCGGTCAGTCAATTTGAAGCAATGGTACCCCCCCTTTAACAAAAGGGGGGATACCAGCCCAGCCACAGCCATGAGTTTTCCCATGATTGACTACTTGGGCGTGGCATCACGTTAGTAATTGTATTTTTATGGGGGGAGAAATACATGTTGCGAATTGCGATTCCCGTATTTGTTGCGGCTATAGCGCTAGCAGGATGCAGCCCATTGACGGCCAACTGGAGAGTGAACGACATCCAAGTCAACCAGATTAGCGATGACAGAAAATCGGACGGAAAAATTGATCTGGATTGGGAAATTTCGCAAGTTTCAGACTGTGCATCACGCAACGAACTCATTGCAAAACTCTTAAGCCGTTCCGATCAGGTATGCGAGCAACATGAGGGCGACATCATTGCCACAGGAAGCGTGGTTAATCTAAATACCTCGTTATTAGCCACTGCACTTTCCGGTTTGGGGGCGATAGCAAGCGGAGTTGCCGCGAGAAACCTCTCTGCCGGGTCCACAATAGTGAGCGCGGGAAAGGATCAATACAACTCCAATGTTTATTATGGATTTATTACGCCCGCAATTGTTCGCGAGATCAAAAAGGATCGCTCGGAAAAACTGACGAACATCAAGAGTCATTTCAAAGACGATTTGAGGGCTTACCCGGTAAGTGAAGCCATATCCGACGCGTTGCAATATCATTACTCGTGCTCGTTTTATAATGGCCTCGTCTTGCTTACTCAAGATAAGGCCAAATACGTTGCATCTTATTCGGATTTGGCTCTGCGAATTAAGAATCTTGACGACCGCGAGGCGGTCTTGAGCTCAACAATAACGAAGGCTGATTCAAGTGCGCAAGTATTGCTGACCCAAGAGCTGAATGCCCTACGTGCAACGCGAGCGATTCTGGTAGAACAACAGCTTGCTGCCGCCTCGCGGCCATAACTGTGAAGGCGTGACGAGCGAAATCGTCTTCTCGCCATCGCCTGGGCCGCGGCAAGCCGGTTCACAGCGATACGCGATGAGGCCGCAGAGGCGATTGTTGCTCGTGGCTCGCAGCAAACAGGCGCGCTTTGCGAGCTCCTTCACGCTACCGCCTATGAACTACCACCGAGGTTGAAGCCGGAAAAGTTGGTCGCCGTGTCCGTGTCGATCGGGCTATCCGGAGAAAGCACGCCGGCATCGCCGCGCTTGGCGTTGTTGATCAACCAGGACAGGTTGGTGGGGGAGTCGGCGTTGGCGAGCGCTTCGTCCAGGCCGATCTCGCCTTCCAGATAAAGGCTGACCAGCGCCTGCTCGAAAGTGACCGAGCCGGGCGTAAGGCTTTGCTCCATCGCCTCCTTGATTCTTTCCGTTTCGCCGCTCTTGATCAGTTCCGCGACATGGGATGAATTCAACAGCACCTCGACTGCGGGCAGGCGCTTGCCGTCCTTGCCGCGTACCAGCCGCTGCGAAACCACCGCTTTGAGGCTGATCGACAGGTCTTGCAGCAGATGGCTGCGCGCATCATGCGGGAACAGGTTGATGATGCGATTCAGGGCATGGTAGCTGTTGCTGGCGTGCATTGTGGCCAGCAGCAGGTGGCCGGTTTCAGCGTAGATCATCGCCTGCAGCATGGTTTCGCGGTCGCGGATTTCACCGATCATCATGACGTCCGGCGCCTCGCGCACGGCGTTGACCATGGCCGCCGAATAGGTCTGGGTGTCGATGCCGACTTCGCGCTGGTTGACAATGCACTTCTTGTGGCGGTGCTGGTATTCGATGGGATCCTCGATCATGAGGATGTGTCCGCCCTTGCTGCTGTTGCGGTGGTCGATCATCGCCGCCAGGGTGGAGGATTTGCCGCAGCCGGTCTGGCCGACCACCAGGATCAGGCCGCGCTTCTCCATCGCCAGGTTCTTGAGCGACTGTGGCAGGCCGAGCGTCTCGATCGAGGGGATGGCATGAGGAATGTAACGCGCCACCAGGGCGACGGTGTCGCGCTGACGGAACACGTTGATGCGGAACTTGCCGATATGGGGTGCGCCATAGCCGAAATTCAGCTCGAAGGTATCCTCGAAGGTTTTGACATCCCTTGCCGACATCAGCGAATAGGCGATTTTCCTGATTGTTTCCGCATCCAGGATCTGGCTGTTGATCGGCAGGGTTTCGCCTTCGATCTTCATCAGTACCGGCGCACCGGCGGAAATGTACATGTCGGATGCCTGCCTGTCCGCCATGAATTTGAACAACTGGGTCAAGTCCATCACTGTTCCGTTTTTTGCCAGCCGGAAATATCCAGGGCGGTTTCGAATGCGGGGGCGTTGCGCATGAATCGAGCCAGGCCTAGTAAACCGGGTCGATCGGCGAGCCCTGCTCGCGAGTGTTCAGGCTGCGCGACCATTCCAGCAGGAAATCCCCGCCCGCTGCCGCATGGTGCGGCGGAAAGCGTGGCCGAGTTTTTCGTCGAAGGCGCTGCGGTTGAGGCGATTGGTTTCCGCCTGGCACACGGATTCGTGCCGCTCGCTCTGGCGCCGTTCCAGCGCCTGTCGCATCGATTCCAGCTCTCTTTCGGTGCGGGCGCGGGTTTCATCGAGATGGGGGACCATCCCGGCATTGCGCGATCCTTGCATCAAATCGAGCGAGGTGATGCTGGCGGCAAAAGCGTTCCCCCGAGTTTGTTCACGCTGGACAGAACAAAACAGATAAAATTTTGCACATCAGGTTCGACCGCCAAATTCTGCTTCAGCAATTCAACAGGTTCAAAAGTATCCGCGCCCGATTGATTTTGTGAGGTATTCATTATGCATCGAAACTGGGAGAAATGAGAAATAATCTGGAATAAAATGGGTAATAACAACGCGCTGCCCGATTGCGCCGCCGGGAAAATGCCATGCACGAACTGGAAAGCTGGACGGAAGAAAAACGCTCCGCCTATTTGTACCGGGTTATTTCCGATGCCGAGTCAGGCACCTCGCGGCAGATCCTTTTCCTTGAGCTGGCCCGCGCCGCCGACAAGCAGGCGGAATTGTGGGCCGTCGAGGCGACCAAGGCCGGTGTGACGCTGCCGGCGGCTTATCGGCCGGACTTGCGCTGTCATGTGGTGGCCCGGCTGCTGCGCTGGTTTGGCCCACGCCGATTGCGCACCGCGCTGGCGGCGATGAAGGTCCGCGGCATGTCGATCTATGCGCCAGCTGGCTTTCCCTCTTCGTCTGTGGGGCGCATCGGACAGGAGGCCGAAGAAGGTCGGAGTTATCCTGTCGGGCATGAAATGCCGGTCAGGCTGGAGGATGTCGGACGCCGCCACCGTTGCGCCGGCGGCAACGGCAACCTGCGTGCCGCGGTATTTGGCGCGAGCGACGGGCTGGTCTCCAACGCCAGCCTGATCCTGGGTGTGGCGGGTGCGATTTCCGACGGCGGGGCAATCCTTTTGGCCGGCGTGGCGGGTTTGTTGGCCGGTGCGTTTTCGATGGCGGCGGGGGAATATGTCTCGGTGCGCTCGCAGCGCGAGATGTACGAATACCAGATCGGCCTGGAGCGCGCCGAGCTGGAAGAATACCCGCAGGAGGAAGCCGCCGAGCTGGCGCTGATCTTCCAGGCCAAGGGGCTGGAAGCCACGGAAGCACGCCGGCTCGCCGACCGGATCATCGCCGACCCGGACCAGGCGCTGGACACGCTGGCGCGCGAGGAGCTGGGGCTGAATCCGGCCGGGCTGGGCTCGCCGTGGGATGCGGCGCTATTCTCGTTCCTATCCTTCGCCGCCGGGGCGCTGGTGCCGCTCTTGCCGTTTTTCTTCGCCAAGGGCATGGCTGCCCTGTTCGCGGCCATCGCCCTGACCGGCGCGGCGCTATTCGGCGTCGGCGCGGCGATCAGCCTTTTCACCGGCCGCCGCGCCCTGCTCGGCGGATTGCGCATGCTCGCGATCGGCGGCGCCGCCGGAGCGGCCACTTACTTCATCGGCACGCTGATGCAGTCCTGAGCTGAAAGAACAGGGCGCCGTCTCCGGACTCTCGACTTGGCACTCAGGACTGTCTTAAGTCTGCGCCCAAGGCAGGCCGTCGTGGCGCCAGCCGTTGTGTGAATTGCGGTGGTGCTGCTCGTCCAGGTCGCCCTCGAAGCCGTTGAGCACGTTGTAGACATCCTGCAGCCCGGCTTTTTCCAACGCCAGCCCGGCATCCACCGAGCGGCGCCCGGAGCGGCAGATCAGCACCACCGGGCGGTTCATGCTGGCGGTTTTCTTGACGTGGGCGGCGAATTCCGGATTGATTTCCCAATCCGGCCCATCGACCCAGGGAATCAGGATGGAGCCCTCGGGATGGCCGACGAACAGGTATTCCATCTCGCTGCGCACGTCGATGAATACCGCTTCGGGATTGGATTGCAGAAAATCGTGGGCTTGCTGGGGAGTGAGATGTTGCATGGCGGCCGGTCCATAAAAATATTTATAGCATTATAGACCTCCCTTATGGCCCTTGTTAAGGGCGCGCCCACCATCTTCGGGATTTCGGCGGAGCGGGTATAATAACCCGGAGCCGCCGACAACAAAGAGAACTTCGTTCATGCCCGCCACCCGCACCGCCCAGCTGCACGCCCTGCTGAAACAGCGCATCCTGATCCTGGACGGCGCCATGGGCACCATGATCCAGACTTACAAGCTGACCGAGGACGACTATCGCGGCAAGCGCTTTGCCGGCTACGGCAGCGACCTGAAGGGCAACAACGACCTGCTGGTGCTGACCCAGCCGCGGGTGATCCGCGAAATTCACGCCGCCTACCTCGAAGCCGGCGCGGATATTCTCGAAACCAACACCTTCAATGCCACTTCCATCGCCATGGCGGATTACCACATGGAAGGGCTGGTCTATGAGATCAACCTGGCGGCGGCGAAGCTGGCGCGCGACGCGGCGGACGAAGCCGAGGCGAAAAATCCGGCGCGGCCGCGCTTCGTTGCCGGCGTGCTCGGGCCGACCAACCGCACCGCCTCGATCTCGCCCGAAGTCAACGACCCCGGCTTCCGCAACGTGACTTTCGACCAGCTGGCGGACGCTTACACTCAGGCCATCGCCGGCTTGGTCAACGGCGGCGCCGACATCCTGATGGTCGAGACCATCTTCGACACGCTCAACGCCAAGGCCGCGCTTTTTGCGATAGAGCGGTATTTCGACGAGCACGGGATCAAGCTGCCGGTGATGATCTCCGGCACCATCACCGATCTGTCCGGCCGCCTGCTGTCGGGCCAGACCGCCGAAGCCTTCTGGAATTCGGTGCGCCACGTGGCGCCGCTGTCCATCGGCCTGAACTGCGCGCTCGGCGCGAAGGAACTGCGCCAGTACGTGGAAGAACTGTCCAACATCGCCGACTGCTATGTGAGCGCTCACCCCAACGCCGGCCTGCCCAACCCGCTGTCCGAAACCGGCTACGACGAAACGCCCGAGGCGATGGCGGCGGACATCCGCGAATGGGCGGCCTCGGGCCTGCTCAACATCGTCGGCGGCTGCTGCGGCACGCGCCCGCCACATATCCAGGCCATCGCCGAAGCGGTGCGGGACTTGCCGCCGCGCGCCATTCCCCGGATCGAGAAAAAGCTGCGGCTATCCGGGCTGGAAGCGCTCAACCTCGGCGCGGATGCGCTGTTCGTCAACGTCGGCGAGCGCGCCAACGTCACCGGCTCGGCCAAGTTCAAGCGCCTGATTCTGGAAGGGCGCTACGACGAGGCGCTGGAAATTGCCAAGGCCCAGGTGGAAAGCGGCGCCCAGGTCATCGACATCAACATGGACGAAGCCATGCTCGACGGCGAGGCGGCGATGGTGCGCTTCCTCAACCTGATCGCCGCCGAGCCCGACATCGCCCGCGTGCCGGTGATGATCGACTCGTCCAAGTGGAGCATCATCGAGGCCGGCCTGAAATGCGTGCAGGGCAAGCCGATCATCAATTCCATCTCGATGAAGGAAGGCGAGGCCGAATTCGTCGCCAAGGCCCGCCTGTGCCGCCGTTACGGCGCCGCGGCGGTGGTGATGGCGTTCGACGAGCAGGGCCAGGCCGACACCTTGCAGCGCAAGATCGACATCTGCACCCGTTCCTACAAGATCCTCACCGAGCAGGTCGGCTTCCCGCCCGAGGACATCATTTTCGACCCGAACATTTTCGCGGTGGCGACCGGCATCGAGGAGCACAACAACTACGCGGTCGATTTCATCGAAGCCACCCGCACCATCAAACGGACCCTGCCCTACGCCAGGATCAGCGGCGGCGTGTCCAACGTGTCCTTCTCCTTCCGCGGCAACGAGCCGGTGCGCGAGGCGATCCACACCGCCTTCCTCTATCACGCGATCAAGGCCGGCATGGACATGGGCATCGTCAACGCCGGCCAGCTGGGCGTTTACGAGGAAATCCCGAAAGACCTGCTGGAGCGGGTCGAAGATGTGCTCCTCAACCGCCGTCCGGATGCCACCGAGCGCCTGGTGGAATTCGCCGAGAGCTTCAAGGGCGTGGCCAAGGAGCAGATCGAGGATCTGTCCTGGCGCGAGGCGCCGGTGGGCGAGCGTCTGGCGCACGCCATGGTCAAGGGCATCACCACCTGGATCGTGGAAGACACCGAAGAAGCGCGCAAGCTCGCGGAGCGCCCGATCCACGTCATCGAGGGGCCGCTGATGGACGGCATGAACGCGGTCGGCGACCTGTTCGGCGCGGGCAAGATGTTCCTGCCGCAGGTGGTGAAATCCGCCCGCGTGATGAAGCAGGCGGTGGCGCACCTGATCCCGTTCATCGAGGCGGAAAAGGCCGCCACCGGCCAGGCCGCGCAGGCCAAGGGCAAGATCGTGATGGCCACGGTCAAGGGCGACGTGCACGACATCGGCAAGAACATCGTCGGCGTGGTGCTGCAATGCAACAATTACGAGGTGGTCGATCTGGGCGTGATGGTGCCCGCCGCCAAAATCCTGCAAACCGCCGCCGACGAGAAGGCCGACATCATCGGCCTGTCCGGCCTGATCACGCCGTCGCTGGAAGAAATGTCGCACGTCGCCAAAGAGATGGAACGGCTGGGAATGACCATTCCGCTGATGATCGGCGGCGCCACCACATCGCCCGCGCATACCGCGGTGAAAATCGCGCCGCATTACAGCGGCCCGGTGATTTACGTGAAAGACGCCTCGCGCGCGGTCGGCGTGTGCTCCAGCCTGTTGAGCGAGGACTTGCGCGGCAGCTATCTGGCCGGCATCGCCGACGACTATGCGGCGATCCGCGAGCGCCACCAGAACCGTGCCGGCGAAGCGCGCCGCGTGCCCCTGGCCGAGGCGCGCGCCAATGCGTTCAAAACGGATTGGCACCCTTCCCAACCCCACCCCCATCCTAGCCTTCCCCCTGAAGGGGAAGGGACGATCGCCCCCTCCCCTTCAAGGGGAGGGTTGGGGCGGGGATGGGTTGAAGGGGGGGGGGGTTATGTTCCAACTCCGCCGACGGTCATCGGCCTGAAAACCTTTGCCGATTACCCGCTGACGGAGATCGCCGAGCGCATCGACTGGACGCCGTTTTTCCTGTCCTGGGAGCTGCACGGCCGCTATCCCAAAATCCTCGACGACGAGGTGGTGGGCGAAGAAGCGAAAAAGCTGTTCGCCGATGCAGAGGCCATGCTCCGCCGCATCATCGACGAAAAATGGCTGGAAGCGCGCGCCGTGATCGGCCTGTTCCCGGCCAACAGCGTCGGCGACGACGTCGAAATCTACACCGACGAGAGCCGCAGCCAGGTCGCGATGACCTACCACACCCTGCGCCAGCAGGGCGAAAAGCCGCAGGGCAAGCCCAACCTGGCGCTGGCCGATTTCGTCGCGCCCCGGGCGTCGGGCGTGAAGGATTATCTCGGCGCGTTCGCGGTGACCACCGGCATCGGCATCGATGCGCGGGTGGCCGAATTCGAGAAGAACAACGACGACTACAGCGCGATCATGCTGAAAGCCCTGGCCGACCGCCTCGCCGAAGCCTTCACCGAGCTGCTGCACCAGCGCGTGCGGCGCGAATTCTGGGGCTACGCCAAAGACGAAGCCCTGAGCAACGACGAGCTGATCGCCGAGAACTACCGCGGCATCCGCCCCGCGCAAGGCTATCCGGCCTGCCCCGAGCACACCGAAAAGGGCGCGCTGTTCGACTTGCTGCAAGCCCCCGCCAATGCCGGCGTCACCCTGACCGAAAGCTACGCCATGCTGCCGACGGCGGCGGTGAGCGGCTTCTACTTCGCCCATCCCGAATCCACCTACTTCAGCGTCGGCAAGATCGGCCGCGACCAGGTCGAGGACTACGCCCGGCGCAAGGGCATGGATCTGACGGAAGCGGAAAAATGGCTGGCGCCGGTTTTGGGGTATGAACCTTGAAAAACAAACAATTGATTTTACTTTGTCAGATTGAAAGTATCGGATTCGTATAGTGCCTTCCCCCTTTGAAAAAGGGGGATTGAGGAGGATTTAAGAATGCCGGCAGGTCGTGATGCCGCTTTAAATCCCCCCTACCCCCCTTTTCAAAGGGGGGAACATTACCGTCAGCCGAGTCTGACAAAAGAAGAATAAACCGCCGATCAAACCCGCTTGAACCCCTAACTTTCTGGAGCAGACTTCATGACCATCGACAACCTCAACCAGCGCTTCGCCCTTCCCGGCCACATCCAGTTCAAGGAAGGCCCCGGCGGGCTGGCCGTGGCGGAAATCGCCAACGCGCACGCCGAAGCCATGATCGCGCTGCAGGGCGCCCACGTGATGACCTTCCAGCCGCGCGGCCAGGAGCCGGTGCTGTGGCTGTCGCGCTTCGGCAAGTTCGCGCCGGGCAAGTCGATCCGCGGCGGCGTGCCGATCTGCTGGCCGTGGTTCGGCCCCCATGCCACGGAAGCCGGATTCCCCGGCCACGGCTTCGCCCGCACCGTGATGTGGGAAGTGAAACAAACCCAGGCCCTGCCGGATGGCGCGTCGTTCCTGCGCTTTGGCCTGATCGAAACCGAAGCTACCCGCGCCCAGTGGCCGCATCCCTCCACGGTGGAACTGCAAGTCACGGTCGGCGCCGAACTGAAGATCGAGCTGGTCACCTGCAACACCGGCAGCGCACCGTTCCAGCTGGGCGAAGCGTTCCACACCTATTTCCAGATTGGCGATGTGGCCGAAATGGAAATCCGCGGGCTGGAAGGCTGCACCTATCTCGACAAGGTGGACAACTTCGCGCGCAAGACCCAGGAGGACGCCGTCACCATCGAAAGCGAAGTCGACCGGGTCTACCTCGACACCGCCGCCGACTGCCTGATCGACGATCGCCGCCTCAACCGCCGCATCCGCATCGCCAAGCACAACAGCCTGTCCACCGTGGTATGGAATCCGTGGACCGAAAAAGCCGAAAAAATGGGCGATTTCGGCCCGGAAGGGCATCGCGGCATGGTCTGCGTGGAATCCGGCAACGCCGTGGACAACGTGGTGACCGTCGCCCCCGGCGCAACGCACAGCCTGGCGACAGTGATCGGGGTCGAAGCGCTGGGTTGAGCGGGGCGTATTAACCCGGGAGACTGCCGCGCAACCCGTATGTAGCGAGCCGGGCCGGGGCGGGAACTTTCGCGCAGACGAAATACCGGCCTTCGCCGGGGTGCCGATTAATTCAGCGCCGCCATAAAATCACCGGCGGCAATCTTCATATTTGTCTACATTCACGACACTGGCGCGATATGATAATAATCAAGCTGGCACGGTTATCTGAACACTTTTCACGCCGGTTCGATGCGACCGGGCAGATTGCAAGAATCACGACGTCACGGTAAAAAGGAAAGCTCCCGATGGATATCTCCCTCGCCCTTTACGAAGCGCGCGTCATCGGCTCCCTGATCGAAAAGGAAATTACCACACCCGATCAATATCCGCTCTCGCTTAACGCGCTGGCCAACGCATGCAACCAGAAAAGCAATCGCGAGCCGGTGCTGGAGCTGGACGAGGCGACGATCCAGCAAGCGCTGGACGCGTTGGTCAAGAAAGCCCTGGTCAGCGATAAAACCGGGTATGGTAGCCGCACCACGAAATACCGGCACCGGTTCTGCAATACCGAATTCGGCCTGCTGAAATTCTCGGAACGGGAGCTCGGCGTCATTTGCGCGCTGTTACTGCGCGGCCCGCAGACTCCGGGCGAACTGCGCACCCACACTAGCCGCCTGTGCCATTTCAACGACATGGAGGAAGTCGAATCCACGCTGACTCAGCTGATGGAACGCAGTGACGGCCCCTTCGTCGCAAAGCTTCCGCGCGAGGCAGGAAAACGGGAATCGCGCTACATGCAGCTGTTCAGCGGCGATGCGCCTGCGCAGGAAACATCGGGCGGCACGGAAGGCGCCCTGGACGGGGTGGAGCGCGAAAGACTGGCCCGGCTGGAGTTGCGCGTCGACGAACTGGAGCATGAGGTCGCCAGGGTCGGGCGCGAACTTGAGCGGCTTGCGCTGGGGGCGGTTGCCGGCGGCACCGAAACCTGATTACCCGTTATATATAGCAGCTACGATAGGATTCGCCAGTCCGCAAAAGACGTGAAACCGGCATTTCAGGGACATACCGATTTATCCGGTTACTGCATGCCGCCCGGCGCTTGCTTCTGCGCGCCGGTGGTCTCTGGTTGCGTCGGCCTGGCCCTGGGCGCCGCGTTCCTGGGATAGCCAGCGTCATCGAGCGCCGCTTCCCAGGCGGCGGCTTCGTAGCCTTTCAGCTGGGTTGCCTGGCCAATTGCCAGCGTCGGGACGGTCGCGTTGCCGACCAATTTCGTCAGCTCCGCGTTGGCCACGGGCGTACTGGCATCCTTTTCGCTGAACGGAATGCCGCGTTTCACCAAGTGTTCGCGCGCCTTGGTGCACGCTTCGCCACAGCTGGAGTTGTACAGCACGACCGGGAAATTCTTTGCCGCCAGACGGGTGGCGTAGGATTGCTGGGCGTCGGCGGCGGGACGCGAGCCCGTCCTCCGCGCTTCAACCTGCTTGGCGGCGGCGGGCGGGGGCGGCTGGTCGGTAAAATGCACCTTGCCGTCGGCATCCACCCAGCGGTAAAGCGTGGCGGATTGGGCCGAGTACACGGCGAACATGCAGACGAGACAGAAAAGGACGGCAAGTTTCATATCCGAAGCCCATGCGATCGCTTACGGCAATGCGCCGCAGCCCCCACAACAGCCCTGCCAGAAACAGGAAAATCTCCTTCTTCTCAGCTTGTTATGTGGATATATTCAAGTAATATAACAAGACAAGCCGAAAAATCAAGTATTTTCTTATGCCTCGGAATTAGCCGGCTAGAGCCCGGTCATGCCGCTGTGGCGCAGCAGCGCCTCCATGCTCGGCTCGCGGCCGCGGAACGCGGTGAACGACTCCAGCGCCGAACGGCTGCCGCCCATGCCGAGAATCTCGCTCCAGAAGCGGTGTCCGACTTCTTCGCTCAACACGCCGTTTTCCTCGAACAGGCTGTAGGCATCGGCCGACAGCACTTCCGCCCACTTGTAGCTGTAATAGCCCGCGCCGTAGCCACCGGCGAAGATGTGCGAGAAGTTGTTGGGGAAGCGGTTATAAGCCGGCGGAATGATGACCGCGACGCGGCGACGGATTTCGTCCAGCAGCTGCAACGCGGTGCCGCCGTCCGGATCGAAGTCGTAGTGCAGGTGCATGTCGAACAGCGCGAATTCGATCTGGCGCACGGTGTGCATGCCGCTCTGGAAATTCTTGGCGGCGACCATCTTGTCGAACAGCGCGCGCGGCAACACTTCCCCGCTGTCCACGTGCTTCGCCATGTGGCGCACCACCTCCCATTCCCAGCAGAAATTCTCCATGAACTGGCTGGGCAACTCCACCGCGTCCCATTCCACCCCGCTGATGCCGGAAACGCCCAGATCCTCGACGCGGGTGAGCAGGTGATGCAGGCCGTGGCCGAATTCGTGGAACAGGGTGATCACTTCGTCGTGGGTGAACAGCGCCGGCTTGCCGCCGACCGGCGCGGAAAAATTGCAGTTGAGGTAGGCGACCGGAACCTGGATCGTGCCGTTGCCGCCCTCATGCCCCGCCGGGGGCAGGCGCCGCCGGGTGATGGCGTCGTCCATCCAGGCGCCGCCGCGCTTGTGGTCGCGGGCATAGAGGTCGAGATAGAACTGGCCGACCGGCGCGCCGTTCCTGTCGCTCAGGGTGAAAAACCGCACGTCCTGGTGCCACACCGGCGCGGGCGTGGGCGCTATACTCAGGCCGTACAGCGTTTCCACCACCTTGAACATGCCCGACAGCGCCTCGTTTTCAGGGAAATACTGCTTCACCTCGTTGTCGGAGAAGGCATAGCGCTTGAGGCGCAGTTTTTCCGAGGCATAGGCCACGTCCCACGTCGCCAGCTCGGCCAAGCCCAGCTCGCCGCGGGCGAATTCCGCCAGCTCTTTGAAATCCCGCTCGGCGTAAGGCTTCGCCCGACCGGCCAGGTCTTCGAGGAAATCCAGCACCTGCCGCGGCGACTGCGCCATCTTGGTGGCCAGAGAATCCTCGGCATAATTGTCGAAACCCAGCAGCCGCGCCGCTTCCCGGCGCAGCTTGAGAATCTGCGCGATCAGCGCGGTGTTGTCCCAGAGCACGGTTGTGGCCGCTTCAGCGGCTTTACAACCGTGGCCTGCCTCCTGCGGGTGGTCGGGTTTGCCGAATTCGGAGGCGCGCGTCACGTAGGCGCGGTAGATTTGCTCGCGCAGGGCGCGGCTGTCGGCATATTGCATCAGCGGCATGTACGATGGCGCGTGCAGGGTGAATTTCCAGCCCGGCTTGCCGTCCTTCTGCGCCGCCTCGCGCGCGGCCTGCATGGCGTCGGCTGGAACGCCGGCGAGGTCGGATTCATTCTCGACCGACAGCGCGAAGTCGTTGGTGGCGTCGAGCAGGTTTTCCTCGAATTTGGCGGAAAGCGCCGACAACTCTTCCTGGATCGCCTTGAAGCGCGCCTTCTGCTGATCCGGCAGTTCCGCGCCGCCGAGGCGGAAATCGCGCAGCTCGTTTTCGACGATTTTCTTGCGCGGCGCGGAAAGCGTTTCGAACTCCGCCGCCGCGCGCAACGCCTTGTACTTGCCGAACAACGCCAGGTTTTGCGACAGGTCGGCGTAATATGCGATGATTTTCGGCAGGTTAGCGTTGTACACCTCGCGCAGTTCGGGGCTGTTCATCGCCGCGTTGAGGTGCGAGACCTGGCCCCAGGCGCGGGAGAGACGCTCGCTGGCGTCCTCCAGCGGCTGCACGAAGCCGCCCCAGTCCGGCGCGGCGGTTTCTGCGGCCAGCCGGTCCACCAGCGCGCGGTTTTCAGCCAGCAGCGCGTCAACCGCGGGCGTGACGTGTTCAGGGGTAATTTCGGGGAAACGGGGCAGGCCGGAAAAATCGAGCAATGGGTTCATGGGGGGAGCGCCTCTGGTTAAGCGAAATGGGATCGGATTATACTTTAAGATTCTTTATCAATATTGGCCCGAACCATGTCAAATCAACCCCCGGCGAACATCGCCCCCTATCGCGGAATCGCGCCGCAAATCGCCTCCACCGCCTACGTCCACCCCAGCGCGCAAATCATCGGCGACGTGGTCGTCGGGGAAAGAAGCTCCATCTGGTGCGGCGCCGTGGTGCGCGGCGACGTCAACCTCATCCGCATCGGCGCGGACAGCAACATCCAGGACCTGTCCACCCTGCACGTCAGCCACCGCCGGCCGGAAAATCCCGACGGCGCGCCGTTGATCATCGGCGACCGGGTCACGGTAGGCCACAACGTGATCCTGCACGGCTGCGAAATCGGCGACGAATGCCTGATCGGCATGGGTTCGATCGTGATGGACAACGTCGTGCTGGGGCCGCGCGCGCTGCTCGGCGCGGGCAGCCTGGTGCCGGAAGGAAAGGTGCTGCAAGGCGGCTTTTTGTACCTGGGCCGGCCGGCCAAGCTGATCCGCGCGCTGACCGAAGAGGAACTCGCCCATTTCGCCTATTCGGCCGCGCATTATGTCAGGCTGGCGGGCGATTACCGGCAGGGCTAAGAACATTCCCAACGGGAGCCGCTCGGAACAGAGCGCAAAAATGGAGATCCCGTAGGATGCGGTGAGCTTGCGAACCGCATCAATCGCGAACGATGCGGTTCCTTCGTCACCGCATCCTACGGCGCTAATACAGATGCATACGGCACAATCGCTATTCGCCGTGCCATCAAGCGTGCTATAAGCTCCTGTGAACAATCGGCAAACCATCCCGGCGATCATTTTGCCGGAGCCGGCAAAATGATCGGGCTTGGCAATGGAGGCCTGCGTAAGGCGGAGGATTTACCATCTCTCCCGCTTCGCCTGCAATGCCGAATTGGCGCTGGAGAAGAAAGACGGGCGGCCTGCTTGGCGAGGGCGTAGATAAAGGCAAGAAAGCAAACAACCATGACTGACGAAAACAGGCTTCCCCTCTCCACACTCAACCCCGCCGACGATTTGCTGGCGCAACTGCGCGAAGCCGCGCCGCAGATTTTCAGCGAGGGCAGGATCGACCCCGACAAGCTCAAAGCCGCGCTGGGCGAGCATATCGAGCCGCGCATCGAGCGTTACGGACTCAATTGGGCGGGAAAGTCCGAAGCTTTCCGCAACGTGCAGCAACCCTCCGTCGGTACTCTGCTGCCCATGCCCGGCGAAAGCGTGGGTTGGGACAGCACCGGGAATCTCATCATCGAGGGCGACAACCTCGAAGTGCTGAAACTGCTGCAAAAGCCCTACCACGGCAAGGTCAAGATGATCTACATCGACCCGCCGTACAACACCGGCAACGAGTTCATCTACCCCGACAACTACCGCGAGGGGCTGGACGACTACCTGCGCTATTCGGGGCAGGTGAGCGAGGAGGGCGTCAGGCAGAGCACCCACACCGAGACCAGCGGGCGATTCCATTCCAGGTGGCTCAGCATGATGTACCCGCGCCTGTTTCTCGCCCGCAACCTGCTGCGGGACGATGGAGTGATTTTCGTCAGCATCGACGACAACGAAGTGCATAACCTGCGGATGCTGATGAACGAGGTGTTCGGGGAGGAGAATTTTGTTGCAAATGTGATCTGGGAAAAGAAATTTTCTCCCCAGAATGATGACAAGTATTTAACGGCGGTTCATGACCATGTCCTGCTGTATGCCAGAAATAAAGATTGTTGGCGCCCAAACTTGTTGCCTAGAAGCATTGAAACAAATGAAAGATTTAAGAATCCAGATAGGGACCCACGAGGCCCTTGGTCAAGTGGGGATATGACCTCAAAAACAAAGGCACAAGGGCATTCATATCCAGTGGAATCGCCAAGTGGGCAAATTTTTTATCCACCGTCAGGACGTCAATGGGCTCCCGCTATCGAGACTTACCAAAGGATGTTAAGTGAAAAGCGAATTTGGTTTGGGGAATCAGGGGCAAATTTTCCAAGAGTTAAGCAGTACCTTTCGGAAGTACAGCAGGGCATGGTTCCAATGACAATTTGGAAACATTCTGATGTTGGGCACAATCAAGAAGCCAAGCAACAAATCAATGCATTACTAGACAGGGAAGTGGAATTTGATACTCCTAAACCAAGCAGGCTGATTCAGCGAATGCTTGAGTTATCGACACGCCCAGATGAGGGCGATATTGTTGTGGATTTTTTCGCTGGGTCAGGTTCAAGCGCCCAAGCCGTGCAGGACTTAAACAAAGAAGACGGCGGCAACCGCAAATTCATCCTCGTCCAGCTCCCGGAAAAAATCGACAACCCCCAATATCCCACCATCGCCCACATCACCCGCGAGCGCGTCCGGCGCGTCATCCGCAAGCTGCAAGCGCAGCCAGCCAGCCAGCCAGCCAGCCAGCCAGCCAGCCAGCCAGCCAGAATTGGATGGCCTGTTTGCGAAAGGTTCCCTCGATTTGGGCTTCCGTGCCTTCCGCTTGTCGTCGAGCAATTTCAAAATCTGGGAAGCGGAAAAAGCGTCCACGGAAGCCGGCCAGCTCGCCGAACAGCTACGGCTTTACGCGGACAATGTCGACCACGAGCGGACGCCCATGGACATCCTCTACGAACTGATCCTCAAAGCTGGATTGCCGTTGTCGGCCAGGGTGGAGCAAATCGAGGTCGGGGGCAGCCCCGTTTCCGCCATCGCCGATGGGCAGTTGCTGATCTGCCTGGAGAACCCCATTACCCAAGCTGCGCTGCGCGGCATGATGGCGAAGGCGCCGCAGCAAATCCTTTGCCTCGACGCCGCTTTCCGCGGCAACGACCCGCTCAAGACCAATACCGTGCTGGAAGCCAGGTCGCACGGCATCACTTTCAGAACCGTGTAGGAGAATGCCATGCGTAAACAGGAAGCCTTGCAATTGTTGGCCCAACACAAACCGGAACTGGCAAGGCGTTTTGGGGTAATCGATCTGGCGTTGTTTGGCTCTACTGCGCGAGACGAAGCCGGCGACAGCAGCGATATAGACGTGATGGTAAATTTTGAAGGCCGCTCCACCGCCAAGCGCTATTTCGGTGTGCAGTTTTATCTGGAAGATTTACTTGGATGTCCGGTTGATCTGGTGCAGGAAGGCGTTATTCGCCCCGAGTTGAAGCCTTATATCGAAAAGGACTTGATCCATGTCTGATTCCTTGCAAAGAGAATGGCGTTTTTATATTTCCGACATGGTCGGCTTTGCCGAAAAAGTCGTCGCCTATACAGACGGCATGGAGCAAGATCGGTTTGCCGCCAGCGGCCTTAATTACGATGCTACCGTGCATAACCTCATCATGGTGGGCGAGGCTGCGACTCATATCCCCGATCATGTGCGCGCCTTTGCGAAAGACATCGAATGGCGGCAGGTCATCGGCACAAGGAATCGCTTGATCCACGGCTATCTGGGCATCAACGACGATGTGCTTTGGGACATCATCCAGAACGAAATTCCCGTGTTGATCGAACAACTTCACGCATTGAAAAAGGCGGCCGATGAAAATCAAGTTCGATAGCAACCAGCCCTATCAACTCGACGCCATCGACGCCGTGGTGGATGTCTTCGATGGGCAGCCGCTGGCGGCGGGCACATTCGAGGTGCGCCTTGACTCCCCGGAGCAATTGGCGGGCTGGACGGAACTGGGTATAGGCAACCACCTGGCCCTTGATGACGAGGCCGTCCTCGCCAATCTCCTCGGAGTGCAGGCGCGCAACCAGATCGCGCCCTCCAATGTGCTGGAAACCTTGCCTTCCTCCGATCCGTCAGGCCAGCCCACGACGTTCCACAACTTCTCGGTGGAGATGGAGACCGGCACGGGCAAGACCTACGTTTACTTGCGCACCATCTTTGAACTTCACCAGCGTTACGGCTATTCCAAGTTCATCATCGTGGTGCCATCCGTGGCGATCCGCGAGGGGGTGATGGCCAGCGTGCGCATGATGCACGAACATTTCAAGACGCTCTACGGCAATACGCCGGTCGATTGCTGGGTGTACGACTCCAGGCAGGTGTCGCGGCTGCGCCAGTTCGCGGCCGCCAACACGCTGCAAATTCTGGTGATGAACATTCAGGCGTTCGACAAAAAGGACATCGCCGTCATCCACAAGGACAACGACCGTCTTTCGGGGCGCAAGCCCATCGAGTTCGTGCGGGCGGCCCACCCCATCGTCATCATGGACGAGCCGCAGAACATGGAGACGGAAACGGCCAAGGCCGCCATTGCCAGCCTCAATCCGCTGTGCGCACTGCGCTATTCCGCCACCCATCGCAACCCGTACAACCTGCTGTACCGCCTCGATCCGGTGAAAGCTTACGACCTCAAACTGGTGAAGCGGATCGAGGTCGATTCCGTGCTCGATGAGCCGGATTTCAACCAGCCATTCATTCAGGTGCAGTCCATCACCGCCACCAAAACCAAGATCACGGCAAAAATCGCCATCGACATGAATGCCGATGGCGGCCCCCAGCGCAAGACGCTGAGCATGAGCAGCGGCGGGGTGGATTTGTTCGACCGCTCCAATGAACGCAGCAGTTACAGGGGGTTCATCGTCGATGAAATCGACGCGGGGAACGGTTGCGTCAGTTTCACCAACGGGCTGGTTCTTTCTGTGGGGGAAACCCACGGCGGACGTGCCGATGACGTGATGCGGGTGCAAATTCGCGAGACCGTGAAGGAGCATTTCGAGAAGGAGTTGCGCATCCGCAAAACCCTGCCTGACGGGCGGCGGCTAAAGGTGCTGACGCTGTTCTTCATCGACCGTGTGGCGAATTACTGGCCCGAGGATGGAAAAATCCGCCGCTGGTTCGTCGAGGCGTACCAGGAGATTGCCGCCAACCCCAAGTATCGGGAGCTGGAACCCTTGCCCGCGGACAAGGTGCATAACGGCTATTTCGCCGCATACAAGGGCATCCCGAAGGATACGCGAGGGGATACCCAGGCGGACGATGAAGCCTATGCGCTCATCATGAGCAAGAAAGAACAACTGCTGTCGCTGGATGAACCGCTACGCTTCATTTTCAGCCACTCGGCCTTGCGCGAGGGTTGGGACAATCCCAACGTGTTCCAGATATGCACCCTCAACGAAACCAAGTCGGAGATCAAGAAGCGCCAGGAAATCGGGCGCGGCTTGCGGTTGCCCGTGCTGGAAACGGGCGAGCGCTGCTTCGACCCCAACATCAATCGGCTGACCGTCATCGCCAACGAGAGTTACGACGACTTCGCCCGCAAACTCCAAACCGAGATCGAGGAGGAATGCGGGGTGAAGTTCGAGGGACGCATCACCAACAAAAAGGAGCGCCGTACCGCGAATTTAAAACCCGGGTGGCGGCTCAACGAGAACTTCAAGGGGCTGTGGGCGCGCATCAAGCACAAGACCCGCTACGCCGTGGATTACCAGACCGCGAACCTCATTACGAATGCCGCCGAGCGCTTGAAGGGCATGGAGAAAATCGAGCCGGCCAAGATCATGGTACAGAGGGCGGGCGTGGGGATGGATAAAAACGGCCTGACAACCACCTTGCTGGCGGTGAACCAGACGAAGGCCGATTACGCCGCCGTGCAGATTCCCGACCTGCTTTCCTATCTGCAAGGCAAGACCGAGTTAACCCGTTCCACGCTGGCGCAAATCCTGATTCAATCGGGGCGACTGGACGAGGTGAAGCACAACCCCCAACAGTTCCTCGACCAAGCCTTGGCTTCGGTTCAGGCGGAATTGCACGAACTGATGATCAAAGGCATCAAGTACGAGCGCATCCCTGATCGCAACGGGGGGCAGGAGTACGAAATGCTGCTGTTCGAGGAAAACGAAATCACGGGCTATCTCACCAACATGATCGAGGTGGGCAACTCGATTTACGACGTGGTGCCATGGGAATCCGAGGTGGAGCGGGCCTTCGCCGAAGCCATGAACGCGCGGCAGGATATCAAGATGTTCATCAAGCTGCCGTCGTGGTTCAAGGTGGAAACGCCCATCGGCACCTACAACCCCGACTGGGCTATCGTCAAGGAAGGCGACGAGAAGGTCTATCTGGTGCGGGAAACCAAAGGCACGAAAGACCAGTTCAAATTGCGCGGCTCCGAGTGGGCCAAGATTCAATGCGGTCGCGCCCATTTCGACGCGCTGGGCGTGAATTTTGACCATGCCGTCAGCGCGAGCGAGGTTTGAGCCTGTTTTTCTGTGCTATAAATTCTGAAATCCGCAGCGAACATAACAACAGGAAAGCCATGAATATCCAGACCGTTCCCTCCTCTCCGTTCGACGACCAGAAACCCGGCACCTCCGGCCTGCGCAAGAAAGTTTCGGTGTTTCAGGCGCCCCACTATCTGGAAAACTTCGTCCAGTCGATTTTCGACATCATCGGCGCCGTGCCCGGCAGCACGCTGGTGCTGGGCGGCGACGGGCGCTACTACAATCGGGAAGCGATCCAGGTAATCCTGAAAATGGCCGCCGCCAACGGGTTTGGCAAGGTGCTGGTGGGGCGGGACGGCATCCTGTCCACCCCGGCCGCCTCTTGCGTGATCCGTAAATACGGTACTTTCGGCGGCATCATCCTGTCGGCCAGCCACAACCCGGGCGGTTCGGACGGCGATTTCGGCATCAAGTACAACACCGCCAACGGCGGCCCGGCGCCGGAAAAAATCACCGAGGCGGTGTTTGCGCGCAGCAGGGCGCTGGAAAGCTACCGGATCGTCGAGGCGCCCGATGTCGCGCTGGACCGGATCGGCGCAACCGCCCTGGGCGACATGGCGGTGGAAGTGATCGACCCGGTCGCCGATTACGCCGAGCTGATGGAATCCCTGTTCGACTTCGACGCGATCCGAGCCATGATCCGCGGCGGCTTCCGCCTCCGCTTCGACGCCATGCACGCCGTCACCGGCCCTTATGGCGGGGAAATCCTGGAAAAGCGCCTGGGCGCGCCGGCGGGCACGGTGATCAACGGCGAGCCGCTGCCCGATTTCGGCAAGGGCCACCCCGACCCCAACCTGACCTACGCCCACGAGCTGGTGGAAATCATGAACGGGGCGGACGCGCCCGACTTCGGCGCCGCCTCCGACGGCGACGGCGACCGCAACATGATCCTGGGGCGGCGCTTCTTCGTCACGCCCTCCGACAGCCTCGCCGTGATCGCCGCCAATGCAACCTTGGCGCCGGGCTACGCCGCAGGGCTGGCGGGCGTGGCGCGCTCGATGCCGACCAGCGCGGCGGCCGACCGGGTCGCTGCCAAACTCGGCATCCCCTGCTACGAAACGCCGACCGGCTGGAAATTCTTCGGCAACCTGATGGATGCCGAAAAAGTCACCCTGTGCGGCGAGGAAAGTTTCGGCACCGGCTCCAGCCACGTGCGGGAAAAGGACGGCCTGTGGGCGGTGCTGTTCTGGCTCAACATCCTCGCCAAGAAGAGCCTGTCGGTGGAAGAAATCGTCTACCGCCACTGGGCGGAATACGGCCGCAACGTCTATTCGCGCCACGATTACGAAGGCTTGCCGTCCGACGCCGCCGCCGGGGTGATGGCGCACGTGGAAAGCCAGTTCCCCGCCCTGCCGGGCCAGCGCTTCGGCGGCTATCAAGTGAAATTTTGCGACGACTTCAGCTATACCGACCCGATCGACGGCAGCGTGAGCACCGGGCAAGGGCTGCGCATCGGGTTCGAGGACGGCTCGCGCATCGTGTTCCGACTGTCCGGCACCGGCACCGAAGGCGCCACGCTGCGGCTCTACCTCGAAGCGTTCGAGCCGGATCCGGCCAAGCACCACGCGGATGCCCAACAGGCGCTGGCCGGGCTGATCGGGATTGCGCACGACCTGTCGCAGCTGAAGCCGCGCACCGGGCGCGAACAGCCGACGGTGATCACTTGATGTTTGCGGTTTTCTTAAGCACCGGCCTCATAATCCTAGAAACCTCAGGTGACCGCTTGCCATGAAGGCCAAGATTTGGGTTCCAAACAGCTTTGTGAGTTTTGTGTTCCCCCGTATGGCGACAACGCTACGGGCCGGATTGCACGGTTTTGCGGACGCATGGCGTTGTGGTCTCGCCGGAACGAGCAGCTTTGGCGCCGTTCCCGGCGGGGACGCCCTTTACGGATGCAACCCCCTGAAATGGAATAGCCATTCCGCGTCAGCCCTCTCTCCAACTCTCCCCCAGAGAGGGAGAGGGCGATTTATCCCTCTCCCTTTGGGAGAGGGTTTGGGTGAGGGTTGGCGCCTAGGAGCCTGTCGGGCTTAAAGGAAATCGGCTGCAAATCCGCCTGGCCGGTCCATATTTCGCCGCTTTTTTGGTCAATAGAATAACTATTGACCTGCAAAATCGGCAAAATCTGTCCTCGCCCAGCCGAATTTTCGCTTCAATTCTTCAAGTCCGACAGGCTCCTAGGATAATAGTTGACTTAAACGCGATACTTTGCGCCGTAACCCAATTAACCCAGTCATCCAATAGCGGTATGAAGGTCCGGTTTGTTATATCGAATCGGTTAGGGAAGCGCCGATTAAACGTCATTTCCGCTTGCGCGGGAATGACGGAATCCGAATAAATCAGTGCTTCCTTGGCGCGTTATCCGCCTTTTTTCAATATCCAGACCAGGTTGATTCAATCTCCCATGTTGGTGCCGACATGGCGTGCGCTCAAAATCCACGAATGATCGGGCGGCACGGTTTTGACCTTGCCGGCGACGTCTTCCAGCTTGACGGCCTTGGCGCCGTCGCCCCTGGCGGCGACCATCACCCCATAGCGGCCTCGGTCGATCAGTTCGGTGCACGCCGTCCCCAGCCGGGTAGCCAGCAGGCGGTCGGCGGCGGAGGGGGTGCCGCCGCGCTGTAGATGGCCCAGAATGGTGATGCGGGCTTCCAGCCCGGTCAGCTGTTCGAGCTGTTTGGCGAGACGCACGGTTCTTTCGGCATATTGGGTTTCCGGGGTGTCTTCGGCTTCCACCTTCTTGCCTTCCTTCGGTTTGGCTTTCCTGGTCGCTTGCTGCTCGGCGTGCTCCTGCACCGAGACCGCCCCTTCGGCGACTGCAACGATGCTGAATGGCTTGCCGCGACGGCTGCGCTCACGGATCGCGGCGGCCACGCTTTCCACCGCGTAGGGGATCTCCGGGATCAGGATGACGTCGGCGCCGCCGGCAATGCCCGCGCCCAACGCCAGCCAGCCCGCGCGGTGGCCCATGATCTCGACCACGATGATGCGGTGGTGGCTGTGCGCCGTGCTGTGCAGGCGGTCGATCGCATCGGTGGCGATGGCCAGCGCGGTGTCGAAACCAAATGTGATATCGGTCAGGGCGACGTCGTTGTCGATGGTCTTGGGCAGGGTGATGACGTTGAGGCCTTTTTCCTTCAGGCGCAGGGCGTTTTTCTGCGTGCCGCCACCGCCCAGGCAGACCAGCGCGTCGAGGTGGTTGTCGTGGTAATTTTCGGCGATCACGTCGGTCATGTCGAGCAGCTTGCCGCCGACCGGCATGCGGTGGGGCTTGTCGCGGCTGGTGCCGAGGATGGTGCCGCCGCGGGTCAGGATGCCCGACAACTCGCCGGCGTCGAGCCGCATCGTGCGGTTTTCCATCAGGCCGCGAAAGCCGTCGCGGAAGCCGACGATCTGCATGCCGTACTGGTTCAGCGCCGCCTTGCCGACGCCGCGGATCGCCGCGTTGAGGCCTGGGCTGTCGCCGCCCGAAGTAAGGATGCCGATATATTTTGCCATGTGCGCTCCGCCATTTTATCGAATTTGGTGCATGATCGGCGATAAGCCTATCCGGGTCAATGCAGCCTGGGCGCCGGCCTTCAGACGCCGCGCAGGTAGGCTTGCCGTTTTTCGGTGGGGAAGTGCTCGATGGCGTAGCGCAACATGGTGCGCGGCATGGTGCGGCAGTGGCGCCGCAGAAAGCCTTCCAGCACGGCCCGTTCGCGCTTGCCCACTTCGCGCAGCATCCAGCCCGTCGCCTTGTGGATCAGGTCTTCCCGATCGGCCAGCAAATACTCGGCAATGGCCAGGGTATCGCCGAAATCGCCTTGCCGGATGAAATGAAAAGTGGCGACGATCGCGATTCGCCGTTCCCACAGCGAATCCGACCGCGCCAGCAGGTACAGCGGCGCTCGCTGCTGGTCGGCGAGGTAGGCGCCCACGACCTGTGGCGCGGAAACATCCACCAGATCCCAGTTATTGATGTAGCGGGTGGATCCGAGATACAGACGGTAAATTTCCCGCCGCTCGGCCGCCGAGCCCCGGTCGAAGGCGCGCACCAGGAAAATCAGCGCCAGCAGCCTGGCTTCGTGGTGCGGCGAGCGCAGCAGCTGGACCGCCTCGTCAAGGCTGACGTCAGGAAACTCGGTCGCCAGCTTGCGGATGACGGGCACCTTGATGCCGATGAAGACATCCCCCGCGCCATACTGGCCCGGCCCGGTCTTGAAAAAGCGTTGCTGGCCGCGCGCCGTTTCGGGATCGGCGAGGGAATGCAGTCGGCCCTGGATTTCGGCCAGCAGTGAAGGAATTTTCATCGCGAGCGGCAAAGCTGAAAGCTTGATTCTACCGGTTTCCACCGGGTATCGCAGGTCGGGCACCCCGTGCCCGACAAATCACGCATGCCGCCTGGAACCGTCGGGCACGGGGTGCCCGACCTACGCGTGGCGCGCCGGCAAAGGAGCCGTCACTTCGTCAGCGTCAGGAAAAGCTGCGTCAGCTGCTCGGGCAGGCGCTGGATGTTGTCGATGACGGTATATTGCTTGCCGAATATGTCGCTGACGTACTCGTCCGCTTTCGGGTCGAGATTGATGCAATAGGAATAAATCCCCTTGCCGTCCAGCTCCTTCACCGCCCGCTGGGCGTCCTCGATCAGCAGGCGGCCGTCCTTGGCATCCACGTCGGCGGGTTCGCCGTCGGTCAGGATCAGCATCAGTTTCTTGTCGGCCGGCTGGTTTTCCAGGTAGTGCGCCGCATGCCGCATGGCCGCGCCCATGCGGGTGGAGTAGGCGGCCTCCATCGCCGCCAGGCGGGCCTTCACCTGGTCGTCCCACTGCTCGCTGTATCCCTTGATGTGCAGGTAACGCACATCGTGGCGGGTGTTGGAATGGAAGCCGCCGATGGCGAACGGGTCGCCCAGCTTATCTACCGCCCAGGCCAGCAGCGAAACCGCTTCCTGGCTGAGTTCGAGGATGGTTTGCGCGCCGCCGGCCACCTTCTCGTTGAGCGATTCAGACAAATCCAGCAGCAGCATCACGGCTATGTCGCGCCCATTGGTCTTGTGGCTCATGTTGATGCGCGGGTCCGGCGTGGCGCCGCCCTTGAAGTCGATCAAGGAGCGCAACGCCACATCCAGATCCAGCTCGCTGCCTTCCTCCTGGTAGCGGATGCGCACTTTGTCCTGCGGCTTGAGCAGGTCCAGCAGCCGTTTCAGGCGCTTGGCCAGGGCGGCGTTGCGGTCAAGCAGCCGGTCGATCTCCGCCGCGTCTCCCTTGGGATGCAGCGCCTCGTAAACGCTCACCCAGTCGGGACGATAGGTCTGGCTGGTGTAATCCCATTCGGGGTAGCGGCGCGGCGGCAGGCCCTTGAGTTCCTCCGCCAGCTCGATCTTGCGCTTCTGGTCGAAGGCTTCCTCTTCGTCGCCCTCCTCGATGAATTTCCACATCTGGCGGTTGTCGTCGCGGTACTCCACTACCGTATCCTTGAAGTGGATCCTGGCCAGCTGGTCGCTTTGGCGGCGCGTCCTGGCGCCGAAGGCCACCGCGAGATCGACCATTTCCCGCGTGCTGGATTCGCCCTGCTCCATCACAGCATGAAAACGCCGGGCGAACTCGACGATGTCCGGATTCCGATAAGGATGATGCGGGTCGAGAATGGCGCGCGACAGCATGGTCAGGCGATGGCGGATGGCCGACTCGGTGGCCGGATCGCAGGCGTCTTCCGCCGGGATCGGGTGCAGCGCCTGGAATACGCGGCGCAGGCCGGGGTATTGGCGCATGGCGAGGTATTCCACGCGCGAGTCTTCCAGCAGTTCGACCGCCATCCGCTGGAACGGGCTCAGGTTGTCGGCGAAAACCGCTTCGGTCCAGCGCTTGTGGCCGACGATGTGCGCCAGCACGGCGCGATAGCGGTCGAGACCCGAGATGACAATGTCTCCCACGGCGGGCACGACAAAATCGTCGTACACGTCGGGCAAACGGATGCCGAGCTTGTCGTAATACGGAACCGGCTTGCGCAGCTCGTCGAAGCCGAGCGAATAAGGCACGAAGTGGTCGCTTGCCCGCCACAGGCCGCGCAGGTAGAGGTCGAGCTTGCGCTCGTTGTCGACCAGCAGTGTGCCGTGCCGCTCGCGCTGCATGACGGCGCGGCTGTCCGCCGATTGCAGGCTGAAGTAATCGCGCTGCCGGTCCGGATGGTCGTGGTAGTTGCGGATGCCGTATTCCGTCCAGTTTTTCAGGCCCTGAACGGAAAGCTGGCTCAGCAGGTAGGGCACCCGCCGGAAAAATTCCGGCAGTCCGGGACTGGGGATCGTGGTATGAAAACCGTGGATCGACCCCGTGGTTCTGGTCATGAAATCGAGCACGAGATCCAGGTAATCCCGCATCTGCTCCTGGGAGCGCAAACGCCGGGCGGCGGCCGCCAGGGATTGCAGGAAGGGCGCGATGGCTTTGCCGTTGGGCGATTTCCACATCCGGCGGATGCAATCCATGATCGCCGGCAGCGTCGATTCGCCGACGGCTTCCGCGACGGCCGGCCACTCTTCGAGAAAGATCAGGATCGGCTCGACGCCGTGGCCCATTTTCCCGAGAAAGCGCGCATTTTCCACATAGGCCTGAACACCTTCCTTGGAAAGCGATGCCAGCGCCTCGGCCATGCATTCCTCGAACACCTCGGCGACCTGTTCGAAGCCGCAGTTGAGCTCTTTCCAGAAGGACTGGATCTGAGGGTGCTGCATGGTTTTAGCTTCGGCCACGTTGGCGCGCCTCAGGCAAAAACGGCGTCGATGGCGTGGTCGAGCGTGTCGCGAATGTCGGCGTCGTCGGTGATCGGCCGCACCAGCGCCATGCGGCAGGCATCGCGCGGCTCGACGCCGCCCTTGATGAGGGTAGCCGCGTAGACCAGGAGGCGCGTGGAAACACCTTCATCCAGGCCGTGCCCCTTCAGGTTGCGCGCCGCCGCGCCGATCTTCACCAGTTTGGCGGAGATTTCCGTATCCATGCCGGTTTCCCTGGCGACAATGCCGGTTTCAAGCTGAGCATCGGGGTAGTCGAACTCGAACGCGGTAAAGCGCTGCTTGGTGGACTGCTTCAGATCCTTCATCAGGTTCTGATAGCCCGGATTATAGGAGATCACCAGCTGAAAATCGGGATGCGCCGCGAGCAGTTCGCCTTTTTTGTCCAGCGGCAGGGTGCGGCGGTGGTCGGTCAGGGGGTGGATCACCACTGTCGTATCCTGCCGCGCTTCGACGATTTCATCCAGGTAGCAGATTGCGCCGATGCGCGCCGCCGTGGTGAGCGGGCCGTCCAGCCAGCGCGTGCCGTTGGCGTCGAGCAGATAGCGGCCGACCAGGTCGGATGCCGTCATATCCTCGTTGCAAGCCACGGTGATCAGCGGCCGGTCCAGTTTCCAGGCCATGTATTCGATGAAGCGCGACTTGCCGCAGCCGGTCGGACCTTTCACCATCACCGGCAATCGGGAAGCATAGGCTGCCTCGTAAAGTGCCACCTCGTTGCTTTGAACCTGGTAGAACGGTTCGCCGTGTATTTTGTACTGGTCTGTATCGGTTTGTTTTTGGTTGGCCATTGTCTTCTCCCGAGAGGGTGCGCCGTGCGCACCCTGTAGGTCGGGCACCCCGTGCCCGACGGTTCAGGGTGGGATGCGTGATTTGTCGGGCACGGGGTGCCCGACCTACGATACTTTGCGCTTTTCCGGGATATTCCCCCGGAAAAAAACGCCCCCAGCAGAGTGGGGGCGCTTTTCACTGCATCGGTTTGAAGCCTGGGCTTACTTGTGCACGCCCAGCTTTTCGCGCCAACCGGGGAAAATCTTGTCGGCGTCGCCAGGAAAGGACTCGAACGCACGGGCAAATTCCTTGTGCTCCTTGGCCCACTCGATCGGGTCGGCACCGGCCTTCCAGCACTCGTAGGATTGGCGCAGGGAAATCGCGCCGGCAGCCGGGCTGTCGATGTGGCCGTAGGCGCCGCCGCCGGCGGTGTTGATCACGTTGCCGTGGCCCAGGTTCTCGAAGAAACCAGGCAGGCGCAGCGCGTTCATGCCGCCGGAAATGATCGGGGTGGTGGCCTTGATGCCATCCCACTTCTGGAAGTAGACCGGGCCCTGGCACTCGTCGCGCTCAATCATGTAGGCGATGACCTTGTCGTCGCCTTCGCCTTCCATCTTGCCGTAGCCCATGGTGCCGACGTGGATGCCGGAAGCGCCTTGCAGGCGGCTCATCTTGGCCAGCACGAAGGCGGTGTAGCCGCGCTTGGCGCTTGGCGAGGTCACCATGCCGTGGCCGGCGCGGTGGTAGTGCAGGAACTGGGCGGGATACTGGCGACGGCAGGTGGTGACCATGCCGGGGCCGCCGACAAAACCGTCGACCAGGAAAGCCAGCTTGTTGGCGTCGGTGCCGAAGGTTTCCAGCGCGAAATCGGCGCGGGCGCACATTTCGTAGTGGTCGTCGGCGGTGATGTTCATGGAGAACAGCTTGGCCTGACCGGTCTCGTCCATGGCGCGCTTCATGGCGTCATAGACCAGGGGCAGGGTCTTCTTGATCGGGGCGAAGACCTGGTTGCCTTGCGGCTCGTCGTTCTTGATGAAATCGCCGCCAAGCCAGAACTGGTAGGCCGCTTGGGCGAACGGCTCGGGACGCAGACCCAGCTTGGGCTTGATGATGGTGCCGGAGATGTAGCCGCCGTCCTTGACCGGGCGGCCGAGGATGCGCCACAGCTCTTCGATGTTGGTGGCCGGACCGTCGAACTGACGGACGACTTCGGGCGGCACGTAGAAGTCGACCATCTTGGCGTGCGCGATGTCGCCCATGCCCTGGTTGTTGCCGATGGTCAGGGTCAGGAAGGATACCAGCATGAAGCGGCCGTCGATCACGTTGCGGTCGAACAGTTCGAGCGGATAGGCGATGCGCATATCCTCGGTAGCTTCGTCGATGTGGTAAACCAGCGCATCCACGCCCTTGGTGAAGTCGTCGGTGGTGGAAACCTCGACGTTGGTGCCGGTGGACGATTCGGCGGCGAAGTGAGCGGCTGCTTCAAGGTAGCCGGTGCCGGTCTTGGGCTTCATCTTGTAGGCGACGAGGATATGCTTGCCGCCTTTGATCAGGTCTTCTTCCTTGAGGCTCAAGTCAGCATAGCGTGCGGATTGGTCCATCAGTGTTCCTCTCAAAAATTCGGTTAATGAATAAGTTACTGGAGTCAACTATACGAATGTTTTTGTATAATTAATACTAAATAATTATTATGATAACGATCAGCATTTGCTGATAATAAATTGCATCCCAACAAGCTCGAAAATATTCAAAATCAACATATTGAAGGAAGATTGGGTCTGTTGGGTTACGCGCAAAAACGCGCTAACCCAACCTACATGAAAAAGTCCGCTCGGCCCGACGAATTCGGCCTTATCCCGCGAGCCGGGTCAGCGCCTCGCGGTATTTTTCCGCCGTTTTAGCCGCGATTTCCGCCGGCAGCTCCGGCGCGGGCGGCCGCTTGTTCCAATTGAGGCTTTCCAGCCAGTCGCGCACATATTGCTTGTCGAAACTGGGCGGGTTGGCACCCGGCGCGTACCGGTCGGCGGGCCAGAAACGGGAAGAATCCGGCGTCAGGGCCTCATCGATCAGGTAGAGCTTGCCGTCGGCGTCCTGGCCGAACTCGAACTTGGTGTCGGCGATGATGATGCCGCGGGTCAGGGCATAATCTGCCGCCTCTTTGTACAGTGCGATGGCGGCGTCGCTCACCTGTCGGGCGAGTTCAGAGCCGAGCAGCTCCTCGGCTCGGGCCAGGCTGATATTCTCGTCGTGGGCGCCTGCTTCGGCCTTGGTGGATGGAGTGAAGATCGGTTGCGGCAGCTTGTCAGCTTCCTTCAGGCCGGCTGGCAGGGGGATGCCGCAAACGCTGCCTTGGGTCTTGTATTCCTTCCAGCCCGAGCCGACCAGATAGCCGCGCACGATGGCCTCGATCGGCAAGGGTTTGAGGCGGCGCACGACGGTGGCGCGGCCGGCGACCTGATCGCGCTCTTCGGGGGCGACCACCGATTCCGGTGCGACGCCGGTCAGCTGGTTGGGCAAAATATGTCCGAGCTTGGCAAACCAGAAGTCGGAGATGCTGGTCAGCACCTTGCCCTTGTCCGGGATCGGCGTCGGCAACACCACGTCGAAGGCGGACAGGCGATCGGTGGTGACGATCAGCAAACGCTCGTCGTCCACCGCATAAATGTCGCGCACTTTGCCGCGGTTGAGCAGGGGCAGGCTGCGGATGCTGGAATTGAAAAGGGAATCGGTCATGTTGTTTCCTTCGGGATGAACTTTGCGCAACTTGCGAATTCTACTGGAAATCAGGCCGCTTGTTCCATTGCGGGCCGGGACAATATAAGATTGATTGAGGAAAACCCATAGCCACATAAGAAATTATTTATGCTCCACGTTACCCTGCGCCAACTCAAAGTCTTCGAAGCGGTGGCCCGCCTGCTCAGCTTTTCCCGCGCCGCCGAGGCGCTGCATTTGACCCAGCCCGCTGTTTCCATGCAAATCAAGCAGCTGGAAGAAAGCGTCGGCCTTCCCCTGTTCGAACAGATCGGCAAGAAAATCTTCCTCACCGATGCCGGCCGCGAGATCTACCATTACAGCCGCAACATCGCCCAGCAACTGGCCGAGGCAGAAGCGGTGATGGAGGAAATGAAAGGGTTGAAGCGCGGCAAGCTGAATATTTCCGTGGTCAGCACCGCCAACTACTTCGCGCCGCAGCTATTGGCGCTGTTTTGCCAGCGCAACCAGAACGTCACCCTGAGCCTGAACGTGATCAACCGTGAAGTGCTGCTCAATCGGCTCGCCAACAATGAAATGGACCTGGCCGTGATGGGGCTGCCGCCCGATGGCCTCGACATCGACGCCGAACCCTTCATGGAAAACCCGCTGGTGGTGATCGCGCCGCCCAACCATCCCCTGGCGCAGGAGCGCAACATCGCGCTGGCCCGCTTGGCGCAGGAAACCTTTATTGTGCGCGAACAGGGCTCCGGCACCCGCAGCGCGATGGAGCGGTTTTTCGTCCAGCATAACCTGAACCTCTCCACCGGCATGGAAATGAGCACCGACGAAGCGATCAAACAGGCAGTGCAAGCCGGCATGGGCCTGGGCGTGCTGTCCCTGCTGACCATCGCGCTGGAGCTGGAAACCAGGCGCCTGGTCGTGCTCGACGTCGATTCCTTCCCGATCCGGCGCCACTGGTTCGTGGTGCACCGCAAAGGCAAGCGGCTGTCCACCGTGGCGCAGGCGTTCAAGGAATTCTTGCTGAAAGAGGCGGCGCAGGTGATGCAGCCGATCCGGAAATAAAAAAGGCGGCCGAGGCCGCCTTTTTTATTCCAGCAAACAAACCGCTTACTTCACGATCGCTTTCAGTTCGCCCTTGGCGTACATGGTGGCGACGCGGTCCATCATGATCGGCTTGATCTTGTCGGCGTTGCCGGCGGAGCCGAAGCTTTCGAAGCGGGCCTTGCAGATGTCCTTCATCGCCTTGGTGGCGGCGGCGTAGAACTTGCGCGGATCGAAGTCCTTGGTGTTTTCCGCCAGGTAGCGGCGGATCGCGCCGGTGGACGCCATGCGCAGGTCGGTGTCGATGTTCACCTTGCGCACGCCGTGCTTGATGCCTTCGACGATTTCCTCGACCGGCACGCCGTAGGTCTGCGGCATGGTGCCGCCGAAATCATTGATGATCTTGAGCCATTCCTGCGGCACCGAGGAAGAGCCGTGCATCACCAGGTGAGTATTGGGGATCTTGGCATGGATTTCCTTGATGCGGGAGATCGCCAACACGTCGCCGGTGGGCGGGCGGGTGAACTTGTAGGCGCCGTGGCTGGTGCCGATGGCGATGGCCAGGGCGTCCACGCCGGTGGCCTTGACGAATTCGGCGGCTTCCGTCGGGTCGGTCAGCAGCTGATCGTGGGTCAATACGCCTTCGGCGCCGTGGCCGTCTTCCTTCTCGCCGTGGCCGGATTCGAGCGAGCCCAGGCAGCCCAGCTCGCCTTCGACGGAGACGCCGACGGCATGGGACATTTCCACCACTTTACGGGTGACATCGACGTTGTACTCGAAGCTGGACGGGGTTTTGCCGTCTTCTTTCAGGGAGCCGTCCATCATCACGCTGGAGAAGCCGGAGCGGATGGCATTGATGCATACCGCCGGCGAAGCGCCGTGGTCCTGGTGCATGACGACGGGAATGTGCGGATAGGCTTCGATGGCGGCTTCGATCAGGTGGCGCAGGAATGCCTCGCCGGCATATTTGCGCGCGCCGGCAGAGCCTTGCATGATCACCGGGCTGTTGCATTCGTCGGCCGCCTGCATGATCGCCTGGATCTGCTCCAGGTTGTTGACGTTGAACGCCGGCAGGCCGTAGCCATTTTCCGCGGCGTGATCGAGAAGTTGACGCATGGATACTAAAGCCATAATTCCTCCTGCTGTTGGTTGTTGAATTTGGGTGAGGAGTCCGGTTATCCCATGTAGGTTGGGTTAGGCGCGTTTTTTGCGCCGTAACCCAACAAACCCGAACTTCCTTCAAAATGTTGGTTTTGACTTTTAGGTTTGTTGGGTTACGCGATAAAGCCGCTAACCCAACCTACATGTTTTACTCCTCACTGATTAGTCGTTTTCCGGCTTTCGCCCACCTTGACGATTTTCATGGTATTGGTGCCGCCGGATTTGCCGATCGGCTCGCCGATGGTGAGCACGATCAGGTCGCCGTCCCGCACCGCACCGCGCCGGCGCAGTTCGTCCTCTGCCTCGTGCAGGACCGTTTCGCGTTCCTGGGTGGCGGGTTTGAAATTGACCGGGTAGACGCCGCGGAACAGGGTGAGCTTGCGCCGCGTGGATACGTCGGGAGTCAGCGCGTAGATCGGCACGTCGGGGTTGACTCGCGACATCCACAGGGCGGTCGAGCCGGATTCGGTCAGTGCCGCGATGGCCTTCACTTTCAGGTGGTAGGCGGTATACATCGTCGCCATGGCGATGGATTCGTCCACCCGATCGAACTGCATGTTCAGGCGCTGCTTGCTGAACCCGGTTTCGTACTGTTTTTCGGCTTCGATGCAAACCCGGTCCATCGCAGCCACGGCCTCGACCGGATATTGGCCGGCGGCGGTCTCGGCCGACAGCATTACGGCGTCCGTGCCGTCGATCACCGCGTTGGCTACATCGGACACTTCCGCCCGGGTCGGGATCGGGCTGTTGATCATGGATTCCATCATCTGGGTGGCGGTGATGGCGAGCTTGTTCTTTTCCCGCGCCATGCGGATCATGCGCTTCTGCAAAGCCGGAACGGCAGCGTCGCCGACTTCCACGCCGAGGTCGCCGCGCGCCACCATGATGGCGTCGGACGCATCCAGGATTTCGTCCAGATTGGTGATCGCCTCGGCGCGCTCGATCTTGGCGACCAGCATGCTTTTACCGCCCGCCGCCTGCATCAGGCGGCGCGCCAGCAGCATGTCGCCGCCGTCGCGCGGAAACGACACTGCCAGGTAGTCGGCCTTCAGTTCGGACGCGGTCTTGATGTCTTCCATGTCCTTGTCGGTCAGCGCCGATGCGGACAGGCCGCCGCCCTGCCGGTTGATGCCCTTGTTGTTGGACAAGGCGCCGCCCTGCTTCACCGTGCACAGAATTTCGTTGCCGCGCACTTCCTCCACCCACATCACGATGCGGCCGTCGTCCAGCAACAGGGTAGTGCCGCGGCTGACGTCGCGCGGCAGTTCCTTGTAATCCAGCCCGACACGCTCCTGGTTGCCCAGTTCGCAGTCGGCGTCGAGGATGAAGCTGTCGCCGTTGTTCAGGGCGATTTTGCCGTGCTCGAACTTGCCGATGCGGATTTTCGGGCCCTGCAGATCCACCAGCACGCCGACGGTCTTGCCGCGCGCACGCGCCAGGGCGCGAACCATCTCCGCGCGCTGGATGTGGTCTTCCGGCTTGCCGTGGGAGAAATTGAGACGAACCACGTCCACGCCGGCCTGGAACATGGCGTTGAGCACTTCCTGATCGCTGGAAGCCGGGCCGAGTGTGGCAACAATCTTGGTTTTACGTTGCATTGATTCTGCGAGGCGTGAAGAGTGAGGAGTGAGGAGCAACCCCTCGACCCTCCTCACTCCTCACTCCTACCTCCTTATTGGTTTTGAGCGCGCTGCTCCAGGATTTCCACGGCGGGCAGCTTCTTGCCTTCGAGAAATTCGAGGAAGGCGCCGCCGGCGGTGGAGATGTAGGAGACCTTGTCGTAAATGTCGTATTTCTGGATTGCCGCGATGGTGTCGCCGCCGCCGGCCAGGGTGAAAGCCTTGGTTTCGGCAATCGCCATGGCGATGGTCTTGGTACCTGCGCCGAACTGGTCGAACTCGAACACGCCAACCGGGCCGTTCCACACCACGGTGCCCGCCTTCATGATGATGTCGGCCAGTTCCTGCGCCGATTTCGGGCCGATGTCGAAAATCATGTCGTCGTCGGCCACGTCGCCGGCATCTTTCAGCACGGCCGGTTCGTTGGCGTCGAATTTCTTGCCGCAGACCACGTCCACCGCGACGGGGATGGTGGCGCCGCGGGCGGTCATCTTCTTCATCAGGGCCTGGGCGGTCGGCACCAGGTCGTCTTCGCACAGGGATTTGCCGACGTTCTTGCCGGTGGCCTTGAGGAAGGTGTTGGCGATGCCGCCGCCGACCACCATCTGGTCGACTTTCTCGGACAGGGATTCGAGCACGGTCAGCTTGGTGGAAACCTTGGAGCCGCCGACGATGGCGACCATCGGGCGGGCCGGGGCAAGCAGCGCCTTGGTCAGCGCGTCCAGTTCCTCGGTCAGCAGCATGCCGGCGCAGGCCACCGGCGCGAACTGGGCCACGCCGTAGGTGGAAGCTTCGGCGCGGTGGGCGGTGCCGAAGGCGTCCATCACGAACACGTCGCACAGCGCGGCATATTTCCGGGCGGTCTCTTCCACGTTCTTCTTCTCGCCCTTGTTGATGCGGCAGTTCTCCAGCAGCACCACTTCGCCTTCGGCCACGTCGAAGCCGCCATCGACCCAATCCTTGACCACGCGCACGGTCTTGCCGAGCTTGGCGGACATCACGTCGGCCACCGGCTGGAGGGAGTTTTCGGCAACCCATTCGCCTTCGGTCGGGCGGCCCAGGTGGGAGGTCACCATCACTTTGGCGCCGGCCTTCATGGCGTGCACGATGGTGGGCATGGAAGCGGTGATGCGGGCGTCGGAAGTGACCTTGCCTTCCTTGACCGGCACGTTGAGGTCGGCGCGAATGAACACGCGCTTGCCCTTGAGATCCAGGTCGGTCATGCGGATTACGGACATGTTTTTCTCCTTGATTTTAAGATGTAAGGGATGGGTGGGCCCATGCCTTACAGCTCAACTTAGCTAGTAGCTGGTAGCTTGTAGCAAAAGCGGCGTGCTTCGCGCGCCCCAAAAAGCTACAAGCTGCTGGCTACCAGCTATCAGCTATCAGCTACCAGCTACCAGCTACAGGCTCACTTAGAAACGTGCTCCACCAGGCGCAGCATGTTGCAGGTGTAGCCGTACTCGTTGTCGTACCAGGACACGACCTTGACGAAGGTGCCGTCCAGGGCGATGCCGGCTTCGGCGTCGAAGGTGGAAGGAGCGCTGTTGCCGACGAAGTCGGTGGAGACCACCTTCTCGTCGGTGTAGCCCAGCACGCCCTTCATGGCGCCTTGGGAGGCGGCCTTCATGGCCTTGCAGATATCTTCGTAGGAAGCGTCCTTGTTCAGTTCCACGGTCAGGTCCACCACCGAAACGTCGGAAGTCGGCACGCGGAAGGCCATGCCGGTCAGCTTCTTGTTCAGTTCCGGAATCACCTTGCCCACCGCCTTGGCAGCGCCGGTCGAGGACGGGATGATGTTTTCCAGGATGCCGCGGCCGCCGCGCCAATCCTTCATGGACGGGCCGTCAACGGTCTTCTGGGTGGCGGTGGCGGCGTGCACGGTGGTCATCAGGCCGCGCTTGATGCCCCAGTTGTCGTTCAGCACCTTGGCCACGGGAGCCAGGCAGTTGGTGGTGCAGGAAGCGGCGGAAACGATGTCCTGGCCGGCATATTTGTCGTGGTTCACGCCGTACACGAACATCGGGGTGTCGTCCTTGGAAGGAGCGGACTGGACAACCTTCTTGGCGCCGGCCTTGATGTGCGCCTGGCAGGATTCGGTGGTGAGGAAGAAGCCGGTGCAGTCGATCACCAGGTCGGCGCCCACTTCGTTCCACTTCAGGTTGGCGGGGTCGCGCTCGGCCGTCAGGCGAATGCTCTTGCCGTTGACGATCATGTTGCCGCCTTCGACGGAGATGTCGCCGTTGAAACGGCCATGCACGGAGTCGTATTTCAGCATGTACGCCAGGTATTCGGGGTCGAGCAGGTCGTTGATGGCGACGATCTCGATGTCCTTGAAATCCTTGGCGACAGCGCGGAACACCATGCGGCCGATGCGGCCGAAGCCGTTGATACCAACTTTAATAGTCATTTACAGTCTCCTTAAAAAGATAAAAAATCTTTGGCTTGTGGCCGGTAGCTGGTGGCTTGCAGCCAAGGCCGCGCTTTGCGCGGCTACTCGCCGCAAGCTACCCGCTACGGGCTGAATTTACAAAATTCCCTTGGCGGTATTGACTACGTTCTCGACGGTAAAGCCGAACAGCTTGAACAGCTCGCCGGCCGGGGCGGACTCGCCGAAGCGGTTCATGCCCACCGTGGCGCCTTCGCCGACATACTTGTACCAGCCGTCGGTGACGCCGGCTTCCACGGAAACGCGCTTGACGCCCTTGGGCAGCACGCTGTCCTTGTAAGCCTGGTCCTGCATGTCGAACACGTTGGTGGAAGGCATCGACACCACGCGGGTGGCGACACCCTGCTCGTCCAGCACTTTCTTGGCATCCATCGCCAGGGCCACTTCCGAGCCGGTGGCGATCAGCACCAGCTTGGGGTTGGCCGCATCAGCCAGCACGTAGCCGCCCTTGGCGATGTTGGCGATGGTCGCGGCGTCGCGCTTCTGGAACGCGAGGTTCTGGCGGCTGAAAATCAGGCTGGAGGGGCCATCGGTGCGCTCCACGGCGGACACCCAGGCTTGCGCCGATTCCACCGTGTCGCACGGACGCCAGACCTGCATGTTGGGAATCATGCGCAGGGTGGCGGTCTGCTCGACCGGCTGGTGAGTCGGGCCGTCTTCGCCCAGGCCGATGGAGTCGTGGGTGAACACGTAGATCACGCGCTGCTTCATCAGGGCCGACATGCGCAAGGCGTTGCGGGCGTATTCCGAGAACATCAGGAAGGTGCCGCCGAAGGGCAGCAGGCCGCCGTGCAGCGCCATGCCGTTCATGATGTGGGACATGCCGAATTCGCGCACGCCATAGCTGATGTAGTTGCCGGTGCTCTTGCCCTTGACGTGGTGGCAGCCGGTCCAGTTGGTCAGGTTGGAACCGGTCAGGTCGGCGGAGCCGCCGAGGAACTCGGGCAGCGCCGGCGCCAGGCCGTTGATGCAGTTCTGCGACGCCTTGCGGGTGGCGATGGTTTCCGCCTTGTCGTTGGTGGCATTGACGAAGGCGGCGGCATGCTCTTTCCAGTTGGCCGGCAATTCGCCCGCCATGCGGCGCTTGAACTCGGCGGCTTCTTCCGGGAAGGCGGCGGCGTACTCGGCGAACTTGTTGTTCCACAGCGATTCCAGGCCCTGGCCCTTGGTGCGGCAATCCCAGCCGTCGTACACGTCCTGCGGGATTTCGAAAGGCCCGTGATTCCAGCCCAGGTTGGCGCGGGTAGCGGCCACTTCGGCATCGCCCAGCGCGGCGCCGTGCACGTCGTGGGTGCCTTCCTTGTTGGGCGAGCCCTTGCCGATCACGGTCCTGCAGCAGATCAGGCTGGGCTTGTCGGTAACCTTTTTGGCGGCTTGCACGGCTGCGTCGATCGCCACCGGATCATGCCCGTCCACGTTGGGGATGACGTGCCAGCCGTAGGCTTCGAAGCGCTTGGCGGTGTCGTCGGTGTACCAGCCCTCGATGTGGCCGTCGATGGAAATGCCGTTGTCGTCCCAGAACGCGGTCAGCTTGCCCAGGCCCCAGGTGCCGGCGAGCGCGCAGGCTTCGTGGGAAATGCCTTCCATCATGCAGCCGTCGCCGAGGAACACATAGGTATTGTGATTGACGATTTCATGGCCGGGCTTGTTGAATTCGGCGGCCAGCAGTTTTTCCGCCATCGCCATGCCGACGGCGTTGGTGATGCCCTGGCCGAGCGGGCCGGTGGTGGTCTCGACGCCGACGGTGTAGCCGTATTCGGGGTGGCCCGGCGTCTTGGAATGGAGCTGGCGGAACTTCTTCAGCTCGTCCATCGGCAGGTCGTAGCCGGTCAGGTGCAGCAGGGAATAGATCAGCATCGAGCCGTGGCCGTTGGACTGCACGAAGCGGTCGCGGTCGAACCATTCCGGGTTGGCCGGGTTGTGGCGCAAATGATGGTTCCACACCACTTCGGCGATTTCCGCCATGCCCATGGGCGCGCCGGGGTGGCCGGAATTGGCTTTCTGCACGGCATCCATGGAGAGGACGCGGATTGCGTTCGCGAGGTCTTTACGAGTTGCCATTCTCTGTTTCCTTTTTCTGCTGGGGACTATTCAAACTATTGATTATTACCTACTGCATCGATTATGGGCAATAATAGATTTTTATTGTTCCACGAATTTTTCTTATAGATAAAAGATATAAGACTTATCGGTTTTCAGTTACCGGTCATGTAGGCTGGGCTAGGCGCGGTTTTTTGCGCCGCAACCCGACAAACCCCATCTTCCTTCAATATGTTTTTGATTTTTAGTCTGTTAGGTTTGTTGGGTCACGCGATAAAGCCGCTAACCCAACCAACATTTGACTACCGATTGGTCCTGATCCAGCCTTTCCACTGCGCAAACAAATCCGGATTCAGCGCCGCGATAACCGAACGCTGCCACAGGTCGCCGGCCTGGAAATCGTCCTCGCTCAAGGTGCACATGAAGCCGCCGGCTTCCGCCAGGATTAGCGAACCGGCGGCGTAATCCCATAACTTCTGGCCGCCGTGCAGGTAAAGCGCCAGCCGGCCCGCCGCCACGTAGCACCAGTCCAGCGTGCTGGCGCCGAAATTGCGCTGCGAGGCGAAAGGCGGCGCCGCCACCAGCCGCTGCGCCAGCTTCGGGTCCAGACGCTTGAAATCGATTGCTGCCATCGCGTGGCGCAGCTCGGGCGCGCGCTCCTTGATCGGCAGCGGCACGCCGTTGAGAAAAGCGCCCTTGCCCCGTTCCGCCCAGAACATCTCATCCGCCACCGGGTCGTAAACCACCCCGAGCACGCTGCGGCCATGGCGCATCAAGGCCACCGACACGGCAAAGTAGGGCAGGCCGTTGACGAAATTGGAAGTGCCGTCGATCGGGTCGATGCACCACATGCCCTGCTCGCCTTCCTGCCACAGTGCTTCCTGCCGCTCCGGCGACATTTCCTCGCCCAGCACCGGGCAATCGCAAATTCCGCGCAAAGCCGCAATCAGCGCGGTCTGGGCGGCGATGTCGGCCTCGGTGAAAACGCTGCCGTCGGTCTTGCGCTGATGCGCGACCTTCAGGTAGCGCGGCATGATTTCCTGGCGCGCGACGGTTTTGACGGCTTCGATGACGGATCGGAGCATGGCGTAGCACGTAGCTTGTAGCTCGTAGCAGGTAGCTCAAACAAGGCGCGCGTAGCGCTCACTTATTGGCTATCAGCTACAAGCTACCCGCTACAAGCCTCTCTCCACTTGATCGAGCAGCCCATACTGGGAATCTGCTCAACCGGCCCGTTGCCGGTCAGGGCGACTTCCTTCATCGCCTCGAACAGGTCGCGGCGGGCATCGGCGGGTGCGGCTTCCTTGCGCGAAGCATCGAGCCGGCCGCGGTATTGCAGTTCCATTTCGGCGTTGAAGCCGAAGAAATCGGGCGTGCATACGGCGCCATAGGCTTTGGCCACCTGCTGGCTTTCGTCCCACACATAAGGAAAGGGGAAAGCGAATTCCTGCGCGACCCGCTTCATATTGTCGAATGAATCTTCCAGGTAATCGGCCGGGTCGTTCGACATGATGGCGATGCTGTTGATACCCAGTTGTTTGAGCTCGGCGCAATCGCGCACCAGACGGTCGCGCACCGCTTTCACATAAGGGCAGTGGTTGCAGATGAACATCACCAGGAGCCCCTTCGGCCCGCGTGCGGCCGCCAGGTCGTAGCGCTTGCCGTCCACGCCGGGCAGGTCGAAATCCGGCGCCTTCCAGCCGAAGTCGCAAACCGGCGTCAATAAACTTACCATAAGTCGGTTCTCCTGCTTTGCCCACCCCTTTGGTAGGAGCGGCCTCCCGGCCGCGATATCCAATATTCGCGGCCAGGAGGCCGCTCCTACAGGGTGGCGGTGGTTTTTATGAATACTCAAGCTAGTTTATCATGAGCACACTTTATATGAAGTTTGGAAAAAAGATGGCCGCAGCCCGTTTTTATTGCCCGGAAATTCCTGCCCAGAGCGGCGCGGCGGAGCTGCCCGAGCAGGCTGCACACCATGCCGCACGCGTGTTGCGCCTGAAGGAAGGCGACGCCGTCACCGTATTCAACGGCCAAGGCGGCGAAGGCGAGGCGCGCATCGCGGCGATCGGCAAACGCGGCGTCGGCATCGAAATCACCGCCTGGCACACGGTCGAGCGCGAATCGCCGCTGCGGGTCGTGCTGGCCCAGGCGATTTCCGCCGGGGAAAAAATGGATTTCACCCTGCAAAAGGCGGTGGAACTGGGCGTGCAGGCAATTCAGCCGCTGGCGAGCGAACGCAGCGTGGTGAAGCTCTCGGGCGAACGGGCGGAAAAGCGCGTAGCGCACTGGCAGGGCGTGGCGATCGCCGCCTGCGAACAGAGCGGACGCAACCGCGTGCCGGAGGTGGCGCCGATCCGTCCGCTGTACGAATGGCTGGGGCAGCAAGACCAAACCGGCCTGCGCCTGATGTTGTCTCCCGTTGCCGATATCGGGCTGCGCGACTTGCCAACGCCCACCGGCAGCACGACTTTGCTGATCGGCCCGGAAGGCGGTTTCTCCGAGGCGGAAGGCAAAGCAGCGCAGCGCGCCGGTTACATTCCTGTACGCCTGGGCGCGCGCGTGTTGCGCACCGAAACGGCTGCGCTGGCGATGCTGGCGGCAATGCAGGCGCTCTGGGGGGATTTTTGACGAAGGCATCTTTATGGCACACGTGTAGAATGCCCGAAATGTCGAGGTTAAGGACAATTCAATAAATGGCCGCCAAAGAAGCCCGTGTACACACATTCATTCATGCTTACCAGGTAGACACGGCATGACGTCACCCCTCGCCACAATTCTCGCGCGCGGATATTTCCCCAAGGAACTGCCGCCGCCGTTCAACACCAAGTTGTTCGGTGCATTTGCCGAGACGGCTCCAGCGGACTTTCACCTGGATACATCCAAGAAGGGGAGCAAGAGCAATCTGGTTTCACGACCAGCCGTCCACAATCTAGCCCGTACCGGGACATTGCGGCGAAAGTTGACCATTCCGAATCCGGTCAATCAATATCAGACCGCGCGTGCGGTTGTCGAGGGCTGGGCAAAGTTGAAGGCTACTTGCATGCTGTCGCCGATTTCGCTGACCACGCCACGATACTTGAAACATAGCATCCGCGCGATCAGCCCTCGCAGCCCATTCGATGCCATTCCCGTGGCGAGGGCACGCTCGCGAACGGCCTCCCGCTATTTGCTTGCGACCGACCTGAGCCAGTTCTACCCGAGCATCTACACGCACTCGATACCGTGGGCGCTGCACAAAAAGGCCGTGGCGAAGGCGAAGCCGAACGACTATTCGCTGCTCGGCAATGTGCTTGATCTGGCGATGCGAAACGGTCAGGACAAGCAGACCATCGGCATTCCCATCGGGCCGGACACCTCGCTTGTTATCGCCGAAGCGATTCTTTCTTCGGTTGATGCCCAACTTACGGGCACGATTACGAAACGTGGGTTTCGTTACATCGACGACATTGCCTGCGGATTCCGAACTATTGCCGAGGCGGAGGAAACGCTGGGCCGGTTGCAGCACTTGATTGGTGATCTTCAACTCCAATTGAACCCGAGGAAGACGCGAATCGTCGAGCTGCCCTCGGAGCTGGAGGCGTCATGGGTTCCGCATCTCCGGTTGTTCGCATTTCGTTCATCGACGGCTGGCGCGCAGCAAACGGATCTGCTGAGCTACTTCGGTCGGGCGTTCGAGCTTGCTGCCAATCAACGCGAGGAGGCCATTCTTCGCTATTCGGTTCAGCGGATGCGTTCGGTAGCCATTTTCGAGCAGAACTGGGGCCTATACGAAAGCCTGCTTCTGCAATGCCTTTCCGTTGAGCCCGGTACTGCGCCGGCCGTGATTGGCGAGCTTTACAAGTACCACCTGCGGATGCCGCTTGATCACTCCCGCATTACCGAATCCTTGCAGCAGTTGATCGAGGATCATGCGCCACAGCATCACGGCAGCGAAGTCGTCTGGGCACTGTGGGGCGCGATCTGTCTCGGCTGCACGCTCAATGCGAAGGCGATCGAAATGTCTTTGCTGGCATCCGACCCTTGCGTGGCGCTTTGCGCCTTGCACGCGAGAGCCAAGGGGCTGGTTACCGGGCCCTTGGATGTCAGCGCCCTTGGGGCGCTGATGCATGATGCGGAACTGACCGATGCGCAATGGCTGCTCGCATACGAAGCCAACGTGAAAGGTTGGTTGCCCAACAAGACCGGAAAGGATTTTGTGGCGGCCCATAAGCATTTCGGGCCGATGAAGGCGGCCGGCATTTCTTTTTACGACGAGGCTGCCACCCTGGCGGTGACCGTCAAGCCGGCTATCTCTCAAGACTACGGCAACATCGACGATGATTTTTTGGAGTACTTGGTTGGAGGCGTTTCTGGCTAGCTATGCAATCACGGCTTTGATCCAAACAACTTCTTGAACTCAGTATGTTTTGCCTCCTGCCAACTACGCGGCAGGTCGTCATTGATTTCCAGCGCCGTGAAGATTTCCCGTACCAGATCGTTGTCGATGGCCTTCGCGCTGAGCATCTTTTTCAGCAGATCGTGGCCATGCCAGATGTCGATGCCGAAATCGGTAGCGAGCTTGTGCATGCCGAGGTCGTCGGTCGCAACGATGGCGGGGCGAACCTGGCCGAAAGCCAGCAGGAAGCAATCGGTTGGCGAAGGCGGCGAACGGCCAAGGGCGGTGTAGCCATGCGGGTCGGCAAGGACGTGCGCGCGCAGCACGCTGGCGGCGGCTTCGATTTGCGCCCGCTCCTGGGAATTCAAGCGGACTCGCTTCGATAGCCGTTCGGCAGTCAGGCCGGTGTTGGCGAACCAGGGGTAGCTGAATTTGAGCCGGGGGTTCTTGAGAATTTCGTCCTCGACCTGTTTCAGGATGGTGGGAACATATTGCTTCTGTCCGAATGCGATTCCCAGCAGGGGGCGGATACGCTTGGCCAACCGCAGGTATGCGTTGGTATCAAGCAGCACCAGGGTCAACGACGCAATTCCTCGTGGAGCGCAAGAGCGTCTTGCAGCGGGGTGTCCAGCACTTGCTGAATGTAGGCGGCGCCAGTGCCGCTTTCGACGATCATGCGTTTCAGCGCATGAAAGAAACCTGTCTGGAAGGCGTTCTCGCAGGCGGCGATGTAGCGTTGCGGCGAGGGCGGCATGGGATCGAACAGGGCCTCGCTCACCAGCGGGCCTCGCAGGCTGTTGCGCCGGGCATGAATGGCTGTTTCCTCGATGAGGAGCGGCGGCAGGCTGGTGGACTTGGCGTATTGCTTGACCTGTTGAAAGACGGTGTTCAGCGAGATCATGTGCGTTTGCGCTTCGCGCATCAGCACCCCGAACATCTTGTCTGCGGTTGCCTGCCGGATAGCCTGGTGGTAAGCCGATTCGGCGCAGGCTTTCGGGTACAGCAGCGCCCCCGCGTAGGCATCAGCGAAATCCTCCCCTGGGTTGGTGCCGGATAGTTCTGGCGTGAGTACATGAGCCAGCTCGTGCGCCATCCAGAACTTGAAATCTTCCAGATGGGTGTCGAGGTTGAGGAAGATGAAGGTGACATCTTCCTGCGGTAGCCGGATGTGCAGGGCATTTTCGTGATTGCCCTTGGCGCCCCAGAGTACCGGCACCAGAACGGCGCCGCATTCCTTGAATTCGCCGATGAGGCTTTCATAACCCAGCACGGCTTGTTCACCGATGCCTAGCCGGTTACGGGTTTGCGATACGATGGTCTGAAGCTTGTCGTAATCGGTCGAGGGCGACGTAATCAGCGTGCGCAGGGCTTGCAGCTCGGTCAGGTGCGCCACCAGCGGTTTGAGCAGCATGCCGATGCCTTCGGCCTTGGCTAGATGCGTGGCAGTTGTTTTGGCGTTTGCCTTCTTGCGGTACGCAATCACCGGGCGGCCCGCATCGCTTGTTTTTACAAGCTGTTCAAATGTCAGGCTGAGAGTGGTGGCGAGTTTTAGGAGCGATGCAGGACGGGGAAAGTCTTTTCCCTTTAACCAGTTGGTGACTGCCTGGGATGAAATTCCCACTGCATCCGCCAATTGTTTCTGGGTAATTCCGCGCTCTGCGAGGGCATGCTGAATCGCATCGGAATTCAGTAGTTTTTCCATAGGTTTCGGATTATAGTCATTGCAAATGAAAAATCAAGTTTTATCAAGTTTTGCGGTGATTCCGCTAGAAAATCGGCCATGCGGGACCGCCTCCGTATGCGCGCACACGGGTTTTCAAGTTTTTGATATTGATTGTAAACTGCCGAAGTAAATACAAGCCGCCGTCGAATTCAAAAATATGCCGCAAAAAACGCCAAGCGCCAAATTCAAAATCGAGCATTTCGTCGAGTGGTTCCGCTCGGCTGCGCCCTATATCCATTCCTTTCGCGGCAAGACCTTCGTCGTCGCCTTCGGCGGCGAGGTGGTGAGCGAAGGGCAGTTCATCGGCCTGGCGCATGACCTCAACCTGCTCAACAGCCTCGGCGTGCGGCTGGTGCTGGTGCACGGCGCGCGTCCGCAAATCGAGGAGGAGCTGACCGAGCGCGGCGCGGCGATCCGCTACGACAACGGTTTGCGCGTGACCGACGACGACGCCCTCAAATGCGTCAAGGAGGCGGCCGGCACGGTGCGGGTGGAGATCGAGGCGCTGCTGTCCATGGGCCTGGCCAATTCGCCGATGGCGGGGGCGGATATCCGCGTCGCCAGCGGCAATTTCGTCACCGCCAAGCCGATGGGGGTGCGGGCCGGGGTGGATCTGGTCCATACCGGCGAGGTGCGCAAGATCGATGCGGTCGGCATTGGCCGCCGCCTCGACGCCAACGAAATGGTGCTGCTTTCCCCGCTCGGCTATTCGCCCACCGGGGAGGTGTTCAATTTGTCGCTGGAAGATGTGGCCACTTCCACCGCCATCGCGCTGGACGCCGACAAGCTGGTGTTCCTGATGGACACGGCCGGGGTGGGCGGCGCACAGGGCGAGCTGCTGCGCGAGCTGACCACGCTGGAAGCGGAGGTCATCGTCGCCTCGGCCGCGACGCAGCCGGCGGACGTGGGCTTTTACCTGCCCTGCGCGGTGCGCGCCTGCCGCAACGGGGTGGCGCGCGTGCACCTGATCAGCCGCCATACCGACGGCGCCCTGCTGCAGGAGTTGTTCACCCACCAGGGCATCGGCACCATGGTCAGCGAAGACGCGCTGGAAACCCTGCGCGACGCCACCATCGACGATGTCGGCGGCATCCTGGCGCTGATCGAGCCGCTGGAAGAAGAGGGCATCCTGGTGCGGCGCTCGCGCGAGCGGCTGGAAATGGAAATCGAGCGCTTCTGCGTGCTGGAGTATGACGGCCTGATCATCGGCTGCGCCGCGCTCTACCCGTTTCCCAAGGAAAAGGCCGCCGAGCTGGCCTGCATGGCGGTGCACCCGAAATACCGCAGCGCCGGGCGCGGCGAGGCGCTGCTCGAATACATGCAGGTCAAGGCACTGGAGAAGGGCTTCCGCCATCTGTTCGTGCTCACCACCCGCACCGCGCACTGGTTCCTCGAACGCGGCTTTACCGAGTCCGGCGTGGACAAGCTGCCCCAGGCCAAGCAGGGGCTGTACAACTACCAGCGCCGTTCCAAGGTGTTCATGAAGAAGCTGTAGGGCTAGATGGGGTCGCGCCCACGGAAATAATAGAAGCTGAGTTTTGCGTTATCATGCCCCTTTGAAATTTGACGATGGAGAAATCAACCATGGCAAGAACAGTGAAATGCGTGAAGCTGGGCCGCGAAGCGGACGGGCTGGATTTCCCGCCTTATCCCGGCGAGCTGGGCAAGCGGATTTATGAAAACGTGTCCAAGGAAGCCTGGGCCGCATGGCTCAAGCATCAGACCATGCTGATCAACGAAAACCGGCTCAACATGGCCGACCCCCAGGCGCGCAAATACCTGGCCGAACAGGTCGAGAACTACTTCTTCGGCAGCGGCGCCGACAACGTCTCGGGCTACGTGCCGCCCAAGCACTAACCGGGGCGCCGACAGCGTGCACTCACAGGAATATTACCTCAACCGCGAGCTCGGCCTGCTCGCCTTCAACCGGCGCGTGCTGGCCCAGGCGGAAGATCATCACAACCCGCTGCTGGAGCGGCTGAAGTTCCTTTGCATCGTCAGCAGCAACCTGGACGAGTTTTTCGAAGTCCGCGCCGCGGGATTGAAGGAACAGATCGCGCTACGCGCCGCCGCGACCGGGCCGGACGGCATGTCGGCACGCCATGCGTTCAAGCTGGTGAGCGAGCAGGCGCATCAGCTGGTGGAGGAGCAATACCGGCTGTTGAACGAGGTGATCCTGCCCGGCCTGGCGCGCCACGACATCCGCTTCCTGCGCCGCACGCACTGGCACGACGGGCAGGGCGAATGGATCCGCGATTTCTTCTTCCGCGAACTAATGCCGGTGCTGTCGCCGATCGGCCTCGACCCGGCCCACCCGTTCCCGCGCGTGCTCAACAAGAGCCTGAATTTCGCCATCGAGCTGGACGGCAAGGACGCCTTCGGCCGGGCTTCCGGCGCCGCCATCGTGCAGGCGCCGCGCTCGCTGCCGCGGGTGATCAAGCTGCCGCCGGAGATCGCCGGCTGCGAGCACGGCTTCGTGTTCCTTTCGTCCATCCTCCACGCCCATGTCGGCGAGCTGTTCTCCGGCATGGAAGTGAAGGGCTGCTACCAGTTCCGCGTCACCCGCAATTCCAACCTGTTCGTCGACGAAGAAGAGGTCAAGAACCTGCGCGAAGCGCTGGAAGGCGAGCTGCCGCAGCGCAATTTCGGCAACGCCGTGCGCCTGGAAGTGGCGGACAACTGCTCGCCGGAGATGGCGAGTTTCCTGCTGGGCCAGTTCGGCCTCGGCCAGGAGGATCTTTACCAGGTCAACGGCCCGGTCAACCTGGTGCGGCTGATGCAGATTCCCGACCGGGTGGACCGTCCCGACCTGAAATACCCGCCGTTCCTGCCGAGCATGCCGCCGACGGTGGCGAAGCAGCCCGACATGTTCCAGGCGATCCGCAACGGCGACATCCTGCTGCATCACCCCTACCAGTCGTTCACGCCGGTGGTCGATTTCATCCAGCAGGCGGCGCAGGATCCCGCCGTGCTGGCGATCAAGCAGACGATCTACCGCACCGGCTCGGAATCCGCCCTGATGGCGGCGCTGATCAAGGCGGCGCAAAGCGGCAAGGAAGTCACCGTGGTGGTGGAACTGATGGCGCGCTTCGACGAGGAAGCCAACATCAACTGGGCGGAGCGGCTGGAGGACGCCGGCGCGCACGTGGTCTACGGCGTGGTCGGCTACAAGACCCACGCCAAGATGCTGCTGGTGGTGCGGCGCGAGGAATCCGGCCTGCGCCGCTACCTCCACCTCGGCACCGGCAACTACCATCCGCGCACCGCCAAGCTGTACACCGATTTCGGCCTGTTCACCTGCAACGAACAGATCGGCAGCGACGTCAACGACATCTTCATGCAGCTCACCGGCCTGGGCAAGGCGAGCAAGCTGAATCACCTGCTGCAATCGCCGTTCACCCTGCACAGCGGGATGATGGAGGCGGTTCACCGCGAAACGGCGCATGCGCGCGCCGGGCGGAAAGCGTTTGTCGTCGCCAAGATGAACGCCCTGCTCGAACCCGAGATCATCAGCGCGCTGTACGAGGCGTCCAAGGCCGGCGTCAGGATCGACCTGATCATTCGCGGGGTATGCGCCCTGCGGCCGGGAATTCCGGGCCTCTCGGAAAACATCCGGGTACGTTCGGTGATCGGCCGCTTCCTGGAACATTCGCGCATTTTTTATTTTTACAACGACGGCGCCCACGACGTCCACCTGTCGAGCGCCGACTGGATGCAGCGCAACTTCTTCCGCCGCGTCGAGGCCTGCTTCCCGATCCTGGACGCCAAGCTGAAAAAACGCGTCATCAAGGAAGGGCTGGAACCCTACCTCAAGGACAACTGCCAGGGCTGGGAAATGGACGCCGACGGCAACTACCGGCGCAAGTGCCCACGCAGCGGCAGCAAGGCCCTCTGCGCCCAGATACAGTTGTTGCAAGCGCTGTCGCAGCCGCTGAAATAGGCGCGAAAAAAGACGTCATACTGTTGTCACAAACTCGGCTTAGCATGCGCCGCATGGATGGCAATATGCGTGAGGAAGGTGCGATGCACAATACCGGATTCTGCTTTCCCGGCGGTTCGCCGGGGCGCGGAAAGTTCCAGGCGAGAGCGGCCGGCTATGCGGCGACCGCGATCATTCCTCCACCGGCGCGAGAGGCAACGCCCGTGGAGGAACCGCCGGCCAGAGAGCAGGGCATGCCCGCCACGCTCCGGGAGATCATCGAACAGCGCCTGCTGACGGCCGTGTTTCAGCCGATCATCGCCATGGGCGGCGCCGAAATCATCGGCTACGAAGGACTGATCCGCGGACCTTCCAACAGCCATCTGCACTCGCCCCTCAAGTTGTTCAAAGCCGCCAGCGAACAAGGCCTGACCGTCGAAACCGAGCATCTGTGCCGCAAGGTGGTGCTGGAAAGCTTCGCCCGGCTCGACCTGCCGGGCAAGCTGTTCCTCAACGTCAGCCCGGAATCCCTGCTCCAGCGCAACGCCCGGCGCGGCGAAACGCTGTGCTACATCCAGGATCTCGGGCTGCGGCCGGACCGGGTCATCATCGAGCTGACCGAGAACCAGCCGACCTACGATTACAACCTGCTGCGCGAGGCCGCCAGACATTACCGCGCCATGGGCTTCGAAATCGCCATCGACGATCTGGGCGAGGGGTTTTCCAGCCTGCGCCTGTGGTCCGAGCTGCGCCCGGAATACGTCAAGATCGACATGCATTTCATCCAGGGCATCAACCTCGATCCGGTGAAACTGCAATTCGTCCGCTCGATCCAGCAAATCGCGGAAAACTCCGGTTCGCAGGTGGTTGCCGAGGGCATCGAGACCCAGGCCGAACTGCTGCTGATCAAGGATCTCGGGATTGCCTTCGGCCAGGGCTACCTCATCGCCCGCCCCCATATGCAGCCCGCCACCACGCTTTCCGCCGAAACCAAGGAAAGCCTGGGCCTGTCGGAAGTGCCGGTGCTTCCCCACAATAGCTCGCGCGCCCAGAAGACGGTGTCCGCCCTGAAACTGCTGCGCACTACCCCGGCCGTGGCGCCGGACACGCCGAACGAGATAATTTACGAGATGTTCGTCGCCGACCCGGAGCTTCATGCCCTGGCGGTGGTGGAGCAAGGCGCACCGGTCGGGCTGATCAACCGGCACGCCCTGATCGACCGCTTTGCCCGGCCCTACCGGCGCGAACTGTACGGCAAGAAACCGTGCGCCAGACTGATGGACAGCGCCCCGCTGACGGTGGAAAAAGACATGAGCATCCAGGAGGTCAGCCACGCCATCGTGGCGGGGGACCGGCATCATTTGTCGAACGGCTTCATCATCACCGATCGTGGCCAGTACCTCGGCATGGGCACCGGCCACGACCTGGTGCGCGAAATCACCGAGATGCAGATGCATGCCGCGCGCTATGCCAATCCGCTCACCCAGCTGCCCGGCAACGTGCCGATCAACGAGCATATCGAGCGGCTGCTGCAGGGCGGGGTGGATTTTTTCGCCTGCTATTGCGACCTGGACCATTTCAAGCCGTTCAACGACGTTTATGGCTACCGCAAGGGCGACGATGCCATTCAGCTCACTGGCAAAGTCCTGTCCGAGGTTTGCGATCCGGACCGCGATTTCATCGGCCATATCGGCGGCGACGATTTCATCATCCTGTTCCAGAGCATGGATTGGGAGGCGCGCTGCCGGATGGCGCTGGAGCGCTTCGAGCACGCCATCCTCGGCTTTTTCAGCGCGGATGACCGTGCGCTGGGGGGCTATGAGAGCGAGGATCGCCAGGGACAGAAAGTGTTTCACCCGCTGACCAGCCTGTCGATCGGCGCGGTGCGGGTCGAATCCAGTCTGTACCACTCGCATCATGAAATTTCGGCGGCCGCGGCCGAGGCGAAAAAACAGGCCAAACGGATACGCGGCAACAGCCTGTTTACCGAGCGCCGCACGGCGTGCGAAGAGCGAGCGGCGGCTTGAAGTCGGTGGCCAGTGACCACTGGCCGGTTAACCCCCATGGAATTTTGCCTCAAACCGATAGCTGATAACTGATGGCCAATAGGTTGACACGATGAACAATAAACTGAAGCTGGTGGCGAATCCGGTGGACTCCCCCTCGAACATGGAAGCGGCGAATGAAAAAAACCTGCGCGTGATCCACGAGGCCATCGTCGGCGCGTTCGGCTTGCCGCCGGGCAAACTGTTCGTCAGCATCAAGGGCGACCCGACCCTGCGCGAAACCGCGGCATTGCGCCCGCGCCAGGAAAGCCGGATCGACCTCGAAGCGGGGAACGTGCTGCAAACCTGCGAATGGCTGCTGCGCAAGACCGGCTGCTACAGCATCTACATCGGTTTCAACAGCAGCGAAGTGCGTACCGAATCGGTGTTCAACCCGTTCAACTACGAAATCCACGACGCCGTCGCGCTGATCCAGCCGGGCTACGTCGAGCGCCATTTCGTGCGCCTGCCCTACCAGAAAAAAATGAAGGCCATCCGCCGCGTGCGCAGCATGATGCAGACCGGGGCGCTACGGGAATATCTGCCGACTCACTGGCGCACGCTGATGGACCGGCAGCGCGAGGAGTGGATCCCGCCGGAAAAAGAGGCCATCAAGCTGATCGTCCAGTCGCTCAACCGGCTGCGCAGCATCGAAGGATACTACCTGCGCAACGCCGCGATTTCGCTCAGCCAGGGCATCGTGCGCGCGTCGTTCAATTGCGACGGCACCTACATCGTGACGGAGAATTATTTCCCGCGGTTCGTGGAAGAAAATACGCCGTAAAAAATCGTGAGGGGTGAAACGAAAGCCTCTCTCCGACTTTCGCCTCACCCCTCACGCGGCTACCCGGTTTTTTCCATGGCCAGGTGCTGCCCCGCACCATTCCATTCCCTGACTTCGGCTTCGAGCGCGGTTTGCGTGAGTGGATTCTGTTCCAGCCAATCCTGGCTCAGGCTGAGTTCGAAGCCGTTGCGCCGCCACTGCAGCCGGACTTCGGGCAAAATGATGTCGGTGCGGCTGCGATAGAACAGCACAGCCAGCCGCAAAGCCAGTATCTGCGACCAAACGCCACGGTTGGGGACCTGCGTCGCAACCTTGCCGAGCGCGCCGCGCTGGGCCAGCACCAGTTGCCCCAGCTGTGCCTGTTCTTTTTTGGAAAAGCCCGGCATGTCGGCATTCTCGATGATATAGGCCGAATGCTTGTGGTAGCCGCTGTGGGCGATGGTCAGGCCGATTTCGTGCAGGCGGGCGGCCCAGTTCAGATGCTGCAGGGCGTCTTTCGGATCAAGCTCCAGCGATTGCCCCAGTTGGCGCATCAGATCGATGCACAGCTGCCCGACGTGTCCGGCCTGGACCGGATCGACATGATAGCGCCGCATGAATTGCCGCGCTGTCGCTTCGCGCATGTCGTGGCGGTGGAAGCGGCCGAGCAGGTCGTAGAGCACGCCCTCGCGCAACGCCCCGTCGGCCACGCTCATCCTGGCGATGCCCAGCTCGGCGAAAATGGCCGACATGATGGCGAAACCGCCGGCCAGTACCGGCACCCGGTCCGGGCGCAGACCGGCCAGCTTCAGCTTGCCGATGTCGCCGGCCTTGAGGATGGCAGCGCGCAGTTTATCCAAGCCAGCCGGAGTGATGCCGTTGTCGCTGTAGCCATTCAACTGGAGAATTTCAGCCAGTGCCTTGGCGGTGCCGGACGAGCCGACGGCTTCTTGCCAATGATAGGACTGGAATTCGCTGGCGATCGCCTGCACTTCGATGCGGGCGGACAGTTCGGCCCGCTGCAGGGCGCCGCGGGTAATCCGGCCGTCCTCGAAGAAGCGCCGGCTGTAGCTGACGCAGCCCATGTACAGGCTTTCCATCTGCTGCGGCTTGAAGCCGGCGCCGATGACGAATTCGGTGGAGCCGCCGCCGATATCGACGACCAGGCGTTTCTTGCTCGATACCGGCAGGCTGTGCGAGACGCCGAGGTAGATCAGGCGGGCCTCCTCGCGCCCGGCGATGATCTCGATCGGGAAGCCGAGCGCCGCCTCGGCCTGCTGCAGGAGTTCGGCCGAATTTTTGGCGACGCGGAAAGTATTGGTGCCCACCACCCGCACGGCATCGCGCGGCAAGCCGCGCAGGCGCTCGCCGAAGCGGCTGAGGCAGGCAATCGCGCGATCGCAGGCATCCTGATCGAGAATTTTGTCGGCGGTGAGGCCGGCGGCGAGGCGGACGGTGTCCTTCAGCGAGTCCAGCGGATAGAGCTGGTCTTCCTCCACGCGCGCCACCTGCAGCCGAAAACTGTTGGAGCCGAGATCGACCGCCGCGACAGTGGAGTATTCCTTCATCGCAAACCTACTCGATTTCGCGCTCGATTTCCTCGAGAGAGGTGTGGCGCACGTCCTTGCCCTTGACCATGTAGACCACGTACTCGGACATGTTCTTGGCGTGGTCGCCGATGCGCTCGATCGCCTTGGCGGCGAACAGTACTTCGAGCGAGGTCGAGATGGTGCGCGGGTCTTCCATCATGAAAGTGATCAGGTGGCGCAGGGCAGAGCGGAACGCCTCGTCCACTTCCATATCCTGGCGCGGCACCTGCACCGCGGCGGCGAGATCGAGCCGGGCAAAGGCGTCCAGCGACTTGCGCAGCATTTCCAGCACGATGCCGCTCATGATCTTGATTTCGGTGAAGCGCGGCGCGGACAGGCGGTCGGACTGGTAAATCAGCTTGCTCATGCGCGCGATTTTTTCCGCTTCGTCACCGATGCGCTCCAGGTCGGTGATGGTCTTGATCACCGTCATCACCATGCGCAGGTCGCCGGCCGTGGGCTGGCGGCGCGCGATGATGTGGGCGCAGCCCTCGTCGATCTCCACTTCCATGGCGTTGACTTCCAGATCCTTGGCGATCACCTCGTCGGCGAGTTCGAGCTTGCCGACAATCAGCGCCTCGACCGCGTCGACGATCTGCTCTTCCACCAGCCCGCCCATCTGCAGCACGCGCGACCGCACCGTTTCCAGCTCGGCGTCGAATTGCTTTGACGTGTGTTCATGCTGCATGCCCAGCCTCCTTGTATTATCGCGGATAATCGCGAAGATTATACCCGCCGATTGTGACAATTCTATTTCCGGCACCGCCCGGAGTTTAATCTCCGGTCAGCATCTTGACGCCCTCGCCTGTGCCGAGCAGCAACACGTCGGCCGGGCGCCTTGCGAACAGGCCGTTGGTGACCACCCCGGTGATCTGGTTGATCTCGCTTTCCAGCTCCACCGGGTTCATGATTTTGAGGCCATGCACGTCGAGGATGACGTTGCCGTTGTCGGTGGTGAAACCCTGGCGCAGCACCGGCTGGCCGCCAAGCTTGACCAGCTGGCGCGCGACGTGGCTTTGCGCCATCGGGATCACTTCCACCGGCAGGGGAAACTTGCCGAGCATGCCGACCAGCTTGGTGCCGTCGGCGATGCAGACGAACTTGCGGCTGCACGCGGCAACGATCTTCTCCCGCGTCAGCGCGCCGCCGCCGCCCTTGATCATGTGCATGTGTTCGGTAATCTCGTCGGCGCCGTCGACGTAAACCGCCAGCTCGCCGGCGCTGTTCAGGTCGAGCACCGGGATGCCGTGGCTTTTCAGCCTCTGCGCGGTGGCTTCGGAGCTCGCCACCGCACCGTCGATCCGGCCCTTGATCCTGGCCAGCTCGTCGATGAAGTAGTTGGCGGTGGAACCGGTGCCCACGCCGATGATGCCGGCCGGCACGTATTCGACGGCAGCGCGCGCCGTGGCCTGTTTCAGTTCGTCTTGCGTCATGTTTCCAAATCCTCGTGTATGCAAACCAGCTTGAAATTATCGCAGGGTTTGCGGGTTTTACAAACTCAGGACTTGGCCGGCCTGCCGGTCTTGATTTTCTCCACCTGCGCCATCGCTTCGATCAAGGCCGCGGCGGGCATCCTGGACAAGCTCTGCAAGCCCGCGCGCAGCAGTTCGCTCTTCTTGACGTGGACGCCTCCCTGCAGGCATTTTTTCTTGAGCTCGGCAAGCTGGGCGTAGTCGTTTTCCGGCATGGTGAAGCTATCACGCACCATTTTGATTTTTTTGGGTTTGTCTTCCTTTGCCGGCTTGACCGCTTTGGCGGCTTTCGGCGCGGCGGCGGCCGGCGCGGCTGCCGGCGCCTTGTTGGCCGGCTGTTTTGGCGCAGCCGGCGCTTTAACCGCAGCGGGCTTGTCGGTTCTGGGCGCCGCAACGGCGGTGGATGCCGGTTTCGGGGAAGGCTTGGCTTTTACGGTCATGATTAGCTCCTGTTTAAAAGTTACGGTTGGTGGCGCGAGACGAACAATTACAGTATATATCGTTTATACCGTTCATACCGTTTTTTTCGCCGCCGCGCCGGCGCGGCTTCTGATTTGACCTGAATACTGATAATCTTCCAAAAAAACGGACCGAAGCCATGCACAACGACTACCTGGAAAAAATACTCACCGCCCGCGTCTACGACGTGGCGATCGAAAGCCCGCTGGAACACGCGCCCAACCTGTCGGGCCGGATCAACAACACGGTCATGCTCAAGCGCGAGGACTTGCAGCCGGTATTCTCGTTCAAGCTGCGCGGCGCCTACAACAAGATGGTGCAGCTTCCCCGCGCCACCCTGAAGCGCGGCGTGATCGCCGCTTCCGCCGGCAACCACGCCCAGGGCGTGGCGCTCTCCGCCCAGCGCCTGAAATGCGCGGCCACCATCGTGATGCCGGCCACCACGCCGCAGATCAAGGTGGACGCGGTCAAAAACCGCGGCGCCGAGGTGGTGCTGCACGGCGATTCCTACAGCGACGCCTACGTCCACGCCATGGTGCTGGCGAAGGAGCAGAAGCTGGCCTTCGTCCATCCCTACGACGACCCCGACGTCATCGCCGGGCAGGGCACCATCGCCATGGAAATCCTGCGCCAGCATCCGGGGGCGATCCACGCCATCTTCGTGCCGGTGGGCGGCGGCGGACTGATCGCCGGCATTGCCGCCTACGTCAAGCGCCTGAAGCCGGAAATCAGGATCATCGGGGTCGAGCCGATCGATGCCGACGCCATGTACCAGTCGCTGAAAAAGAACGAGCGCATCGTCCTGGCCCAGGTCGGCATTTTCGCCGACGGCGTGGCGGTGAAGCAGGTCGGCGAGGAAACTTTCCGCCTGTGCCGCGAGCTGGTGGACGAGGTGATTCTGGTCGATACCGACGCCATCTGCGCCGCGATCAAGGACGTGTTCGAGGATACCCGCTCGATCCTCGAACCGGCGGGGGCGCTCTCCGTCGCCGGCGCCAAGCTCTATGCCGCGCGCGAGAAACTGAAGAACAAGACGCTGGTCGCCATCGCCTCCGGCGCCAACATGAATTTCGACCGCCTGCGCCACGTCGCTGAACGCGCAGAGCTGGGCGAGCAGCGCGAGGCGGTGCTCGCCGTCACCATCCCGGAAAAACCGGGCAGCTTCAAAGCCTTTTGCGCCCTGTTGGGCACGCGCAGCATCACCGAATTCAACTACCGCTATTCCGATTCGAGCAGCGCCCACGTGTTCGTCGGGGTGCAGGCGCAAAATCGGGGCGAGACCGAAAAGCTGCTGGCGCTGCTCGAACGCAAGGGCTTGAAGCCGGTGGACATGACGGACAACGAAATGGCCAAGCTGCACGTGCGCCACATGGTCGGGGGCCATGCGCCGCAGGCCGACAACGAGATCCTCTACCGCTTCGAATTTCCCGAACGCCCAGGCGCGCTGGTGAAGTTCCTCGACAGCATGGGCCAGGACTGGAACATCAGCCTGTTCCACTACCGCAACCACGGCGCCGACTACGGCCGCGTGCTGGTCGGCGTGCAGGTGCCGCCGCAGGACAAGCCCGACTTCGAAAAATTCCTCGACCGGCTGGGCTACCCATATGTGGACGAAAGCCAGAACCCGGCCTACAGGCTGTTTCTCGGCTAACCCCGCCATTGGCTAGCCATCGTAAGACGCAATAACCAACGGGCATTGCGCCGCATGTGCCCGGTGCAATGCGCTGCGCTTATTGCACCCCACGTTAAACCGCCAATTTGACTTAGATCATGGAGCGGCTGCCTCGCCGCAGTTAGGATACCTGCTTACACCATCGAAGGAGCAGGGCTATGCGGCGATTACTGGGAATTTTCATGGCAGCGCTGTTCGCGGGGCTTTCCGGCCACGCCGCCGCGTCTTTCGACGTTCAGGCCCAGGCGCTGCCCGCCGGCTACGCCGGCGACGACATCAAACAGTGGTATGGCGCTTTCGCCGGCGCCGCGCCGCTCGACGCCAACGCCAGGGATGGAATTTTCGCCTTCGCCGTCGATCTCGATGCCGGCCCGAATTTCTCCCGCGACTACAACGCGGCGAGCGGCAAACTCGCCCTGCGCTACAACATGGCGTTCAACCAGATCGCCGAGGGCTGGAGCTGGGAGCCCCAGGCCGACCCGGAGCAGCGCGACTATTACCGCTTCAAATACCTGCCGCTCGGCTTCGAAACGGCCTCCAAACGCGCGCCCGAAATAGTCGAGCTGTATTCCGGCAAGACCGTGGAAGTGAAAAACCTGTGGCGCTACGAATACTTCCTGGCGTTCGACAATCTCTACGATTTCTACCCGCGCAAGGTGGACGACGATGCGGGCTTCGGCGCGGATGTGGCGCTGACCCCGGCGGAAGCCGAAAAACTGGCGGAAGCCGGTCGCGTCAGGATGCTCGCCATTTGCCGGCTGAAGGCCCCGTGGCACACCGAAAGCAACACCTTCTGGAAGGCCACCTTCGCCGAGCCGGTGGATTACACCCTCAGGAAGCGCTACCTGGTGGGCGAGCTGCTGGAAGTCTGGTTCTACGACGGCGCCAGCGGCAAGGTGCTGGCGAGGGTAAAGCGCCTGAAACCGTGATTGCTGCTGTTAAAAATGAACACCGATCATCCCGCTTGAACTTGGCGGTTAATGCCTTTCTTGATTAGCCACAGCATGTAGGTCGGTTCAAGCGTAGCGGAACCGACAAAACCATCGGCACCCGGCAATGGCTACAATCGTCGGTTCCGCTGCGCTTGAACCGACCTACTCCTGGTAGTTATTCGCTATCAGTTTGTTGTGCGCCGTGGGTACATCTTCTGTGGGTATGGCTTTCGTACCTGCCAGGCTGCACCTGCCCTTACCCCGCACGGCTCTCCCCCTATTTCACCCACACCGTCTTGATGTTCACGAACTCGCGGATGCCGTGGTAGGACAGCTCGCGGCCGAAGCCTGACGCCTTGACCCCGCCGAACGGCAGGCGCGGGTCGGATTTCACCATGCCGTTGATGAAGCAGCAGCCGGCTTCGATCCGGCGCGACAACTTTTCGGCATGGCCGGCGTCGCGGCTCCACAGGCTGGCCCCCAGGCCGAAACGGGTGGCGTTGGCGATGTCGAGGGCGTCCTGTTCGCTGCGCGCGCGGATGACCACCGCCACCGGGCCGAACAATTCCTCGTGGTAGGCGCGGGCTTTCGGCATGACGCGGTCGAGGATGGAAGGCAAATAGTAGGCGCCCTCGCCCTCCACCGGCTCGCATCCCAGGAGCGGCTGCGCGCCCTGGACGATGGCGTCGGTGACCTGGCGATGCAGTTCGTCGCGCAAGTCGAGGCGGGCCATCGGCCCGATCTGGCAGCTGTTTTTCATCGGGTCGCCGAGCCGGAGGGCCGCCACTTTCTGGCGGAACAGGCGAACGAATTCGTCGGCGATTTCCGGCACCAGGATAAAGCGCTTGGCGGCGATGCAGGATTGCCCGTTGTTGAGAAAGCGCGCATTGACGGCCTGGGTGCTGGCGTCGTTCAGGTCGGCGTCGCGCAGGACGATGAACGGGTCCGAGCCGCCCAGCTCCAGGACGCATTTCTTCAAGTACCGCCCCGCCTCCATCGCCACCATGCGCCCGGCCGGCTCCGAACCGGTGAAGGTGACGGCGCAAACGCGCGGATCGGCGATCACGCGGGCAACCTGGCCGGCGTCGATCATCAAGGTGGTGAAAACGTATGGCGGCAGGCCGGCCGACCGAAAAATCTCTTCTATCGCCAAGGCACAGCCGGGCACGTTCGACGAATGTTTCAGCACGACCACGTTGCCCGCCATCAATGCCGGCGCGGCGGCGCGGAACACCTGCCAGAACGGGAAATTCCACGGCATCACCGCAAGCACGATACCGAGCGGCTGATAGGAGACATAGCTCCTGGCGGCATCGGTTTCGATCACCTCGTCTTCGAGGAAATCCGCCGCGTGGAGGGCATAGTAATCGCACGCCAGGGCGCTTTTTTCCACCTCGGCATGCGCCTCCCGCCGCAGCTTGCCCATTTCCCGCGTGATCAGGGTGGCGTAGTCGTCGCGGTTGGCCAGCAACCTCTCCGCCACACGGGTCAAGACTTCGCCGCGTTGCGCGAAACTTGCCCGGCGCCAGTTTGTCTCAGCAACATGGGCGGCCTCCAGCGCCGCGTCGAGTTGGTCTCCGTCCCACGAGGGGAATTCCCGCTCAACCTTGCCGGTGGCGGGATTCAGGCTGATATGGGGCATCGCGAGCTATCTTTTAAGGGCGTCAGGTTTTACTATAGCAGCTATGAATCGTATATTGATCGCAGCCATTTTCCTAGCCGGGGTTGCGTTCCCCGCCGCCGCCAACCCCGAAGCAGATTTTCTCGCCGCCCGCGAAGCCTTCCGGACGGGCGATATCCCCCGCCTCAACGCCCGTGCCGAGCGCTTGCAGGGCAGCGCGCTGGAACCCTTCGTCGCCTACATGCAGATCCTGTCGCGCATCAAGGACGCCGGCCCGGACGAGATCCGGGGCTTCATCCAGCGCAACCCGGACAGCTACCTGTCCGACAAGCTGCGGGCCGACTGGCTACGCTTTCTGGGCAAGAGCCAGAACTGGGAGCCGTTTCTGAACGAGTATCCGGCGCTGGTCAACAAGGACACCGAGCTGGCCTGCTATGCGTTGCAGGCGCGCCTGGCCCAGGGGGACGGCAACGCGCTGGCGGAAGCAAAGCCCTACTGGTTCAGCGCCGAAGACCAGCCGGCGAGCTGTCTGCCGCTGTTCGCCGCCCTGGCGAACAACGGCCTGCTGACGGTGGAAGACGTCTGGGTGCGCCTGCGCCTGGCGCTGGAAGCAGGCAATGTCAGCGTAGCGAAGAACGTCGCGCGCTATTTCCCCGGACAGCAGGAAATCCCCGCGCACGAGCTGGACCGGGCGGCGGAAAACCCGGTCGCTTTCCTCGACAAGCTCCCTGTCGACCTGGACACCCGCGCCGGCAGGGAGCTGACCCTGTTTGCCCTTTACCGCTTGGCGCGCAGCCAGCCGCAGCAGGCGGCATCCTACTGGAATACGCTGCACACCCGGTTCGGCGCGGACGAGCAGGCCTATGCGTGGGGCCAGCTGGCCTTCCATGCGGCGCGCAAGCACGATCCGGACGCGCTTTCCTGGTATGCGAAGGCCGCCGGGGCGCGGCTGTCGGACTTGCAGCTCGCCTGGAAGGTGCGCGCCGCCCTGCGCGAGCGCAGCTGGCCGGACGTGCAGTCGGCCATCGCCGCGATGTCGGCCACCGAACAGAACCAGTGCGCGTGGCGCTACTGGAAGGCGCGCGCGCTCAAGGCGCAGGGCCAAACGGTGGCGGGCAACGCCATCCTGGCGCCGCTGTCGAAGGAATTCAATTTTTACGGCCAGCTTGCCGCCGAGGAGCTGGGCGTCGCGGCGGGCAATCCGTCCGAGAGCTACAAGCCGACGCAAGACGAGATCAAGGCGATGGAGAAAACGCCGGCCATCCGCCGCGCGCTGGCGCTGTACGAGATGGGCTTGCGCTATGAGGCCAACCGCGAGTGGGGATGGACGTTGCGCGGCATGGACGACCGCAGCCTGCTCGCCGCGGCGGAAGTGGCGCAGCGTCACTCATGGTACGACCGGGCCATCTACACGGCGGAAAAAACCGAGCAACTGCACGATTTCAGCCTGCGCTTTCCGGCGCCGCACCGCGACGTGATGCAGGAGCAGGCACGCCAGGCGGGGCTGGACGAGGCCTGGGTCTACGGCCTGATCCGCCAGGAAAGCCGCTTCGTGCAGCAGGCGCGCTCCGGGGTCGGCGCCTCGGGTCTGATGCAGCTGATGCCTGGAACGGCGCGCTGGGTAGCGAAGCGCCTCGGGCTAAAACACTTCAGCCAGTCGCTGGTCACCCAGCTCGACACCAACGTGACGCTCGGCACCTACTATCTCAAGTACGTGCTGGACAGGCTCGACAACCAGCCGCTGCTGGCGACTGCCGCCTACAACGCCGGCCCGCGCCGGGCGATCAACTGGCGCGGCCCCGCGCCGATGGAAGGCGCGATTTACGCCGAAACCATCCCGTTCGGCGAAACGCGCGGCTACGTGCAGAAAGTCATGAGCAACGCCGTCTATTACGGCAACCGTTTCGGCCAGCAATTGCTATCCTTGAAGCAGCGCCTCGGCACGGTCGCGGGCGCGAACGGAAAATCGGACTGCGGCGGCGACGACGAACGCGCGCCGGGGTGCGATTGAAGCGGTGAGCGGTGAGCGGAAGACCGCGCCAAGCGCCACAGCTTCCCTCTCACCGCTTACCGCTCACGGCCTTCAGGAGATTGCCATGGAAATCGACAAAGTCTGCATCCTCGGCGGCAGCGGCTTTGTCGGCCGCCACATCGTCGGCCGGCTGTGCGAGCACGGCCGCGAGGTGCGCGTGCCCACCCGCAATCTGGACCGGGCGCGGCATCTGCTCGTCTTCCCCACAGTGGCGCTGGAGCAGGCAAATATCCACCAGCCGGGCGAACTCGAACGCCAGTTCGAAGGCATGGACGCGGTGATCAACCTGGTCGGCATCCTGCACGAAAGAAAGCGCGGCGATTTCGAGCGCGCCCACGTCGAACTGCCGGGCAAGGTGATCGAAGCCTGCCGGGCGGCCGGGGTGAAGCGGCTGCTGCATATGAGCGCCCTCGGCGCGAGCATCGACGGCCTCTCCCGCTACCAGCGCAGCAAGGGCGAAGGCGAAGCGCTGGCGCTGGCGGCCCACGGCACCGACCTGGCGGTGACGGTGTTCCGCCCGTCGGTGATTTTCGGCCCGGAGGATTCCTTCCTCAACCTGTTCGCCCGCCTGTTGCAGTGGGCGCCCGCATTCCCGCTCGGCAGCCCCGACGCCAAACTCCAGCCGGTCTGGGTCGGCGATGTCGCCCGCGCCTATGCCGACAGCCTCGACAATCCCGCCACCTTCGGCCAGCGCTATGACTTGTGCGGCCCGGCGGTTTATACTTTGCGCCAGCTGGTCGAGTTCGTCGCCAAGATCCGCGGACTCGAACGCAGGATCATCCCGCTGTCCGACGAGATGTCCTCGCTCCAGGCCAGCCTGCTGGGATTGCTGCCGGTGAAAATGCTGACCCACGACAATTACCTGACGCTGAAGACCGACGCGGTGTGCGCCTGCCCGTTCCCGCCGGTGTTCGGAATCGAACCCGCCGCCCTGGAAGCGGAGGCGCCGCGTTACCTGGCAGAAACGGCGCGGCCGCGCCTCAGGAAATTCATCGACTAGTCGGGCACGCGGTGCCCGACGGTTTGATGGACGGTGGGCGAAGATTTGTCGGGCACAGCGTGCCCGATCTACGCTGCTGACCCACATTCCCTATGGGCCGCCCCTTTCAAAGGGGGGAAATATCGGTCGATTCATCGGCGTTTATCCGCGTTAATCGGCGGTTAAAGAGGGTTTTAAGGTCAAAACAACAATGCCGTTAACCGCTTCATGAAAATCTACGCAGTAGGCGGCTCCGTGCGCGACGAGCTGCTCGGCCTGCCGGTCACCGACCGCGACTACGTGGCGGTGGGCGCGACGCCGGAAGAAATGGTGCGGCGCGGCTACCGGCCGGTAGGCAAGGACTTCCCGGTATTCCTCCATCCCGAAACCCACGAGGAATACGCCCTCGCCCGCACCGAACGCAAGACCGCCCGCGGCTACAGGGGATTCCAGGTCCATGCCGCGCCGGAGGTAACGCTGGAGGAAGACCTGGCACGGCGCGACCTGACCATCAACGCCATCGCCGAGGATGAGGCCGGCAACCTGATCGACCCCCACGGCGGCATGGCGGATCTGGAAGCAGGCATCCTGCGCCACGTCAGCCCGGCCTTCGTCGAGGATCCGGTGCGGGTGCTGCGGGTGGCGCGCTTCGCCGCGCGCTTCGGATTTTCCATCGCGCCGGAAACGCTGGCGCTGATGCGCGAAATGGCCGCCAACGGCGAGGTCGATGCGCTGGTACCGGAGCGGGTGTGGCAGGAGCTGGCGCGCGGGCTGATGGAGAAAATTCCCTCGCGCATGTTCCACGCACTGCGCGAATGCGGCGCGCTCGCCCGCATCCTGCCCGAGCTGGACGCCCTGTTCGGCGTGCCGCAGCCAGAGCGGTGGCATCCCGAAGTCGATACCGGCGTGCATGTGATGATGGTGCTGGATTACGCCGCCGCGCAAAACTACAGCCTGCCGGTGCGCTTCGCCGCGCTGACCCACGATCTCGGCAAAGGAACGACGCCGCCGGAAATCTGGCCGCGCCACATCGACCACGAAACGCGCAGCTTCGAACTGCTCAAGCCGCTATGCCAGCGCCTGCGCGTGCCCAACGACTGCCGCGAACTGGCGCTGGTGGTGGCGCGCTTCCACGGCGTCACCCACCGCGCTTTCGAACTGCGGCCGGAAACCGTGCTCAAGCTGCTGCTGGAGACCGATTCCCTGCGCCAGCCGCAGCGCTTCGAGGCCTTTCTCCAGGCATGCGCCGCCGATTTCTGCGGACGGCTGGGCTACCAGGACAAAACCTTTGCCCAGGCCGACTTCCTGCGCCAGGCGCACCGGGCGGTCCAGGCGGTGGACGCCGGCGCGGTGGCCGGGCAATGCGCCGTGCCCGAGCGGATCGGCGAGCGGGTGTACCAGGCGCGCCTGGCTGCGGTCAAGGCGTGGCTGAATAGCCGGTAAACCGATCAGACGGGGGAAAAGTTGTTTTTCCTGTCGGCCCCATTACCCATATAAGCCGATTGGCGCCGCAATGAAAAATGCCCGCAACGTTGCGGGCATTTTTCATTGCGATGTCGGGGCTTCCCGGCAAAACGGGTTGACGAGATCCCAAACCGGCCGCCATCGCTAGAAAAGCGTGATGCCATCGTCACGGCCCGGAGCCGCTACCTGGGCGGCTTCGCCGATACCGCCGAAGCGCCCGACCCTTTTTTCCAGCCGGCAGGCGAGCCGTTCCAGATCGCCTGCCGCATCCGAAATCCGATTCACGGCAACCTCATTTTCTTCAGCCATTTGCACGACATGCTCCACGTTCCCGGCAATGTTGGCCATCGCAACATTCTGTTCTTTCACCGAATGTGTGATGGTGTCGATCCCCTCGTTGGTGGAGGCGACCGACATGGAGGCGCTGGCGAGCACTTCAGCCACGTTTTCCATGAAATTCTGGCTGAACTGGAGGGATTGCTTGCCTTTTTCCAGCGTGGTCTCGACCAGCCTGGATTGTTGCTCGATGGACAGGGTGACGGTGTCGATCTGGCTGGCCGCGTTGGCGGATTTTTCCGCCAGCTTGCGGACTTCGTCGGCGACCACGGCAAAGCCGCGCCCCTGCTCGCCTGCCCGGGCGGCCTCGATGGCGGCATTCAAGGCGAGCAGGTTGGTTTGATCCGCGATGTCGCGCACTTGCTTGGTGAGCAAGGTGATTTCCTGGGTATCCTGCACAAACGCATGCACCGATCCGGCGATTTCCTCAACGGAGGACTCGGCCTGGTCGATCGCGCCGACCAGCTGCGCGAGGCTTTCGTTGCCGTGCCGCGACCGCTCCAGGCTTTCCTTCGAATAGCCCAGAACTTCCACCGCATTGTCCGCCACGCTGGAAATGCTCTCCGTCACTTCCTCGATCGCCGCGGCGGAGGAGGACATCGAATCGTTTTGGGAATGGGAGGATTGCTTGACCTGCATGGCCGATTGCGAGACGGTTTTGGCAGTGTCGGCCACCTGGCGGGAATGCGCGGCGATATCGCGGACGATGGCCTGGAAGTTGGCCACCAGGCCGTTGAAGGCGGCCGCCATCTGGCCCACTTCGTCACCGCCCCGGAGTAAGGCGCGCACGGAAAGATCATGGTTTTCCTGGATGCCCAGCATGACGGCTTGAAGTTCGTTCAACGGCGAGGTGATGCTGCGCGCGATATGCCAGGAAACGAAAGCCAGCACACCCAGAATGGACAGGGCAATCAGGCTGAATTTGAGGCTTTCCTGCCGGAATACCGCATCGACGTCGTCGATGTAGATGCCGGAGCCGATCACCCAGCCCCACGGCTCGAACCCCTTGACGTAGGAAATTTTCGGCACGGGTTCCTGTATTCCGGGCTTGGGCCAGAGGTATTCCACGAAACCGGCCTTGCCGTCGCGCACGACCTTGACGAATTCCACGAACAGCCGCTTCCCGTTGGGATCCTTGAAATTGGACAGATCCTGGCCATTCATTTCCGGCTTGTAAGGGTGCATTACCATGCGCGGCTGCATGTCGTTGATCCACAGATATTCCTTGCCGTCGTAACGCAACGCACCGATCACCGCGATGGCCTGCGCCTGGGCGTCGGCATCGGTCAGCCGGCCCTGCTGGGCGAGCGCGTGAAAATGCTCGAGAACGCCATAGGCGGTTTCTACGATATGCCGGGTCTTGATTTGCCGGTCGCTGTAAAGGTTCTGCTTGAGAGTGAAAAGAGAGATCACGCTGGAGAGGATGAATCCGGCTACGGCGACCGCCAGGAATAACTGAAGCTTGCGGCTGATGCCAAGATTTCTAAAGGAGCCCAATTTTTATTCTTTCGTAGTAATACCGCCCGGAAACCAGCCGGCATTTTTGCCAGCAGGCTGAAGCCCGCGGCGATTATATCTCAACCCTTACGGAATTTTGGGCAATCGATCGAGGGCTGCCCGGATCGCTTCCTCCGGGTAGGCGCAACCTCCCAGCAGGCCGCTGAAATAGCTGTCGCAAGCCGCCATGTCGAAGCGGCCGTGGCCGGACAGGTTGAAGAACAGCGCCTTGGCTTCGCCCGACTCCCTGCAGCGCAGCGCCTGGTCGGTGCAGACGGCGCCGGCGGGTTGGACGTGTCGGCGACGACGTTGTGCCAATGGGTCGGAATATCGGCTTCATCCAGCAGTATCTTGGTTTGCATGACGCCCTCGTTTTAAGTGAAGAAGGGAAGCTTGGCCGCATTTTCACAGGTCTTGCCCGGACGGCCGAAGAGATAGCCCTGACCGCGGGCGAAACCCTGCCGTGCCACTTGTCGCAGCGTCTCGTCCGTTTCGATGCCTTCCGCCACCAGATGATACCCCGCTTTGATGACCATGGCCGCCAGGTTCTCGACGATGATGCCCTGGCGGCCGCCCGCGTCGAGATGGCGGATCATGGAAATGTCGAACTTGATGATGTCGACCGGCATGCTGGCGAGATAGCCGAGCGAGGAATAGCCGCTGCCGAAGTCGTCGAGGGCGATCTTGAAGCCATCCTGCCGCAGCCGGTTGAGGTTGGCGGAAGCCTGGTGCAGCTGGGTGATCAGCGCCGTCTCGGTGACTTCCACCACCAGCCGGTATTGATCGAGGAAACGGCCGAGCGCCATCACCCGCTGGATGATCAGCGGGTTAATCACGCCGGGGCCGGAGACGTTGAGCGATACGCCGGTATTGGGCGGTATCTTGCGCTGCTCCAGGTCCTGGGCGATGCGCTCGATAATGGCGAGATCGAATTCGGCTTCGAGCCGGCGCGCTTCGATAATCGGGAAAATCGACGAGGGCATGATCAGCTCCAGGCCGTCGCGGATGCGTACCAGCGCCTCGTAGTAGTCCACTTCCCCGGTGACCAGGTTGACCACCGGCTGGTAGTGCATTTCGATCGATTCGCCGGTCGTCATCGCGTCGAACACCGCGTTGTTGGCGCGGGTCGAGAACAGGATGCCGGCGTCGTTGGTCATGCTGTCGTCGAACACGGCGAGCTTGAGCCTGCCCGGCCGCTTGGCGTGGTACATCGCGATATCGGCCTGCTTGGGCAGGATGGCGAGGCTGTCGGGGTCGTTGCCCGAAGCGTGGGCCAGGCCGACGCTGATGCGCACTGGCTCCTTCACGCCGGTGCCGGAAAAATCGTGGCGGCCGGTGTGCTCGATGCAGCGTTCCGCCGCCTGTGCGGCCAGGGCAGGATCGGCGTCGAGAAAAATCGTGGCGAATTCGTCGCCGCCCAGGCGATAGAGGCGGTCGCCGTGGCGCAGCGCATTTTGCAGGATGAGCGCGATGGCCTGGAGAACCTGGTCACCGGCCTGGTGGCCGTAGCTGTCGTTGATCGCCTTGAAATGGTCGCAGTCGAACAGGATGAAGGACACCTCCAGCCGGTGGCCGTTGGCCACCGACAGCACATGCTCCCAGTCGTCCTCGAAGCAGCGCCGGTTGAAAATGCCGGTGAGCGGATCGCGGTGCGCCAGGAGCCAGAGTTCGTCGTTCTTCTCGTTCAGGCTGCGGTGCATGCTTTCCAGCTGGCTCTGGTAGTCGTTCAGGGATGTGCGCACCTTCTCCAGCTCGGCTACCGGCAGACTGCTGCTGTAGTTTTCCTGCAGCAGGGTGCTGCGGCCGGCGCGCAAGGCATCGATATGCAGCGACAGGCGGCGCAGCGGCGCGGCCAGGAGCGAATGCAGAATAAAGAAAAAGGTGGCGGAAAGAATGATTAGGATGAAAATAATGTTTTGTTTGGCGCGGAAAAAAAAATCGACCAACGCAGCGCTTTCCGGATTGGATTTGAGCTGAAAAACCAGATGCGGGGCAATCTGATCGACCGGAAGCCGCAGCTGGCCGCTGCCTTGCAGCTGGATGCTGTCCGCATTGATGTAGCCGAACCAGTGGTTTTCCTTGAGGGCGGCGAGAAAATCGATTTTGATGCCGAAGTAGCCCTGTACCGAGGCGGGGACATTCTCTACCGCCTGGATCGGCTGAAAAATGTACAGATAGGCGCGGTTGCCTTCGCGCTTGAGAAAGCGGCCGACATCTTCCTTGGCAACGCTCGCCGGCATGTTGTTGATTGGCTGCCCGGCCAGGGCTTTGCCTTGCCGGTTATAAACTTCCACCGCATCGGTAAAGTTGGGCAGCAGCCCACCCAAAGCCCGGTTGTCTCGCCAATAGACGTAGTAGGCCGGGTTGGCCAGCTGTTGCCGGGTCTCGTCCTGGCTGGCGAGGCTTTCTGCCTGCTGCTTGATTTCGGTGGCAACGCGCGCGACCGCCTGGTCGAGTTCGTCCCGCGCCGCCTTCATGTTTTGCGCTTGCGCCTCGCTACGAATCGCGTCCAGCGTTTCCTGCATGACACTGCTCAGGAACCAGAACGAAGCCGCCATCAGGATGATGAATCCCAGCGCATACGCCGTGATGGAGAAGGGCCAGAGACTCAGCCGGAAACGCGGCGGAAGCGGCACAGCCTAATTCCCCGCCGCCATGGCGGCAAGGCTGGCGCCGATTTTGTCCGCCAGGTCGAATTCCTGTTCGCCGTCGAAAAAATGGCCGGCATCGGCGATGACGGCGAGTCGCACGCCGGTTTTCCTGATTTTCCCCGGCCAACCTTTTTCCATCGCGGTATCGGCCGCACCCAGGATCACTTCCGTCGACACCCTGGTTTGGCCCAGCAGGTTCAGGGCGGCGGCGGCATCTTCCGTCGCGTAAGACAGGAAAGCCCCTGGAGGGGAAACATAATTCTTGTGGCAATAGGACAGGGTAAACCGGCCCAGAGACCGAGGGTATCGTTTCATTTGGATAGCGGCTTCCCGGCGCTCAGCGCTGTCGCTGTACAGCGGAATCAGGCTGGTCAGGATGGCCTTTTTTACCGCGGTATCGGGGCGCTGCGCCACATACCGGAGAATCTGCTGGCTGCCGAAGCTGTGGCCGATCAGCACGATGTCGCCGTAGCCCTTGCCGGCCAGCCAGTTCACCCAAAAACCGAGCTCCGCGAGGTCGCCCTCCAGCGTGTGGGCATGGACGGCTTCGCAGGCCAGGCTCTGGGCGCGGCGGTCGATGCCGAGGGAAAGCGTGGGCACCAGCACAGTGTAGCCCTGGTCGGCCAGCATCGCGGCCAGCCGGCTCATCGGTGGCGCCTGGCGGGTCTGCAGAAAACCATGCAGCAGCAGGACGGCCGGCCTGGACGGCTGCCCGGCGCGCAACTCGGCGCTGACGACAATGCCGCCGGGGAGCCGTTGTTCCACCGTCTCCGCCCAGCCCCGCTGCAGTGGCAGGAACATCAGACCAAGCAAGACAACGCAAAACCATCGGCGATAAAGAGAGCTTCCGGGCGAACCTTGCGTCATCTTCTAGCCATGAAAAATGGTGAGGGGATTCCACTTTATGGAATAAATCCGGAACGTGCAAGCGACCGCAAATAATGCGCGCCTTGCCGCCGGGGCGGTTTCGTCCGATCATGGTGTTTTTGGATTGCCGAACGCCTCCATGACCCGCATCCGTCTTTCGCCCCCCGTCCGCCGCGTGCTGGTCGCCCTGGCGCTCCTGCTCGGCATCGCCGCCGCCCTGTGGTGGATCGGCCGGCCGAAGCCGGTCGCGGTGACGTTCGGCGAAGTGGACCGGGGCCGGGTCGAATCCACCGTCGCCAATACCCGCGCCGGCACGGTCGAAGCCTGCCAGCGCACCCGGCTGTCCACCATCCTCGGCGGCCGCATCGAGACCCTGGCGGTGAAGGAAGGCGACCGGGTGAAGAAAGGCCAGCTGCTGCTCAGATTGTGGAACGAAGACCAGCAGGCGCAAAGCCGGCTGGCGCTGGCACAGCTGGATGTGGCGAAAAAACATGTGGGCGAAGCCTGCATACCGGCCGCCAGCGCGGAGCGCGAGGCCGAACGGCAATCCGCCCTGCGCGCCAGGGGCTTCGTCTCCGCCACGGCGGAAGAGGCCGCCGCGGCCGATGCGCGCTCCCGCCGCGCCGGCTGCGATGCGGCCAAGGCCGCGGTGGCCCAGGCCGCAGCGCAAGTCAAGGTGGCGCGCGTGGAGCAGGGCCGCACCGTGCTGTACGCGCCCTTCGCCGGCACGGTGGCCAAGATCGTCGGCGAGGTCGGCGAATATTCCACGCCGTCGCCGCCCGGCATCCCGATGCCGCCGGCGATCGACCTGATCGACGATTCCTGCCTTTACGTCAAGGCGCCGATGGACGAGGTGGACGCGCCGAAAATCCAGCAAGGCCAGGCCGTGCGCATCAGCCTCGACGCCTTGCCAAAGCAGTCGTTTCCCGGCCGCGTCAAACGCGTCGCCTCCCTCGTTTCCACGGCCGAAAAGCAGTCGCGCACGGTGGACATCGAAGCCACGTTCGATCAGCCTTTGCCGCCGGGCAAGCTGCTTGCCGGTTACAGCGCCGATGTCGAGGTGATCCTCGCCGCTCGCGACAACGCGGTACGCGTGCCTACGTCGGCGCTGCTGGAAGGCAACCGGGCGCTGGTGGGGCGTCGCGACGGTACGCTGGAACAGCGCCAGGTCAGCGTCGGGCTGGCCAACTGGCAGTATACCGAGGTGCTCGGCGGGCTTTCGCCGGGCGAGCGGGTGGTCACTTCCATTGAGCGCGAGGGTGTGAAGGCCGGCGCCCACGTCGTGGCGGACGAAAAAGCCGCGCCGAAGAATTAGGAGAGCGCCGATGTCGCCCCCCCAGATCGAGCTCCGCGGCATCGAGCGCGTTTTCCACCTGGGCGACAGCGCGGTGCATGCGCTGCGCCATGTCGATTTGGCCATCGCGCCGGGCGAATACGTCGCGGTGATGGGGCCGTCCGGCTCGGGCAAATCGACCCTGCTCAACCTGCTCGGCCTGCTCGACCGGCCCGACGCCGGCTTCTACCGCCTCGAAGGGCGCGACGTAACGACGCTCTCGGCGGAGGAGCAGGCACGGGTGCGCAGCGAGCGGATCGGCTTCGTGTTCCAGAGCTTCCATCTGGTGGCGCGGCTGACGGCGGCCGAGAACATCGCCCTGCCGATGATGCTGGCCGGCGTCCCGGCGGTGGAGCGCGCCGGGCGGATCGCGCGCGCGCTCGACGATTACGGCCTGGCGGATCGCGCCGATCATCGCCCCGACCAGCTTTCCGGCGGCCAGCGCCAGCGGGTCGCCATCGCCCGCGCCACCGTCATGCGCCCGGCCGTGATCCTGGCCGACGAACCCACCGGCAACCTCGACCGCGCCACCGGCGAAGAAGTGATCCGCCTGCTGGAACAGCTCAACCGCGGCGGCGTCACCCTGATCGTCGTCACCCACGACCCCGCGCTCGGCGGCCGAGCCCGGCGCCGCCTGCTGATGGAGGACGGTGCGCTGCGCCACGACAGCGCGCTGGAACCGGTGCAATGCGCGCCCTCGACCTGATCCGCTTCGCGCGCGATGCCGCCACCGGCAACCCGCTGCGCACCTTCCTGTCGGTGCTGGCGGTAGCCATCGGCGTGGCGGCGGTGGTGGTGCTGACCGCGCTCGGCGACGGCGCGCGGCGCTACGTGGTCAACGAATTCTCCGCCATCGGCAGCAACCTGGTCATCGTCCTGCCCGGCCGCTCGGAGACCGGCGGCTTCAATCCGGCCAACGCCATCACCGGCACGCCGCGCGACCTGACCATCGACGACGCCCGCGCCCTGCTGCGAAGCAGCGCCATCCGGCGCCTCGCCCCGCTCGCGGTCGGCACGTCCGAAATCAATGTCGGCGGCAAGCTGCGCGAGGCGATGGTGGCCGGCACCACCGCCGAGTTCATCGAGGTGCGCCGCCTGTCCCTCGCCCAAGGGCGATTCCTGCCGGACGAGGACTGGAGCCGGGGCTCCGCGATCGCGGTGATCGGCGCCAAGATCCGCGACGAGCTGTTCGGCCCCGAACCCGCCCTCGGCCGGCTGGTGCGCGTCGGCGACCGGCGCTTCCGCATCGTCGGCGTGATGGCGGCGAGCGGGCAGGGGCTGGGCATGAACAACGACGAGCTGGTGATCGTGCCGGTGGCGCAGGCGCAGGCGATGTTCAACAGCAACACCCTGTTCCGCATCCTGATCGAGGCGCGCAGCCGCGAGGCCATTCCCGCCGCCAAGGCGCAGGCGACCGAAATCCTCAGGCTGCGCCACGAAGGCGAGCTGGACGTGACCGTCATCACCCAGGACGCGGTGCTGGCCACCTTCGACCGCCTGCTCGGCGCGCTGACCTATGGCGTCGCCGGCATCGCCGCCATCAGCCTGGCGGTGGCGGGAATTCTGGTGATGAACGTGATGCTGGTGTCGGTGGCCCAGCGCACCGCCGAGATCGGCCTGCTCAAGGCGCTGGGCGCCACCGGCCGCACCATCCGGCTGCTGTTCCTGACCGAGGCGGCGATGCTGTCGCTGGCCGGGGCGGTCGCCGGCTTCCTGCTCGGCCACGCCGGCGCGGCGCTGATCCGCCATCTCTATCCGACGTTCCCGGCCTATCCCCCCGCCTGGGCGGTGCTGGCCGGGCTCGCCACCGCGCTGGCGACCGGCCTGCTGTTCGGCGTCGCGCCGGCGCGGCGCGCGGCGCAGCTCGACCCGGTGCTGGCCTTGTCGGGGCGATGATGCGCCTGCGCGACAGCATTTTTCTCGCCCTGCGCGCCATCGCCGCGCACCGCCTGCGCAGTTTCCTGACGCTGCTCGGCATCGGCGTCGGCATCGCGGCGGTGATCCTGCTCACTTCCATCGGCGAGGGCATCCACCGCTTCGTGCTGGCCGAATTCACCCAGTTCGGCACCAATGTCATCACCGTCCTGCCGGGCAAGGTCAAGACCACCGGCATTCCGCGCGCCGGCATCCCGACTTCGGTGCGCCCGCTGACGCTGGAGGACGCGCGCGCCGTGGCGCATCTGCCCAACGTCGCGGCGATGACGCCGGTGGTGTGGGGAAATTCCGAGGTGGGCGGCAACGGGCGCCTGCGCCGGACCACGGTGTACGGGGTAAGCGCCGGCATGCTCAAGGTGTTCAAGATCAGGGTCAGAAGCGGCCAGTTCCTGCCGGAGGGGGAGGCGGAAAATGCCCGCTCCTTCGTCGTGCTCGGCAGCAAGCTGAAGGACGAATTGTTCGGCAGCGAAAATCCGCTCGGCGCGCGGGTGCGCATCGGCAGCCTGCAATTTCGCGTCGTCGGCGTGCTCGAAGCCAAAGGACAGGTGCTCGGCATCGACCTTGACGACACCGCCTACATCCCGGCGGCGCGGGCGCTGGAACTCTACAATCGCGACGGACTGATGGAAATCGACGTGTCCTACCGCGAAGGCACGGCGGCGGCGCGGGTGAGCGCGGCGGTCGGGGCCGTGCTCAAGGCGCGTCACGGGCGCGAGGATTTCACCATCACCACGCAGGAAGACATGCTGCGCACGCTGTCCAGAATCCTCGACATCCTGACCATGGCGGTCGGCGCCCTGGGCGGGATTTCGCTGCTGGTCGGCGGCGTCGGCATCGCCACCATCATGACCATCGCCGTCGCCGAACGCACCGGCGAAATCGGCCTGCTGGTGGCGCTGGGCGCGCCGCGCCGCACCATCCTCGGCCTCTTTCTCGGCGAGGCGGTGGCCCTGTCCGGCGCCGGCGGCCTCCTCGGCCTGGCGCTCGGCGTCGGCCTGGCGCAAATCCTGCGCCTGGCGGTGCCGGGGCTGCCGGTGCACACCCCGCTCACGTTCGTCTTCCTGGCCGAAGCCGTGGCGGTCGCCATCGGCCTGATCGCCGGCGTTCTCCCCGCCCGCCGCGCGGCGCGGCTAGACCCGGTGGAAGCGCTGCGGACGGAGTAGGTACCAAAATAGCCCCGGAAGCGCAGGTGCCTGATGCTACGCGTTTTCCGGAAACAAAAAAGCCGGCGCGAGGCCGGCTTTTCGGTGATGCGATGGGCCGCTTATTTCAGGCCCAGAATCCAGTTGGCCAGCTTGGCCGCATCTTCCGGCTTGACTGCGGTATTGGGCGGCATGAACGGCATGCCGGCCTTGCCTTCCTTGATCCAACCCTTGCCGGCTGGGCCGGTGCCTTTCACGATCTCGTCGGCGAGCATGGCTTCGGCGCCCTTCTGGCCGGCATATTTCTTGGCTACGTCCTTGTAAGCCGGGCCGAGCACTTTGGTCGCGACCTGATGGCAAGCGAGGCAACCGCTCTTTTGCGCCAGCGCGCTTTCGTCGGCCGCAGCCGCTTGTCCGGCCACCAGCACGGCCGCAACGGCGGCAATCCCCAGAACTACTTTCATTTAATGCTCCTTGTTTAATTAGAAGAAAATGGAACCGCTATCTTATCCAACTTTTCCGGGCTTGCCTATGCTTTCGCTCAATTGAGGGAGAGCCGCAAGGCTTCCAGATCGGCAATCGCCGGTAAGCATTTAACGCCCTGGCACAACCAGGCGTTGACAGTGGGCGAAGCCGGCCTGGCGAGACTGGCGGCCAAAGGCGCCAGCTCGTTCGGCAACGCCAGCGCGAGGGTCGCGGGCCGGTACTCGGCTGCCAGGGCCTGCCGCCAAGTCTCTACCTGAGCAGCGGGGCCGCGCAGGACAACCATCTGTGGCGCTTGCAGGTATTCTTCCAGCACCGTGAGAAACGACATGAAACCGCCCGGCTGGGCGGCGAGCTGCGGATAAAACAGCGACAACGCGCGCTCCGCCGCCGCCAGGTAGCGGGTATCGCCCAGCAGATGGCCGAGCCGTTGCAGGGCAAAAGCGGCCACGGCATTGCCGGCGGGCGTGGCGTTGTCGGTGCCGGATTTCGGCCGGCAAATCAGCGCTTCGTGATCGTGGGCGGTGAAGAAGAAGCCGCCCTGGCCGGAATCCTCGAAACCCGCAAGCAGGGCTTGCGCCAGTTCGCCGGCAAAGGCCAGGTCTTCGCTGCGAAAACGGGCCTGCATCGACTCGATCAGGGCGTCGAGCAAAAAGGCATAGTCGTCGAGATAGGCGGCCAGATCGGCCCGGCCGTCCTTCCACGATGCCCGCAGCCGACCGTCCCGCCACAGCTCGGCGCGGATGAAATCGGTCGCCTGCTCTGCCAGGTCGATCCATTCTTCCCGTCCGAAGGCGCTGCCGGCGCGGGCCAGGCCCTTGATCGCCAGGGCATTCCAGCCGGCCAGGATTTTTTCGTCGCGCCCCGGCCGCACCCGCTGCTCGCGCCGGGCGAGCAGCTTGGCGCGGGCGGCGGCCAGCAGGCGCTGCGCCTCGGCCAATTCCAGGCCGAGCGACTGCGCTACCCGGTCGAGCGGCTGGGCGACGTAAAAATGCCAGTGCCGCCCTTCGAAATTGGCCGCTAGGTCGAGGCCGTAATGGCGCGACAGCACGGCATATTCGTCGGCGTCGAGCGCGGCGGCGGCCTCCTGCGGCGTCCACACGTAGAACTTGCCTTCCTCGTGCTCGGAATCGGCGTCGAGCGCCGAGTAGAAGCCGCCTCGCGGATGGCGCATTTCGCGCGCGAGCCATGCGACGGTCTGTTCCGCCACCGCGCAAAAGCGCTCGTCGCGCTCGATGCGCCAGGCGTCGGCATACACTTCGAGCAGCGCGCCGTTGTCGTAGAGCATCTTCTCGAAATGCGGGATCAGCCAGCGGTCGTCCACGCTGTAGCGGCAGAAGCCGCCGCCGAGCTGGTCGTAAATGCCGCCGTCGGCGATGCGGCGCAGGGTGGAAAGCGCCATCGACAGCGCCTGTTCGTCCCCCTCCGCGGCGTAGCGCCGCAGGCAAAACGCGATTTCGCCCGGCCGAGGGAATTTGGGCGCGCCGCTGAAGCCGCCGAACGCGGCGTCGTAGCCGCGCCGCAGCTGAGCCAGGGCGCCGGACAGCGGCGCCGGCCCGATCTCCACGCCGGCTTGCCGCGCGGGCGCCGCCCCCGCCAAGCTCTGTACCAGCTCGGCATTCTGCCTGCCGATATCCTGCCGGCGCTCGCGATAGGCCTGCGCCACCCGCATCAGCACATCCTTGAAACCGGGCAGGTTGTAGCGCGCCACGGGCGGAAAATAGGTGCCGGCGTAAAACGGAGTCCGGTCCGGCGCCAGGAACAGGGTCAGCGGCCAGCCGCCGCCGCGCCCGGTCAACAAGTAGTGCGCGTTCTGGTATATCTGGTCGAGATCGGGCCGCTCCTCGCGATCGACCTTGATGGCGACAAAATCGCGGTTGATCAGCGCGGCGGTGACGGCATCCTCGAACGATTCGTGCGCCATGACGTGACACCAGTGGCAGGTGGAATAGCCGATCGAGAGCAGGATGGGCTTATCGTGCTGGCGCGCAATAGTGAGCGCGAGCTCACCCCATGGGTACCAATCCACCGGGTTGTCGGCATGCTGCAAGAGATAGGGGCTGGTTTCGGAAGCGAGATGGTTGGGCATGGCGGGCTCCTGAAAGAATCTTCAGGATACCACATAACCCGAGCGTTTTTGTCGGCTATTAGGGCGGCTATCAAACACCGTAAGGTGGCGGCGCCACCTTGAGGACTTCCTCGATGGTGGTGAGGCCGCCGGCGACCTTGAGCGCGCCGCTGATCCGCAGCGGCTTCATGCCTTCCTTGTAGGCCAGCTCGCGCAGCGCGGCGACGTCGCACGCCGGCTTGACCAGGGCTCGCAGGGCGGGAGACATGACCAGCATCTCGTACAGGCCGACGCGGCCGAGGTAGCCGGTCATGCGGCATTCCAGGCAGCCGCGCGGGGCGTTTCCCTGCGCCGGCGCGGGGGCTTTCCACGGCCTGACCAGCGCTTCCCAGGCCGCGCCGTCGAGCGCCTCGCGCTCCTTGCAGTGCGGGCACAGGGTGCGCACCAGGCGCTGCGCCATGACGCCGAGCAGGGTGGCGTTGATCAGGTAGGGCGGCACGCCCAGGTCGAGCAGGCGGGAAATCGCCGAGGGCGCGTCGTTGGTGTGCAGGGTGGACAGCACCAGATGCCCGGTGAGCGCGGCCTGGATCGCCATTTCGGCGGTTTCCAGGTCGCGGATCTCGCCCACCATGATGATGTCCGGATCCTGCCGCATCAGGGTGCGCACGCCGCTGGTGAAATCCAGGCCGATGTTGTGCTGTACCTGCATCTGGTTGAGCTGGGGCGAGATCATCTCGATCGGGTCTTCGATGGTGCAGACGTTGACTTCCGGCACGGCGAGCTGGCGCAGGGTGGAATACAGCGTGGTGGTCTTGCCCGAGCCGGTCGGGCCGGTGACCAGGATGATGCCGTTGGACTGGCCCGCCATCTGGTTCCAGCGGCCCACGTCCTCGTCGGAAAAGCCCATCTCCCTGTAGCTTTGCACGATCACGTCGGGGTTGAAGATGCGCATCACCATCTTCTCGCCGAACGCGGTGGGCATGGTCGAGAGGCGCAGCTCGATCTCGTCGCCGTCGGGGGAACGCGTCTTGATGCGCCCGTCCAGCGGGCGGCGCTTCTCGACGATATCCATCCGGCCGAGGCCCTTGATGCGGCTGGTGACGGCGCCCAGCACCGCAAGCGGAAGCTGATAGACATGGTGCATCACGCCGTCGATGCGAAAGCGCACGTCGCCATGTTCGCGCCGCGGTTCGAGGTGGATATCCGATGCGCGCTGGTCGAAGGCGTACTGCAGCAGCCAGTCGACGATATGCACCACGTGCTGGTCATTGGCGTCGAGATTGCCGCCGCGGCCCATCTCCACCAACTGCTCGAAATTGGACAGGCCGCCGGCAAAGGCCGAATTCTGCGTCTGCGCGGCGCGCTTGACCGAGCGCGCCAGGCTGTAGAATTCGGCGAGGTAGCGCTGGATGTCGAGCGGGTTGGCTACCACGCGCCTGATTTGCAGGCGCAGGATCGGCGCCAGTTCCTTTTCCCACTCGGTGAGGAAGGGCTCGGCGGTGGCCACCACCACCTCGCGCGCATTCACTTCCACCGGCAGGATGCGAAAGCGCGCCGCGTAGGCGTCCGACATGGTGTTGGTGACGGCGGTGACGTTGATCCTGAGCGGATCGATGTGGTAGTAGGGCAGGCCGACCCGGCCCGCCAGCCACTCGGTCAGGGTTTCGAGGTTGAGCGGCTTGTGCGGCGGCTTGGCCGACTTCCATTTCTGCTCGGCGATCTGCGCCAGCGGATGAATCTCGGCGCGGGCGCTGCGCGCGGGCAGCAGCAGGTTTTCCGCGTCCTCCTTCGCCACCACGCCGTCGGCGATCAGGGCCTCGACCAGCTCGCGTACCGTCAGCTTGTGCTCGGCCGGCGCGGCGGGATCCTTGCGGTTCACGATTTTTCCTCGCCCTCTCCCCTAACCCTCTGGGTGAAACAACTAGCCATTCGACTAGGCTGCAAACAACCGCAGCCTAGTCGCTGGTTATCCCTGCACCCGCAAGGAGTGTCCCCGCCGAGAGCGGCGGCAAAGCCGCTCGCTCTGGCGAGACGGGCGAGGGGGACGAAGACTCGCTTCGCGACGCTCACTTAACGCCGTTCGACTTGGCTCACGTCGCGCACCGCGCCCTTGGCGGCGGAGGTGGTCATCGCGGCATAAGCCCGCAACGCCGCCGAGACCGTGCGCTCGCGGCTGGCCGGGCGCCACGCCTGGGCGCCTTTCGCTTCCATCGCCCGGCGGCGCTCGGCCAGTACCTCGGCCGTTACCTTGAGCTGGATGCTGCGCTGCGGGATGTCGATTTCGATCATGTCGCCTTCCTCGACCAGGCCGATGGCGCCGCCCTCCGCCGCTTCCGGCGAAACGTGGCCGATGCTCAAACCGGAAGTGCCGCCGGAAAAACGTCCGTCGGTCAACAGCGCGCAGGATTTGCCCAGCCCCTTCGACTTGAGGTAGCTGGTAGGGTAGAGCATTTCCTGCATGCCCGGCCCGCCGCGCGGACCTTCGTAGCGGATCACCACGACGTCGCCGGCGGCGATCTTGTCGTCCAGAATCGCCGCAACGGAATCTTCCTGGCTTTCGAACACGCGCGCCCGTCCGCTGAACTTGAGGATGCTCGCGTCCACCCCGGCAGTCTTGACGATGCAGCCGTCGAGCGCGATATTGCCGTACAGCACGGCCAGTCCGCCATCCTGCGAGTAAGCGTTCGCTTTGTCGCGGATGCAGCCGGTGGTGCGGTTCATGTCCAGCTCGGCGTAGCGCTTGTTCTGGCTGAAAGCGGTCTGGCTCGGCACGCCGCCCGGCGCCGCCTTGAAGAACTCGAACACGTGCAGGTCGTGGGCATGGAGCACGTCCCAGTTTTCCAGCGCCTCGCCCAGGGTGTGGGCATGCACCGTCGGCAGGTTACGGTGCAGCAGACCGGCGCGGTCGAGCTCGCCGAGAATGCCGACGATGCCGCCGGCACGGTGCACGTCTTCCATGTGGTAGGTCTGGATCGACGGCGCCACCTTGCACAGGTGAGGCACCTTGCGCGACAGCCGGTCGATGTCCTGCATGGTGAAGGCCACGCCCGCTTCCCGCGCGGCGGCGAGAAGATGCAGCACGGTATTGGTCGAGCCGCCCATGGCGATGTCGAGCATCATGGCGTTCTCGAACGCCCCGAACGCGGCGATGGTGCGCGGCAGCGCGCCGGCGTCGTCATGCTCGTAATAGCGCTTGGCCAGCTTGACGATCTGGCGGCCGGCTTGGAGGAACAGCTCCTTGCGGTCGGCGTGGGTCGCCACCAGCGTGCCGTTGCCGGGCAGCGCCAGGCCGAGCGCTTCGACCAGGCAGTTCATCGAGTTGGCGGTGAACATGCCGGAGCAGGAGCCGCAGGTCGGGCAGGCGGAGCGCTCCATCTGCTGGGTTTCGGCGTCGCTGAACTGCGGATCCACCGCCGCCACCATGGCATCGACCAGGTCGAGGTGCATCTCCTTGCCGTGGATCACCGCCTTACCCGCTTCCATCGGCCCGCCGGAGACGAAGATGGTGGGAATGTTGAGGCGCAGGGACGCCATCAGCATGCCGGGGGTGATCTTGTCGCAGTTGGAAATGCACACCAGCGCGTCGGCGCAGTGGGCGTTGGCCATATATTCGACGCTGTCCGCGATCAGCTCGCGCGAGGGCAGGCTGTAGAGCATGCCGCCATGGCCCATGGCGATACCGTCGTCGATGGCGATGGTGTTGAATTCCTTGGCCACGCCGCCGGCCTTCTCGATCTCGCGCGCCACCAGCTGGCCCATGTCCTTGAGGTGGACGTGGCCCGGCACGAACTGGGTGAACGAATTGGCGATGGCGATGATGGGCTTGCCGAAATCGGCGTCGGTCATGCCGGTGGCGCGCCACAGCGCGCGGGCGCCGGCCATGTTGCGGCCGTGGGTGGAGGTTTTGGAACGATAGGCGGGCATGGTTCAATCCTTGCGAAATAATCCCAAAACTGCGATTCACCGCAGAGGACGCGAAGGACGCGGAGGAAAACAAGAACTTGAAGAGTTGCGCGGCAAGCTCGCTTCCTGCGATGGCGCGTAAGTTTTTGCACCCCCGGCGTCCTCTGCGTCCTCCGCGGTCCAACGCCTTTTCAGGACAAAAGAAAACCTAGAGATTAACGTATAATCCGCATTTTAACCGAAATCTTTGCTGCCTCAATGCTGATCCATCCCCAGTTCGACCCGATCGCCGTTCATCTCGGCCCGCTCGCCGTGCGCTGGTACGGCCTGATGTATTTGCTGGCGTTCTCCTTCGTGCTGATCCTGGGGCGCTACCGGATCAAGACCCGTCCCGACCTGGGCTGGACCGTCGCGGAGCTGGACGACGTCCTGTTCTACGGCGTGCTCGGCGTGGTGCTGGGCGGGCGCCTGGGCTACGTGCTGTTCTACCAGCCGGCTCATTTCCTGTCCCACCCGATGGAAATCTTCGCCGTATGGCAGGGCGGCATGGCCTTTCACGGCGGCTTTCTCGGCGTGCTCGCCGCGATGTGGGCATTCGCCCGCAAGACCGGCAAGAACTGGCTCGCCATCACCGACTTCATCGCGCCGCTGGTGCCGCTCGGGCTGGCGGCGGGCCGCCTCGGCAATTTCATCAACGGCGAGCTGTGGGGGCGGCCGACCGACGTGCCCTGGGCGATGATCTTTCCCGAGGTCGATAACCTCCCGCGCCACCCGTCCCAGCTTTACCAGTTCGCGCTCGAAGGCCTCGCGCTGTTCGCGCTGCTCTGGCTGTTCTCGCGCAAGCCACGCCCGACCGGCGCGGTGTCCGGGCTGTTCCTGCTCGGCTACGGCACGTTCCGCTTCCTGGCCGAATTCACCCGCGAGCCGGACAGCTTTCTCGGCCTGCTGAGCCTGGGTCTCAGCATGGGGCAATGGCTGTCCCTGCCGATGATCGTGGCCGGCATCTTCATGCTGCGCTGGGCTCACCGCAAGGCGGGATGATCCATGCCGACGCCGCCTCCATATCGCCAAGTACCGCTTTCCCGCATCGGAAGCTGGCTCGCCCACGGCTGGAGCACCTTCCGCCGGACCCAGGCCGCCAGCATGGCCTATGCCGGCATCTTCGCCGCAATCGGAGCGGCCCTGCTCGCCGGGGTGGCGATGCTGGACATCCTGCCGATGGCTTTCCCGCTGGCGGGCGGTTTCATGCTGGTCGGCCCGGCCATTCTGTCCGGGTTCTTCAACGCCGCACGGCTCCAGGCGGAAGGGCGACACGTGCGACTGGGCGACTTTTTCGGCGGATTCCGGCATAACCCGCCGGCGCTGTGGGTGCTGTCCGTGGTCTGCATGTTCCTGTTCCTGATCTGGCTGACCGATGCCGCCATCGTCTACAGCCTGTACTTCGGCACGGTACCGGTGCTGTCCGCGCTGGAATTCTTCGCCGGCTTCGGCAGCGGCGCGCGCTGGCTATCCTTCCTGCTGTTCTCTTCCATCACCGGGGCAGTGCTGGCGTTCATGATCTTCGCCGTTTCCGCGTTCGCGGTGCCGCTCATCGTGCGCCGCCGCCTGGAGTTGGCGAAGGCCGTCAGCGCCAGTGTCCGCGCGGTATTCGGCAACTTCGGCGTGATGCTGGCCTGGGGTTGTGTGCTGACCATCGGCATCGCCGGCTCGATCCTGCTGTTCATTCCCCTGCTCACCGTGGCGCTGCCGGTACTGGCCTACGCCAGCGAACAGGCTTATCGGGACATCTGCGCGTGAACCCCGCCCGCATGTCCACCTTATGGAAAGCGGCGGGATGGGGAGCCGTCGTCCTGATCGTCTATCTGTCGCTCACCCCCATACCGCCTCAGATCGACATCGCGCAGGGCGACAAGCTCGGCCATCTGGCCGCTTACGGCCTCGCCACGCTATGGTTCGCCCAGCTCTACAGCGGACGATGGCAACGCTGGGGACTGGCGCTGGGAATGGTGGCCCTGGGCATCGCGCTGGAATACGCCCAGCGCGCCACCGGCTACCGCACTTTCGAAGTCGCCGACATGCTGGCGGATGCGGCGGGGGTGGCCCTGGGCTGGCTGGCGGCTCCGCCGCGCCTGCCCAATCTGCTGGCCTGGGCGCAGAAGCGTCTGTTCAGCTAACAGCAGCGCCGCACCCCGTCCCATTTTCTTTCCTGCTCGCGCTTGAAAAATTCCTTGCGGCCCGGCACCGCCTCATGCGGATGGGCCTGGGCATGGTGGCGCAGATAACGCTCGTAGGCGTCGTCGCCGGAGAGGCGCCGAACGAGCGCCCAGAAGGCCGTCAACCGGCTTCCGATCATCCTAGAAACCTCAGTTGGACGGGTTGGAGTGTGCGGTTTGGCGGGTGCCCTAAAGGACTCCGACTTTCTACGAGCTGAAGCTCGTGAAAGATCGTATGCAGGGCTAGGAGCCTGTCGGACTTGAAGGAAATCGGCTGCAAATCCGCCTGGCCGGTCCATATTTCGCCGCTTTCTTGGTCAATAGAATAACTATTGACCTGCAAAACCGGCAAAATCTGTCCTCGCCCAGCCGAATTTTCGCTTCGATTCTTCAAGTCCGACAGGCTCCTAGCCGCCGAACCCAAAGATCTTGCCAATCAGCTTGCTGCCCTGGCCGACCGGATCCTGGCGGATCAGTTTCTCCTGTTCGGCGATCATCTTGTACAGGCCATCCAGCGCCTGTTGCGTGACATAAGTTTCGATATTGCCCTGACCCTTGTCGACCAAGCCGAACTGGGACGCCTTGCCGGCCAAGGCGTTGTAGCGCTGGGCCAGGCCGACTTTTTCGGTGTTCTTTTTCACGATCGGCAAAAATTTGGCCGTCAGCGCGCTCTCGGTATTCTTTCTGAAGTAGGCGGTGGCCGCATCGTCGCCGCCGGTGATGATCCCCTTGGCATCGTCGATGGACATTTTCTTGACCGCATCGACCAGCAGCTTCTTCGACTCCGGCACGGCGGCCTCGGCAGCCCGGTTCATCGCCACCACCAGTTCGTCGGCCTGCTTGCCCATGCCAAAGGTGCGCATCACCCCTTCCACCCTGGCCAGGTTTCCCGGCAGCGGTATTTTCACTTTCTCGTTCCTGAGAAAGCCGTCTTCCCGCCCGAGCGCGGCCACGGCGGCCGTCGCGCTTTTGCTCAAGGTTTCCTTCAATCCGCCCGTCATCTCGCCCTTGGTCAGGCCGGCGAGATCGACCGCGGCGGCGTGGCCGCAGATCAGCATGAGTACCAGTATCGCACGAAATGTTTTCACCACATATCTCCTGAATAATCAAACCAGCCCGGAAAATACCGTCAATCCCGCACCCACAACTCCACCAGCCGGCTCGGTTCATGCGGCGACTCAGTCAGCGGCTGCACCGGCTTGCCTTGCAGGTGGCGGGCGCACACCCGCAGCATGTCGAAAATCACCACCCACAGCACCACCACGAAAAACAGCGTGAGCCAGGCGTCGAGCTGCTGGTTGAAAATCAGCTGCGGCGCGACCGCCGCCTTCCCCGGCGGCAGCGAGCCTGCCGCGAGCTTCGCGGCCAGATCGTTGGCGGCGGCGAAAAAGCCGATGCGCACGTCCGCGCTCATGATCTTCTCGTAAGCCGCGGTGGTCGTCACCGCCGCCAGCCAGGCCAGCGGCACGCCGGCGATCCAGGCATGGCGCAGCTTGCCGGACTTGACCAGGATGCCGGTCGCCACCGACAGCGCGACCGCCGCCAGCATCTGGTTGGAAATGCCGAACAGCGGCCACAGGATGTTGACCCCGCCGTTGGGGTCGATCACCCCAATATAGAGAAAATATCCCCAGGCCGCCACGATCGCGCCGGAAGTCAGCAGCACCGAGGGATACCAGGAAGTCTGCCCGAGCCGGGGCGAGAAATTGCCGAGAAAATCCTGCAACATGAAGCGGCCGACGCGGGTGCCGGCATCCAGCGTGGTAAGGATGAACACCGCCTCGAACATGATGGCGAAGTGGTACCACAGCGCCAGCAGGCCGTCGCCGAAGGCGCTGCCGAAGATGCTCGCCATCCCCACGGCCAGCGAAGGCGCGCCGCCGGTGCGGGCGAACAGGGTTTTTTCCCCCATCTCGCGGGCGAGGAACTGCATCTGCTCCACCGTCACCGGGAAGCCCCAGGCGGAAATCTTCGCCACCGCGTCCGCCGCCTCCTTGCCCACCACGCCGGCCGGGCTGTTGATCGCGAAAAACACGCCTGGATCGAGCACGGTGGCGGCGATCATCGCCATGATGGCGACGAAGGATTCGAGCACCATGCCGCCGTAGCCGATCATGCGGATATCGCGCTCGTTGGCCAGCAGCTTGGGCGTGGTGCCGGACGAAATCAGCGAATGGAAGCCGGACACCGCGCCGCAGGCGATGGTGATGAAGACGAAGGGAAACAGCTTGCCGCCGAAGATCGGCCCGCTGCCATCGGTGAACTGGGTCAGCGCCGGCATCCTGATTTCCGGCCGCAGCAGCACGATGGCGACGGCGAGCAGGAAAATGGTGCCGAGCTTCATGAAGGTGGAAAGATAATCGCGCGGCGCCAGCAGCAGCCACACCGGCAGAATGGCGGCAAGAAAGCCGTAGCCGATCACGAACCAGGCCAGCGTCAGCCCTTCCTGGTCGAACAGCGGGCGCAGGGTTTCGCTATGGTCGATCCAGCCGCCGCCCGCCACCGCGAACAGCAGCAGGGCGAGGCCGATGAGCGAACCTTCCAGCACCCGGCCGGGACGGATGTTGCGCATGTACACCCCGACCAGCACCGCGATCGGAATGGTGGCGGCCACCGTGGCCGTCGCCCACGGGCTGTGCTTCATCGCGTTGACCACCACCAGCCCCAGCACCGCGATCAGGATCACCATGATCATCAGCGTGCCGGTGAGCGCCGCCGCGCCGCCGACCGGCCCCAGCTCGTCGCGCGCCATCTGCCCCAGGCTGCGCCCGTCGCGGCGGGTGGAAAAGAACATGATGGTCATGTCCTGCACGCAGCCGCCCAGCACCGCGCCGATCAAAATCCACAAGGTTCCCGGCAGATAGCCGAACTGCGCCGCCAGCGTCGGCCCGATCAGCGGCCCCGGCCCGGCAATCGCCGCAAAATGGTGGCCGAACACGACCCAGCGATTGGTTGGCACGAAATCGCGCCCATTGTCGAGCCGCTCCGCCGGCGTCGCGCGGGTCTCGTCCAGCACCAGCACCCGCGCCGCGATCCAGGCACTATAAAAGCGATAGGCGAGGGTGTAAACGCACGCCGCCGCCGCGACGAACCACAACGCATTGATGCTCTCGCCGCGATTCAGCGCGATGCCGCCCACCGCCCCCGCACCCGTCACCGCCACCGCCAGCCAGGCCATCCGTCGAGAAATCGAGCTCCCCATTTTTTCCCCTTATCGCCGCGCTTTCAAGTTTTGGGGATTATAAGGTAAAATGCCCACTTCAATCGTGGGCCGATAGCTCAGCTGGGAGAGCGCCGCGTTCGCAATGCGGAGGTCGTGAGTTCGATCCTCATTCGGTCCACCATTTTCAAAGGCCAGACACGCTCTGGCTGAAACGGGAAGCATAACTTGGCCGTTTGGCCAAGTTATGCTTCCAAAATAGCGCGGCCAGATTATGCTTCCTATCGATGTTTGGGTCAGGCGCTACCTTCAGCACTGCAACAGAAGCCACGGGAGCGCCCGTGTTTTTGATTAGCCCCGCCCCGGCGCAAACCAACCATACTTGTGAGGACTCATGGCTGTAGCCAGAAGCAGCCGCTTGCAAGAGGCGTTGGACAGGTCTTCTTTTCGGCCAATGCCGACATTGGCGGTTGCCCCCAACTTGGTACGCAATGGGCTGCTCAGCAGTCATCGGGCGGGAAGTCGCCCCGAATGACCGCTTGCCAAATTGGGCTATCGCAGCACCCGACCGCAAGCTGACGCGAAAGTAGCAGACGTGCAAGCGAGAATCTTCCTAATGGCGCGAGAGCCGTCGAGTCGCTTAACTTGGCAACGCCTGCCAGCTACTTCGACCTCATGCGCAAACCATCGCCAAAAACAGTCATTGCCCTGCAATTACGCAGTTCGGAGCTCCATTCCGACTCAACATATTGATTCGCCTCGAACGCCGCATCCGCGACGTTCTTGCCGCCGTCCCAGGCACCCATAAACACTGGGAGCCAGTGGTATGTCACGCGGGGATCGATGGGCCACGGACTTGCAATAACAGTGCTGCAGCCTTGTGCCAGGAGCTCACGTGCCAAGCCGTAGTTCGATTCACCCTCAGGTGAGCGGTCTGAGCGCCCCGCGCTGCAGATGAACAAGATCGCCACACCAACATTCTTGAAAGCTCGCGCAAAGTCATCTGTTGTGACTTTCAAAATCCCTTCATCTGAGACGCACTGGAAGAACCGCCCCTCTGGCAAGACGCTTCCATGAGCCACAACAAAGCTCAACTCAGATCCCCAAAGCCCGTCAGGGAGTCCTGCGCCAGTGTCCAGCACCACTTGATACCTGCTAATCACCTCGTCGAGCCGGTCTCGCACCATGGCCAAGGTGTATCCTTTCTGTTCGGCAACGGAGATCCATCCGCTAATTCGCTTGTCTGTTGAAGGCGGGCTAGAGGAGGCGGCGTACAGCCAACTGAGCGAGGGCGCGGCAAAAACAGGGTGGCCTTCGCCCAAACACTTGTCGTCGACGCGGTAGAGCGTTGGAGGGAGAATCTGCAGCTGGTTGGTGGCAATGATGGCCGTGGTCTTTACCGGTTCAAAGGGGAAGTCGAACCCCTCTGTGCTGACATTGAATAGATTGGGTGTTTTTTCGTCATAACCGTATCTGTAGGGGTAGTCTTTCGCCCACTCCAATAGCCCTTCGTAGTCGAAGTCAACGTCTCGGCTTCGCTGTTCGGCAATTCTTCCGTCCCTGGCTAGAATGGCGTGCAAGCGCCGCTTCTCGTCAAGCCCAATCATCACGACGTCAATATTTCTTCTCGAGAGGTCGACAAGCCACCCTTCCAGCTCTGCTAAAGAGTCGATCGGATGCACAGGTCTTGGCAACGTTTGCCATCCAGGTAAGGGCACTGCGTGGTCGCACAGCAGTTCCAGCGCGAGCACGCACTCGGTGGTGCTCAGTTCCTTGCGAGCAAGAAGCCGCCTCGCAGCGATGGCGGTGTCCAATGCATCAAAGGCCATATCACGCGCATACCTCGCGGGTCCAGACGCTCGATGAAGCGCGAGCAAGCCTGAGCCAGTTGCCTTGGGTGTGGCGACTTCCCAAAACAGATCAGCCTCGCGGCCATTGAGCCTAGCGCCCAGCAAATCTCTGGTCTGAACGATGTCGGCTGATACGGGGACTTTTTCCTCGTCCGCGACGAGTATGACTTGCCCGAGCAAGACCGCCATCGGCGCTGGATTCTCCCCTCGCTCCAAAACCTTCAATGCATTTCCGTGCATCCGCATCAACAGATTCCCAAGCATTGCACAGTCAATGCCCCCGCGCTGACGAATCTGGCCGAATTCAATCCCAAAGCCCACAAACTCGTGGAGAAGCGCCTGAGAATCATAAATCTCGAGTTGACGCAGCAGCATTCCTGAACGCTCGTGGTAGAGCCTCGCAATATCGAACATGTGAAGATCACGCAACAGCCGACAACTGAGGTCTGCTTCTCTGACAGCGCGGGGAAGATCGACGTCACATTCGACGCTCAGGCCACAGCTTAGGCACACCAGGCTCTCGTGGAGTTGACGGAGCCGAGCGTAAATATCGGCGCAGACGATCCAAGCTTCTCTCCGTCTTTCTGGCCGCGCATTGTCCGTGCTTAGCAGTATCTGATCGAGCAGGTTGCGAGCATCCTGTTGCCGACCGGTGGTGGCCATTCTCGCTGCAACTGTGCGATACCGCTCTAGGTCGGCATCGGGCGTCGTCGAGTGAGGAGCGGCCATAGTCACTAGGGTAAGCCACTGAAGAAGCTCATTCGCCCTTTCGTCAGTGATCGCTTCTGCGGACAGCGCATCGATGCCGATTTCGGCCACCTTCAGAATCCCATCGGCAATGCCGTCCGCGAATGTGTCGGATGGCTCTTGCAGTCTGCCAGTGACAACCACGCCCTCAGATTCCAGGCGTTCCATCAGCCTACGGATGGCAGTTTTAACGGCGCTGACGTCGTATGACGTGGTGGAAACAGGCGTTTTCTCGACGATTTGGGACGGCTTTGCGTGGATAACCTGATATAAGAGGATAACTTTCCCACGCTCTCCGGCCACTTTGTGAGATAGCAAGTCCTCAAGTTTGAATCGGCCGGAGGGTTCTTGGGGGTTCTTGGCGACATGTGAGATTAGGCGTCCGAACGCCTCATTCACTCTCTCGTCGGCTACCGGCCAGACGCCGCCTTTGTGCACCGACAACAGAAGTTCGCGCATGACCGAAAACGCATGATCGCCAATCGTCTCCATTTTGGATGGTTTGAAATCGCCGAAGACGAGCTCGAATGCGTAAGCGATGAGCTGCCTCCGCAGGGCATCATTCACCACCCAAACAAAAGCCAGATGCGACCAGCTGTCATCTCCGCGAAGCAGCCTGGCCGCCTCTGGATAGTTCGGTATGCCCAGCACCGAAAGGTGCGTCTGACAGAATGCAAGTGCAGAAACAACAGCCTCCGACGGATTGGCAGTCGACTCAAGAGCCTCGCGATATAACCCTGCCTTGATCAGACGCTGGATACTGCGCCGCTGCTGCGTCGCTTGACCGGGGTATCGCGTTCGATATTTAGCCTCGATCTGATCCAGCAACTGGTCACTTCCAAGGAGCTGGGCCACCTCCATTGCTACTTCGTAGTCCGGCAGGGACACGAGCCGCGGCAGGCATCGCTCTAGAAGCTGTCTCGATATGACAAGCCCTCCAGCCTCCGCTGCAATCTTAGCGAGCTTTAATGTCGCATCCACCATAGCACTGTCGGTTTCCAATGCTTCGATTTCGTCCAATGCCTGCCCGATCAGCCCAGCCCGATAGAAAAGCTGCACACGAAAATATGGCTTCGATTTCTCAAATGATGCTGGCAGGGCTTGCACGCTTTTCAGAGCTGCCCCTACACGTCCTTCATCCAACAGTTTCTGCCATTCGGCTAGCTTCTCGGCGAACGTCACATTGGTGATTTCCGAGTGATCGCTGACCACGATTGCCAGTGTCTGAATTCCCATGAAGGAGTTCTGCAGCTCCTTACGGCCCGGATACCCCTCCCCAACTTCGATCAGAATGTAGGCCTTCCGCATCTCATTGAGATACTCAAGGGTTTTGATCATGTGGAGCAGCTGCGGTGCCCATAAGCCCTCCGAGAGTGCGAAACGGGCGCAGGCCTCTGGTGGGGCAACCTTGACTGCTTCGGTGATGTAGAGAGCTGCGTCGAGAATCACAATGGCGCAGCCCCCAGGCATGCTCGCCACACGGTCACATACCTCCTCTGTGTGCAGTACGTCCAGCTCGTGCAGTTGCAACTCTGGCACGGCACCATTTCCATTCGAAGCCGCTCCTTTGAGCTGCTCCAAGTTCAATGAGCCCTTTGAAGCGATTACCTGGATGCTTGTGAATGTTGGCTGGCCGGTGTTACTTCGCTGGACACCCGCCAAAACGGCAACGCATGCATTTCCTTTCTCTTCTACATCCCCGCGTGCAGTGAAGAAAAGGTCGATGCTAGGAAATGTGATACCAGAACGGCGCAGGTACTCGGCATACAAAGATCGCCACAGTCCGGATCCTTCCTCTTTCTCCAAGTTCCTGCCTCCCATGGCTTGTGGTGACTATACTAACGTCGGTTCAATCGCACCGGCAAAGGCTGAAACTGCACACACCACGCATAGTCTGGTTTTGCGACTGCTGCTGAACGAAGCCAAGCTAGTGTTATGCAAGTGACCGCTGAGGCCAAAAAGCCGACCAGCTCAACGGCTCCACCAGATGACCGCTTCAGGTCAATTTGCACTCTATTTAGTGTCCCCCCGCAAAAGCTGTGTTTACGGTAGTGCGAACTCTACCACCCTCGGCCTGAGCAGGTGGTACCTTTATCGAATCAGGGCGCGGATTTTTCCCTTGTTGAACGGAAAACCTCGCACTTTTGCTTCTCCAGCGCCTGCCGATAGGCCTCCAGCAACGCCGGCCGGATAAGATGCAGCTTATACGCACGCAAAGCCTGATTGGTACGCCTGCGCGCTGGATAGATTCCCACTTGGGCGATTTTCCTGACTACTTCCTGGACGGTAATGCGCTCTTCCCGCCGGCGAAGCGCAACCGCCGCATCCCGCTGGCCCTGATGCTTGGCCGACTGCCGGCGGCATAGCTCGCGGAAACGATAGGCAAGAAAACCTCTGCTTACCCCCATCTCACGGCGCACATCCGCCATCGAGCGACAATCGGTGGAATCCCCCACGATCACCTGGAGGCGGCGATGAATATCCGCGAGCCGGGCCACGGAGACCCGCGTGGCCTGCGAAACCAGCCTTCCGGCCATCGAAACCAGCGCCGGCTTTTCTTCATCCGGCCTCCTCAAACCCAGCAGTTCCGCCGGCATCTGATCGAGCCGACGGCAAAGTTGTAATAGCTGGGGAAGCGATGGCTTCTGCCCCTTCACCAGCCATGTGCTGAAAGCGGTCGACGTCAGGCCCAATGCTTGGCTCGCCACTTTTTTCGCCCCCTGCCCGTAGCACCCTACCAGCCGAATGCAGCACCGGCGCCATGCCTGACCCAAAGCCGCGTCATCCAGCCCCGTGCCGGCGGCGACCAAGTCTTCAAGTGCGCGTGCGGTCCAGACCTCGTCCGATGGGGAACACGCCATGTCCCGTTCCCAACCGAAGCCCAGCCACTGGCCACAGTGGGAGCAGTGGTTCTGGTCGGGCAGGAATGGAACGAAGGGCTGCGCCTTGCCGCAGGAGGGACACCGGTTTATCAATGGCGTCCGGTGTGTGCCGCACACCTGGTAGGCATCCAGCGACCAGACCAGGGGGAATGGGCGGTATGCGCGATCCCTGCGCACTTCCATGAGGCAGTGCCGGCACCATCGCACCTCTCTTGCCAGAAATCCGGCGCTGTTCGCCGGGATGACCGCACGCCAGGGCAGCAGCGTGAGCGGCCGCAGATCCTTCCTGCCCGTCAGCCGCTCAGCTGCCCGCAAAAAATCCTCCGCATAAGGCCCAACCCCATTGACCGTCCGGGCGTAGCCGCTGAAAAAGTTGGCCTGCCCTGTCCAGCTCGCCCTCTGGCAATGGGGCAAGAACTCCATGCGAACCAGTTCCCGGGGGTTCGCGTGGTGCGTTCTGGCCAGTTGGACGATATACCCGATCAGGCTCGCGACCCGTCCAGTGCCCACTCCGACCGGAGCGCGTCCGATCAGGCGGCTGCGCGGCGGCAGCGGATCGGCGACGGCGTCAAACATGGGTGTGCCCCGCAAGGCCGAACAACTCGCCGCTTATCCCCACCGGGTCTCGCACCGGATGGCGTTGGCCGGGCTTGTGCTTTTTCTTGGCAGCCTGCACCGCCTGCCGCCCCGCGCCGCCGGATTTGGCCTTTTCGGGCGACCGCTTCTGGCTGAGCGTCTCGTTCTCCACGTAGCTGCGCAACTCATCGACGGAGATATCCAGGAGCTTGCGCTCGCCATAAAGCGCCTCCTCGTAAATCCGGCGGATGCTCTTGTTGGAATGAGCGAACCCTTCGATGTAGCCGTAATCGATGGTCTCAAGGTTCTGCCTCAATCCATGCTCCGCCGCCTTGTCCAGCCACTCCTTGAGGATCCCGACGCACCCGGCCGACTTGAGGTAGAAATGGCTCGTGTGGCTCACCAGGTCTGGCTCGACCGGAAATGGCATGTGCCTCTGGAACGAAAGAAGCGCCGTGCGGAAAGCTTGCGCGTCGTCCCGATCATTCCACGCGTACCGGGGGAGATGAATCACCTGGCTGCGACGGATCAGCTGGGCGCTCTGCTCGAGAATAGTGAGCAGATCATAGGTGCCGATCAGCACGATGGTAGCGGAAGTGGCGATGGACAATGATTTGATCGCCTCGAACTGCTCGCTTAGCCTTCGGCCTTTGGCGGCGAGCAGGATGTGATTGGCCTCGTCGATAATCACGATCTTGGTTCGGCGCTCCCGGATGGCGTTCTCGGCGGCGCGCTGCAGGGCCTCGTCGGGGCGGAAGTTGTCCACCCTGCCCCGAGGCGCGTCCAGCGCCCGGTAGGGGTCGAGAGTGAACAGCGTCCGCTGGCGCACCTGGGTCTCATCCAGCAGCCTCAGCAGGCGGACGTGGAAATCTTTCCAGCTGAAACCGGCCTGGTTGGGCGCCACCGCGGATAGCCTCACCACCGGCAGGAAATTCAGGTCCTCCGTCATCTCCCGGCGGTGCTGCTCGAGGACGTCCGACTCAAGTTTCGCTCCCAGCGTGGTTTTACCCACGCCGGTCGGGCCGGTGAGAATGAGGATGTCCGGCGCGGAAACACAGGTTGTCACATCCATGAGCGTGCTCCATGCGCGTTCAAGGCGCGGATGACCGATCGTTTTGCCGAGAAAGTAATCCCGCCGAACCTCCACAGAAGCGTGGAGCAGTTCAATAGGGAACCGGTTTGAAGTTGTAGTGGCGGCCATGATTAAAAATCCTTGTAGACGGTTTCGTTGAGGTCATCGAGACTGGGATTCCAGGCGTTCTCGAATTCCCCGGTCTCGGCATCTTCGCGCTCCGGCGTGGAGTTGGCGGTCGAGTCGATGGCCTGCCGCCGCCGGGCGGCGAGTTCCTTCTCTATTTCCCGTGTCTCCCGGTGGAACGCGGCGAGGCTCATCACGTTCTCCTCGCGGATAGCCGATTCCTGGCCGTTGAACGCATTTATCTCCTCGGTGGCGATGCGGATATCGGCCAGGTCGCGATGGCGAAATTCAGCGGCTTCCTGTGACATGCACTCCGTCCACATTCCGTTGAGAAAAACGTAGATGTGGAACCGGTTGAACGGGTCGATACGGGCATCGAGTTCCTTCCCGTCGAGCGCGAGGTCGCGGAAGCCTGGATGCCAGTAGCGTGTGCCCTGAGCCCTGGCCCCGCGAACGGAGCTGATCGTGACCTTGCCGGAGCCGGATGACGCGGGAAGGCAAGAGATCACGAAGTCCTCCGTGTAGGGAATCCACACATGGGATCGGGCACCGCTGTGGATGTTCATGGCCTCCATGAACTTGGCCGGACTCGTGCCCAGGGCGGCATGCGGGCGCACGTGGTAGTGCTCGACGAGCCACTTTTCAAACCGCTCCGTAAGCGTCCGTAAAGTCCAGACGGCGTGCTTCTCCGGGTAATGCGTCGAGGAACAACTGCGGGGATCCCGCGTGGCCTGGGTATTGCCCGCCAGGTTATGAATGAATTCATCATTCGACACCCCGAACATCCGCTCGATCACCGAGCCGAAATGGCCCTTCGACGGCGGACGGGTTTTCTTGGTGATTACCAATCGTGCCAGCAAGCACTCGAAATATGTGCTCTTGAATTCGCTCCCTCCGTCGACGACCAGGGTCTTGGGCACCCTGCCATGCCGGCGAACGCACTCGCGGACGATCATCATGCAGGTGACGTGGTCGGGTCGCGCGAAGCTGATCACGTAGGCCAGCACCATGCGGGTGAAGGCGTCGATCAGCAGGGTGAGCCACGGGCGCCCCAGATTGGCGCCGGTGATGGGATGAACCAACGTTACGTCCATCTCCGTGTGGTCGACGTGCGCGATTTCGAAGGGGCGCTCACCGTGGCGCGGCGTGCCGATTTCCAGTGACCAGTAGAACTCCTCCCGAACATACGCCGCCTTTGCCCCCATGCGCATGGCCTCCAGCTTGTGGGTTCGAAGGCGGCGCAGCGTTTTGCGGAAAGTTTTCTCGCAGGCGTGCGCCAGGCCTTCTTCATCGCACCGCAGGAGGAATTCCCCGTAAGTCAGGTGGCGCTTTTCCCTGATCGGTTGAGCGTAGCGTTCCTCCATCAGCTTCTCGATGACATCAAAAACCGCCTGATCGATCTTGGGCAACCTGTTTCCGCGTTGGCTAATTTTCGGTAGTAGGCCGACGAACCCGCAGCCCAGCCCCAGCTCGGCTTCACGATAGGCTCGCATGTACCGTCTAAAGGTTCGCGGCGGAAATTGGTGGTGTGCCGGAATTTCCGTATCCGAAAAAAGTGCGCGGAAGCGTTTGACCGCCTCCGCCAAATCCCCGTGAGACGCGGATTGCATCCGTTCCTCGACAACGGCGCGGGCGACGATCCCGACCTCTTCCGGCAACCCCGTGATCGCGCCGTTGCGTATCAGTTGCTCGAAAATCCCGACTTGGATCTTGGCGTACTGACCGTCCGAATCGATGAGGTGCGCGCCGTCGTTCCCGATATTGACGACTTGCCAGGATCTCCCGTCCCACGCGATTTCAGACCCCGGCGCGAGCTTGACCGGAAGCGGGCCGGCCAACCAGCTTCCAGAGATTGCGGGAACGGCGCACCTGAAGGCCTCGGATGCGGTTTCGTCCCGGAACACGCGGGCGCCCTCCGCATCCGAGAGCAACCCTCCCTGGACGAGCGCAGAGCATATCCAAGGTGATATTGGGCCGCGTACTCCTCACCCGGCGGGCAGCGCCACGTCTCGCCGTCCCTGACAAAACGCCCCGGTTGCTTCCTACCCAGCGTTTCCAGCCGGGCCTCGTTCTTGCACTCCACCCACCCGATGAAAGCATCGCTGATGAGAAAGTAGTCCGGCGTATGGTTGGCGCCGACCGGCCGGCCATTCGCCGCCTTGTAGCGCAGGGGAATGGGTGGGGGCTGGTCCCAGAATTCGAACACGCTCGGGTCGTGCTCCCAGGTGTGCACCGCGGCCAATTCGTTGGTATGGCTTTCCGCTTGGATCACGACTCCCATCTTGCGGCTGGGATAGCGGCAGGCCACGCTACGCTTACTGCTCTCCACCCGCCGGGATGGGGCGGATCGGCGGATATGCCGGACTACCTGCCGGGCCTCTTCCGGCAGCCGGCGCGAGCGCATAAGCTGCTCAAGTGCTTCGTCGTTTAACATGATTGTCTCCTTCGTCAAAGTGAAAAAAGGAAACCGATGTGGGAGGGCGTTCCCAACGCTGTTGAAGCCTTGGGATGACATAGGGACGACAAAGGACAGCGGCGAGAAATTTCAGTGGTTGACACTGAACGCTTCCGCCGTAGAATTAAAACTATCCGGTGGGCAAAACTGGATAGCGCATCAGCGGCTCGGGTTCTGGTAAAACCCGGGCCGTTTCCTTTTACGCCCCCTGGGCGTTTTCTCCTGTTTCGGTTCCAACCTCCTTGGCGACACATGTCGCCGCTTCCGGCTTCCCCGATTTGGGGGCCATGAGTCAATTCTTCCCTATTCGCCTTTTCTTTCTAGAGCGTAGTCATTCTTTTAATTTACTTTGACTATAGATCACATAACCCTCTATTATTCCGACAAAAATTGGAAATTCAGCGCGCCAATATCCGTAATGGAAAAACACAAAAAATCCGGCGAGGACCCCAAAATCCGATCGATGCGCGTGCGCGCATGGGTCCGCGCGGTAAAGCTGGCCAGCGGGCTCGGCCTGGCCGATCTGGAGGAGGCGTTTTCTCAGCGTCTGGGGGCGGACGCCTCAAGCCGTTCCTGTATTTGGGATAAGTACCAACGTGGCGAGGTCGTTCCCCGAAGCCGCCTGCAGACCAAGCGGGGGCTGAGCCTGGTCGAGCGCGTCGAGCGACGGTATCCGGGAACGGCGAAATGGCTTACGTCACCGCTGTGGCGCTTGGCGGACATGGCGCCGATGGAGATGAGCGAGATCCGCGAGGTCTACGAGGGGCTGCCATATCTGTTTCAATCGATTTTTATTGCGGGGCCTTATGACGCATCGGAAATCTTCTGGCGGCGGCCGGTGGACTATGAGCACGTCTACACATTACTGCTACGCCAAAGGGATCTGGATGCCCTGGTAACCATTTTGGCGATGGTGAAAGAAGCCGAAATCACTCAGGATCAGGGCCTGCACTGGCTCGGCGTCGAAACAGCGCGGCAGTGTATAGACTGCCTACGACATGACGGCATTCTGGATACCAATTTACTTGGTGAGCTCAGCAAGTATCTCGGATCGCACTGGGAGAAAGCGCGGTACTTTTCCGTGCCGGGAGAGGAAGATGACAAGAAAGGCGATGAACAGATATGATATAAATAGCGGAGTAAAATGTACCACTGAAGCACGCGGGAAACGCAGAGTAAAAGTGTATCAGCGCATCCACCGCCATTTGGACGTTGTACCTACAACGCCCGTGCCTCGTGGAGCGGGCATCGGGATATCACTTCCCTTGCTCCTCTGTTGTTAACCGCTTGGCTATTGGGAAATTAAACAACCGAGATATGCTTGAGTTGTAGCTGCTTTGCAGCCATAAGGACATGCTGACAGCCCGCGACGATTATCCAGCCCTTTTCTTCAACCAGCGCCAGGGTTGCACAATCCGCCGTGGCCAACGGCCCCCCAAGTGTTCTCTAAATCGTCTTTGGCACTACTAATGGGCAGGTCAGTACAGGCTCATGTTGGCGCGGCGCCCCGCTAGGCAGCTTCTCGCTGCGCTGCTATCAGCATTGGTGGGGGAACTAAATTGTCGGAAAGGATCAACAGCTCCGCCGCAGACCGCTTCACTTGGGCGTAGTACGTAAGTGTTTTACGGTATTGTGTTAACCCTGCATACATAGAGCATATTTCAGGAACATCGTCGTAAGTTAACATCCATCGGTGCGGCATTTTTCGTACTTCTTTTGCCAGTGACAGATGATCCTGATGTTGGTATGCGTTCGTATACAGATCAGGCCCCGCCCGATAATATGGAGGATCGACGTTGACAAGTGCATGTTGCGGCAGCCTCTGTAGCTCAGAGCCAATATACTGGCGAGCATCAATACAGGTCAGATGGATTTGCTCTCTGTAGATCGCAATTCGCTTGATTTTGCGAATTAACTCATCTCGCCCAAAACGGCAGTCGATACTGTACTTTCCAGTCTGGTTTATTCCACCAATTACTCCGCCTTTAAGGATGCCTGATCGGTTAGTCCTATTTAGAAAGAGAGTAGCAAAGCCGAGGTCAAGCAGATTTGCTCTTTCTTCGGCATGAATTTGTCGTTGACGATACCACTCGGGTATGTCTACCTTAGTATGCTCGATACGCTCACACAACTGCTCGGTAGAGTTCAATACGCTGTACCAAAACGCATAGATTGCAGGGTCGATGTCATTGATCCACGCTTCTGCAATCGTGCCGTTTAATAGCAATCGGCAGGCAATTCCAGCACCTCCGGCAAATGGCTCACAGTAAACGCACTGCAATAGATCGTTTGCTCGAAGCAGCTCGCTCACAAACGGAGCAAGCTGGGTCTTGCCTCCAGGGTAACGCAAAGGTGTGTCTGTAATCGGCATAGCCGATATGTTAGCGGAATTTTCGCCGTCTGGCCAGAGTTATTTCAGTCTGGCCAGCAAATACTCTAGTGCCGGCTGTAGCGTCTCCCAGTTGGTTCTATTATCGGCACCTGAAGGAATAGAGCCGCCGTGAATCGGATTGCTCATTAGCTCGTAGGAATAAGAAGACTTCTTGTCCGCAATCTTGGTTAGAACATTTGCTATGCCCTTGGTTGGTGGTTCTTCCGATTTCTTTGCGTGAGAAATTACACGCTGCACAACCTCAGCGAAATCACCTTCTCGCCCAACCCCGTGCTTCGTCGCATAAAGGTGAACGATTCGCTCCAAGATCACGCGGTTAAGGTAGTTACAACTGAAACGTGCTTCGTCAGGATGAAGCGACTTTCCCTCTCCAACCAATCGCAGCAGCACGACGTCTTTAATGGCGACTACAAAGGGGTTGGGAATAAGTTGCTTCCGTTTCCCAGGATGGGACGCGCTCTTTGACGTAGCTCCACCTTTTCCTTCTGGCTTAGCGGGAGGAGCTTTGGAAGGATTGTATGGTGATTGGTCACGATTGACCGGCGAAACGCCATCGCGACGAAGTGTTTCCGCATACTCCGTGCGCTGTGGCGCTGTGGCCCGCGAATGGACACTAGCCCTTACCCCTGGAATTCCGGGGTCTTTCGCATCCTTCAAGAAACGTTGTAATGCCGCGTTGAACTCAGCGAGGCGAGCATTTGTTGTGCAATCCTCGGTATTCAAAAGAGCAAGCGCCGTGCGAACATTTGGCAAGTATCGGGTGATTGTTGTGAGAGCTATCAACTTACGTTCTTCAGGCGTGATTAGCCCCTCTTTGACTGCGTATGTCAGCAATGCTTCAGCTTGCCGGTTCGGGTTTTTGGGTCGAGTGACCCCGGTTGTTCCTTCTCTGTTGAAACGAGTTTTCTCTGTCGCTCCCCATGAGAGAGTACCCAGACCACCCTGCGGCCCCTCATGTTTAACTGACATCCAAACACGCGCCTTATGCTTCTCATGGAATAGGACAGCCTGCACCTCATCTGGGATAGGCTTTCCCATACTTGCCACCTTCTGGAACGCCTTGCGGGTAGCGTCAGTGGGGGCACGAACAGGATCACGAAGTAATTGCATTGCACAGAGGCGACGGTTTCCTTCGCGAATTACAAAATGCCCAGGTAACTTAGGATGATCAATAATGCCTAAGCGATCTAATGGGTTCTGTCCATTCTCCGCCAAATGAGTGGCCAGAATTAACGTTTCGGGCTGAGAACCAAACAGCTCTCTTATTTTTTCTTCATCTGGCTCGTGTTCTCCCCGCGGATTCACAGGATCGAAATGCAGCTTACTGAATGAGACAACAACATCTTCATGCTCTAGCATGGACTTCCGTTTCGCTCGATCCACTTCCGCCCCCCAGTATTTAGTGTTGGTTATGCGTTATGCCGCGCTCTTTGGGCGAGGAAGGTCGGCCCCTAGCAATGTCATGAGCATTATCACGGTAGGAATCGATCTGGCCAAGAACATTTTTACAGTCCCATGGAATCAACGAGCAAGGCCGAACTGGTCAACCCCAAGGTGGCGCGCGCCAAAATTCGGGCTCTTCCGGTAAATCCTACGGAGAAATGAGATGACCGACATCCCTGATATGGTGTATCCACGCGGGTTTTCCAGGACTCGGGTAGGTACAGCATATGGGAGCGGTCATCCCGGCG
>JAHFRP010000002.1 GCA_023266195.1 Sulfuricella sp.
TGGATCAGGCTATCGCCAAGGCGGAGGAGAGTGGGGAATATACTGATGAGGTCAACAGGTAATCCGCTGTTCCATGGAACTAACCCAGTCGAGTCAAGACGGTCATGGCCGGACGCTTACCAGAAGAACGTCAACGAGCAGTGCGTCAATAACAAGCTACAGATCGGCAAACCGATTGGTCGCTTCCTGCCGCCCTTCAATCAATGCCAGTCATTTGCATACGGTACAGTCAATAGCTGCCGGACTGGCCCGCAACAACCGGCGCAGTAGCCATGTGGAAATTGATTCCCTGGCGCCTCGTGTTCGTGATGGTCTGCTTGCTCTTGGCTGCTCTTCTCGCGATCGGACAGGCTGTTACCTTCGCATGGCTTTCGTCATTCCCAGAGCGTGCGTCCCAGCTCGCATCGCTGGAAGTGAAGTTCTGGAGCTATATGGCGATTGCGGCAGCCTTGGTGGTTATCGACTTGGGACTGCTTGTTCGTATGGTGCGACAAATCAAAGCGAAGCGCCGCTGAGGCGGCCCTTCGTTCGTTGCACGCCGACTACTTCCGACACGCTGGCTGATGCGCAAGTACAAACGTCTGGCTCGGCATAAAACGCGAGCCCGACAAGCCCTCGGGCGACTTGCGCAGAAGTTTCCAGAGGCCTTCTGGCACTGGGGGTTGGGATGTGTGCCCAAGGCTGGATGATGGGAGCCGGATGAGTCGAGAGGCTCACGTCCGGTTTTGCGAGGGGCCGCAGGTGAAATTCCTGCGGTCTACTCACCCCTACATCCCGATGAAACGCGGCTTCGTGTATTTGTTCGCCGTCATGGACTGGGCCAGCCGCCGGGTTCTGTCGTGGCGCATGTCCAATACGCTGACCACGGACTTCTGTATTGAGGCGGTACAGGAGGCGATCAGCCGTTACGGCAGGCCGGACATCTTCAACACCGACCAAGGCTGCCAGTTCACCAGCCTGGAATTCACCGGGCTGCTGAAAGACAACGGCATTCAGGTCAGCATGGATGGCAAGGCTGCTGGCGGGACAATGTGTTCGTGGAACGATTATGGCGGAGCATTAAATACGAAGAGGTCTACCTGCGAGCTTACGACAGCGTCAGTATCGCCAAGAGCGGATTGGGGAAATACATCACCAGATATAACCAGCTCTCCATTCGCGGTTTCGTTTTTTTGGGCGGCTTCTTCGGCGGAAAGCCGGATCGGCTCGAACTCGAGGGCTCCGACCTCCCGCAACTCCCGAAAAATGGAGCGCAGCCGTGTTTTCCCGGTTCGGGTGATGCGCTCTAGCGCCCCTGACCGAATTCGCCAATCGCGCGGAAGATCCCACAAAAACGCGAAAAAGCCTCGCGCAGCCAAGGAAATGCGAGCGTCCCGCAAAACCGCCCTTTTTTGTGGGACTGAAAAATTCGTTTCTGCGTCGCGCCGAAAAGAAATTTCACTCATGCCACACCGCCTTTTGCTGCGCCGTGTGCCTCTTCCTTCACCCGCCGTGGCCGACCTCGCCCACGTTTTTCGGCTTGCCCGAGTTTAGCGGGTGTTGCGGCAGTCGGTTGGGTTTTGTCCGCAGGAAACGGGCTTGGCGCAAGACTTGCCAGCCAAACCGCCACGTCAATCAGTCGCGCGCAGCGCGCTCCGCCAATTTTGACGGTGTGGAACGGCAACGTGCCGGCGCATGCCTTATTTCGCGCCGTCTGGCGCGCCATGCCAAGAACTGGCGCGAGTTTTTGGACCGGCGCAACGATCGCGCCATCAAAAAAAATTTGCAACAGCTCAAGCTGTTGACGAACTTGAAAATCCATGACCTTTTTCTCCGCGAAAAAAAGGCCTCTCCACCGCCGCAACTTGCGCTGCCCGGGATTCCAGGCAGGCCGCAGGTGGCCAAGCGAGCCGGTGGGCTGCGAAATGCGGCTTGCGCCGCCCGCCCCGAGCGCACGAAAACCGGGCGGTTTTTTTTAAGGCTTCTTTTTGCGCTGGAGCGCCCGGCGAGCTACCGGCATTCCGAAAATATTACCGGTTTTCAATTTTTGAACCGGCCAAAAATAACTACGATTTTTACGCTTATTTTTTGGGAGACTGCCACGAAGAGAAAAACTACCGGATGCATTTCGAGGGTTTTTGGTCCGCGGGGGACAAAATGGGGACAGGAAAGCCGGTATGAATTGGTAAAAACGGGGACAAAACGGGGACAAAACGGGGACAAAACGGGGACAAAACGGGGACAAAACGGGGACAAAACGGGGACAAAACGGGGACAAAACGGGGACAGTGAAAGGCCGAAAAACGGATTTTTGCTTGGTTTTGCGGTGGCGCCTGAAAAATAAAAACCGCCTAAGCGGCGGTTTTTATTAAAGTTTTTTGGGGTGGCTGATGGGGCTCGAACCCACGACAACCGGAATCACAATCCGAAACTGGTATTTTCTGAAACCACGTATTGACGCGGGTTACAGGGCGATTTACACTGATCGAAATTGATTTCGGGCACAAAACGGTCACAGTGAGGGTCGAAAATGGCGAGTTTCAGACAGCGAAAATCGGGTTACTGGCAGGCGATAATCCGGCGCGAGAATCATCCGCAGCAGTCGAAAACGTTTGCGTTGCGAGTCGATGCGGAACGCTGGGCTCGCGATATAGAGAATAAAATGGATCGCGGGGTTTTTGTGTCCACCGTTGAGGCCGAATCAACAACCCTCGCTAACGCGCTGGAACGGTACGAGCGCGAGGTTTCGCGGCAGAAGAAGGGGTATGAGCAGGAGCGCTACCGGATCCGCGCCTGGGCGGTTCTTGACCTCGCTAAGAAGTCGTTGGCGGGGTTGCGGGGGGCGGACTTCGCGAAATACCGGGATGATCGTCTGACACTCGTTTCGCCGGCGACCGTGCGCCTGGAGCTGGCGCTGATCTCCCACGTTTTCGCGATCGCGAATAAGGAGTGGGGGATCCCAGTCGCGAACCCCGTTGCCAATATCCGTTTGCCGCGCGTTGCAAATGCGCGGGAACGGCGATTGGAGCCGGCCGAAGAGACCGCTCTATTAAAGGAGCTGGAAGCGCCGGCCGGCGACCGGTCGAACATCTGGATCCGGCCGGTCATTGTACTGGCCCTAGAGACCGCCATGCGGCAGGGCGAGCTGTTATCGTTGCGGTGGGAAAACGTTGATCTCCGGCGCCGCACCGCGCGGCTGCCGGACACAAAAAACGGGACGGCGCGTGATGTGCCGTTGTCTAACCGTGCCGTGGCGGTATTAGAGGCACTACCGCGGTCGATCGACGGGCGAGTATTCGCGACCACCGAGAGCGCGTTGAAACAGTCCTGGGTTCGTGCCGTGAAGAGGGCGGAGATAGAGGGGCTGCATTTCCATGATCTCCGCCACGAAGCGACCAGCAGGCTCGCGGAAAAGCTGGCACTTCATGAGTTAATGAAAGTCACCGGGCATAAAGACACTCGCATGCTTGCGCGGTATTATCATCCGCGAGCCGAAGATCTAGCGAAGAAGCTGGGCTAAAGTCCTCCAACAACCTGCGTCGGTCTTAGATAGAGTGATATCATTCACCGTTGCTAAAACACATCTGTAGTTATAAACCCGCCACGATGATATACAATCGTATATAATGCATATTGACCTGCATATTCATGCGAAAGAGGATTTGCTTGAGATCCGTGCTGTAAGCCCGACTGATGCAGCCTCAATTATGGCTGCTTTAGCGCAGGTCGAGGCCGATCCCAAAGCCGCCGACAAGTTGACTACCTACGGGGAAAATCAACTGGGAACAGCAAGACTGGGTGTAAAACGGTGGCAGGCCATTAAAGGGGCAGCTGAACTTTGGCGGTTTCGTGCCTTTGACTGCCCGGCTACGAATTACAGGGTAATTTACGGTTACCATTGGCAAACCAGACAGATTTGCGTGCTGGCCGTGGTTCACAAAGAGGAATTTGATTATGACGATCTCGACAGCGACATTGCAACGCGAATCATTACTGATTGGCGCAACATCTAACCAGCCTGTTGCACCAGCTGCGGACATCGTTTATCGGGAATTTGGGCCTTCGCGCCCACTTCCACTTCAAAACACAACCAGCCTGTCGTCGCTGATCGACGAATTTGAGGTCGATCCCGCAATGGCGGCACACCTTGCCAATGCTCGCCGTAATTTAGCGGCGAGCATGTATGCGGATGAACTAGAAACGCTCAGTGCGGTGCGTCTTGCTGCCGGCCTCTCGCAGGCGCAGCTGGCCGTTCTTGCTCAAACAACACAGCCCTATATTGCAAGAATTGAGCGTGGAAAATTAGATCCGAGCACAGACATGATCGCCCGTATCGCGCAAGCGCTCGGTACGAGTGAAGACGCGACTTTCCGTGCCATCAGATTACAAAGAAGCGCTCGTGGATAACCCAATGGATAGCGTTCGTTTGGTTATCGCGCAATTTTGTGATGATATCCGGCATGAGGTTGGTAACAAGTTTTCATTCATGGGCTGCTACAGCGATGAAATGATCCTCGACAAGCTACCCACTGTACTCCCTAAGCTTTGTGCGCGTGTTCAGGTAATGACGCCTGTAGACCGTCCTTTTGCGCGCCTGACGATTCGCGCAAACCTTAATGGCGACTGTCTCGCAGAAATAGAGATGCCGATAACTTCTGAGCTAAAGGAGTCATATCAACGTAAGGCACCGAAAGCGGATCTTGGACGGCTGTCGATACAGGCAATGATAGTAATCTCGCCTTTAGTCGTCTCGGAAGAATGTAGGCTCAACATCGAAGCCGAAACAGAAGATGGTATTACACAAGGAAGCTATCTCCTTATCAGAGAGAGCAAACCCGACGACTCGCCGATGATTTAATCCCGCCGCCGAACATAAGCTTCCGGCAAATGAGTAACGATGATCGGGATCGTGAAAATCGCCACACCGACAACAATCAGCAAGCTGATAGCGGTCCAGATCGCCATTAACCGCCGCCCGGTAATCCAGTACCCCCAGGCCAGTTTCGGCATCGTGATAAGCCCCGGCAAGATATCGGCCTGATTTTTTTTCCAGTCCGTTGCTGCCATCTGCGCAGCGGTCATGGATCTCAGCTGTTTGTATGTCAGTTTCATTTTTCAGTCCTCGTTTTTCATCATAATCGTAATCGTCAATTCCCCCGCATCGCCAGGGCCGGCAATCATTTTTAAGGTTACCAGCCGCGGCATGCGCCCGCGGCCGCCGCGTGGCACCCGGCGAAGTTGAAACAGGGTTTCGCTGCCTCCCCGGCGCGCTGCCAGGTGCGCCATCCAGATCACGTCCCACAACCTGCCAGCCTCGTCCTGGTACGTCTGCCGGTCGGTGTCCTGGTCGGACCACTCAACGCAGTCGGACCAGACCGCCCGCGTAATCGCGACCGGACAGCGGAATCCGGCTTCCTTGCCGGGTTGGGTTACGTCGATCAGCTCGCCGTCGGCCAAGGCCTGGGCGCGGGTGTAGGTGTGGATCGGGGTGCCGAAAATCGAGGGGTTTGGGGTTTGGGTGCCTGCTCTTTGGTGGGCCTCGCGGGGCGCGACCGAAGGGGTCGCGGTGTTGGTGTTGTCCGGGTTTTGATCTGCCATGATTTATCCTTTCGTTTATCGTTTACCTGCTCTTCGGAGCCGCCTCACGAAGTTTCATGCAGCAGGGGGCGGGTAGGCGGTGAGCAAATGGGCGTGACAGACGGGGCTGTAGGGATTGAGCATTACCGCCGCCGGCAAAGCCGGCAAGGATAAGGCGCAGATCCCCCGGCTGGCGCGGCTGTTTGCGCTTTTCACCGACTGCCCCCTGCTGCATGAATTGGGCGGCTCCGAAAAGCAGGTGAACGATGAAAGGATGGGCAGATTAAAACCGCGATTCGGACAACACCGCGGGCGGCAAAGCCGCCCGCGATCAGCCGACGCGCACCGCGCGGCGACAAAACCTGTTATGTAACCGGTCCGAACCTCAGCCACCGTCTCAAAAATTCAGCATCCGCCCCCCAGGGATCCGGGCAATTTTCCAGATGCCGCACCAAAATCCGGCGATCAGCAAACGGCCCCAGCTGGTCCAGCCGGTCAACCCACGTTGCCAATGTCATCATTTTCATTTGACCTCCACAATCATTTTGGTGGTGGTCGCTGGGGCGGCTGCGGGGTGGTCGCCGCACTCTTTTTCGACATCGTTGGCCCAGCCCCTGCACACGCCATCGTGCCGGTGCGGGGGCTGATCGGGGTGTATGACCTCGAAAACTATCGGTAGCACGATCAGCAGCAGCGCTGCAACGAAACCGGCTAAAAACGCGTCCTTTTTGCTGCTCGCAAATTCGACGGTGATCAGGCGATTCCAGATCATTTTGATTTTGTTCATTTTTTTCTCCTATAAAATTCAGGTAATTGGATAGACGTGTTTTTGTTCAAGTAGTCGCGGGCCTCAGCTCGCGACATGCTGCTGGCATCGCCGCCGGCGGCATTTACTGCTGCTGACATTTTCGCGGTCGGCGCCATGTCGCCGGCGTAGACTTTCGCCGGCGCCGGCGCCGATGCTGAAGGCGTCGGTGACCGCGGGCCGGCATCCGTCATAATATCGTTGCCGCGCCCGCCGCCGCCCCAGCCGCCCATGCTCACGCCGCCTCCGCTGGCCGCAAACCCGCCTCCGCTGGCCGCAAACCCGCCGCCGCTGGCTGCACCGCCAACAGCAGCCGCACCGCCGCCAGGGGCGCCGCCGCCAGGGGCGCCGCCGCCAGGGGCGCCGCCCATCGGCGCCGGACCGCCGACCGATTCAGCACCGCCACCGCTCTTGCCGCCCTTGCCACCGCCACCGCCGCCGCCTGACGGCATGGCCGCGAACCCTTTTATGCCGCCGGACTGGGCGGACGGGCTGACGATGCCGCCGACATATGCTAATACGTTGTCGGCAAGGTGGGCGGGCAGCCGGAAGGCCATGCCGACCACGCCGAGCAGCATCGTTGTAAGCAAAATCAGGCTGCCGACAAAACTGAGCGGGCCGAAAATTCCGCCGGCTGCGATACCGGTGAGCGTGGGCATAAACGTACTATTGATGATCTGCAGCAGGACCTCGACCACCGGCTCGGCGAGCATCAAGCCGAGTACGAGTAACACCGGCCGCATCAGCAGCGAAATCATGAGCGAGTAGCCGGGTCTCGCGGCCCCGGCGTGGTCGTCACCTTCCGGCCATAGGTGGCTGGCGGCCCACAGCGGCGCGGCCGCCATGGCTTCCACGACATTAATAATCCAGCCCGCGACCGCGGTCAGGAATTGGGTCGCAGGGATAGCCGGAATGATGATTTTGAGTGCGATTCCGGCTGCGGACAGGGGCAGGATCAACATCCAGGTGATAATCGGTGTCAGTGCGGCTGTGCCTTCTTTTAATCCAGGAAACGCCCCTACAACGTTGATCGCGACCAGCCCCCCGATAATCGCGTCAACCGCTGTCAACACGGCGTCGCCGGTCTGCCTGATGCGCATCAGCGGGTTGATTCCGGGGGTTGTGTATGCGTCGGCAATCGCGTTGGATAAAGCTAAAAATGGAGCCGACATTTTATGAATAACCCAGTCCCAACCCGTTCCGCCCGTCCCGTCAACCTCCGCTGGCTGCTGCCGCGATTGCGGCGGGGTCGCCTCTTGTATAACCGCCTCCGCCAGGTTTTTCGACCACTCGAAATCCGAGCGCCAATATGGGGGCAAGGCGTTGATCGATAACGGCAAAATCGGTAGCAGCTCCGGCATTGCCTGCACAGCTAATTCCGATTTCGTCGCCTGGTCCGCCAGCCGCCACCAGTACGCGCCGGCCAGCGCCCAGCCGTCGGTTGTGGCCTGATGTGACAAGCCGTCGCGGTCGGCACGGTCGCGGACTGAATCGGATGCGATCTGTATACTGTTGGCGTATTTGTCGGCGGCTGCACGGACGGTCACGACCGCTGCCGGGATGTCGCTGGGCGCATATTGATTCGGCGTGCCCATTTTTACAGCCAGTGGCTGCAGATCGGCGATCAGCGTGCCGAGCGCTTGTTGATGCGCCAGAGCAACGGCGTCGGCGTCGGCGTCGGTTCCGGTCAACGGATTCAGCTTGACGCCGCCGCAAATGGCTTTTCCGAACTCGTCGCCACCCCATGCGAGCGTCATCGTTGACTCGTCCCAGTGTGGGCCGACGTGCTGCCGCTGTTCGGGGTCTTCATAATTCAACACCGCGGTGCACACCTGCGCCTGCAGTAAATGCGCGGCCAAGGGGTAGGCGTCCGGCCGGTGCGGTGCCGCGATCGTGCCCGTCCGGCTGAACCAGTCGGCGCCGGTTTGCCAGAGCGCATCAGCGCCGCCGACGCCCTGCAGCGCAATCCACATTACCAACGCCTGGACGGCTGAATAGCCACCCGCGGTCGGCATCAGCAATGCCGAGCCGGCGGCAAAACGGACCGGCACCCACATACTCGACCATTTCTTACCGAGCAGCTCCCCGTCGTGCGCCGTGGCCATCGTGCCGACCAGGCTGCCGTAGGCGGCCAGGGCCGTGCCGCCAAGCAAGGCGATGATGTTCAGTTTCTGGAACAGGTCGCCGGCGATGGTCGGGCTGCCGGGCAAAACCGAGCCGACCGGGCCGAAAATCTGGCTGAGCCAGACGACCGACTGGTCAGTTGCCGGCGGCGACAGGTCCACCGGCAACCCGGCAAATGCAAATGCCGGGGCCAGGGCGAGAGCGATGAAATAAATGAGTCGGATCATGATCAGTCGTCCTCATTCGGCACAACACGGCCCGGTTTCAGCGGCCCGCGCAGTCCGGAAAACCAGTTTTCGGGCCGGCGCAGCCAGATCAAATAATTACAAAAAAACCGATTTTTGATGCGCCACGAAAAAAACGAGTACGACAAAAACATGGTTGCCATCGCCCCGGCGATCGCCAGGTGTACCGTCAAAACAGCGAAATCCGTCGGATTGCGATAAATCGCAAATGCGATCGCTGCAATGGTTGCGGCAAGGTATATATAGGCAACAAACCGGTTTTCGAATAAACGGTCGCGCAGGTCCTCGTCGCTCACCTGCAGCCGCTCGACGGCATCGGAAAATGTTTCGTGCCGGGCATTTTCGAAATCCGGCATGTACAGTTTTTTGGTGGTCGCGGCGAGGTCGCGCACGACCTCGCTGCCACGTTTTACGGACCGCGCAGCCGATGGCAGCCCGGTCGTTTCGGCCGCAAACCGTCCGGTTTTCTGAACAAATTTCAGGATTTTTCCCATTTCGTGCCGACTCCTAGTTCAAAAAATCGGATATGAGAGCGTCGAACCGACGCTCCGCCGCCGGGCTGGTGGACGGGAGCACGCCGACCAGCAGGCCGGACAAAGCGGGGTGATTGATTTGAGAGGGGTGCTGGCAGACCAGGATCAGTTTTTTATCCAGCTGCCGAGCGGTCTCGACGACCGCGATTAGCCCCTCCGGCGTCAGCGCCGGCGCTTCATCGATGACCAGCACATCGGCATCAAAAAACCCGTCCGGCAGCCGCGGGCCGGTGGCGATCGCAACGCCGCCACGGGATTCGGCAAAAGCGGAAATCAGACGGGTTTTGCCAACACCGATTTGTCCGGCAAGAATCATTACGTTTTTGTTTGCATTCATTTTTGGTTCTCCTGGTGGTTTAAGATTACATTTCAACTTCTTGATTGCGCTGCTTTTTGTGCTTCTGCTGCTGGTCTTGCTGTTGTTGCTGTTTCATCAGGTCGCGGGCCAGTTTTCCGGCGCCACTGATTACAGTTGCCGCGGCTGCGGTTGCGGTCGGGGCGGCTTGCTGGGCCTGGCGGTCGTTGAGTTGAGATAACAGGTTCCGGGCCGAATATTCGCGGCCGAGTTCAGAACCCTTTACCGGTGCGTGACCGTCGGCCTGGAATTTCAAGCCGGTCAGTACGCCGTCGCGGTTTCGGAATTCCTTGATTTCGATACCGTCGGCTTTCATCCGGTTTTTGAAATCGGACCAGTTTTTTGCTGAGTCCAGGTGCTTATCGACTTTCCCCCGGATTTCTGCGATCAGGCCGGCGCTGGCCTGTTTTTCCTGGCCACGACCGCATTGATGCAATCCGTATTTGGTTTCGATCGCGCGGCACGACTGCACAGCGCGGCGGTAGTCACCGATCTGCTCGCGGGCCAGGTGCCGGTCCAGGTCAACCCGATTTACTGTGATGTGGATGTGATCATGTTCGCGGTCGGTGTGTCGGACTGCGCACCACTGGTGTTTGTCTGGATCCAGCCCCTGATCGGTTAAGAAGTCACGTGCAACCTCGTTCCAGCGCTCGTCGCTCAGTTTTCCGTCCTCGTGTGCAGCGGACAAGGCGAATCTCAACACCGGTTTCTTTACGTCGTCCCGGCTCACTGCTTCAAATTCGGCGGCCAGTGATTTCACATCCGTCCCAGCCATGTTTCCACCGATCAACTCGGCCCGGTGCGGTTTACCGGATTTGCCAGGCCCGAAGTCGTAATCGAGCGCGGCCCGAAAACCAGAACCCTTGCTGATCTTCACAATCATTTTCCGGCACCCATCACGGCCAGGCGCACGTCGGCGACACGGGTATTCAGCGCGGCGATCGTGTCAGCCAGATCCCTGATATCGATTTGGTTATGCCCGTGGAGCCGGTGCGCGATCTGGTTGAGATTACTGCCGACCCGAGCTAGATCCGCATACAGCCGGCGATTGACCGGCGGGACTGGCGGCGTGACGCGCAGGCCCAGGGCGGCAGCGACGGCGAACCGGCCCGGTTTCATACCGGCAGCGTTCGCGAGCTTGTTTAATGCGGCGGCCTCGTTTTCCGAGATCCGGGCGAATAGTACATTTTTCATATATATATAGACTCCATAAAATTGGTGATTGCGTTTGCCTAGTATCTTAGGCGGCCGCTATCATGTCAAATATCGTTCAGCGTCAACGTGTTAAAAATCGATAGTATTTAATCAGGTTTTGTGATTACGGGGATTTTTCGGCATCCTAAGAAATCGCTGATCGCTAGTATCCGCGCGGCTTGTAGCTGGATCGAAAATATTTTTACGGTGACATTAAATAATTTTCGGTAGCGGGGTGTTGCGCTTCGTTACTGAGATAGCGATATGGGAAATATATTTCATGCCGTCGGCACATATTGGCAACTGCTGTTCAGTGAGTAATGGCGAGTGTTTCCGGCTGTTTTAAGGTTGCCTGATTGTTGCCGCCATGGGAAATATGTTGCGCTAAAATAACTGTTGTCATTTTTGGTGACAGTCACTATAATTAAATTATTGTGACGGTCACTTGAAAGGAATGAAATGAAGCAGGCAGAAGACAAGCGTACTTATGAGTTGATCCCGACTCGTCGGGGTCGTGGTCGGCCGGCAACCGGCGAAGCTCGGACGCCGGCGGAACGGAAAAGGGATCAGCGGGAACGGGATCGGGAGTTGATTTTCGGTGCGAACACCGACGAGGCGCGGCTGACCGAGACCGGTTTGATTGAGGCGATCGGTTTGCCGGCGAAATTCTCGGAACTCTCAAAAGCGGCTTGGCTTGAACTCGGTCGGCGGCGTGGGTGGTTGCCGTGACTGTCACGTTTATTTAGCCGGTCGGTCTCGTTGTCGTGTGCGACAACGATTGATCTGTTTCGATTCCCGGTTGTCGCTGGCGACAATCCGGGGATCGGATCGATCACCCCGTCGCCAGGTTCACCGGCGCCGGATCCTGGGCGCAGCCCGGAACCCAATAACTGAGCCGAAGGCGATGGCAACCTGCTCCCCGCTTGCGGGAGCCTACACTTGCTATCTACCTTCCTGATTCCTTACGTTTTGCGCGCATCGTCTGTCCTTTCCTTCCGAAACCCGCATGGATCAGGTCTTTTCGGTCTGTCCTTAGTACCGGTAACACTGTTTGTTTTGCGGACCGGACACACCGGGTGGACACACCGGGACACACCGGGACACATCGGCGGTGGACACACCGGGCCGTCACGGCACGGTGAACCCCGACTGGCCCCACAGGCCAGGCGGCTGACCGAACGGCGAGCGCGTAGCGCCAGTGAGGTTGGGGTTGCGGTGGACACACCGGGCCGTCACGGCACGGTGAACCCCGACTGGCCCCACAGGCCAGGCGGCTGACCGAACGGCGAGCGCGTAGCGCCAGTGAGGTTGGGGTTGCGGTGGACACACCGGGCCGTCACGGCACGGTGAACCCCGACTGGCCCCACAGGCCAGGCGGCTGACCGAACGGCGAGCGCGTAGCGCCAGTGAGGTTGGGGTTGCGGACAAATCACTCTTCGGCCTCCTGTAAAATCCTAGATACCGTTTTAGTCGAGATACCAGCCAGCGCGGCGATGGCCGAGTTCGTGATCGGTTCACCTCTCCGCGTCAGCTCCGCCCGCGCGGCCGCGATTTTATCCATGCTCTCCGCACGCCGGCGCCTGGCTGATGCGACGCCAGCGGCAAGGGCGGCCGGCTGGGTCGGCCCGGCCGCTTCCGCAACCTTTTCGACAACACTCAGGATCTGCGTAACCGGTTCGATATCGATGCCAGTCAACCCGGAAATCTGGTCCTCGATCATGTTTTCGACCTCATCCTGTACGATTTCATCAACAATCTCGTCACCTTCCGGCACCCCGGAAACCCGCGCCGATGCTGGGTCTCGATCGTCTGTCCGGTCGGTGTTACAGGTAGCATCCGGTAGGGCATCGGACCAGTCTGGCAGCGGGTCGGTTTGTGTTACTTGTCCGGTCTGTTCGGTTTCGGTCGTGCAAGCCAGCTCCGGGTCGGTGAACATTGCCATTGCTGGATCGGCGTCGTCTGTCCGGTCGGCGTTACCGGTACTGTCGGCGGTGGCGGTGGCGTCGGCGGGTTCGCTGCCGGCCCAAGGGTCGTCCGGGTCGGCGGCGGCGAAGGGGTCGATTTCGGTCGTCTGTCCGGTCGCGTCTGGCGCGGTTGTGTGTGTTACAGGTTGCTCGGAGACCGGCGCGGATGCTGGGTTTGCGTCGTCTGTCCGGTCAGCTAAATCTGTAGAAAGGCTGGCACCGAGAACCGGGGTTAAATCCGGTTCGGATGCGATGACCTGAGGCGCGTTCAGCCCCTTAATGTGCCCGAAACGCAGGTTTTTAACATACGCCGCGCGGTGTTCCTGCACGTCGATGAACGGTATAAAAAGCCGGAACGGATTTTTAAGTCCATCAACGATTAGGCGGCAGCCGCCGGCCCTTTTATCAGCGCCGAGTCGTTCGAGTTCAACTCGGTCAACAAGAAATTTTTCGCCTTCTTGCCATGATCTCGAAACCGATTCACGACCATCAGCGGACTGCGTAACACTTTCCTTGAGCTCGTTGAATTTGTGTTTTCCTAAGTTTTTTTCCACAAAACTCAAGTCGCCATCGCCCTGGATACCACCATAGATTTTGAGTCCGAGGCTTGAAAACCATGAATTCAGCATGTTAATGCCGTAGGTTTCGATAAGCTGACCGGGTGATTGGGTCGCGCCGATAACGCTACACGCTTTCGACCGCCCCAGGTCGATAAAAACACTGAATGAATCCATTTTCGGCAGCTGAAAAAACTCGTCAAGGACCATGCAGTTGTTGCGGGTTTTCGACTCACCGATATCAGATGATTTGGTGTACTGAGCCAACAAATTTATGATCCCAGCCGCAAATGCGGTGCTGGTCGAATTGTAAACGGGGTGCAATTGCATGATTACAATCTTGTTTTTCACGTTTGCAGCATCGACCGACCACCATTTTTTGAATGAAAACGTGCCGGGTCGGTCGCCCCAGCCGGTCGCGATCTCGAAGATCGGAGCCAAATAAGCATGCAAATTTATCATGATGCTTTGCGTGGTCTTGCTTTCCGGGTCACGCAGACTTTCGAGGGCGGGCGGATAATAGATTTCCGCGTTTGTTTTCTGTTCTTCAAGCGGTTTCGTGCATTCGCGATACAGATCCGCCCACGTCCACGTTCCCGGTTTTTCATCGATCAACCGGCACATGTTCCCGATTCCGATGCCGCGCGCCGCGTTCGACCACATCGGATCATTCGAGGCCGGGACGGCGGCGGCGAAGAACTCAACAGCATGCGCGCGCTCGGAAATATCTTCCGCGATCGCCCACACCTCGCCGGCATGCCATGGCGCGATAATGAGCGGTTTTGTTTCGGGTGGCATCGATTGCGAAAAATCGCCCTTCGGTCCATCCAAAAACAGCAATTTATAGTCTTTGCGATCAATCAGTTGCCGGACGATCGACCAAATTGTTTGCGTTTTTCCGGAGCCTGTTGCACCGAAAATGAAAAAACTTTTAAGGAATTTTTCTTTCGGGATCGGTGTTTTGCCGAGGAACAAGAAACCGGCTTTTTTCCCGAATTCGGCTTCGACTTCGAGCTTCGCCTCAGCATCCGAAATCAGCATTTTCTGATCCGGCTGAATGCGTTTGTCATCTTGGGTTTTTGAGGTATACAGAAATATCCATGCGGCGGCGATGGTGGCGGGGATCAGGGGGGCGTAGAGGCGGACCGCGACAATGTATGAGAGGCCAGCGTCGGTAAGCCGACCGAGCCATTCGCGGTAAATCCATGCAGTTGCTGAGTTGGGCATAAGCCAGTCGGCGACCATCGACTTTATGAGCCAGGTGGCCGGCATAGGAATGGCGGGCAAGTAAGGCAAGTCTCGCCAGAGCAGCCAGAAAACGGCTGCTGCGACGATGAAAAAAGCGGTCGCGGTCGAGTACCAGACGTCGGGCCAGTTGATGTCGGCGCCGGGGGTTTTAAGAGATGACATTGTATTTTCTCCTCACCACAGATTTTTTCTGGCGTTGCTGACGGTCAGTTCCGCGTATCGGCGGGCCTCTGCTACCGTTTTACGTTTATCGCGGGCGACGGCGCGATCGGTGATTTTGTTGATAATCGATTCGTCCTGTTCGCCGCGGCGCAGCGAATGACATGCAAACGCAAACTCACGCTCGGACTCTGAGCCGCCACCGCAACCCAGAGAGACCACACCCCCCCCTTGGGGGGAAGAGGGAACCCCCACAGCGGGGGATGAGTGTTGCTTTACCCCTCCGGCCAGCAGATGCGCTGGGTCGAACCGCCGCGCGCGGCTGGTTGAGTCATTGATGAAATCGGTCCAGCAGTCACGGCCCGGTTTTTTATTGCGAAACCCTGGCAACCGTCCCCATTTATCGCCAGCAGTACTGGCGGGGTCGGCGTTGCCGGCCAGCAGGGTGACCAGTTGGGACTGCACGGCAAACCGCTCGGGAGTGGTCAGCGACCGGTCAGCGAGCAGGCGGATCTGGCAATTGCGGGGACTGGTCTCGACGATGAGGGCGGCATATTTTCCGGCGATCCCATGCGCAATAGCCGTCGGGACATCGTCAAGAAACAGCCAGGGGTGCGGCTCTCGTGGCGATGGGCGGATGTAGATGTTTGCGTTTTTCTGTGCATTCTGCCACCTCGCCCAGCTCATCAATTTTGTGTAATCAGTGGGCAGTGGACGCGGAAACATGGGGTTCTCATCCGGTCGCCCGATATTTTTAATAACACCGAGATCTAGTTCGCCGCAGTTTTTCAGTAGAGCATCAATCATCGCAATAGCTTGAGTTTCGGGTCTCATGGTTTTCCTCTTCCCCCCAAGGGGGGGGGGTGTGGTCTTTATTGGGTTTCGGTCGGCAGGACCGCGCCACAGCGCGGGACCTGACCGCTACATCTGTAGGATCTGATATATCTGATCCGCCCAGGTCATTGCTGCACGCTCCGGGTCAATGCTGCACGCGATCGGGTCATTGCTGCACGCGATCGGGTCAATGCTGCACGCTCTACCCGGTTAACCCGGTCGCCGTCGATCTCTATGCCGATCTCGGCCAGCGCGTCAGCGTCAGCCCGTAGCTCGTGGCGGCGGTGCCGTAGGTTTGTGTCACTGAGATCCCCGGCAACCGCCTTAACCAACACATCTAGCCTCCAGCCGCCAGGCGGCGACCTGTGCGTGAGCGCGTGCCGGGCGACGGCCTGGCTGATGCCGTGCTGCAACCGTGCGATCGCACTAGGATCGCGATGCACATGGAAATCGCGCTCCATTAGCTCTATGAGCCCGCGCCCCAACACAACACGCCACATTTTTCGTTCGCCGCCCAGCGGGTTCGGGCGCGTTATCAGCTCGCCGCCAGCTGTGCGGGCCTCGACAACCTCATCTATCAAATGACCATGTGCAGTAAACTCGCGCGGCTTCGTTACCGTGATTTTCACGTAGACACGCATCAGATCACGCAACAAATCCGCCATTTGTCTTCCGCCTGTGATCCCAGCGACTCTCCGCACGCGAGCCGGATCGACCAGCAATTTGATTCGTCCATCAACCTCTCCCCATTTTTCGGAGCAGAACATGATTGCCTCCATCATATCGGCGTGCGTTTGCCCGATTTTCCCCTCGACCACCACGCGGCCGAATTGCGTTTCGGACTCCTGCCTGATTTCGACCGGCCGGCGAGTCGGTTGGTACAGCCGGATTCGATGCTGCGACAGCGTCGTTGTCGGCACCACATTTTTTTTAGAAGTCAGCGTCATTCGGCGGCACCCCCTTCACTTCCTTCTTCGCGCCCGACCAGCCGCTGCTGACCTTGAACATTTCCTCAAACCTCAGCAGTCCGCCCGGCAATTTGTGCAGCCAGCGCGCTGCCGTCGGCGGTGCATAGTTCGCTTTGACCTGCGCAACCCGGATCCAAAACCCAGCCAAATCCGGATCGATCTTGTAATCCTCCTTATCTTTTTTCCTCGGCGGTGTGAGGTTTACCTGCCACCGAACCGCAGTCGTCAGGCTCGACGCACCGCGAGCTGCAGCCCAGTTGTCGCCGTCCTCACTGGCGCCCGCCTTGGAAAAATGGTGTAGCAGGATAATGGTGCAGCCGGTGATCCGGCAGATTTCCTGACACACGATCATCAGCATGGTCATCGCTCCATTGTCGATTTCATCTGCGTCATGCAAAAACGCTAGCGGGTCGAGAAGAGCCAGACGATAACCGGCGGCATGAGCCAGCAGCCCCTCGAAAAACGGACCACGGACCAGGCCGGAATTGGTTTTTGTCAGCAGGCGCAGATCGAAACCCGCGCCGGTGCGAATGTCAGCCAGGTCATCAAATGCCTCGATTTCGATCGGCGACATAGTCTGTTTTAGCAACCAGAGCCGGTTTTCTAGGATCTGAACCGGATCCTCCCCGGCGATCACCAGCACCCGCCCGCGAGCGGGGGCCGGCCACAGGCCGCCAGCCACCGGAACGCCGCATGCGATGGCCTGGGCGATATGTAGAGCCAGGAACGATTTTCCAACCGCGCCGGTGCCGCAAATCATGCCGACAGTGCCTGCCAGCAGGCCAGGCAGGACGAAATCGAGAGTAGGCGGGGCGGTGAGTGCCCCCATGGTGACGCGAGGGAAATCGAGCGACGGAATAGATTGCTGATTCATTTCGCACCCCCGTTACGACGAGCGCGCAATTCCGCGACCGTGGTCCGCATTTTTTCGGCGGTCGTTTTTTCCTCGTTCGTATACCGTCCGGCGCGGGCACGGCCGGTGGTCGTGGGGGCTGGTGCCGGAACCGGCGCCGGGAGCGTTTCTTTTTTTCGGTAAGTGCGTTGGTCGTTAAGCCAGTCCAGAAGGTCGGCGAGCACCCACAAAACGCGGCGACCGCGAGCAGCCGGCTCAGGGAACCCTTTCAAGAGCGGGCTCAGAGTCTGACGGTAAACGTGGCGTCTAAGAATCGAATACGACACGCCAGAAACGGCCGTCGCTATATCCCAGGTGACACGAGAGAGGGGGTGCAGTGCAGAAATAGATGGCGAGTTCACGCGCAAATCTCCTAAAAACAGAGTTTGCTGCGCGCGATCCCGCCGTGAGGGACTCGAAACGCTGCCGGCGCAGATTCCGGCTAGCGTGATGCAGTTTAGGGACCCTACGCCGCAGGCGGCTCGGGTTTCGCCTTCACCGCCTGTTTTACCCCCATGATTCGCGGGTTTGGGGCAGGCGGTGCAAACTGCACCTGGCACTGTGCCCCGGCTCGTTGCCGGCGGCGTTCGTCAATGCCAAATTAAGTATGTCCTGATCGTAGCCAAATTGTCAAACGTTTTTTTTGGGCACAAAACGGTCGCATACAAAAGGGGCACAGTGCGGGCACAAAACGGGCACAAAACGGTCACACTCGGGCACAGTAATTGTGCCCAATAGCTGTTTTCTGTAGGTATAGCAGGAAATAAAAAACCGCCTAAGTGGCGGTTTTTATTGAGAATTTTTGGGGTGGCTGATGGGGCTCGAACCCACGACAACCGGAATCACAATCCGGGACTCTACCAACTGAGCTACAGCCACCACTGATGAAACTGATAAACCATTATACAGACCAAACTGGCCTGCCCGACAGGAATCGAACCTGTAACCCCCAGCTTAGAAGGCTGGTGCTCTATCCGGTTGAGCTACGGGCAGATTGTCGGACAAATCCTGGTCGGGGTGGAGAGATTCGAACTCCCGACATCCTGGTCCCAAACCAGGCGCGCTACCAGGCTACGCTACACCCCGAAGAGGACCGGATTCTACTAGGCTTGCCGAAAAAGGTCAAATGTCGTCCACTATGGAGGCATCGATTAAACGTTATTCCTGCGAAGACGAGAATCTGGATGTCACTGAAAATACGGGATTCCCGCTTTCGCGAGAATGACAAAGTTGGAACTAATCGGCACTTCCCCTGCAAAGTATAGATTTCGGTTGGTCTGACCGTGGCCGGGAATCGCCGGAATCCAGAACTATTTGTATATATACGATATGGCGTATATAATCGAGGCTCATGTTCAACGAGCAGACATTTTTCGATACGCTTTCCGACGAGACGCGGCGGCGCCTGCTGGTGCTGCTGATGAAGGAGGGAGAGCTTTGCGTGTGCGAGCTGTTTTGCGCGCTGGCCACGTCCCAGCCCAAGGTTTCGCGCCACCTCGGGGTGATGCGCGAGGCCGGTCTGCTCGGCGTCAGGCGTGAAGGCACCTGGGTGTTTTACCGGATGCATCCGCAGCTGCCGCTGTGGGCGTACAGGGTGCTGGAAGCGCTGGTTCAGGGTACGGCGTCGTCCGCGGCATATGCCGAGGACACCGGGCGCCTGGAAGCGATGGCTAACCGTCCCGCACGTTGTTGTACGTGACGCTTGTGTTTGTTGATATGCGTTTGCATATATATGCAAGCGCATATCATTGGAGATAACCCCCATCATGTTTGAAGCGCTGGCTGACTGGTTGGTTTATCGTCTGGCGGGGATGCGGGGGTCGCCTCTGGGCGACGCGCTGCATTTCTTCGTGATGGATGTGGCCAAGATCATGGTGTTGCTGACCCTGGTCATCTACCTCATGGGCCTGCTGCGCGCCCTGCTCAAGCCGGAAAAAGTGCGCGAATTCATCCGCGACCGGGGCAACGTTTCGAGCCGCTTCATGGCGGTGGGCCTAGGGGCGGTGACGCCGTTCTGCTCCTGTTCGTCGGTGCCTTTGTTCATCGGTTTCGTCGAGGCCGGCATTCCTCTTGGGGTGACGCTGTCGTTCCTGATCGCCAGCCCGATGGTGAACGAGGTGGCGGTGGTGGTGCTGGCGTCGGTGATCGGCTGGAAAATGACGGCGATTTACGTGGCGACCGGCCTGTCGGTGGCGCTGCTCGGCGGCTTCGTGCTGGAGCGGTTCCACCCTGAGCAATGGGTCGAAGACTATGTATGGAAAATCCACATGGGGCAGATGCCGGCCATGGAGGAAGACCGTTCCATCAAGGCCCGCCATGAGTATGCCGTGGGTCAGGTCAGGGAAATAGTCGGGCGCATCTGGAAGTTCGTGTTGATCGGCGTCGGCGTCGGCTCCTTCATGCACGGCTACGTGCCGAAAGACCTGATCGTCGGCATTGCCGGCAACGGCAGCCTGCTGTCGGTGATCGGCGCCGTGCTGATCGGCGTGCCGCTGTATTCCGACGCGGTGGGCATCATCCCCGTCGCCGAGGTGCTGCTGCACAAGGGCGTGCCGCTCGGCACCGTGCTGGCGTTCATGATGGCGGTGGTGGCGCTGTCGCTGCCGGAGATGCTGATTTTGCGCAAGGTGGCGAAATGGCCGCTGCTGGCGCTGTTTGCCGGCTACCTGGCGATGGCGTTCGTCGCGGTCGGCGCGTTCTTCAATTACCTGGGAGTCGCTTCATGAGCAACGAATTGCATCCTTCCGTTGTGGCGCTGGTTTCGCTCGCCGCCAATATCGCGGCCAACCACCCCAAACAGGGCTTGTGCCAGATGGATAAACTGAAACAATACGGCGTGGCGCAGGAGCAGATCGATCTGGTGGTGGAAATCGCCCGTCATATCCGCGACGAGGCGGCGCAGGCTCTCGACGCGCGCTTCGACGAGGCGTGCCGGAAGGATATGGCAAGCGAGAAGCTGTCCGCCATCGGTGTTGCGGAAGGCGTTTGCTGCACGCCGACGCCCGGCGGAAAATCCTGTTGTTGAGTGTGTTTGCGAGGCTATCCCGGAAGCCCTGATCCGGGAAGTTGAAAATGGAGAAAGAAGCAATGAAACAAATCAAGATCCTGGGCAGCGGCTGCGCCAATTGCGAAACCACGGCGAAGCTGATCGAGGAGGTGGCCACGGCCAAGGGCGTGCAGGTCAGCCTGGAAAAAGTCACCGACATGGCGGCGATCCTGGGCTATGGCGTGATGTCCACCCCCGGCGTGGTGATCGACGGCAAGGTCGTGCATTCGGGCAGCGTGCCGAGCAAGGTCATGATCGACCTGTGGCTGTCCGCGCCGACCGAGTGCTGCGGCTGCTGCGGCAAGGGGTGAGCGGCATGGCGAAAACCGTATTGATTCTGTGCACCGGCAACTCGTGCCGCAGCCAGATGGCGGAAGCCCTGGTCAACCACGATCTCGGCCCGCGGGTGCGGGCGATTTCCGCCGGCACACGGCCCCAGCCGAAGGTCGCGGACGGCGCCGTCGCCGCGCTGAAACTGGCCGGCCTGCCCACCGATGGGCTTTATCCCAAGGACGTGGACAGCGTGATGAACGAACCCATCGACCTGGTGGTGACGGTGTGCGACAACGCCAGGGAAACCTGCCCGGTGTTTCCCAGGGCGATTCCTGCCATCCACATGCCGTTCCACGATCCGCATGGCGAACCGCTGGAAAGTTTTGTCCGGGTGCGGGATGATATCCGGGCGAGACTGCTGCCCGAACTGGCGAGGCGATTCGGCCTGGAAACCGCATGATGCGGCAAACGGTTGACGCCCAGTGGCAACACGGTATCGACATGCAAAAATAGAGAAAGAGATCAATAAGCAGATGACGGATCACCACGCCAACGACCACAGTCATTCCCACGAACATTCTCATGCTCATCACCACGACCACGCGCCCGCCAGCTTCGGACGCGCCTTCGCGGTCGGTATCTCCCTTAACATCGCTTTCGTCCTGGCGGAAGTGATTTACGGCCTGAAAGCGCAGTCGTTGGCGCTGCTGTCCGATGCCGGCCACAATCTGGGCGACGTGTTGAGTCTGCTGCTGTCGTGGGGGGCGATCGCGCTCTCGCAGCGGCGGCCGTCGAGCCGGTTCACCTACGGCTTGCGCGGTTCAACGATCCTGGCGGCGCTGTTCAATGCCGCCTTGCTGCTGGCGGTGATGGGCGGAATCGCCTGGGAAGCGATGCATCGCATCGTCAACCCGGTCGCTGTGGAGGGCGGGGTGGTCATCGGCGTGGCCGCGCTGGGCGTGGCGATCAACACCGCGACGGCGCTGCTGTTCATGGCTGGGAGAAAGCGCGACCTGAACATCCGCGCGGCTTTTCAGCACATGGCGGCGGACGCCGCGATCTCTTTCGGCGTGGTTCTGGCCGGCGTCGGCATCGTGTATTCCGGGTGGCTCTGGCTCGACCCGGCCGTCAGCCTGGTGCTGGTCGGTGCGGTCATACTCGGCACCTGGGGTTTGCTGCGCGATGCGGCGAATCTCGCGCTGCACGCGGTGCCCGCCGGGGTCGAACCGGCTGAGGTGCGCACGTATCTCGCCGGCTTGCCAGGAGTCAGCCAAGTGCACGACCTGCACATCTGGGGCATGAGCACCACCGAGAGCGCGTTGACCGTCCACCTGGTGATGCCGGCCGGCTACCCCGGCGACGCCTATATCTGCGAGATCGCGCGCAGCCTGCACAATCGCTTCCATATCGGCCATCCGACCATCCAGGTGGAAACCGGCGACCCGAACCACCCCTGCGTCCTTGAGCCGGATCACGTGGTTTAAATCCAAAGTGATCGATTTCCGCTTCCAGCGATATGCCCTGCTTGCGCTGCTGGCGGCTGCCCTGTTCGGGGTGAGCTCGCCGCTGGCCAAGCTCCTGCTGGGCAGCGCGTCGCCCGTCATGCTGGCGGGACTGCTTTACCTGGGGAGCGGGCTGGGCCTGCTGATCGCTCATGGGGCGAAAATAATCGTTTTCCCCGATGCGCTGTCCGGCCGAAACGAATCCGGGCTGCGCGGCAGCGATTACGCTTGGCTGGCGGGCTCCGTGGCGGCCGGCGGCGTGGCGGCTCCGGTGCTGTTGTTGTGGGGGTTGAGCGGCAGTCCCGCCTCGTCGGCGTCCCTGTTGCTGAACCTGGAAGGCGTCCTGACGACGCTGCTCGCGGCGGCGCTTTTCCGCGAAGCGGTGGGGCGGCGCGTCTGGCTGGGTTCCTTCCTGATGCTGACGGGCGGCCTGGCGCTCGCCTACGATCCCGATGCCGCCTACGCCTTCTCGCCAAGCCTGCTGGCCATTGCCGGCGCCTGCCTGATGTGGGCGCTGGACAACAACCTGACCCGCAATATCTCGACCGGCAACCCGATGACCATCGCCATGGTCAAGGGGCTTGCCGCAGGAACGGTCAACCTCGGCCTGGGATTTGCCGGTGGGGCTGGGTTGCCGCAGCCCGGGCCGTTGGCGGGCGCGTTGCTGCTGGGGGCATTCAGCTACGGCGTCAGCCTGGTCCTGTTCATCCATGCCCTGCGCCACCTGGGCAGCGCGCGCACCGCCGCCCATTTCGGCACCGCGCCATTTCTCGGCGCGGCGGTGTCCATCCTGCTGCTCGGCGAACCGCTCAGCGCCGCGTTCGCGCTGGCCGCTCTCCTGATGCTGGCGGCAACGATCGTGGTGCTGACCGAGCGGCATGGGCATGAGCATATCCATGAGCACCTCGAGCATGCGCACCGCCATATTCACGATGCCCATCATCAGCACGAGCATGACGGTAGCGAGGGCCCGGAGCCGCATGCCCATCTCCACGTCCATGAACCCATGATGCACTCCCACCCCCATCTGCCGGATGTGCACCATCGCCATCGCCATGACGGAGCGCCGTAGATGCTTGCCGCCATCCTGATTTTCGTCGCTACCCTGGCCCTGGTGATCTGGCAGCCGCGCGGGCTCGGCATTGGCTGGAGCGCGCTCGGCGGCGCGGCGGCGGCGCTTGCTTTGGGCGTGATCACGCTGGACGACGTGCCGGTGGTGTGGGGTATCGTGTGGGACGCCACCTTCACTTTCATCGCCCTGATCCTGCTGTCGCTGGTGCTCGACGCCGCCGGCTTTTTCGAGTGGGCGGCGCTGCACGTGGCGCGCTGGGGCAGGGGCTACGGCCATTACCTGTTCCTCTTGATCGTTCTGCTCGGCGCGGCGGTGGCGGCGCTCTTCGCGAACGATGGCGGCGTGCTGATCCTGACGCCGCTGGTATTCGAGATGATGCGGGCGCTGCGTTTCAAGCCGGGCGCGACGCTGGCCTTCATCATGGCGACTGGCTTCGTGATCGACACCACCAGCCTGCCGCTGATGATCTCCAACCTGGTCAACATCGTCACCGCCAACTATTTCCATATTTCCTTTGCCCAGTACGCCGCGGTGATGTTTCCGGTCAACCTGGCTTCCCTGGCCGCCACCTTGTTGGTGTTGTGGCTGTTCTTCCGCCGCGAGCTGCCGCCGCGGTTCGATGTCGATGCGCTGGATCAGCCGAAGGACGCCATTCTCGACCCGTTCGTTTTCTACACCGGCTGGGCCGTGCTGGGCTTGCTGCTGGTCGGTTATTTCGCCGCACGTTCGCTCGGGCTGCCGGTTTCCGCCGTCACCGGCAGCGCGGCCCTGATCCTGGTCCTGGCGGCGTTGCGCGAGCACTGGCTGCCGCGCCAGCCAAAGGGGGGAATTCCTGTGATGACCCTGCTGCGCGAAGCGCCGTGGCAGGTGGTGCTGTTTTCACTCGGGATGTATCTGGTGGTGTTCGGCCTGCGCAATCAGGGCCTGACCCATGAGCTGGCCCGCCTCCTGGAAGGCATGCAGGGCTGGGGATACGGTGCCGCCACGGTAGGCACCGGCTTCCTCTTTGCCGGCCTGTCGGCGGTGATGAACAACATGCCGACGGTGATGATCGGCAGCCTCGCCATCCACGATGCCCAGCTCGACCCGCTGATCCGCGAGGCGATGATCTACGCCAACGTGATCGGCTGCGACTTGGGGCCTAAAATCACCCCGCTCGGCAGTCTCGCCACGCTGCTGTGGCTGCACGTGCTGGAAAATCGCGGCATGAAAATCGGCTGGGGACAGTATTTCCGCGCCGGCATCGTGTTGACCGTGCCGGTGCTGTTTTTTACCCTGCTGGCGTTGGCCGGCTGGCTTGCCGTCCTGCGTTGAAAAGGAATCCGCCATGCTGAAGGCTTTGTTCGCGCTGCCCTCCACGGTCTGGCTGCTCGGCCTGGTGAGTTTCTTCAACGATGCGGCGAGCGATCTGGTTTATCCCCTTGTGCCGCTTTACCTGGCTTCGGTGCTGATGGCCGGGCCGAAGGCGCTGGGCCTGATCGAAGGCGTCGCCGAGGCGACCGGCAGCCTGCTCAAGCTGTTTGGCGGCGTGATGGCCGACCGGATGCGCACTACAAAATACTGGGTGGTGGGCGGCTACAGCCTCGCCGCGCTGAGCCGCCCGCTGATCGCCCTGGCGAGCGCCTGGCCGGTGGTGCTGGTGCTGCGCTTCGCCGACCGGGCCGGCAAGGGCCTGCGCACCTCGCCCCGCGACGCCATGCTGGCGCTCTGCGTGGCGCCGAACCAGCGCGGCCTGGCGTTCGGATTTCACCGCGCCATGGACAACGCCGGCGCGGTGGCCGGGCCGCTGCTCGCGGCCTGGATGCTGTCGCGCGGCATGCCGATCCGCGAAATTTTGCTGTGGACTTTGCTGCCGGGGGTCGTCACGGTCGGCTTGGCGCTCTCGATCCGCGAACCCCAGCGCGAGATGCCGCAGCACAAGTCGGCCTTCAGCTGGACGCTGCACGGCTTTCCGCCCGCATTCAAGCGCTATCTCGCGGTGCTGGCGCTGTTTACGCTGGGCAACTCGTCCAACATGTTCCTGCTCTTGCGCGCCAGGGACATGGGGATGCCGGAATTCCAGGTGCCGCTGCTGTGGGCGCTGGTGTCGTTCACCGCCATGCTGTTTTCCACGCCGCTGTCGGCGCTGTCCGACCGCCTTGGCCGAACCCGGCTGATCGTCGGCGGCTGGCTGGTTTACGGCCTGTTCTATCTGCTGCTCGGCCTGAACGGGCACAACCTGTGGCTGCTATGGCCGCTGTTCGCCTTCTACGGTCTGTTCATGGCCGCCACCGAGGGTGCGGAAAAGGCCCTGGTGGCCGACCTTGCCCCGAAGGAACTGCTCGGCACCGCCTATGGCTGGTTCAACCTGACCGCCGGCGTCATGCTGCTGCCGGCTTCGCTGTCGTTCGGCTGGCTTTGGCAGGCGTTGAGCCCGGCCGCCGCCTTCGGATTTGCCGCCGGATGCGCCATGCTGGCCGCCGCGCTGCTAAAATTCTGGGTGCCGTCACGAAGTGTTCACGCATCTGGTACATACTGAGGCATTATCGAAACCGAAAGGAAAACGGCCATGTTCCCACGCATCCAATCCATCGACGCCCTGGAAATCCTCGATTCGCGCGGCAATCCGACCGTGCGGGTCAATCTCCGCCTGGACGACGGCACCGTCGCAACCGCGTCGGTTCCCTCAGGCGCCTCCACCGGGGAACACGAGGCGGTGGAGCTGCGCGACGGCGACAAGAAGCGCTACGGCGGCAAGGGCGTGTTGCAGGCGGTGGCCAACGTCAACGACCTGATCGCGCCGGCGCTGATCGGCCAGGACCCGCGTCGCCAAGCCCAAATCGACCTGCTCATGATCGAACTGGACGGCACGCCGAACAAGGCCAAACTGGGCGCCAATGCGATCCTTGGCGTGTCGCAGGCGGTCGCCCGCGCCGCCGCCCAGGCCAGCGGACTGCCGCTTTACGCCTACCTGGGCGGGGCGGGCGCCGTGCACATTCCGGTGCCGATGATGAATGTGCTGAACGGCGGCAAGCACGCCGATTCCGGTATGGATTTCCAGGAATTCATGATTTTCCCGCTCGGCGCGCCGAATTTCGCCGAAGCGCTGCGCTTCGGTGCCGAGACTTTTCATGCCCTGAAGAAAATACTCGCCGAACGGGGCTACGCCACCAGCGTCGGCGACGAGGGCGGCTTCGCGCCGCAGGTGAAGAGCAACGACGAAGCCTGCGAGCTGATCGTGGCGGCGATCGAGGCCGCCGGCTTCCGGCCCGGCAAGGATATCGCCATCGCCCTCGACCTGGCGGCGAGCTCGTTTTACGAGAACGGCAAATACCGCCTCACCCGCAGCGGCCAGGGCGACAAGAGCGCGTCCGAGATGACGGCCCTGCTCAGGCAGTGGGTGGAGAAATACCCCATCGTTTCCATCGAGGACGGCCTGGCCGAAAACGACTGGGAAGGCTTCCGCGAGCACACCGCCGTGCTCGGCGGAAAAATCCAGATCGTCGGCGACGACAACCTGGTGACCAACACCAAATTCATCGCCCGCGCGATCGAGGAAAAATCCTGCAACGCCGCGCTGATCAAGCTCAACCAGATCGGCACCGTGACCGAAACCGTCGCCGCCATCCACCTGTGCCGCAAGGCCGGCTGGGGCTACGTCATTTCCCACCGCTCGGGCGAGACGGAAGACAGCTTCATGGCCGATTTCGCCGTGGCCATGGGCGGCGGGCAGATCAAGACCGGCTCGGCTTGCCGCTCGGAGCGTATCGCCAAATACAACCGGCTGCTGGAGATCGAGCGGGAGCTGGGCAAGGCGGCGGTATTTGGACGTTGAATAGGGCGACAAATTGGGGAGAAGCTGTTTGACTCAGGATGCTGCCTCCCCCTGAACTGCAATGAAGCCATCCGGCAGGGTAGCTAAGTACTTTATTGGGCCCGGTAATTTGGACAAATCTGGGCGTTGGAAAAAGTCGATTTCATTTCTCTGTCGAGGTTGTCGTTATTTGCTGCCTGATGAATTATACCCGGATTATCCATTAGCTGATTCGCGGTAACATAGCTGATGTGTAATATGCGATCGTGGACTCCGGGTTCCAATGGACATTTTAAGTTTTAGTGGCCGTCCCTAATAGCAAACAGCATGAGGTCAAGCACCATATGCGTGGAGCAAGCGCTGCTCCTGGCGGAGGCTCTGCATGCTGGTTTGCAGCTGCCCCATCCAGGCTTGGGTCAGGTTGCGAATTTCGGCATCGTCGGCCAGGATTTTACCAATCAGTTCGGTTTTGCGTTGACGTGCAGCCCCATCCAGCGTCACCTCGGCATCAAGCAGTTTCATGTCGGCAATCAGTTCGCTGCATTGTTTCTCGATGCCGATCACACGGTCCCATTCTCCATGCACAGCAGCTTCACGCATTTGCCCGGTCAGAATAGATAGCGATTCGTAATTTACAATGACTCGAGCCGAGCTCATTTACTTATCCCCTGGCATAGCTACGTTGCGCATTGGCCGAGACACTTGGGGATTGCACGTTATTGGGGCGTATGCTGTCCCAGGCTCCCTTTAATTCCGTCAACAGGCGCGCCACTTCATCCAAAATCGCGGTGTCGTTTTTTAAATTGGCAGCAACCAGGCGAAGGATCATGTAGTCGTATAACGAGGACAAATTCTGCGCCAATTCACCGCCGACATTTTTATCCAGGCTGGCGTTCAGCCCCTCGCCGATGATGGCGATAGTTCGGGAAATCGCTGCACCCTTGGCCATGTTTTCCTTGCGCAATATCCCGTTTTTTGCGTTGGCGATTTCCAGTAGCGCGCCTTGGTACAGAAGCGAAATGAGTTTGTGCGGGTCGGCGCCGATGATCTCGGATTCCAGACCGACGGTGTTGTAGGCTTTGATGGCGGCAGTTGAGTTCATGATGAGGTCTTGGAGAGTTGTTGGCTAAGATAGGCGCTGGTGCTATTCATGCTGCTCAACAACATGTTGAGGTTGCTGTATTGCGTAGTATATTGTTTTTGCAAGGTTGCCATCCGGACTTCCAGCCGGCTGATCTGATCGTTATAGCCTTTGATGGATGCGTTCAGGCTTTGGGTGCGCGTGTCGATCAAGCCCCCAGGGGTGAGGGTGGACTGCGCCCATGCGATCAGTCTGGTGGCAAAACCCGTTCCCGAAGTAAACAGGTTGGTTACGTCGCTGAAGTTGCTCGACATCGCACTGCTGAGTTTGCTGCTGTCCAGTTTCAGGGAGCCATCCGTCTGAAATGAGACGCCGACTTGAGAGAGCGTGGTCAGGGTGCCGCCGCTCGCAGCCGTATTAAAAACGCCGCGCAGTTGATCCATCATGAGGCGTACCGTTCCGTCACCCGATAAAGCCGGGGCCTGAGTGCCGGCGGTAGCGTAGGCGGAGCGGGACTTGAGCTGGCTGTACAAGGCGTTATAAGCATCGACAAAGCCCGATACCGCCGTGCCGATTGCCGCTGAATCATGCGCTACCGTCAGGGTGGTTGGCGCGGTTGTAAGGTTTTTTAGCGTAAGCGTGACGCCTTGTATTGCATCGGTGACGGTGTTCGAAGCGCTGGTGATCGCGATGCCGTTTACCGTGGCGCTGGCATTTTGGGCCGCGACGGTCTGGGTCAGGTTTTGTGTGCCGGCGGGGTCGTACCCCAACAAGGCGCCCAGGGTACCATCGCCCCCGCTGGCGCTGATTTTGAGGCTATTGCTGATGCCGGAGCTTGTCGAAGACAGGGCGAGACGATAGGGGGTGCCGCTGCCGTCGTTGACGATGGTCGCGGTTACGCCCATCTTGGCGGCATTGATTGCGTCCCTGATGCCTTGCAGCGTGTTGTTGGTACCATCGATGGTGATGCTCTTGGTGCCGCTGCCGTTGGAGGTAAAAGCGGCGCCGCTGTAAATTCCCGCAGTCAGCGTGCCGCCGCTGATGGTGCCGAAATCGAAAGTGATCGTCGTTGCCGTTCCATCGCCGATGGTGGCGGTGCTGCTGGCTTGTCCCGCTGCAACCAGGTTCTGCGACTGTGCCAGATTGGTCACACTCAGGGCATAAGTACCCGGCACCGCCGTGCTGGCGGCCGCGGCAGAAAAAACGCCGGTGTCGGACGATGTGGCGCTGTTTGCCGACAAACTGGTATTTAAACCCTGCAATGCGGTTTGAAAACTGGAAACCATTCCGCTGAGCGTGCCGAAAGACGAAATCTTGGTCTGGTAGCTGCTAATCTGGGTGTTGAGCTTGTCGATGGGTTGACGCTCGATCGCCATCAACTGCGAGACGAGGGACGCGACATCAAGGGTGCCCGCGCTTGACGAAGCTACTGAGCTGGTTGCCATGATCGGCCTCCGGAACTTAAGCCTTATGCTTCAACAATAGACCCTGCTGGATCTGATCTATTTCTTGTGAAATCGCCAACGTCGCTTGCGACGGAATCTGGCAAATCAACTGGCCGGTGCTGGTGTCGATGATCTTGACCACCGCTGTTTTAGTTTGATTGTCCAAACTGAATTCCAGGCTATGGTTCGATTGCTGCAATGCTTTGTTGATTACATCCACTGCGTTCTTCAGTTGTTCGGCTGAGGGTTGCTGTTTAGGAGCAGCATGAGGCGTAGCGCCGGCAGCGACACTGGGCGCGGCGGCGCCGACACGGATGTCAGGCAGCGCGGGCTGATTCGCGAGGTTTGTATTCTGGATGATCATCCCGGATCTCCTTTACGCCAAATCCCCGACCGGTTGCCCGGCCAAGGATTTATCATATTAACTGCTTAACGCAACAAAGTCAGCACCGTATTCGGCGTTTGGTTCGCTTGTGCCAGTACCGCCGTACCCGCTTGTTGCAGGATGTTGTTGCGGGTCATGCTTGCAGTTTCCGCCGCATAGTCGGTGTCCATGATGCGGCTATACGAAGCGGACAGGTTCACCGAAGCAACCTGCATGGAGGCGACGGCGGATGCAAAAGTCGCCATGTCCGCACCGAACTTGGCACGAGAGGTCGCCACGGCGGCGATATCCGCATCGATGCCGCTAACCGTAGAGCCGGTGGCGACGGCTACCGCGGTGCCGGCGCCGGTAACCGTGCCCCCGTTCGAGTTGATCACCACGGAACCGGTGGCGGATGTCAGCCCGGCGATGCGCGAGTTTTCCGCGACAAGTGCAGTGGTTTCCGCGCCGGTAGCCGTACCGCCCAGTTGCACCGCGATTTCGCGCAGGCGCTGCAGGTTCTCGGTGATTTGGGCCGCATAGCCGTCGTTCGTCTGCGCAGTCGAAATGCCGTTATTGGCGCTGCGAATTGCCATGTTCGTGCCGCGAATCTGGCTGTCATAGCCGGTAGCGGTGACCAGGCCGGTGGCATCATCCTTGGCACTGTTGATGCGCAGGCCGGAGGAGAGGCGCTCCTGGGCGGTTTGCAGGGCGAGAGACGATTTGTTCAGGGCGGCGCCGGCGAACAGGGAGGCAACGTTGGTGTTGATGACTTGTGCCATGGTGATTCTCCTTTGATTACGGGTTGCGATAAATATGGCTTTCGGAGCCATCAACCTCGGTTCGCCTTTGGTGTCGTGAGGCACTAAACCGCTGTTAAGCTATTTATCGGTTGATTGGCTTGAAACTTTAGGGTGAAGATTTAATTTTTTTATCTTGCTCGCTTGCTGCCTGACGACAGGATGCTTGCAGATTCATTAACGATCTCAAAAGAAGAAACTTTAGCCAATATTTCATGCTTTGCCGAATATCCCTACAGAACAGGTGCGTAAGTCTGTGGTTCGATGCACCCGTAGGGCGCGGAGCGGTTCGGAGTTCACTGTCGTCGCATGTGGCGGGTATAGTGTGGAAGGAAATCTAACAAGCGGAGGGATATAATGCCTTTCCCTGCACCATCCAAACCCGATCCGGTTTTGATCCGTCTTTGGGCTGCTACGGAACCGGTCGGCGGTCTGGAACATTCTCTCCCTATCCAACCGGACGACAAGCGTTCGTCACTGGACAAATTCAAACGAGATAACAAGCGCAAGCCTCGCCCGGAATCGCCCAACGAAAAGCCGGAAAGCAGGCATCCCGATCCTGGCCGTAGAATCGATGACTATGCCTGACCAGTTGGTAAAATTGGCACGGAATGATATTGTAATGCTCATTTTTCAAGCCGAGACTCGAACCTTTGGAATCCTTCGTCATTACCTGGCGTGAGCTGCTGATTGGCGCGGTGCTGGTGCTGGCGGTCTACATCGCCGAGATGCTGCTCCTGATGCGCTCGGCCAAGCCACGCGGTTGGCGGGTTTGGCAAAAAGGCGCGGAGGCGCATGCCCAGAGCCGGGAATTGCAGGCTCTGGAACTGGAACTCAGCCAATTGCATCAGCAAGTCAATCTGCTGCAAACGGAAGTCGATCAGTTGAAGGCGCAGCAAGTCGCCGTGACGCCCTATACCCAGGCCATTCAGATGGCGCAGCAGGGCCTCGATGTCGGTGAAGTGGCCGCCAGTTGCGGAATCTCGCGCGGCGAGGCGGAACTGATCGTCGCCCTGCATCGCCACCCGTCATCATGATCCATAACGACGTTTTAAATCAGCTGCAATTCCTGATCAAAACGTCGGCGCCTCCCCTGGTAGAGGTTGCGCAGACGCCGTTGGCGGAACCCCAATGGGTGCCTGGACAACGTTTGAGCGCAATGGTGTTGGCCAACCTGCCGAATGGGCGTTTCCAGGTACAGATCGGCGACCAGGTGCTGGACATGAACCTGCCCCGGAATACCCAGCCGGGCGAACAGCTCGAATTGACTTTCATTTCCAACCAGCCGCGCCTGACCTTCGTGCTCACCCGCGACCTGGCTGCCGCAGCCGCCAATGTTGCCGATGCCAAATCCCCGGTTACGCTGAGCGACACGGCGCGGTTTCTCGGCGGCCTGTTGCAGAAGATTTCGGCGCCCGAGGATGGAATGCCTACCCCGCTAACCCGGTCGTCGCCGCTGCTTCCGGCAGCCCCTGCCGATATCAGGGAGTTTTCCGGCATTTTGCGCAATGCGCTGTCCCAAAGCGGGCTGTTTTATGAGTCGCACCAGGCGCAATGGGTGGCGGGCGAACGGAAACTGGCGGATTTGCAGCAAGAGCCGCAAGCCAAGCTGCCGACAATAAATTCGGCACCGGGGGCAACGGCCGAGCCGGTGCAAAAAAACACGTCAGCCGTCGCAATGTCCGATGCGGCGTTCGCACAGGGCGCACCGAAGCTGCCGGTTCATGCCGACGCCGTGCCTTTGGTGCAACAACAGTTGCAAACGCTCGATACGCACCAGATCGTGTGGCAGGGGCAGGTCTGGCCCGGTCAGGCGATGGAATGGCGGGTAGAGGAGCGAAATGCGCGCGGCGGCAGCGCCGAAGATGTGCCCCACTGGCAGACCAGCTTGCGTCTGCAATTGCCCAGGCTGGGCGACGTTCAGGCTGCGCTGGCGATTACGCCGCAGGGTTTGCGCATCAATCTCAAGGCGGACGACGGCACGGCGGAACTCATGAAAGGCGCGCAAGACAGCCTGCGCCGTGCCATGGAAACATCCGGTCTGCATCTGCTCGGCATGTCGGTTGAGGCGCATGAAAAATCCTGATGGCCAGCATCTCGCAGTGGCGCTGGCCTACAGCGCCGGCAAGGCCGCGCCGCAGGTGGTGGCGAAGGGGCGCGGTCTGCTGGCCGAAGCGATCATCGAGCGCGCCAAGGATGCCGGCATCTACGTGCACGAGTCGCCCGAACTGGTGTCGCTATTGATGCAGGTCGATCTGGACCAGCATATTCCGCCGGAGCTTTATTTTGCCGTGGCCGAGTTGCTGGCCTGGATTTATCGATTGGAAAAGGGCGACACCGAACGGCTCGCGCCACAATTGAAGCTGCCAAGCGTACCCTGAGAAGTCCTGGCTGGAAAACCGATCAAGTCCGCACCTCGTTGCAAAATCGATTTACAAAAACGTTTACTGGATGATGAACGATTCAAAAAGCGTGTTTGCGACGCCATCTTTTTCGGTATGTTTGAGGACCTTGTTGATGGCTTGTTTGGTTTCCTCCATCAGCTTTTGCTTGCCGTCGAATGATGAGATTTGGCTTGCTTCTTTGCTGCTGAGCAAAAGAATGACTTCATGGCGAATGATGGGCATATTCGCCTTGATCGCTTCCTCCACTTCGGGCTTGGCCAGTTTCAGTGTGATGGCGACTTGAAGGTATTGGGATAATCCCAGCAAGTTGACTGTGAACGGTTCGAGTCTGGCATACAAGCCCCCACCCTCCTTGCTGCCGGATTCTGAGGCGTGCGCTCCGCTGGCGGTGAACAGGAAACCGGCGAGGATAAGGAGCAGAACTGCTGCCGCATTGATTTTTTTTGGGAATACCATGATTTCGTCGAGCTGTCTTTGAAGTAAGGGCCGGGGCGTATTCTAATCGATATCAGGGAAATGCAGGCGGGGTTTTCGGAAATTTTCAGGTCTGCAACTGTTGCAGCAAGTCGGTTTCCAGGCGCAGCACCGCGTTGGCGTTTTCGAGTTCATCGCCGGCGATCAGGAACGCATCCTCGGCGCGTTCGCCCAGCGTTGCGATCTTGGCCGTACGCAAATGGACGTGGTGTTTGAGTAGTACCTGGGCAATGCGTGACAATAGTCCTGGACGGTCCCCGGCGACGATGGACAGGACATGGTAAACCCTCTTTTCGTCCGGCCGGATGGCGATTTCCGGCGTAATAGGGAAGTGCTTGAGATGGCGGCTCAATCGCCCTTGCAGGGGCGGTTCCAGCGGAGCGGCCTGGATCAGGCGCTGCGCCATCTCGTATTCGACGAAACCCAGCAGGTCGCGGTACTGCGCGGAGCGGTTGGCTTCATCGAGCACCACGAAGCTGTCCAAGGCGTAGCCGTGGCGGCTGGTGTGGATTTTCGCCTCGACGATATTGAAATCGTTACGCTCGAAAAAACTGCAAATCCGGGCGAACAGGTCGTCCCGGTCCGGCGTGTAGATCATGACCTGGATGCCTTCGCCGGCCGGGCTCAGGCGCGCTTTGACGACTGGCTGCACGGTATCGACCTTGCCGTAGAGGACGCGGCTGTGCCAGGCTATTTCCTGCGCCTCATGCCGCAGGAAATAGCTCGGCTCAAGCTTCGCCCACAATGCCTGGTGCGCGTCGCTGTCGAAAGCGTAGAGCCGGAGGATGGATAATGCGGCGGCTTGCCTGGCCTGCAAGTGGGTTTCCAGCGGCGCGGCTCCGCCGGAGAGGTGGCGCGTTGCGGCCCGGAACAGGTTTTCCAGCAGCTTGCCTTTCCAGGCATTCCACACGCTCGGGCTGGTGCCGCGAATATCGGCCACCGTCAGCAGGTAGAGTGCAACCAGATGGCGCTGATCGCGGACGCGGTCGGCAAACGCCTCGATCACGTCGGGGTCGCTCAAGTCTTGCTTCTGTGCGGTAGCCGACATCACCAGGTGGTTTTCCACCAGCCAGGCCACTATTTCAGCGTGTTCCCGGCTCAGTCCGTGCTGTTTGCAGAAGCGCAGGGCATCCCTCGCGCCCAGCGAGGAGTGGTCGCCGCCGCGCCCTTTGGCGACATCGTGGAAAAGTCCGGCCAGATAAAGCAGTTCGGGATGGTCGAAGCCGTTGATGAGCGCGCTGGCCAGCGGGTATTCGTGGGCGAATTCGGGCACGGTGAAGCGGCGCAGATTGCGCACGACCATCATGATGTGTTCGTCCACCGTGTAAACATGGAACAGGTCGTGCTGCATCTGTCCGACAATGCGCCCGAAACCCGGAATGAACCGTCCCAGGACGCCGAGCTGGTTCATCCTGCGCAACTCGTGGGTGAGCCCGCGCGGCTCGCGCAGGATATCCATGAACATCTGCCGGTTGCGCGGCTCGCGCCGAAAGGCGGCGTTTATTTTTGGTGCCGCGCGCCACACCGCGCGCAAGGTGGCCGCGCTCATCCCGCCGAGCTCGGGGTGCCGCTGCAGAAGCAGGAAGCTTTCCAGGATGGCGCCGGGCTCGTGCTGGAATACATTGTCGTCGGTGATTTCGAGCAATCCGTTGTGGGCCTGGAAGCGTTCGTTGATCGGCGCGATCGACTGGCTGTCCGCGGGAAAAATCCGTTCCCGCAGGCTGCGCAACAGGATTTCGTTAAGCAGGCCCACCGCCTTGGCGGTGACGTAATAGCGCTGCATCAGCTGTTCGCTGGCCCTGCGCTGAGCGTTGTCGGCAAAGCCGTATTGCTCCGCGAGGGGCGACTGGTAGTCGAACAGGAGCCGGTCTTCGCGTCGCTTGGCGAGGTAATGCAGCCGGATGCGCAGGTTCTCCACGAAAAGCTCGTGGCGCCTGATCTGCCGCGCTTCCTGCGCGGTGACGACGGAGGCGGCCGCCAGTTGTTGCCACGAGTTGCCCAGGCCGACGGAGCGGCTCACCCACAGGACGGTTTGCAGGTCCCTCAGGCCACCGGGGCTTTCCTTCAGGTTGGGTTCGAGGTTGTAGGCGGTGTCGTGGAAGCGGGCGTGGCGCTGCTGCTGCTCCAGCAATTTGGCCTCGAAAAATGCTCGCACATTGAGGTTTTTCCGCACGGTATCGGCAAGGTTTTGAGATAGCTGACGGTTTCCGGCCAGGAATCGCGCTTCGAGCAGATTGGTCTGGACCGTGATGTCTTTGGCTTCGTCCAGGCATTCGTCCAGCGTGCGCACGCTGTGGCCGACCTCCAGACCGATGTCCCACAACAGGCCGACGAGTTGTTCCAGCTTCTGTCCGAGCGCGTCGTCCAGCGCCGCCGGCAGCAGAATCAGCAGATCGATGTCCGAACCGGGATAAAGCTGCTTGCGTCCGTAGCCGCCGACGGCGACCAGTGCGATCGAGGCGGGCAGGGCGGCCTGGCGCCAGACCGATTCCAGCAAGCCGTCCACCAGCCTGCTATGGCCGTGCAGCAGGGGCGGGCCGTTGCCGGTGTCGAGGTAGCTCCGGCGCAGTTCGGCCCTGCCTCGCTGGAGAACGCCGCGCCAATGCGCGGCAGTGGACGTTGCTTGATCCATCGCGGGCGTCAGTCGATGAAAGCAGGCTTCGGCGGCGACCCGGCGGATACGGTCAATACTTCGTAGCCCGTTTCAGTGACCAGAACGGTATGCTCCCATTGCGCCGACAGGCTGTGATCCTTGGTGACGATGGACCAGCCGTCGCCGAGTTGGCGGATGTCGCGCTTGCCGGCGTTGATCATCGGCTCCACCGTGAAAATCATGCCCGGAGCCAGTTCGACGCCGGTTCCCGCCTTGCCGTAGTGCAGTACCTGCGGCTCTTCGTGGAATTCCCGGCCGATGCCGTGGCCGCAGAACTCGCGCACCACGCTGTAGCCGCGCGCCTCGGCGTGCTTCTGGATGATCTGCCCGACGTCGCCCAAATGGGCGCCCGGCTTGATCGCCGCGATGCCGAGCCACATGCACTCGAACGTCGTTTCGCACAAGCGCCTGGCCTGGATGGACGGTTCGCCTACGTAGTACATTCGGCTGGAATCCCCGTGGAAGCCATCCTTGATGGTGGTGACATCGATATTGACGATGTCGCCGTTCTTGAGCTTTTTTTCGCTCGGCACACCGTGGCAAACCTGGTGGTTGACCGAAGTGCAGATCGATTTCGGGTAGGGGCGATGGCCCGAAGGCGCATAATTCAGCGGAGCGGGGATCGCATCCTGCACGTTCACGGTATAGTCGTGGCAGAGTTTGTCCAGCTCGTCGGTGCTGATGCCCGCTTTGACATAAGGCCCGATATAATCGAGCAATTCGGCCGCCAGCCGGCCGGCGACGCGCATTTTTTCGATTTCTTCCGGGGTCTTGATTATGATGGACATGATGAATTTGATCGGATTAAATAGCGCGTCAGTATATCAACAATTGGGTTGCATACCTTCATGCTGACTAGGGTAGGCCACGCATCGAAAGAAAACGGGAGTTTCATCCCCGTTTCCGGGATTTGACATTATGAAACATAGCGGACGTAACCAGCCTTGCCCATGCGGGAGCGGGAAGAAGCACAAACAGTGCTGCTTGCAGCTGGAAAGTGAGCAGCCTGCGAGCCGCGGTCCAACGGATAGGGAAATTGCCGATGCCGTGCAGGTTGCCATCGGGCACCATCAAGCCGGACGACTGATCGAGGCGGAAGCCGTTTGTCAGCAAATCCTTCAGGTGGCCCCCAGCCATCCGGACCCTTGGCACCTTATGGGAGTGATGGCTTATCAAATAGGCATGCATGATGTCGCCGTCGAACTGATCGGCAAGGCTCTGGAGTTGGTGCCGAATTTTGCCGATGCGCACAATAACCTGGGTAACGCGCTCAAGGAACAAGGCGAGCTGGCGGAAGCCGTCGCCAGCTACCGGAAAGCCGTCTCGCTCAAGCCGGATCATGCCGAGGCACACTATAACCTGGGCAATGCGCTCAAGGAGCAAGGGAAGTTGGCCGGGGCGGTCGCCAGCTACGAAAAAGCCATTTCGCTCAAGCCGGACTATGCCAGGGCACACAATAACCTGGGGGATGCGTTCCAAGCGCAGGGTAAGCTGGAAGAGGCGCGCGCCAGCTATGACCGAGCCCTCGGAATCGACCCTGATTTGGCGGAGGTCCACAACAATCTGGGCACCCTGTTCAAGGATCAAGGCAAGCCGGAAGCCGCGGTCGAGAGCTGCCAAAAAGCCATTTCACTCAAGCCGGACTTTGCCGATGCGCATCATAATCTGGGGAATGCGTTCAAGAGCCTGGGCCGCCTGGATGAAGCAGTCGTCTGCTACCAACGGGCACTATCGATCAAGCCGGATTATGCCGAAGCATTTTGTGATTTGGGGCTAGCACTCCAGGCCCAAGGCTGGCTGGAGGGAGCGGCCGCCTGCTACCGGCAGGCACTGTCGATCAAGCCGGATTTGGTCGAGGCGCACTGTAATCTGGGTGGGGCGCTCCTGGGTCAAGGCCGGCAGGAAGAGGCGGCCGTCTGTTGCAGGCAGGCTCTTCTGATGGAGCCGAATTACGCCGGGGCGTACAATAATTTGGGGGGCGCTCTCCTGGCTCAAGGCGAGTTGGAAGAAGCGGCCGCCAGCTACCGGCAGGCACTTTCGATCAGGCCGGATTATGCGTCGGCCTACAGCAATTTGATCTTCACCCTCGACATGATGGTTGGGGCGGACACGCCAACCCTCCAGGCCGAGCGCAAGCGCTGGAGCGAAGCTTGCGCGGCAGCCCTAAGCGGCGACCTGTCGTTTCCCAATGTTCCGGACCCGGAGCGCCGCCTGCGCATAGGTTATGTTTCCGCCGATTTCAGGATACATTCCGCGGCTTTCGTATTCGGGGCAATGCTGGTCAAGTTCGATCCCTCGTCATTTGAGGTATTCGCCTATTCCAATTCAGCCATTGAGGTCTCGCATACCCACCTATTCCAGCGAAGCGTAACCTGCTGGAGGAAGATCGTCGGCTTGTCGGACGCAGCCGTTGCCGATCTGATCCGGCAAGACGAGATCGACATCCTGGTCGACCTGTCTGGGCACTCCGCCGGCAATCGATTGCTGGTGTTCGCCAGAAAGCCGGCGCCCATCCAGATTACGGCCTGGGGGTATATCGGGGGGACCGGGATGAAGGCCATGGATGTGTTTCTGGCCGATCCGGTCGTGGTGCCGCCGGAAGAGAAGCAATATTATGCGGAGGAAGTGCGCTATTTGCCCAACGTGGTCGGCGCGTTTTTTCCCGACACTTTTCCCGCGGTCAATGCGTTGCCGGCGTTGTCGGCGCAAGGGGTGACTTTCGGTTCGTTCAACCGGTTGGCCAAAGCGTCGGATGAAGCCTTCAAGGCGTGGGCGCGGGTATTGTTGGCCACCCCCGGCAGCAGAATGGTGCTCAAAACCGTCGAACTGGATGATGCCGGCACGAGAGATCAGGTCGCCGCGCGTTTCATCGAAGCCGGGGTCGATCCCGAACGCATCACCTTGCTGGGGAAAACATCCTGGCACGATCACATGGCGGCCTTTAACCAGATCGATATCGCCCTTGATCCGTTTCCGCACGGGGGCGGAGTGACGGCGCTGGAAGGTTTGATGATGGGCATCCCGGTGGTCACGCTGCGCTGGCCGACATTGGTTGGAAGATTGTCGGCTTCGATTCTGACGACATTGGGTCTCACCGACTGGATTGCCGAGACGCCGGAGCAATATGTTGAATTAGCCGTGCGGAAGGCGCAGGATATCGCTGCACTGGCCGCGCTGCGCGGCCAGATGCGGGAGATTTTTACCACCTCGGTCATCGGTGATCAGCAAGCCTATGTCCGGGCGGTAGAGCAGGAATACCGGCAGCTTTGGCGGGAATACGTACAATCGAAAGGTAAGTAACATATGGCGTTGCCCCTCTTACAGTTACCGGGTACGTTAAATTATATAGGCCTCTTTCTGACTCTTGAGTGCAATCTCAATTGCAGCTATTGCATCAACGATCCGGAACAAATGGGACGGAGGAGCGCGCTTTTTCCGATTGAAAGCAAATCGGCGCGGAAGAGCCTGACCCCCGCAGAATGGGTTGCCGCACTGCAACGCATCCCTTTTCGGCAAGATTTGCCGGTTACCTTGCAAGGGGGCGAACCGATGCTCTATTGGGGCGGCAAAGGACTGGGCTTGATTCTGCCCGATGTTCCGCACTATTTCGACTTGCTGACCAATTTCGCGTTGAAGCCGGATGTTTTTGCCCGCAACCTCAATGGACAGCAAGCCAAATTTCAACGCAGTGCTCCTTATCCGTCGATCCGTGTCAGTTATCACGCCGATGAGATGAATCGCGCCTGGAAGGATCGCGGTTTCGAGGAACTGGTCGAGCGTTGTGAAGCGCTCAAGGACTATGGTTTCAGGGTGTCTCCCAACAAGGCGGAAAGCGATGTCGGCATCTATATGGTGGAGCATCCGAAAAATGCCGTGACGCCTGAGATGAAGGCCATTTACGAAGGGCGCGTGCCGTTCGAAGGCAAGGAGTTTCTCGGCGTCGACGAAGGGGAGTTGTACGGCCACTATCTTTACCCATTCTCTACCGACTTGATTAGCCGGGGCATACACCCCGCCACTTTAAATTGCGAATGCCGGACGACCGAACTGTTGCTCGACCCGATGGGTTTCGTCTGGGGATGCCATTATTTCCTCTATGAAGGCTGGAGTCACGGCGGCCCGCAGAAAGAATTCGCGGCGTTGGAGGCGAAAAAGTTCCGATTTGCCGAACACGGCGCGAGCCTTTTCGCCGGCCATTCCGTCGCCCCAGTCGGACATTTGCTCGACCCCGAATTCAGCATGGCCGATCTCGATCTCTATCGGCCGTGCAGCCACTACGGCCGGTGTATCGGCTGCGACACCAAGATCAAGAACGACCGTTTTCAGAGCTATTACGACCGCGGCGTGCCGCATACCTCGGTCAATATCCGGAATATTGAAATGCCTTCGCATCTTTATGGGAAAATCGACAATCTCGAACGGGCGCGGCAGTTTTTCAAGCCCGATGTCGTGGACCGAGAGAACCAATGAGCCGCACTGAGCCCTTGAAAGCAGACAGCCGCAAGCGCGTTCTCATTATCAAGCCGGGATACAGCGAAACGCTGGACCCGGACGATAGCGGCATTGTCAGCCTCGGAGACATTTTGCGAACAACGGTGATCCTGCATCTGTTTCCGCCCGAGCAGTACCACGTGACGTGGCTGGTGGATCAGAAAGGTATTTCGCTCTTGAAAGGGAATCCCTTTATCCACCGGCTGCTGGTGGTCAATCCGTTCACGCCCCACCTGCTGCTTTCCGAGTGGTTCGACATTGTCATCAACTTCGAGAAGGAAGCCGGTATCTGCGCGGTGTCCGACCGCATTCCGGCTTGGCGGCGCTATGGTTTCAGGCTCGATCCGCAAACGCACATGGCAGTATCTTACGACCATGCCGATGAAGCGCTGAGTTTCACCACCGACCCCGAAGCAAAGCGCCACAAGGCGAAATCCTGGTCGGAGATTCTTTACGAGATGCTGGGGTACCGCTACCAGGGCCAGCCGTACGTTCTGGGCTACCAGCCGCGCTCCGGGGTCGTCCATGATGTTGGACTCAACCATCTGATAGGCGCCAAGTTTCCGCTCAAGCGCTGGCCGGAGAGCCATTGGCAGGCCTTGCACGCCGATCTGTCGCGGGACTTCGGAGTGTGCTGGCAGCAGGGCACCAACGACATCGAAGACTACATCGAGTGGATTGCCGGTTGCCGGCTGCTGGTTACCAATGATTCGCTGGGCCTGCACATCGCGCTGGGCCTTGGCAAGCCCGTGGTGGCATTGTTCGGCCCGACCATTTCCAGCGAGGTGGACGGCCCGGGTTTGATCCGCATTACGCCGCCGTTGCCCTGGGAATGCATTCCTTGCATGAAGTCCTCCTGCATTCAGGATACGCCGTGCATGCAACATATTTCACCCGGTTTGGTGGGCGATTCGGTCCGCAAAGCATTGGGGGATGCAGGATGACGACCTTCTCGCTCTTTCGCAGCATGCTGCGCATCCGCCGTATCGAAGAGGCGATCGCGGAGCGTTACGGCGCGCAGGAGATGCGCTGCCCCGTTCACCTTTCCATCGGCCAGGAGGCCGTAGCCGTTGGCGTGTGTGCGGCGCTGCAACCGCAGGACGGCGTGTTCGGCGGCCACCGCGCCCACGCCCACTATCTTGCCAAAGGCGGCGATCTGACCGCCATGCTGGCGGAAATTTACGGGTTGGAGAATGGTTGCTGCCGCGGAGTCGGCGGCTCCATGCACATCATCGACCTCGCCGCCGGTTTTCTCGGCGCCGTGCCTATCGTCGGCGCCACGATCCCGCTTGCGGTTGGCGCTGCGTGGGCTGCGAAACTACGCAACGAGGACAAGGTGATCGTTGTCTTTTTCGGCGACGGCACCTTCGAGGAAGGCGTCGTGCATGAATCAATCAATTTTGCCGTCCTGCACAGGTTGCCTGTCCTGTTCGTTTGCGAGAACAACCTTTACGCCTGCTATACCCGCCTTTCCGAGCGGCAGCCGGATCGCCCCATTCACGCAATCGCCGCCGCCCATGGCTGCCGGATATTCACCGCCGAAGGCGACGACGTGGAGGCGGTGCATGCGGCATCCCGCATGGCCGTGGCCGATTTGCGCGCGGGCGGCGCCCCGGTTTTCCTCGAATGTTCCACCTATCGCTGGCGGGAGCATTGCGGCCCGAACCAGGACGATCACCTGGGTTATCGGCCAAGCGGAGAACTGGCGAAATGGGAATCGACCTGCCCGGTAAGCCGCCTTGCGTCGACACTTTCCTCAAGCCCGGAGGGCGCGCGCCTTGTCGCTGCGGCGGAGGCCGAGATCGCCGGGGAAATCGCGTCCGCCTTCGCCGCCGCGCTTGCCAGCCCGGTACCGCAGCCAGCAGATCTTCCAGGGTATCTGTATGCCTGAAATCGAGCGCCGGATCACCCAGGCCGAAGCGATTCGCGAGGCGCTCGCCCAGGCCATGGAGGAAGACGAACGCGTTATCGTTATCGGCGAGGGCGTACCCGATCCCAAGGGGATTTTTGGGACGACCACCGGCTTGCAGCAACGGTTCGGCAAGGCGAGGGTGTTCGACAGCCCGTTGTCGGAAAACGGGATAACCGGGATTTGCGTGGGCGCCGCCATCTCCGGCATGCGACCGGTGATGGTGCACCAGCGCATCGATTTTGCGCTGCTGGCAATGGACCAGATCGTCAATAACGCTGCCAAGTGGCACTATATGTTTGCCGGCCAGGTCAAAGTGCCGCTTGTCATCCGCGTCATCATCGGGCGCGGCTGGGGCCCTGGTCCACAGCACGCGCAGAGCTTGCAGGCTCTTTTCGCGCATATTCCCGGTCTCAAGGTGGTGATGCCGACCAGCGGTTACGATGCCAAGGGGATGCTGCTTGCGGCCATCCGCGACGACAACCCGGTTATTTTCATCGAACACCGCTGGCTGCAAGACATCGCCGACCACGTTCCGGAGGCGCCCTACATCGTACCGCTGGACCAGGCGCTGATTTGCCGCCCCGGCCAGCACGTCACCCTGGCCGCCTTCTCCTACATGACAGTCGAGGCACGCCTGGCTGCGGAGGCGTTGGCGGAGCATGGCATCGAGGTGGAGGTCGTCGATGCCCGTTCCGTACGCCCGCTCGACATGAGCACGATTGTCGAGTCGGTTCGCCGTACCGGCACACTGATCGTCGCCGACACCGCCTGGAAAACCGGCGGTATTGCCGGCGAGGTTATTGCCGGCGTTGCCGAAACAGCTTTTTCCGCCTTGAAACGGCCGCCCCTGCGCATTTGTCTCCCGGATATCCCGGCTCCGACATCGCCGCACCTGACCCGCGGCTATTATCCCGATGCACTATATCTCGCTCGTGCCATCGCCGCTCATCTTGGTCGTAGCATCCCCGATGCCGAACTTGCCGATAGGCTTTTCCGAACGACTCCGCACGATGTGCCGCAACGTGAATTTCGTGGCCCCTTCTAGGAACAGAACCAATGTCAGACCGCTACGCCATCGATAGCCACAAGCTCATTTATCATCCCCAGAGAGTCGCGCAGTTCCTCGATGCCGGTGAAGAGTGGGAAAAGGCCAAAGCCGTCTACCCGCTTTATGTCGAGATGTCGCCCGTCGGTGCTTGCAACCATCGCTGCACTTTCTGCGCGGTCGATTACATTGGCTACAAACCGACTCGTCTGTCGCTGGAGGTGGCAGAACGTGCGCTCGCCGAGATGGGGGAAATGGGCGTCAAGAGCGTCATGTTCGCCGGCGAAGGAGAACCCATGCTGCACAAGGACATCGACAGCATGGTGGTCGCGGCGGCCAAAGCCGGCATCGATACCGCAATGACGACCAATGCCTCGGTGCTGTCCGAAGCGTTCGTCGAAAGAGCCTTGCCGGTCATGTCATGGATCAAAGCCTCGGTCAACGCGGGCACAGCCGAAACTTACGCCCGCATTCACCGCACCGGGGAGCGCGACTTTCAGCGTGTGTTGGCTAATTTAAAAACGCTGGCCGAAGCCCGTCGCCAGCATGGGCATACCTGTACGATCGGCGCACAAATTTTGCTCCTCCCTGAAAATGCCGCTGAAGTTGAAACGCTTGCCCGCATCTGCCGCGACGAAATCGGGCTCGACTATCTGGTCGTCAAGCCCTATTCCCAACACAGCTTCAGCCTGACCAGGGATTATGAGGGGATCGACTACCACAATTTCCGCAATCTGGCAGACGGTCTGAGTGCGCTGAATAGCGACAGCTTCAGCGTCATCTTCCGCGAAAACACCATGAGGAAACACGACGATGGCGAAGAGAACCGCTATCGCAAATGCAATGCCACCCCTTTTTTCTGGGCTTACATTATGGCGACCGGCGCACTGTACGGCTGCAGCGCCTATCTGCTCGACAAACGCTTCGAGTACGGAAACATCAACGAGTCCTCGTTCAAGGAAATATGGGAAGGCGAACGGCGCCGCGAGAATTTCCATTACGTAAGGCACGAGCTCGACATCCACGAGTGCCGCCTGAATTGCCGCATGGATGAAGTCAATCGTTACCTGGATCGATTGCTTCGCCGCGACGTCCCGCATATCAACTTCATCTGACCCGCCCCGTAAGCGAGCATTCCGGTAAGTCGCTATTGACTGGGCCGATTACTCGTTCTTGAGAAAATCCCCGCCGGCGTGCTAGAATTGCAAGTTAAGTTTTCGGCCGGTCCGGCTTGAGAACTTAATATTTCGCACATCCGCTTTACGTACAGGGTGCCCGGTTCGCCGGGTGGTATCGGGCGGATGGTGGCTTAACCCTTACTTTGGAGCATCAAAAATGTCAGTGACCATGCGTCAGATGTTGGAAGCGGGCGTCCATTTCGGACACCAAACCCGTTACTGGAACCCCAAAATGGCGCCGTTCATCTTCGGCGACCGCAACAAGATTCATATCATCAACCTGGAAAAAACGCTGCCGATGTACCAGGAAGCGATGAAGTTCATGCGCAAGCTGGCGACCAACAAGGGCAGCATCCTGTTTGTCGGCACCAAGCGTCAGGCGCGTGAAATCGTCAAGGAAGAAGCCGAGCGTGCCGGTTGCCATTTCGTTAATTTCCGCTGGCTCGGCGGCATGCTGACCAACTTCAAGACGGTCAAGCAATCGATCAAGCGCCTGCAGGATCTGCAAGTAATGCTGTCGGAAGAGAATGTCGGCAAGCTGGCCAAGAAGGAAGCGCTGCTTCTGCGCCGCGAACTCGACAAGCTGGAACGCAGCCTGGGCGGCATCAAGGACATGAATGGCCTGCCCGACGTGATTTTCGTGATCGACGTCGGCCATGAAAAAGGCGCAATTACCGAAGCCAACAAACTGGGTATTCCGGTAGTCGGCGTGGTGGACTCGAACAACTCCCCGATCGGCGTGAATTACGTCATTCCCGGCAACGACGACTCCACCCAGGCGATCCGCCTGTATGCGCGAGGTGCGGCCGATGCCGTGCTGGAAGGGCGTAACGACGTCATCCAGGAAATCGTCGGCGACGAGTTCGTCGAAGTTCCTGAACAGGCCGCGGAATAACCATCCCACGAAAAGGGGCGATCCAGCCCCTTTTCATGCCACATTCGTTATTGGGCATACGGGCTGACGCATACGCCGCGTATGCCGATTTTGTTTATCTAAGGAGTTGAAAAATGGCGGAAATCACCGCGAGCATGGTGAAGGATCTGCGCGAATCGACCGGCCTCGGCATGATGGAATGCAAAAAGGCGCTGGTTGAAGCCGACGGCGATATCAAGGCGGCCGAGGATGCGCTGCGCATCAAGAGCGGCGCCAAAGCGGGCAAGGCAGCCAGCCGCATTGCGGCCGAAGGCGTGGTGGCCAGCTTCATCAGCGCAGACCGCAAGACCGGCGCGGTCGTGGAAGTGAACTGCGAAACCGACTTCGTGGCCAAGAATGACGATTTCAAAAACTTCGCCAACGAAGTGGCGCAAGCCGTAGCGCAGCAGAACCCCGCTGACGTCGCCGCCCTGGCCGGCGTGAAGCTGGCTTCCGGCAGCACCGTTGAGGAAGTGCGCCAAGGCATCGTCATGAAGCTGGGCGAGAACACGACGGTGCGCCGCTTTGTCCGCTTCGAAACGGCCGGGCAGCTGGCTGCCTACCTGCATGGCACCAAGATCGGCGTGCTGGTGGATTACACCGGCGGCGACGAAGCGCTGGGCAAGGACATTGCGATGCACATCGCGGCCAGCAAACCGGTTTGTGTGTCGAAAGAACAGGTGCCGGCCGATCTGCTCGCCAAGGAGCGCGAAATTTACACCGCCCAGGCGGCCGAAAGCGGCAAACCCGCCAACATCGTCGAGAAGATGGTGGAAGGCCGGATTACCAAATACCTCGCCGAAGTTACCCTGCTTGGCCAGCAATTCGTCAAGGATCCCGACATGACCGTGGAGAAGCTGCTGGCTTCCAAAGGCGCCAAGGTCAATGCCTTCCAGATGTTCGTGGTGGGCGAGGGCATCGAGAAGCGCAGCACCGATTTCGCCGCCGAAGTGGCTGCTGCGGCAAAGGTATAAACGACGATGACCACTCCCAAGTTCAAACGCATTCTCCTCAAGCTTTCCGGCGAAGCGCTGATGGGCGATGACAGCTACGGCATCAACCGCGGCGTGATCGACCGCATCGTGGCGGAAATCGGCGATGTGACTCGGCTTGGGGTGGAGGTCGCCGTGGTGATCGGCGGCGGCAATATTTTCCGCGGCGTCGCGCCCGCCGCCGCGGGCATGGATCGCGCCACCGCCGATTACATGGGGATGCTGGCGACGGTAATGAATGCGCTGGCATTGCAGGATGCCATGCGCCGCGCCGGCCTGATCGCGCGCGTGCAGTCGGCGCTGACCATCGAACAGGTGGCCGAACCCTATATTCGCGGCAAGGCGTTGCGCTACCTGGAAGAAGGCAAGATCGTGATTTTCGGCGCGGGCACCGGCAATCCATTCTTCACCACGGACACCGCGGCCGCGCTGCGTGCGGTCGAAATGGGGGCCGAGGTGGTACTGAAAGCGACCAAGGTGGACGGCGTTTATACCGCCGACCCGAAACTCGACCCGGAAGCGAAGCGTTATGATCGCCTGGACTTCGACGAGGCGATCGCAAAAAATCTCAAGGTGATGGATTCGACCGCTCTGGCGCTGTGCCGCGACCAGAGAATGCCGCTGTGCGTATTCAGCATCTTCAAGGAAGGCGCGTTGAAACGCGTGGTTCTGGGCGAAGACGAAGGCACGCTGGTCGAATGCTAGTCAGTCGACTCTGGACAAAAAGGAATCGAACATGATTGCGGATGTTAAGAAATCAGCCGAGCAAAAAATGCAGAAAAGCCTGGAAGCCCTGCGGGTGGACCTGGGCAAGGTGCGCACCGGTCGTGCCCACACCGGCATCCTCGACCATGTGACGGTTGATTATTACGGTTCGCAGGTGCCGATCGGCCAGGTTGCCAACGTCAACCTGATCGATTCGCGCACCATCGGCGTGACCCCCTGGGAAAAGAAAATGGTGGGCGTGGTGGAAAAAGCCATTCGCGATTCCGATTTGGGGCTTAATCCTTCCAGCCAGGGTGACCTGATCCGTGTTCCGATGCCCGCTCTGACGGAAGAGCGCCGCCGCGACCTGATCAAGGTTGTGAGGCATGAGGCGGAAAATGCCAAGGTGGCGGTGCGCAACATCCGGCGCGACGCGAATGGCACTTTGAAGGAGCTGGAAAAAGACAAGACCATCAGCGAGGACGACGAACGCCGCGCCGAGGATGATATCCAGAAGCTGACCGACCGCTATGTCGCAGAAGTGGAAAAAATGCTTCAAATCAAGGAAACCGACCTGATGGCGGTTTAAAAGGCGAAAAAGTGGCCCTGTTCAGCAGTTCCACGCGCAGCATCCCCGAAACCGGCGATGTGCCGCGGCATATCGCCATCATCATGGACGGCAATGGGCGCTGGGCCAAGAAACGCTTCCTGCCCCGCATCGCCGGCCACAAGCGGGGTGTGGATGCGCTCCGCCATACGGTCAAGGCCTGTACCGAATTGGGGGTCGAATATCTCACGCTGTTTGCGTTCAGCAGTGAAAACTGGCGGCGCCCGGCGGAAGAGGTGACCTTCCTGATGCAACTGTTCATGCTCGTGCTCGAACATGAAATCTCGAAACTCCACAATAACAATATCCGCCTCAAAGTCATCGGCGACCGCAGCCGCTTCGATGCCAAGCTGATCGATATGATTGAGCGCGCCGAGTCGGTGACCCAGAGCAACACTGGCCTGACTCTCACCATTGCCGCAAATTATGGCGGGCGATGGGATCTGATCCAGGCAACTCACAGCATGCTGGCGGCGAATCCGGGTCGCGCCCTGACGTTCCAGGAAGCGGACCTTGAGCCCTATCTTTCCACCAGTTACGCCCCGGAGCCGGATTTGTTCATCCGCACTGGCGGCGAGCAGCGCATCAGTAATTTCCTGCTTTGGCAGCTGGCCTACGCCGAGCTGTATTTCACCGACACCCTGTGGCCGGATTTCAATACGCTGGCCTTAAAGCGCGCCATCAAATCCTTCCAGCAAAGAGAGCGTCGTTTCGGCCGCACCAGCGAGCAACTGCAGAAAAATGCTTAAGGCGCGAGTTCTGACCGCTTTGCTGTTGTTGCCCGTGGTGCTGGCCGCGCTGTTTTTACTTCCGAGCCATTATTGGGCCTGGTCGACGCTGGCGGTGACGTTGATTGGAGCCCGCGAGTGGGCGGCCATTTCCGGCTATTCGAGGTTTCAGAGCGGACTCTACTTGTTGCTGACGCTATCGATCGGCGCCGTTCTGATGCCAGAAACCTCACGATCGATCGAGTTGCCGATCTATGTCGCGGCGGCACTGTTCTGGATTGTCCTGGCGCCTTTATGGCTGCGCAACAAATGGCAGGGGAGGTCGCCGGTTATCATGGCACTAACTGGCTGGCTGATCCTGATTCCCACGTGGCTGGCTCTGGTCAGGCTGCGTGAGATCAGCCCCGGCTTGTTGTTGGGGCTGGTGATGGTGGTGTGGATTGCGGATAGCGCCGCCTATTTTGCCGGCCGTCGATTCGGCAAACACAAGCTTGCTCCGTCCATCAGCCCGGGGAAAAGCTGGGAAGGGGTGGCGGGTGGGTTTCTTGGTGTGTCGCTGTATGGGATAGCGTGGGCGGCATGGGATGATTCGGCTGCGCCGTTCAGATCCGGCTTGCCGGGCGGCTTGTTGCTGCTATGGCTGCTTACGGTGTTCAGTATCCTAGGCGATTTGTTCGAATCCTGGATGAAGCGCGTGGCGGGGCTGAAGGATAGCGGCCGATTGCTGCCCGGCCACGGCGGCATACTGGATCGCATCGATGCTTTGACGGCGGCGCTACCTATGGCCGCCGTCTGCCTCTTTCTCATCAAGTATTAAAACGCGATTTTACTCATGTCAAAGATCCAGACCATCACTATTCTTGGCTCGACCGGCACCATTGGTATGAACACGCTAGATGTCATTTCCCGGCATCCCGGCAAATTTCGGGTCGTGGCCTTGACCGCGAATCGCCAGGTGGAACGCATGTTCCAGCAGTGCCGACAATTTGAACCGGAATATGCCGTCATGCTCGATAGCGACAGCGCGGAAGAATTGCGGCGCAAACTCAAAGTAGCGGGGATCGGTATTGAAGTGCAGAGCGGCATCGAGGCGCTGGAGAAAGTCGCGTCGCTGCCCCAGGTCGATAGCGTGATGGCTGCGATCGTCGGCAGCGCCGGCCTGCGCCCCTCGCTGGCCGCCGCCAAGGCGGGTAAGCGAGTCCTGCTCGCCAATAAAGAAACCTTGGTAATGTCGGGCAGCTTATTCATGGATGCGGTCAGGCTGCATAATGCCACGTTATTGCCTATTGACAGCGAACATAATGCGATTTTTCAGTCACTTCCGAGAGATTTCTCCAGTAATCTGGACGAATCTGGCGTCAAGCGTATTTTGCTGACGGCTTCGGGCGGACCTTTTCGCTTGGCGGCGCCAAACGATCTGGACCATGTGACACCGCAGCAGGCTTGCGCCCACCCGAACTGGGTGATGGGCCGGAAAATTTCAGTGGATTCGGCCACCATGATGAACAAGGGACTGGAGGTGATCGAAGCTCGCTGGCTATTCAACGCCGATGCAGACCGAATCCACGTGGTGATTCACCCCCAGAGCGTGATCCATTCGATGGTGGAATATATCGACGGCTCGGTCTTGGCACAGCTCGGCAACCCCGACATGCGCACGCCGATAGCCTACGCGCTGGGCTTCCCGGAACGGATCGATGCGGGCGTTCCCTCGCTTGACCTGTTCAAGATTGCGCGCCTCGATTTCGAGCCTCCGGACATCGCCCGCTTCCCTTGCCTGGGCTTGGCCTACCAAGCGCTACGCCGGGGAGGAACGGCGCCTGCCATCATGAATGCGGCGAACGAGGTGGCGGTGGATGCTTTCCTTGCCGAACGCATCCCCTTCAAGGCCATTCCCGACATGATCGAACGCGTGCTGGAAAAAGAGGGCACAGTGCCTGTCGAGAGGCTGGAAGATGTGATCGACGCCGATGCCGATGCGCGTGAAACGGCGCAGGAGTGGATGATGACGATGGGCTACGCATGAACCTGCTATTCACCCTGGCGGCATTTGCCTTGACGCTCGGCATACTGATCGTCGTTCACGAATTCGGCCATTATGTTGTCGCCCGCCGATGCGGTGTCCGGGTGCTGCGTTTTTCCATCGGATTTGGCAAGCCTCTGTTCATCAAGAAATTTTCGCCTTGTGGCACGGAGTGGGTATTGGCAGCTTTCCCGCTTGGCGGCTACGTCAAAATGCTGGACGAACGGGAAGAACCGGTGGCGCCCGCCGATCTTCCTTATGCATTTAACAGCCAATCCATTTACTGTCGTAGCGCGATCGTGCTGGCCGGGCCTGTTGCGAATCTCCTGTTGGCGGTGGTCGTGTACTGGTTTCTTTTCGTTTATGGCGTGCCGGGCATCAGGCCGATCCTGGGCGAAATTCCGCCGTCAACGCCGGCTGCTGCGGCCTCTTTTCAGCGCGGTGAAACCTTGGCCCGGATCGGCGAAAAGCCAGTAACAACCTGGCAGGATGCCCGCTGGATATTGCTGCAATATGCGGTGCAAAAGTCCACGGTGGAAATCGAAGCTCGCAATGAGCGTGGTCAGAGCGTTCTGCATCGGCTGGATTTGGGTGGCCTGACCGCTGGCGATCTGGAGCAGGATTTTCTGGGCAAGTTGGGATTGACCCACTTCCAACCGGACTTGCCGGCCAAAATCGGCAGAATATTGCCAAACAGCGTTGCGGCCAGGGCCGGTCTCCAGGTTGGCGATGAACTGGTGTCTGCGAATTCGATGCCGCTGAAGTATTGGGAGGATGTGATCCGGTCGGTTAGGCAAAGTCCGGGTTTGCCGCTGAAACTAGCCATTAGAAGGGGCGGTGACTATTTTCAGGTCGAGTTGACCCCGGATACGGTGAAGGAAAACGGGCACGCCGCAGTGGGAAAAATCGGCGCATCGCCGATGGTGGACCCGGCGATGTACGGCAGGCTGGTGACGGAAGTGCGCTACCCGGTGCACATGGCTTTCGTGCAGGCGCTCGGCAAAACCTGGGACACGTCGCTGTTCAGCCTGAAAATGCTGGGCAAGATGCTGACCGGGCAGGTTTCCTGGAAAAACGTCAGCGGCCCGATCACTATCGCGGATTATGCGGGCCAATCCGCCCACCTCGGTTGGGTGCCTTATATCAGCTTTCTGGCGCTGATCAGCATCAGTCTGGGTGTGCTCAATTTATTGCCCATCCCCTTATTGGACGGGGGGCATTTGATGTATTATATCGTCGAAATGCTCAAGGGGAGCCCGGTTTCCGAGCGAACCATGGAAATCGGGCAGCAGATCGGCATCGCCATCCTGCTGACACTGATGATTTTTGCTTTCTATAACGATATAAATCGTCTGATAACTGGCTAAAAAAATAATGAAAATCCGCTACCTACCCATGGTGCTGATGAGCTTGTATGGGGCTTCCGTCTGGGCGATTCAGCCATTTGTCATCAAGGATATCCGTGTGGAAGGTATCCAGCGCACCGAGGCCGGCACGGTATTCAGCTACCTGCCGGTCAAAGTCGGCGAGAAGCTGGACGATGAAAAAGCCGCTACGGCTATCAAAGCATTGTACGGTACCGGTTTCTTCAAAGATGTGCGGCTGGAAGTGGAAAACGACGTTCTGGTCGTCATGGTGCAGGAACGGCCGGCGATATCCCAGATTGATTTCATCGGCATGAAAGAGTTTGACAAAACGCAGCTGAAGGAAGGGCTGAAGCAAATCGGGCTGGCCGACGGGCGTATTTTTGACAAATCCCTGCTCGATAAGGCTGAACAGGAACTGAAACGCCAGTACCTCAGCCGGGGAAAATATGCCGTCGCGATCACGACGACCGTAACGCCGCTGGAGCGCAACCGCATCGCCATCAGCTTCAATATCAATGAGGGCGAAGTGGCCAAAATCCGGCAAGTTAATATCGTCGGTAACCAGGCCTTCAAGGAAAAAGACCTGCTCGATCTTTTCGTACTCTCAACCCCCGGCTGGATGACGTGGTGGAGCAAAAACGATCAGTATTCCAAGCAGAAGCTGGCGGCCGATATCGAAACCTTGCGTTCCTATTACATGAACCGGGGTTATCTCGACTTCACTTTGGATTCCACCCAGGTTTCAATTTCCCCCGATAAGCAATCGATTTACATTACGCTAAATATCTCCGAGGGGCAGAAATATGCTGTTTCAGACATCAAGCTCGCCGGTGAGATGCTTGTACCGGAAGATGAGTTGCGCAAACTGATAAAGATCCAGCCTGGCGAAGTCTTTTCGCGGGAAAAATTAACCGAAGCGAATAAAGCGATCGGCGATCGATTGGGTAATGAGGGCTATGCCTTTGCCAACGTCAATGCGGTTCCTGAAATCAACAAGGAAAAACAGGAAGTAAAATTCACCTTCTTCATCGACCCTGGAAGAAGGGTATATGTACGGCGCATCAATGTGGCGGGCAACACCAAGACCAAAGATGAAGTCATCCGCCGCGAGATGCGGCAAATGGAAGGATCCTGGTATGCGGCGGACAAGGTCAGCCGCTCGCGTGTGCGGCTCGATCGGCTGGGCTATTTTTCCGATGTCAATATCGAGACGCCCGCTGTGCCCGGAACGACCGATCAAGTGGACATGAACGTCAGCGTGACGGAAAAGCCGACCGGCAGCATTATGGCCGGCGTAGGGTTTTCCAGTTCTGAAGGGTTGATCCTCAGCGGCTCCATTTCCCAGGCCAACGTATTCGGCAGCGGCAATACCCTTTCCACTCAGATCAATTCCGGCAAGATCAACACGGTTTATTCGCTGTCTTATACCAACCCTTATTACACGGACGATGGCATTAGCCGCGGCTTTGACGTCTACAAACGCAAGACGGACGCCACCACCTTGTCCATTTCTCCTTACCATTCGAATACTATCGGCGCCGGCGTGCGTTTCGGGGTACCACTGAACGAGATGGATTCGGTAAACTTCGGCCTGTCAATCGAGAATACCCAACTGACTGTGTATCGGACTGGAGATGGCTCTGGCCTGGTCAGTCCCCAAAGCTATATCAATTTTGTCGATACGTTTGGCGCCACCAATACCACTCTGCTTGGCTCGGCGGGATGGGCGCGCGATACGCGAGATAGCATTACCTATCCGACCAAAGGTTCCTTGCAGAGGGCTTTCGGCGAAATGGGGCTGCCCGGCGGCAGCATCGAATATTATAAACTATCTTATCAGTATCAATGGTTCAGGCCCTTGACCGAGGATTACACCCTGATGCTGAATGGCGAAGTGGGCACCGGAAATGGCTATGGAGGCAAGCCGTTGCCGTTCTTCAAGGGCTTTTTCGCGGGCGGCAATACCTCGGTACGCGGCTACAAGGCGTTTTCGCTCGGCCCTAAAGACGTTGACGGCAATGCGCTGGGCGGCAATCGCCGCCTGGTCGGTAACGCCGAGGTTCTGTTCCCCTTTCCTGGCATGAAGAAGGACAAGTCGTTGCGCTTGAGTGCATTTCTGGATGCAGGATCGGTTTTTGGCCCCGGGGATGTGAACAGTATGTATTCCAAGATGGGTTTCGGTGATTTGCGTTATTCAACTGGTCTCGCCGTCAGTTGGGCCTCTCCCATGGGACCTCTGAAATTCAGTATTGCCAAACCGCTCAACGCCAAATCAGGTGACATGCCCGAGCATTTCCAGTTTATTATGGGTTCCACGTTCTAGAAGCGATTTCAGGAGACCAAGTTGAACAAGATTGTTGCCATAGCCCTTGCCGCTACCATCATGCTGCCTCTAACCGCGAGCGCCGATGCGGCAGAAATGAAGATCGGTTTTGTCAACACAGAGCGGGTTTTCCGCGAGGCTGCCCCCGCCGTCAAGGCACAGAAAAAACTCGAAAAAGAATTTGCGGGCCGCGAGCAGGAACTGCAAAAGATGGCGAAGCAGGCCAAGGACTTGCAAACCTACCTGGAGCGTGAAGGCGTGACGATCAGCGAGTCCGAACGGCGCAACAAGGAACGCGATCTGGCCAACTTGAACCGCGATTTCCAGCGTGCCCAGCGTGAATTCCGCGAAGATCTTAACCTGCGGCGCAACGAGGAACTGGGGGGCGTTCATGACCGCGCCAGAAAAACGATCATGGAGATTGCCGAAAAAGAAAAATTCGATTTGGTGCTGGAAGAAGCTGTTTATTTCAGCCCTCGGATCGATATTACCGACCGGGTGTTGAAGGCTTTGTCAGATAAATAAGGCTGAATTGCCAAACGGTAAACGAGCTCCCTTCAATTGATTCCATGATGGCCTATAGCCTGGGGGAGATCGTCGAACGGTTTGGCGGCGAACTGGTGGGCGATGCGGGTATCCGGGTCGGGCAGGTGGCGCCTCTTGCTATCGCACAGACCGGGCACATCAGTTTCCTGGCCAATCCAAAATACCGCCGGCAACTGCTGGACACCAAGGCCGGTGCGGTGATCCTGGGGATCGCGGAGCGCGACTCGACAGCCTTGCCGCGAATTCTTAGCGATAACCCTTACGCTTACTTCGCGAAAGTTTCGGCACTACTGAACCCTCCGCACGTCGAGCAGCCTGGCATCCATCCAACGGCCGCGATCGACGCAACGGCGGTGATTTCAGATTCAGCCTCGATCGGCGCTTTCACCTTCGTGGGTAAAGGCGCACGTGTCGGCGAGCATGCGGTCGTCGGGGCCGGTTGCCATCTCGGCGATGGTGTCGAAATCGGGGGCGATTCTCTGCTATATCCGCAAGTTGTGGTTTACCACGGCTGCATTATTGGCAAACGCGTTATCCTGCACTCTGGCGCGGTGGTTGGTGCAGATGGATTCGGATTGGCCAATGAAAACGGCCGCTGGCTCAAGGTGCCGCAAATCGGTCGGGTGATCATCGGCGATGACGTCGAAATCGGGGCCAACACGACGGTGGACCGCGGCGCCTTGGATGATACCGTTATCGAGGATGGCGTAAAACTCGACAACCAGATTCAAATCGCACACAACGTCCATGTCGGCGCGCATACAGCAATGGCTGGCTGTGTTGGCGTGGCGGGCAGCGCAAGGATCGGTCGGCATTGCACGGTGGGTGGTGGCGCAGTGATCCTGGGGCACTTGGAAATCGCCGATCGTGTGCATGTTTCTGCCGGCACCCTGATTACCAAATCCATTCATAAATCAGGCGAGTACACCTCCGTGATGCCTTTTTCCGCACATCAGGATTGGCTTAAAAATGCAGCGCATTTGCGCCACCTGGATAAAATGGCGGAGAAACTGGTGGACCTGGAAAGAAAAATTGATGAACTGGAAAGGAATAAACCATGAGTAGCATGGATATACACGAAATTTTACAGTATCTGCCGCACCGCTACCCATTTCTCCTGGTTGATCGGGTCGTTTCGTGCGAGCCCGGGAAAAATATCGTGGCGTTGAAAAACGTGACCATCAACGAACCGTTTTTCGTCGGCCATTTTCCGCACCATCCGGTGATGCCGGGGGTGCTGATCATCGAGGCGCTGGCTCAGGCCGCGGCGATACTATCTTTCAAGACCATGGGCACTAAGCCGGACGACAAATCGGTCTACTACTTCGTCGGCATCGATGGCGCCCGTTTCAAGAAGCCGGTTTTAGCAGGCGATCAGCTTTCGCTCGAAGTGGAGATTACGCGGTCGGTCAAGGGAATCTGGAAATATGCGGCGCGCGCCAAGGTGGACGGTGCGGTGGTGACCGAAGCGGAATTGATGTGCACGGTGAAAGCGTTGTAAATGATTCACCCGACGGCGATCATCCACGAGGGGGCCAAGCTGGCTTCCGATGTCAGCATCGGCCCTTACTCGATTATCGGCGAGCACGTCGAGATCGAGGCGGGAACATCGGTTGGCCCGCATGTCGTGATTACCGGCCATACCCGGATCGGCCGGGACAACCAGATTTTCCAGTTTTCGTCGTTAGGTGAAATACCGCAGGACAAAAAATACCAAGGCGAAGACACCCGGCTGGAAATCGGCGACCACAACGTGATCCGCGAATTCTGCACCTTCAATCGCGGCACCTCGCAGGATGTCGGTGTTACACGGGTGGGCAACGACAACTGGATCATGGCTTACGTGCATCTCGCGCATGACTGCCAGATCGGCAATCACACCATTTTCGCCAACAATGCGCAGCTAGCCGGGCATGTGCATGTCGGAGATTATGCCATTCTGGGCGGATTTACCGTGGTGCACCAGTTTTGCCGCATCGGCGGATACTGCATCACCGGCATGGGGACCATCCTGTTCAAGGATATTCCGCCCTATGTGACAGCCGCAGGACATGATGCGGCCCCCCACGGCATCAACTCGGAAGGTCTTAAGCGTCGGGGCTTTTCCAGCGAAGCCATCATGGTAATCAAGCGTGCCTACAAAACACTCTACAAATCCGGATTGACCCTGGAAGAAGCCAAGCGAGTTCTAGCCGAACAGTCGCAGTCCAACCCGGAAATCCAGTTGCTGGTCAATTTTCTCGCCAACTCCACGCGCGGGATCATTCGTTAAGCAGGTTCAATTGCCCAAAATGAAAGTCGGTATTGTTGCGGGCGAAGCTTCCGGCGATTTGCTGGGCGCCCACTTGGTCAGCGCGCTGTCGAGCCATGTTCCAGGAATAGAGTTTGTCGGTATTGGCGGCCCCAAAATGCAGGTTGCCGGAGTCCACTCGCTGTTTCCCATGGAGAAGCTGGCGGTGCGCGGTTACGTTGAGGTGCTGCGCCATTACCGAGAAATTGTCGGCATCCGGCGCAAGCTGCTGCATCATTTCATCGAAAATCCGCCCGATGTGTTCATCGGTATCGATGCACCGGACTTCAACCTCGAACTGGAAATTGGCCTGAAAAGTCGGAATATCCCGACTATCCATTATGTCAGCCCATCGGTTTGGGCCTGGCGCGGCGAGCGTATTGGCAAGATTGCCCGTGCCGCGAGTCATGTGCTGGTGCTGTTTCCTTTCGAGAAAAAGATTTACGATGCGGCCGGCATAAAATCCACCTATGTCGGGCATCCGCTGGCGGATGTGCTTCCAGAAAAGCCCAGCCGTGCTGCCGCGCGTGAGCAATTGCGACTACCATCGAATACCAAGGTCATCGCGCTGCTCCCCGGGAGCCGGCAAAGCGAGTTGCATTACATGGCGAGATTGTTCGTGAAGACCGCGCGTCTAATCGCCGCCGCCGACCCGGATGTCCATTTTCTCGTGCCGTTGGTGAGCCGCGAGACCAGAAATATGTTCGAGAAAGAACTGTATCGGGCCGAGGGCGGCGATTTGCCGCTGACGGTCCTGTTCGGCCATGCCAATGTCGCCATGACAGCCGCTGATGTCGTGTTGGTCGCTTCTGGCACGGCGACGCTGGAAGCGGCCTTGCTGAAGTGCCCGATGGTGATTACCTATAAGATGTCCCCATTGACCTGGCGCATAATGCAGGGCAAGGCGTATCTACCTTATGTCGGGCTACCGAATATTCTGGAAGGACGCTTCATCGTTCCGGAATTGCTGCAGGACGATGCTACGCCGGAAAATCTGGCACAAGCCGTGCTCAACCTGGCAAACGATGAGTCGGCGAGGGATAAATTGTTCGATGTCTATTCCAAGCTACACCACGAACTCAGACAAAATACCGCGGAAAAAGCGGTTGAGGCAATTTTGCCTTATCTGAAATGAACGACGATCAAAATCAGATTATTTGCGGTGCTGACGAAGCCGGCAGGGGGCCGCTGGCAGGCGCGGTGTATGCGGCCGCGGTGATTCTGGACGGTGCACGCCCGATCCTGGGCCTGGCCGATTCGAAAAAGCTGAGTGAAAAAAAACGCGTAAGATTGGCCGAAGAAATCAAGGAACGGGCGTTGGCCTGGGCAATCGCCAGCTCCGACGCGGAAGAAATCGACCGCATCAATATCCTGCAAGCCAGCCTGCTGGCCATGCGGCGGGCGATCGAGAGCTTGGTGCTGACGCCGTCCGAAGCGTTGATCGATGGCCTCCATTGCCCGACAATAGCCATTCCATGCCGTGCCATCGTCAAGGGGGACAGCAGCGTGGCGGAAATATCGGCCGCTTCGATCTTGGCCAAAACCGCGCGGGACGAAGAAATGTTGCGCTTGCACCTGATTTACCCGCAATATGGCTTTGATCGGCACAAGGGCTACCCTACAGCTCTGCACCTCGAAGCATTGCAGCGTCATGGCGCAAGTCAGATTCATCGCAAGAGTTTTGCGCCGGTAAAACGGGCTCTCGCATATAAGAGGTAGAAGGGAAGCTTATATGGGCATTGCGATTTTCCTGCATACATTGGGCGTAGTGGTTTGGGTGGGCGGTATGTTTTTCGCCTACATGGTGCTTCGGCCGGTCGCGGCTGACCTGCTTGACCCGCCGTTGAGACTGACCTTGTGGGTCAGGGTGTTCAGCCACTTTTTCCCCTGGGTTTGGCTTTCGCTGGCGTTCATCATGTCGAGCGGGCTCTATATGATTATGGCGCTGGGCGGATTCAAGGCGGTTGCCTGGAGCGTCCATTTGATGTTCGGGATCGGGTTGGTCATGGCCCTTGTTTTCTGCTTCGTTTATTTCGTGTCCTATGGCAAACTTGTAAAAGTAGTTGCAGTGCATGATTGGAAGCAAGGCGGCGTGGCGCTTGCCACGACGCGCAAACTGATCGGCTTCAACTTGAGTCTGGGGCTGATCAATATCGTTGTTGCAGGCATAAGCCATATGCCTGTTTGGTAAACGCGGCCTTTCTATAAAGCAACTGTCACTTGATGTTTTCAGCGCCTGGGAGAGGCCAATAACATGCTTGTCATTATCGGTTATCTGGTTGTTTCAGCCTCTGTTTTCGGAGGGTTCGCGCTTGCCGGCGGCCATCTCGCTGCTTTGCTTCAACCGGTGGAGTTGTTGATGATCGGCGGTGCGGCGGCGGGTGCGTTTTTCGTCGGCAATTCTGGGAAAGTCATCAAGGCGACGCTCAAAGCCTTGCCGACGGTTTTCAAGGGGTCTAAGTATAGCAAGGCGCTTTATCTGGAATTGTTCGCCCTGCTCTACGAAATTTTGGCGAAAGTGCGTAAGGAAGGCCTGATGTCGATCGAGTCCGATATCGACACCCCCCATGAAAGCCCATTGTTCACCAAATATCCGAAAATCTCGGGTGACCATCACGTCATAGAGTTCCTGACCGATTACCTGCGCATTATGGTGGGCGGCAACCTCAACGCTTTTGAGATTGAAAACCTGATGGACAATGAAATCGAGACCCACCATCATGAGGGCGAAGTGCCTGCGCAGGTGGTCGCCAAGTTGGGCGATGGCATGCCTGCCTTCGGTATCGTGGCCGCGGTGATGGGCGTGGTGCACACCATGGAATCCGTCGGTATTCCACCCGCCGAACTGGGTATTCTGATCGCGCACGCCCTGGTCGGCACGTTTTTGGGGATTCTCCTCGCCTATGGCTTTGTCGGACCGTTGTCCACCTTGCTGGAGCAGAAGCACAACGAAGGAACCAAGCTGTTTCAATGCATCAAGGTGACCTTGCTCGCCAGCTTGAACGGTTATGCGCCGCAAGTTGCCGTCGAATTCGGACGCAAGGTACTGTATTCCACCGAGCGGCCAACCTTCACCGAGTTGGAAGACTATGTCAAGCAAAGCAAGTCCAAGTAGACTCCTGCGGCTGGCGAATTTCGGGGAAATGGCATGAGTGACGACTCGCAACGCCCGATTATCGTAAAACGCATCAAGAAGGGTGGACACGGCGCCCACGGCGGTGCCTGGAAAATCGCCTACGCCGACTTCGTGACCGCGATGATGGCTTTTTTTCTGTTGATGTGGCTGCTCGGGTCCACCGCCAAAGGAGATCTCAATGGCATTGCCGAATACTTCAAAACACCGTTGAAAGTCGCCATGGCCGGAGGGAGCGGCAGTGGCGACAGTTCCAGCGTAATTCAGGGCGGCGGCAAGGATCTGACACGCAAGGAGGGGCAGATCCAGAAAACAGATAACCCCAAGGAGAAAAAGACTATCAACCTGCAGGCGGCAAAGGCGGAGTTTGAGAGGCAGGAGCTGAAAAAACTTCAAGGCTTGAAGGATAGGCTTGAAAAAGCAATCGAAACCAACCCGACGTTGAAACAGTTCAGGAACCAGATACTGATCGATATAACCTCAGAGGGGCTACGCATCCAGATTGTGGACGAAAAAAATCGGCCGATGTTCGATCTGGGCGGCGCGCACATGAAAAATTACACCACTCAAATCCTGCATGAAATCGGCAAAGTGTTGAACGAAGTGCCGAACCGCATCAGCCTGTCCGGCCACACCGATGCCACGCCTTATTCGTCGGGCGAGAAGAGCTACAGCAATTGGGAGCTGTCCGCCGACCGGGCGAATTCGTCGCGGCGCGAACTGATTGCCGGCGGGATGGAAGAAGGCAAGATTTTGCGGGTGGTCGGGCTGTCTTCAGCCATCATGCTTGACAGTAAAGATCCATTTAACCCGATTAACCGGCGTATCAGTCTGATCGTTCTGAACAAGGAAACGGAAGATGCGATCAGCCGCGGCGGCAAACCCCTCGAAGTCAGCAATCCGGATCAGGCCGCTGTAGCGTTGGACGGCCCAGCCAAAGAAATGGTCAAAGTGAGCCATAGTGCGCCTGACGCAGGAACCAGTAAACCCTAATCCTGCTTTCTGCGACGATGCTCACGCTTTCGCGCGCGGGGCTCCCGGCCCACGGTCGAGACTGGGTACGTTGCCCCCATCCTTTCTGGCCTTGATTGCGCAGATAGCCGCCACGCTGCTTCTCCTGATGGTGCTGGCGCCTGTTCTCGGCTCTCTGGGCGTCGATCTTGCCCTGATTTCAGGGGTTTTTGTCCAAGGCGGGCTTGCCGCTGCCATCGGCATCAGCCTCGGGCTGGCGCCCTGGTGGCTGCCGATAAACCTGCTATTTGTGCCCACTCTGGCCTGGGCACTATCTTTCAGTCTTTCTCCGGCCTGGTTCCTTGTTGCATTTTTTGTGCTGCTTCTGGCATATTGGAGTGTATTTCACAGTCAGGTTCCGCTGTATCTTTCCAGCCGCAAGGCCTGGGCTGCGGTAGCCGAATTGTTGCCGGCCGAACCCGGATTCAGCCTGCTCGATGTCGGCGCTGGTTTGGGCGGAATGCTGTATTACCTCAGCATAAGGCGCCCCGACGCGCGATTCCACGGCATGGAAATCGCGCCGCTTCCTTTTATATTGGCATGGTTGAGAAGATTGGCGAGAAGGGGAAACTACCGGGTCTGGTGGGGCGATTTCTGGAAGCATAGTCTTGCCGCCCATGATGTCGTTTACGCCTATCTTTCCCCGGTTCCCATGGCGAAGCTTTGGGTCAAGGCTTGTCGGGAAATGCCGCCAGACAGCCGTTTCATCAGCAACACCTTTCCCGTGCCCGACGCCGAGCCGGAAGAAATCGTCGAATTGGATGATTTTCACCATTCCCGGCTTTATGTTTACCGGATACCCGTCCGCCACACCCCGGATGCGACGCCATGAAGTCTATCGAAGAATGGCGGGGTGACCTGAAAACCTGGGAGACGCCGGTGTTGCGGCGGACCATTACGGAACTTGGTAAGTTGGCCGCCAAGGCGGAACAGGTAAGCGCCGGCCAGATTGCCGACATCGTGCTACGCGACCCTCTGATGACGCTGAAAGTGCTGCGTCTCGTCAATGGCATGTCGCGCAGCCGCCTCAGCAACGAAATCACGACCATCGAGCATGCCGTAGTAATGATGGGGGTCGTCCCGTTTTTCAACCGTCATGCGGACCTCGCTGTCATCGAGGATAGCTTGGCTCCGGTTGCCGGCGCATTGCCGGAACTGATGCGCATTTTGAGTCGGGCGCATCATGCCGCCTGGCAGGCGCGCGACTGGGCGATACTCCATGCGGACATGAAATCCGAAGAAGTATATATCGGTGCCTTGCTCTACGACTTGGGCGAAATCGTGTTGTGGTGCCGTGCGCCCGATTTGGCCTCGCGGATATTGAAACAATCTCGGCGCAATAAAATCGGTCTGGTTGACGCGGAAAAAGCGATTCTTGGATTCGATCTGCGCGAGTTGCAATTCGCTCTTGCGGAAGCATGGAATCTGCCGGAATTGATGCGATCCTTCATGCATACCGAGGGTACGTCCAGACCGCGCATGCTGGGCGTAATCATGGCGGCCTCAGTCGCGCGCCATGCCGAGTGGGGTTGGTACGGGGCGCAGCTTCCGGCCGATTACGAGGTGGTCGCCAACATGTTGCACACCTCGTTCGATCAAGCCGTGTTTATCGTTCATAGCAATGCCGTCGCGGCGGCGCGCCAGTGGGAATGGTATGGAGTGCCGCCCCCAGCGGCGTGGCTGCCGATGCTGCCGGGCGAATGGCCTGCGGAACCGGACGATGAGGAAGAGCGCGCGGAGGGGAAAAACGAAACGACTGGAGCCTGTTTGATGCCGCGGACAGACGTGCTGCAACAGATCATGGCGGAGATCTCGGCACATTTGGATGGCACATTGAATCTGCACGACATGATGTCGCTAGTGCTGAAAGGCATGCACCAGGGCATCGGCTTGAACCGCGTGGTGTTCGCATTGATGACCGCCGACCGCCGTGCCTTGAGGGCCAAATACGTGGTTGGGGCCGAGGCGGGGTCGCCATTGCAGCAATTCAATATCGACCTGGGCGCACCGCAACTTTTTTGCCGGCTAATGGAGAAGGTGCAGAGCCTCTGGTTTAGTGAACAAAACCGGGAGGTACTGGAGCCGATGATCCCTTTCGCGACGCAGCAAATGATCGGGCACGGCGATTTCTTTGCAATGTCGGTGTTCGTGCATGGCAAGCCGGTAGGGCTGTTCTACGCGGACCGGAAGCACGGGGAATGCAAGCTCGACGAACACAGCTATCAGGGATTCAAGGCTCTTTGCCTGCGGGCGGCGGAGGGCTTGGGGCACTTGGCGCGGAAGTAGCGGTCGCGGCGACGATGAGCGCCTTCAGCGCGGTTCGTTCGCGTTCTGGCAGGATCAGTTCTTTCCGCTCCCAACATTGCATTTTCAGCCTGCCATAGAAATCTGCATTTTTTTCCGCCCGATAAAGCATGTCGGCCAGGGCTTGCTCGTCCGCGCACGGATAGTATCCAGCATAATCGGTGCCCAGCATCCCGATGTTGCCCGGTACGTCCGAAGCAATCACCGGCACACCCGCGGCCAGCGCCTCGGAAATCGCGTTTGCGCCGCCCTCCATGAATGAGCTGATGACCATCAGTCGACTGCGCGCCAGTTCCCTGCGCACCTGCCAATGCGGAGATTCGCCGAGCCAGCGATAGCGGCGGTTGTGGCTCATCAATTCCCGCGCTTGCCTTGCCATGCTGTCGTCCAGTGCGCGGCCCATGTGGCGGACAAGAATTGTCGAATTCGCCGGTAGTGCCGCAGAAGCTAACGCACAGCGGAAAGGGTCTTTTTCCTCGCGCAGGTTGCCGATGACGCAGACGTCGAAGCGGCGCTTCGACGGCGCAACCAGCTTGAGCGCGCCTGCGGATTGATAGATGACGTGAGTTTTATCCCGGAGATATTGGGCAAGCTCGTTGAGTGCCATTTCCTGCAGCACCACCAGATGCGTGGCCAGCCGCATGGACTCCTGGGCATTTGCGTCTACCCTGATGTCGCGGTACAAATCGGTGCCAGTAAGGACTACAACCAGCGGCGCACCCGGCCGGAGCTCGGCAAAACGCTTGATTGAGGCGTGGCTGCGCCGGGCGTGAAGGGCCAGCATCAGGTCCGTATCCTTGCCATCCCACTCGACCTGTATGCCGACCCGATGACCCAGCTGGCGCAACATGCCGGCCCAGCGCTGCGCCGTGTTGCGGTTGCCGTTCCTGACGCGGGCGGCGGCCGGTGTTACGATGACGATCTTCATAAAAAACCTGATAGAGAGCTGGCTGAGACAGCTAGCGGCCTAGCCGACGATACCATCATGAAAACCATTACATCAAGAGAAAACCCCCTGTTCAAAAACGTGAAGAAGCTCGCCACTACCGCGAAAGAGCGCCGGAAGACGGGCCAAACATTGCTTGACGGCATTCACCTGGTGTCCGCTTATCGCGAGGCGGGCGGCCTGCCGGAAGCCGTCCTGGTCGCCGCCTCCGCCAGGAAGAATCAGGAAATCGGGGATTTCCTGGCTGAAACGCCGGCAGCGAATCTGATCGTGCTGAACGATGAGTTGTTTCGCGAAATCTCCACCGTGGAAACGCCGACCGGGATTGCCGCGCTGATCCGCGTTCCGGTTCCGGTTGCGGCGGAGGGTGGCGATTGCCGCGTGCTGCTGGAAGACATCCAGGATCCCGGCAATCTGGGCTCGATCCTACGCTCCGCCGCGGCAGCTGGAATCGGGCGGGTTTACCTGTCGACGGGGTGTGCCGACGCCTGGTCGCCCAAGGTGATGCGGGCCGGTATGGGTGCGCATTTCCATTTGTCGATTTACGAGCACAGCGATTTGGCACAGATTGCGCGGGATTTTTCCGGGGAGGTTGTCGCAACGATTCCGCATGCCGAAAATAGCTTGTTCGACCTGGATTTGCGCGGGGTGGTGGCATTCGTCATCGGCAACGAGGGCGCCGGAATTTCCGCCCAGTTGCTGGAAACCGCCCGCAGCAGGGTTACGATCCCCATGCCCGGCGTTGTCGAGTCGCTGAATGCCGCGGCGGCTGCGGCGATCTGTTTTTTCGAGCGGGTACGCCAGGTCGGCGCATGAATGGCGCGGCTAATACCCTAAAGCCCTTGCTGCCTGATAGAACACAAAGCTGAGCAGCCATGCCAGCCCGAGCGGAAACGTCACGGCGAACAGCGTAAAGGGGACGCTTTTCGATTCGCTACGGATGGTGGCGATGGTGGAAAGACAAGGCGTGTAAACCAGGGTGAACAGCATGAAGCTGTACGCCTGCACCCAATCCAGTTGCTGCGCCATCATGCCGGTGAGGGCGTTTCCCTCAAGACCGTAGATGACGGCCAGCGAACCGACCACGATCTCTTTTGCCACAAAACCAAAAATCAGGGCAATGGCGAGATGCTGGTCGATGCCGATCGGAGCGAGCAGCGGCTGCATGAAATGGCCGATCATGCCGGCCCAGGTGTCGATGCCGCCCGGTGCCGCGCTTTGGGGAAAGTGCGTAAGCAACCAGACCAGCACTACCCCGGCAATGATGAACTTGCTGGCGCGGTGGAGAAAATGCCGCACTTCATGCCAGCCACGCAGAACCATCTGGCGCCAAGTCGGGAAACGGTAGGGCGGCAATTCGAGAATGAAAGGTTCGTTATTCTGGAAGCGATTCTTGAACAAAACAGCGGTGGTGAAGGCTGCCGCAAAACTGAACAGATACAGGCTGAACAGCACGAGCGGCGCGGCCTTGGGCGAGAAGATCGCCGTGGTGATGAAGACGAATACCTGTAGCCGTGCCGAACACAACGAAAATGGGATTACCAGCATGGTCAGCAGGCGCAGGCTGCGCGAGCGCATCACGCGCGTACCCATCAGTGCCGGCACGTTGCAGCCGAAGCCCAGCAACATCATCACGAAACTGCGCCCGTCCAATCCCAGCTTGGCCATCAGCGCATCCATCAGAAACGCGGCGCGGGACAGGTAGCCGCTGTCTTCCACCAGCGCCATGAACAGGAAAAACAGGACGATGACGGGTACGAACGTGGCGACCGTGCCCACGCCGTTGTAAATACCGTCGACCAACAGGCCGTGCAGCGCCGCAGGCAGGCCGGCCAGCGCAGGCTCCAGCGCGCCTTGTCTGAATGCTTCCAGCAGCCAGCCGACGCCATCCTGCAAAGGCTTGCCGAGCAGGAAAATCGCTTGGAACAGCAGGTACATGATCAGGAAAAACAGCGGCAGCCCGAGCCAGGGATGGAGCATAAAGCTATCGAGCCGCGTGGTGAGTTTGTCGGATAGCTGGACGGGAATCTGCACGGTATTTTTGAGCACCGCCTCCATGTCGGTCTCGATCTGATCGTCGGCCGCCAGCAGGACTTGCAGCTTTTCCGGCGGAACCGGGGTGCTGCTCCGCACGGATTGGGCGATGATTCGATGCGCGTCCTGGTAGCCGTTGCCATATTTAGCGCTGAGCAGCGCGACGGGCATGCCCAGCGCGGCGGACATTTTTGCGGCATCGACGCTGATGCCGAACTTTTTGGCTTCGTCGGCCATATTCAGCAGCAGCACGGCGGGCAGGCACAGCTGCTTGATTTGCAGCGCCAGGCTGAGCTGGCGTTCGATCTGCGTGGCGTTGAGGATGATGACGACGAGATCGACTGGGTTCTTTTCCAGAAAGTGGCGCACCACCTGTTCGTCGTCCGAGAAACCGTGCAGGTCGTAAATCCCCGGCAAATCGACCAGCTCGACCATTTCGCCCGCGAGCAGTAACTTGGCACCGAGCAGATCGACGGTAATGCCCGGCCAGTTGCCGACTCGTGCGGAGGCGCCGGTGGCGCGGTTGAAGAACGTGGATTTGCCGGTGTTCGGCATGCCGATGAGGGCGACGCGTTTCATCGGGCGAGCGGTTGAACTTCGATTTTTTGCGCTTCCTTACGGCGCAGCATGATGTCGGTCGCCCCGATGCGAACGTGGAGTGGGCCGGAAAACCGGCCAAGCCGGATGACCTCGACACGCTTGCCGATGCGGAAACCCAATGCGGCCAGCCGGTGGAGCAGTGCCCTGTCGGTGTGGACAGCGGCAATCGTGCCGGTTTCGCCGGGTTTGAGTGTTTCGAGGTTGACGTTGGTCATGGCCGTTGGGTCGACTGTGTTGCGAATGGTTCTTATTGTCGCATAGGGCCGGGAGTTTGCAAACCCTTTTGTTACACTTGCACCGCACGAGTTTCTTTTCTTTATACGGCGCCCTTTTTCCGCTAGAATGCTAACCCGTCTTGTGCCAAACCATGCTCCCATGACCAAATACATTTTCATCACAGGCGGGGTCGTTTCCTCTCTCGGTAAAGGCATCGCCGCCGCTTCCCTTGCCGCCATCCTCGAAACCCGCGGCATCAAGGTCACCCTCCTCAAGCTCGACCCTTACATCAACGTAGATCCCGGCACCATGAGCCCATTTCAGCACGGTGAAGTGTTCGTCACCGAGGATGGCGCGGAAACCGATCTCGATCTGGGGCATTACGAGCGCTTTGCCCAGGTGAAGATGAGGAAGAGCAACAATTTCACCACCGGCCAGATTTACGAAAGCGTGATCAAGAAAGAGCGTCGTGGCGACTATCTGGGCGGGACGGTACAGGTTATTCCGCACATCACCGACGAGATCAAGAATTCCATCCGCATCGGAGCGGGGGACGCCGAGGTCGCGATTATCGAAATCGGCGGCACGGTGGGCGATATCGAATCGCTGCCGTTCCTCGAGGCGATCCGCCAGATGGGCGTTCAGCTCGGACGCAACAACGTCTGTTACATCCACCTTACGCTGGTGCCGTACATCGCCTCGGCGGGGGAAATCAAGACCAAGCCGACCCAGCATTCGGTGAAGGAGCTGCGTGAAATCGGTATCCAGCCGGACGTGCTGTTCTGTCGTGCCGACCGCTATTTGCCGGACGATGAACGGCGCAAGATCGCCCTGTTCACCAACGTCGAGGAAAAAGCGGTCATTTCCGGCATCGATGTGGATTGCATTTACAAGATTCCCGGCCTGCTCCATCAGCAGGGGATGGACGAGATCGTGTGCCGGAAGCTCGAATTGTCGCCGCCGCCGGCGAATCTGGCGATGTGGGAGCAGTTGGTCTACGCGCTGGAGCATCCCAAACACACCGTGAACATCGCGCTCGTCGGCAAGTATGTGGATTTGACCGAATCCTACAAATCCCTGTCGGAAGCGTTGATCCATGCCGGCATCCATACCCTGAGCAAGATCAAGATTCACTACATCGATTCCGAGTCGCTGGAAAGCAACGGCACTGGCGTACTGGATGACATGGACGCGGTCCTGGTTCCCGGCGGCTTCGGCAAGCGCGGCGTGGAAGGCAAGATGGCAGCGATACGCTATGCGCGTGAAAAGCGCGTGCCTTACCTGGGGATTTGCCTCGGCATGCAGCTGGCGGTGATCGAATACGCCCGCAACAAGGCTGGCATGGCCGGCGCCCACAGCACCGAGTTCGATCCAGGCAGCCCTTATCCGGTGGTTGCACTGATCAGCGAATGGCATACGCGGGAAGGCAAGGTCGAAGTGCGGGACGCCAATTCCGACCTAGGCGGCACCATGCGCCTGGGCGGCCAGGAATGCCGGCTCGAACCCGATTCGCTGGCGCGCAAAATATATGGCGCCGACCGGATCGTCGAACGCCATCGCCACCGCTACGAGGTCAATAACAGCCTGCTGCCGCGGCTGGAACAGGCGGGTTTGCGGGTCAGCGGACATTCGGTGGGCGGCGAGGACCTGTGCGAAATGATCGAGTTGCCCGATCATCCCTGGTTTGTCGCCTGCCAGTTCCACCCCGAGTTCACCTCCACGCCACGCAATGGCCATCCGCTGTTCAAGGCCTTCGTCGAAGCGGCGGTGCAGCAGCATCTGTCGCACGCGCCAAAGGAAGCGCAATGAAGCTGTGCGGTTTCGAGGCCGGCCTGGACCGGCCGCTGTTCCTGATCGCCGGCCCTTGCGTGATCGAGTCCAGGCAGATGGCGCTGGATACCGCCGGGGCGTTGAAGGAAATTTGCGCGGGCCTGGGCATCGATTTCATCTATAAATCGTCCTACGACAAGGCCAATAGAAGCTCGTCAAAGTCGTTTCGCGGCAAAGGGATAGACGACGGACTTAATATTCTGGATGAAGTGAAACGGCAGATCGGCGTGCCGGTCTTGACCGACGTGCACACCGTCGAGGAAATCCCGCTTGCGGCAGCAGTGGTGGACGTACTGCAAACGCCGGCCTTTTTGTGCCGCCAGACCGACTTCATTCACGCAGCGGCCAGTGCCGGCAAGCCGGTCAACATCAAGAAGGGGCAGTTTCTTGCACCCTGGGACATGAAAAATGTGGTTGAAAAGGCGCGGCAAGCGAGCGGACAGGACAACATCATGGTCTGCGAGCGCGGCGTATCGTTCGGCTACAACAATCTGGTGTCGGACATGCGTTCCCTGGCGGTGATGCGCGACACCGGCTGCCCGGTGGTGTTCGACGCCACCCACTCCGTGCAGTTGCCGGGCGGGCAGGGCGACAAGAGCGGCGGACAGCGCGAATTCGTGCCGGTGCTGGCGAGGGCGGCGGTTGCCAGCGGGATTGCCGGCCTGTTCATGGAAACCCATCCCAATCCGGCCGAAGCGTTGTCGGACGGGCCTAACGCCTGGCCGCTGGCGAAAATGCGCGGACTGCTGGAAACGCTGAAACAGCTTGACGAATTGGTAAAAAAACAAGGATTTGCCGAGCAAGACTGCTAGGCGCGTTAACTCGTACATTAAGGAAAAAGAAATGAGTGCAATCGTAGATGTGATCGCCAGAGAGATTCTGGATTCCCGCGGCAACCCGACCATCGAGGCAGACGTGCTGCTCGAATCCGGCATTATCGGCCGCGCCGCCGTGCCTTCCGGCGCCTCCACCGGCAGCAAGGAAGCCATCGAGCTGCGCGACGGCGACAAGCAGCGCTACCTGGGGAAGGGCGTGCTGAAAGCCGTCGAGAACGTGAATACCGAAATTTGCGAAGCCATCATCGGCCTGGATGCCGAAGAGCAGACCTTCATCGACCACACCCTGATCGAACTGGACGGCACCGACAACAAGGCGCGCCTGGGTGCCAACGCGCTCCTCGCCGTTTCGCTCGCGGTGGCGAAGGCCGCTGCCGAAGAATCCGGCTTGCCGCTCTACCGCTATCTGGGCGGCGCCGGCCCCAAGCGGCTGCCGGTGCCGATGATCAACATCATCAACGGCGGCGCGCACGCCAGCAACAGCTCGGACATTCAGGAATTCATGATCATTCCGGTGGGCAGCTCCAGCTTCCGCGAAGCGCTACGCTGCGGTGCCGAAGTGTTCCACAACCTGAAAAACATCCTGGACAAGCGCGGCCTCTCCACCACGGTGGGCGACGAAGGCGGTTTCGCGCCGCGGCTCTCTTCCAACGAAGAGGCGCTGCAATTGATCATGGAAGCCATCGAAGCGGCCGGCTATCTGCCCGGTTCCGACGTGGCGATCGGCCTTGACTGCGCCAGCAGCGAATTCTACAAGGACGGCAAATACGTCCTGGCGGCGGACAATCTCGAATTGACCGCAAGCCAGTTCGTCGACTACCTGTCCACCTGGACCGACAAGTATCCCATCCTCAGCATCGAAGACGGCATGGCCGAACAGGACTGGGAAGGCTGGGGCTTGCTGACCGAGCGCATGGGCAAATCGATCCAGCTGGTGGGCGACGACATTTTCGTGACCAACACCAAGATCCTGCGCGAAGGCATCCAGAAGCACGTCGCCAATTCCATCCTGATCAAAGTCAACCAGATCGGTACGCTGACCGAGACCTTCGCCGCCATCGAAATGGCGAAAAACGCGGGTTACACTTCCGTGATTTCGCACCGCTCCGGCGAAACCGAAGACACCACTATCGCCGACATCGCCGTAGCCACCAATGCCATGCAGATCAAGACCGGCTCGATCAGCCGTTCCGAACGCATCGCCAAATACAACCAGCTGCTGCGGATCGAAGAAGAGCTGGGCGACGCGGCCAGCTACGCGGGTCGGGAGGCGTTCTACCAACTCCGCTGACATGCGCTGGCTGACCCTCATACTCGTCGCACTGATTGCCGCGCTTCAATATCCCTTGTGGCTGGGGAAGGGCAGTTGGCTGCGGGTATGGGAGGTGGACCGGGCCGCGACGCAACAGAAGGAAATCAACCAGAAACTGACGGCGCGCAACGCCTCGCTCGATGCCGAGGTGCGCGATCTCAAGCAAGGCTATGAAGCCATCGAAGAGCGTGCCCGCAGCGAGCTGGGCATGATCAAGCGCGACGAGATTTTCTTCCAGGTGCTGGAAGAGCCGAAATCCCAGGCGGCCCCGCCGCCCAAGGCGCCAAAGAAAGCCGCGCCGTAACGAAGCTATTATCAAACGGTTCTTTGATTAGGCCATGCCGAACCGAATATAATGGTTTTCATCTCAACATTCTCTTTCTTCGTGTTCTCCATGACCACTGTCGCGCCGAAAAAGAAGCTCTTCGAAAACTTCGCCCGCGTCGCGAAAGCGCTTGCGAGCGCCAATCGGCTTGAACTGCTGGAGGCGCTTGCCCAGGGCGAACGAAGCGTGGACGGGCTGGCGCAGGCGAGCGGCATGTCCGTCGCCAACACTTCCCATCACCTCCAGATCCTGCGCGAAGGTGGGCTGGCCCAGTCGCGCAAGGAGGGAACCCAGGTCATCTACAGCCTGACCGATGAAAAAATACTCTCGCTGCTGGCGGATATCCGCTACGTCGCGGAGCGGCACCTGGCCGAGGTGGAGCGCATCGTGCGCGAAAACTTCGAGAGCAGGGACAATCTCACTCCCGTTCGCCGCGACCAGCTTCTGGGGCTGGTGAAATCGGGAGAGGCGATGGTCATCGACGTCCGCCCGCCTGCCGAATATGATGCCGGCCATATCCCTGGGGCGGTCAATATACCCCTTGAATCGCTGCCGCAGCGGTTAAGCGAATTACCCCGCGACCAGGAGATTGTTGCCTACTGCCGTGGCCCCTATTGCATGCTGGCCTTCGAGGCGGTGGAACAACTGCGCCGGCATGGCCACCGGGCTCGCCGGCTGGAAGACGGCTTCCCGGAGTGGAAGGTGGATCACCTTCCCATAGATCAATAAGCTTTCTCGGCAATTTGAGCTTCCCCCGGAATTTCGTCTCCCAAGGGTGATGTAACCGACACGGCTCTGGGTGCCTTCTATCGCCGTCTGGCGGCTCGCGTCGGCAAGGCTAAGGCCGTAACAGCCACGGTGCGGAAGATCGTGGTGCTGTTCTACAATGCGATGCGATTCGGTATCGCCTACCAAGACCTGGGGCCGACCAGTACGAACGCAAGTACCGAGAGCGTGTGGTCAAGCAACTGCACCGGCGTGCTGCCCAATTTGGGTTTGCCATGCAGCCCCAAGACCCGCAGGCTTATAGTTGAGTTTCTTAGGAAAGCGACGGCGTACTTCGCAAGGGATGCGCTGTGAAGTACGCCTGGATCGGCACGCTGCGCAAGGCGTTCGACCTGACCCAGATGTGCGCGGTGCTGGATGTCAGCCTGAGCAGCTACCGCGCCTGGGAGCGCGGCGGAATGTCAACGGCGATTTAAAACTGACACACTTTTCCAGCGAACGGCGATTCAAATCTGATACGCCACCATTCCATTTTTCGGCCACTTAGATTGCCGGAGGCCCCTCTCGTTTAGCCTTCACCATGCCCGACGCTCGTTGATGTTTTAAGCGGAAGCTTTCGCCGGCAATCGGCACGATGCGAGCATGATGCAGCAGGCGATCGAGCAGTGCGGCGGTGAGCGTCGCATCCTGGGCGAAGGTCGCGTCCCATTGGCCGAACGGCAGGTTGCTGGTCACAATCAAGCTGCCTTTTTCATAACGTGCCGCAATGACCTGGAAGAACAGATTGGCCTGCTCCCGATTCATCGGCAAATAGCCAATCTCGTCAATAATCAACAAGCGGTAAGCGTTGATCGCTCGATGCATGACGGCCTTCTATTGATTCGGTAGTCAGCGTCAGCAACAGGTCTGCCGCCGTGGTGAAGCGGGTCTTGATGCCAGCCGGCGCCGCCCGATAACCCAAGGCTACGCAAGCCGGGCTCCGCGCCTACGCCAGCGAGCCGCAGGTTTAACACTCCCAGGCCGTGGCTGGCGAGCCAGCGCCACACCTTTTCAGACAGCATTTCGAGGCATTGCCGGCAAGACGCCAGGGCCTCGCGGTTGTCCAGCGCTTCCTTTGACGCTCGGGCCTTGACTACATGGTTTTTGCTCGGGACGTTGCCAGTCACGCGTGGTTGGTAGTCGCCGGCGTGGTTGCGGAACAGGTAGACCTGGCAATCGGCACGGTGTTGGGCTGGCAAGTGCTGCCGGATGTCTTTGATGAACTCGTTGCTGTGGCAAGTGACGATGAGCTGAGTTTGGGCGAAATGGTCGCTCTTGACAATTGTCTTGCGGATGCCGCTGCGGTGGTCGTGGTCGATGGCATTGATCGCGTCGTCGAACACGATCAGCGGGCTTAGAATGCTCAGGCCCTTGGCGAGCAGGATCGCCAGGCCCAGGCATCGGATGCGGCCTTCACTGAGAATGCGCAGAGCATCCACACGAACTTGCGGATTGCCACGAAATGAAATATCGATCTTTTGATCGGCCGTCAGCGGTAGATGTAGGGCCGCGAGCTTGTCCGGCTCCAAGTCGTTGCGATTAAACTCGTTGTAGAGGTTCATGGCTTGCAGTCGCCAGGACTGCCGTGTTAGAGGTCTTTGAACGACACCTGGCTGCTTGCGGGCCTCGAGCTTGTCGGCGATGCCCGTGAGCTCTTATTGGCCCTGGCGTGACGCCTCAAAGGCGTTCAGCAGTCCTTGGCGCGAAAGGCCAATGGCCGCTGGCGGCACTGCGTTGAGGATGCCTTCGAGCTGTTGCAGGCGGCCGGGCGCTTCGGCAGTGCCGATGAACGCCCTGAGCCCTGCATACGTCATGCCCACCGAGTGCGTAAGTGCGAGGGAGGCATCTTCGGCAGCTAGGTCCAGCAGGGCCTTTGCCTCGCCGTTGACCGTGGCTTGGTCCGTGGCCAGGGCGTTGCGTTTGCCGGTTAGCACGAGTTGCTTGGCGGCGGTCAACACGAGCTGCTGGTCAACGGACTCGTTGAAGTGGCCCACAAACTCGTTAAACTTGTCCATGCCAAACAGCGTGGCGATCAGCTCGGTGCGTTGAGTTGGCGGGCGAGCGGCGATTCGAGAGAACGCGTCGATGCGATTCTTCTCGATGAAGCAAAACCGGAAGGTGTCGGGATTGGATGCAACAGCCACTTCCCGGTTCTGGTGGTCGGTGGCCCGCAAGGCTGGTGGCTCAAAGCGCCGCGCGTGGATGTTGGCGAGATATGTGTGCCCGTCGATGCGTTTGGTCTCGGCTTCTTCGACAGAGCCCAATAGGCCGAACTCCAGGCCTTCGCAGAAGCTGGTTTTCCCGCTACCGTTGGGGCCGTAGAACAAGATGACACGCTTTTGCAGGTCGAAGGGCTCCGGCGTCTGAAAGCCCCGGAACGGGCCAATGGTCATGTTCCGAAGCCGATACCATGGCCAACGCCGTCAGCCGCCACGGCTTGAATGTTGGGAGGGCCGTCCGGTGTTTGAGCCATGGTCCTGCGGGCGTGGCCGACCAAGAAGGTGGACCGTTGGCTGTGCTGGCGCGAGGTCTGCGCCAGTCCGTCAAAGTTTGCCAATGCGAGGTTCGTCAGGCGCCTTACGTCTGGCGGAGCCTGAGTTAAGCCAGGCCACGAACCGCACATGAACTGGTTATGGCGAAGCTCGGGCACCAAATTCTCAGTTGCCGCTAATACTGAAGAAGTATATACTTAATTCACACATTTTACGAGGGCTGCGTCATGTCCAAGGAAGCTGTTTTCACGATGAAGCTAGAGCCGGAGTTGCGCGCCGATTTCATGGCCGAAGCGGAGGCCGCGCACCGGCCCGCGTCGCAAGTCCTGCGCGAACTGATGCGCGATTTCGTCAAGCGTCAACGCGAGGAACGGGAATATGACGAGTTCTTGGGCCGCAAGGTCGAGGCTGGCCGCGCCTCGATACGCGCCGGTGCCAGCCACTCCAATGAGGAAGTTGAAGCTATGTTTGCCGCTCGACGTGCAGTTGTGGCGAACCAGGCGTGAGGGTTGTTTGGACACCTGAAGCGCTGCAGGATCGTGCTGATATTTGGGACTCCATTGCTGCCGACAATCCGCGAGCGGCCGCCCGTATGGACGAGCTTTTCAGTGATGCGGCCGTCAGACTTGCTGATCACCCGAAGCTGGGGCGGCCTGGAAAGATTCAAGGAACCCGCGAGCTGGTGCCGCATGAAAGCTATCGCCTGGTGTATGAAATCAGTGGCGAAGCCGTGTGGATGCTGGCCTTGGTTCACACTGCGCGCCAGTGGCCATTGGTTCGTGATGGAGCGAGGTGAATGTGAGCCTAGGGTCGAGAGGTTGACCGCATTCGATGCGGCCAAATGTTGGTTGCGAATTCTTGCTAACTGAACACGGTATTTTTTATGGCATCAAATCGTACAGGATCGGACAAGTCAATTATTTCATTGGTATTTTATGTCTTGTTAATATCTGAGTGGGAATGATTGGCGGTTGCTTATATGATAAATAGTAATCTTTTGAATTTTCTCCCTTAGGATTCAGTTACATCAATCGGCAACACGCAGTGGCGTCACAAAACAAAATTCGCTGTCCCCTGATCTATTCAATCAGGGTCGCATTAATCACCCCAGTCTTTCTAGCAAGCTCTCCGGCTTGAGGTGGGTGTACCTTTTAGCATCTGCATGCTTTTGTGGCCAGTTATACTGGCTACTTCCATCGGGGGCAGTCCTTTCTCGAATAGTCTTGATGCAGCTTCGTGCCGGCGGTCATGCCAGCGCAAGTTGCTGATTTGTGGTTTTGCGATGGCGTTTTTCCAGATGCAGATGATCGCATTGGCGGTAGTGTTCAATACGAGCCCCGAGCTTGGTTTGATGGGTATTCCCAAATCATCCTTGCTACAAATTGACTGCAACACGGCAACTGCGCGTGTCGAGAGCGGCAGCAGGGGGGGGACGCCTTTGTTGGTGGTTTCCAGCATCTTTGCTGGAAGGCGAATCATGCGGGTAGTCAAGTCAACCCGTTCCCAGCGCAGTTTGAACAGCACCCCTTGTCGCAGGCTGGTTTCGATTGCGAGGTCGAACGCGATCGCTGCGTAGCGGTTGCGGCTGGTGCAAAGCTGTTCGTGGATCAATTCGTATTCCCCAGCTTCTAGCCGGCGGTTACGGGCGCGGCTGCCGCTGGGTTTACGAATGTTGTTCAGCGGGTTGGGTAGATGTTCCATGCCCCATTCCTTGCGTGCGATTTCAAAGAGGTGGCTGATGAGCTGGAGTTCCAGGCGGATGGTGTTTTCGGCGCGTCCCGCCTCGCGTCTGGCGTCACGGTGGCGGGCAAAATCTGCACCTTTCAGGTTGCCCAGCGTGCGATAGCTCAGATCGTTTTGCAGCCAGCGTTCGATACGCCGGATTTCCTGATAAGGGTGTCGTTTGTCACGCACGATTTCGCGTTTGTACCGTTCCAGTGCTTCGCGCAGGGTGGTGTGGTGCGCTCGGCTTCATATAGACCGGAATCCATTTCCGTTTCAATGCGGCGTGCCCATTGCTGTGCCTGTTTCTGGGTGTCAAAAGTGCGATAGACCGGTTTGTACCCTTTGCGGCGCACTTCGGCGCGCCAGAATGTGCCGCGTTCTTTGATAGAAGCCATGATGAGATTCTCCAATGCGTTGAATAAACGCTTGGTCTGAATTTTTTCATTCCGGCAGTTTTCCGGCAAAGGCCAGTTTTTGAGGTCGGTTGAGCAGATGCAGGCGAAAAAAAAGCACTTCGATTTCTCGTAAGTGCTTGATCTTCTACTACATGAATTCTGGCTCCCCGACCTGGACTCGAACCAGGGACCTGCGGATTAACAGTCCGTCGCTCTACCGACTGAGCTATCAGGGAATGAAGAAGGCGTTATATTAAAGATTTGTCGGCTTTTGGTCAACCTCTTCCGGTGGCTATTTCAGGGCCTGTTGGATGCGGTCGAGCGCATTGCGCAGGTTATCCATTGAAGTAGCGAAGGAAATCCGGAAATAGCCTTCGGCGCCGAACGCGGAGCCGGGCACCACGGCGACGCCGGTTTTTTCCAGCAGGTATTCGGAAAGGGCCATGTCGGTGGCTTCGGCGATGACGCCGCGGCGGTGCAGATCGGCGATGGCCGGGCGCGCATCGGGGAAGGCATAGAACGCGCCGCCGGCCTGGATGCATTTCAGGCCGGGCATTTCGTTGAAGCGGCGCACGACGAATTCGTGGCGCTCGCGGAAGGCTTTCACCATCGGGTCGATGCAGGCTTGGTCGCCTTCCAGGGCGGCCTGCGCGGCCACCTGGGAGATCGAGGTGGGGTTGGAGGTGGACTGCGACTGGAGAATTTCCATCGCTTTGATGATCTTTTCCGGGCCGGCGGCGTAGCCGATGCGCCAACCGGTCATGGAATAGGCCTTGGATACGCCGTTCAGCACCACGGTGCGGTCTTTCAGCTCCGGTGCGGCGTTGAGGATGTTGACGAATTTTGCGCCGGACAGGTTGACGTGCTCATACATGTCGTCGGTGGCGACGAGAATGTGGGGATGCTGTTTCAGCACTTCGCCCAGGGCCTTCAGCTCGTCCAGCGTGTAAACCGCTCCGGTGGGGTTGGACGGGCTGTTGATCATGAAGATTTTGGTCTTCGGGGTGATCGCCGCTTCCAGCTGCGCCGGGGTGATCTTGAAGCCCTGCTCGATGCCGCAGTCGACGATGACCGGCTTGGCCTCGGCCACCAGGGCGATGTCCGCGTAGGAAACCCAGTAGGGCGCGGGGATGATCACTTCGTCGCCGGGGTTCAGCACGGCCAGCGCGAGGTTGAAGATGCACTGCTTGCCGCCGACGCCGACGATGATTTCCTTGACGCTGTAGTCGAAGCCGTTGTCGCGCTTGAACTTTGCGACGATGGCGTTTTTCAAACCGGGGATGCCGCCGACCGGGGTGTACTTGGTGAAGCCGTCGTCGATGGCTTTCTTGGCGGCGTTCTTGATGTGCTGCGGGGTGTCGAAATCAGGTTCGCCGGCGCCCAGCCCGATGATGTCGCGTCCTTCGGCCTTGAGCCTGGCGGCGCGGGCGGTGACGGCGAGGGTGGGGGATTCCTTGATGGCCTGAACGCGTTGAGACAATTCCAAAATTCTATCCTCTAGGTGAGCGGTTGCGAAAAATCCTGCTGTGCTTGCCGGCTTGGGGTCAATCCGGCGGCGCTCGCGACGGATTTTCTCCCAACCGCTGCGCGCAATGTGGGTCAACACCCGCATGGTACAATTTAAAGTTACGAAATTATTACGATTTTACCTGTGATTGCCACTTTTCCCAATAGTCCCTACCGGCTTCATCAGCCGTTCGAGCCCGCCGGCGATCAGCCCGGCGCGATCGCCCAGTTGGTCGAGGGCATGGAGGATGGGCTGGCGTTCCAGACCTTGCTGGGCGTGACCGGCTCCGGCAAGACCTACACCATGGCCAACGTCATCGCCCGCATGGGCCGTCCAGCCATCATCCTGGCGCACAACAAGACCCTGGCGGCGCAGCTTTATTCCGAGATGCGCGAGTTTTTTCCGGAAAACGCGGTGGAGTATTTCGTTTCCTATTACGACTACTACCAGCCGGAAGCCTACGTGCCGTCGCGCGACCTGTTCATCGAAAAAGATTCCAGCATCAACGAGCACATCGAGCAGATGCGGCTGTCGGCGACGAAATCGCTGCTGGAGCGCGAGGACTGCGTGATCGTCGCTTCCGTCTCCTGCATCTACGGTATCGGCGATCCGGTGGACTACCACGGCATGATCCTGCACCTGCGCCAGGGCGAAAAACTGCCCCAGCGCGACGCCATCAAGCGCCTCACCGAGATGCAGTACGAGCGCAACGAGATCGAATTCCGGCGCGGTACTTTCCGGGTGCGCGGCGACGTGCTCGACATCTACCCTGCGGAAAGCGCGGAATTGGCGGTGCGCGTCAGCCTGTTCGACGACGAGGTGGAAAGCATCTCCCTGTTCGACCCGCTCACCGGCCATATCCAGCAGAAAATGGTGCGCTTCACGGTGTACCCGTCGAGCCATTACGTGACGCCGCGCAGCACCACCCTGCGAGCGATCGAGGCGATCAAGATCGAGCTGCGCGAGCGCATCGAAACCTTCCAGAAAAGCCACAAGCTGGTGGAAGCGCAGCGGATAGAGCAGCGCACCCGCTTCGACCTGGAAATGCTCAACGAACTGGGATTCTGCAAGGGCATCGAAAACTACTCGCGCCACCTGTCCGGCCGCAATCCGGGCGATCCGCCGCCGACGCTGATCGATTACCTGCCGCCCAACGCGCTGATGTTCATCGACGAGTCCCATGTCACCATCCCGCAGGTCGGCGGCATGTTCAAGGGCGACCGGGCGCGCAAGGAAAACCTGGTGGAATACGGCTTCCGCCTGCCATCCGCGCTCGACAACCGGCCGCTGCGCTTCGACGAATTCGAGAAGGTGATGCGCCAGTGCGTTTTCGTTTCGGCCACGCCGGCGGATTACGAGGCCACTCACGCCGGGCAGGTAGTGGAGCAGGTGGTGCGCCCGACCGGGCTGGTCGATCCGATGATCGACGTGCGCCCGGCGACCAACCAGGTGGACGATCTGCTGTCCGAGCTGAACGCCCGTATCGGACTGGGCGAGCGCGTGCTGGTCACCACGCTGACCAAGCGCATGGCCGAGGACTTGACCGACTACCTGGCCGACCATGGCATCAAGGTGCGCTACCTGCACTCGGACATCGATACCGTCGAGCGGGTCGAGATCATCCGCGACCTGCGTCTGGGCGAATTCGACGTGCTAATCGGCATTAACTTGTTACGGGAAGGGCTTGATATTCCGGAAGTGTCTCTGGTTGCCATTCTTGACGCCGACAAGGAAGGCTTTCTCCGCTCCGAGCGTTCCCTGATCCAGACCATCGGCCGGGCGGCGCGCCACATCAACGGTACCGCGATCCTCTATGCCGACCGGATCACCGGCTCGATGCGCCGCGCGATGGACGAAACCGAGCGGCGCCGGGTCAAGCAGCTGGCCTACAACGCAGCGCACGGCATCACGCCGAAAGGGGTGACCAAGCGCATCAAGGACATCATCGACGGCGTGTTCGACCTCGAAGCCGCGCAGAAAGAGCTGAAAATCGCGCAGGAACTCGCGCCCTACAAGCACCTGGACGAGAAGACGCTGACCAGGGAAATCAAGCAGCTGGAAAAGGAAATGCTGGAATGCGCGAAGAATCTGGAGTTCGAGCGTGCCGCCCAGTTAAGGGACAAGCTGGCCGAGGTCAAGGCGCTGATGTTTAGAAGCTGAGTCAAGAAAATCTAAAACAAATCCCATCAAGGGAGAGAGTTAATCAGCCGGGCTGCATGTAGGTTGGGTTAGGCGCGGCATTTTGCGCCGCATACGATCCCGTACGAGCCGGTTTCATGGCTCGTAACGCGGGGCGGAGTCCCCTTGAGGGATAACCCAACAAACCCAAATATTCAAAACCAACATTTTGAAGGAAGATTGGGTTTGTTGGGTTACGCGATAAAGCCGCTAACCCAACCTACATGCCTACTGAATTGATGGCCGCGAAAAGGCGCAAAAGGCTCAAAATCAGCCCGATTCAGCCACATCGCGTAGGAGCGGCCTCCCGGCCGCGAATGCCGGAATCGCGGCCGGGAGGCCGCTCCTACACAAAAATTTTGCCCTTGGCCGGCTTCCCGGCGGCTATTTCGTCGCGGAGTTTTCCGGGCGCAAAAAAGTCACCACGTTCACGCCCGGCGGGGTGCGCGAACCGCAAGCCAGCTCGTCGCCGAGAGCCAGTTCGGCTTCGTGCAGCTGGTTGATCACCTCGACGTAATTCTTGTCTTTCGCCATCATTAGCGCGGTGCGGCCGCCTTCGTTTTTGGCGCGGAGATCGGCGCCGGCTTTGATCAATTCGTCGACGACGCCGGCCTCGCCGTAGCCCGCGGCGAGCATCAAGGGCCGGATGCCGTAGCCGATTTGGGTCTCGATTTCCGCGCCGGCGGCAATCAGCGCATGCACCACGTCCGGAAAGCCGCGATCCATCTCGTGGTTGTAGAGCGCCTTCATCAACGCGGTCCAGCCTTGCGGGTCGGTGGCATTGACCTCGGCGCCGGCGTCGAGCAGGACTTTCACCAATTCCAGGTTGCCGATCCCGGCGGCTTTCATCAGCAGGGTTTCCCCCTCGGCGTTGCGCGTGTCGCAGGCTAGGCCGTTTTCAATCAGCGCCTTGATTTTCGCCGTATCGCCGATGTCGATCGTTTCAGTGGTCATTGCGTTCTCCCAAGTTCATGATTTTTCGTTTGCCCGTTCTCCCGCGTGTAGGGGAGGAGGGCTGCGCCATCTTTAATCTATGCGTGAGTAGCGGTTTTTCAAGAGTATATAAATAGTTTAGTAAATTAGTCAACAAATGGGTGTTGTACGGGTTCGATTCCGGGGGGCAATTCTACCTTGAAAGATACCCGCCGGATGCTAAGGTTAATAACCTGAGTTGCGCGAAAGCGCGATTCGGAAACGGTGCCGCCGGGCGGCTCCCGGCTTGAATAGCGGGGCGCCGACTGTCATGGGGCGCCGTTTGACGGCCCATTGTCTATCCAATCCATTTCGGGTTTTCCCGAGCGACAGAAAGGAAATTGCGATGAATAAAGTGACTATCGAAATGCCGCTGGTTTCTGAATGTTCAGTGACCGAGTGTGCTTACAACGTCAGCAAGAACTGCCATGCCCGCGCCATTACGGTGGGCGACAGCGTGCATCCGGGCTGCGATACCTTCATGCCCGAATCGCGCCACGTCAAGATGACCCAGACGGTCGCCGGCATCGGCGCGTGCAAGACCACCACGTGCAAATTCAACGAAGACTTCGAATGCATGACTGAGAGCATCCGGGTCGGGATGGTTCGCAACGAGGTGAATTGCATGACGTTCGCAATGCGCTAACTGGACTTCCGGGAAAGATCTGAACGAAGAAAAAATAGCGCGACGCAGTTTGTTTGTCAGTTAGTTCAGCATGTTACAGACCCGGTGGCCAGCAAGGCCGCACGGGCTTTTTTTTGACCGGCAATATCCTTTTCCGCTTGAGGAGTCAGCCATGAATTCTCTTCTGCAACTCCATGAATATGGCCAAGGCTACTGGATCGACAACCTGTCGCGGCGCATGATCAAGCAGGGCGATTTGCTGCGCCGGATGGCCGAGGAGAGGTTGAGCGGCGTCACTTCGAACCCGACCATCTTTCACAAGGCGATTTCCCAAAGCCGCGATTACGACCCGCAGATCCTGCTGGCGACGGCGGCCGGCCGGTCGGCGGCTGAAATATACGAAGAGCTGGTCACTACCGACGTGCGCGATGCGTGCGACGTGCTGCGTCCGGTCTACGATCAGTCGCACGGCATCGACGGCTTCGTCAGCCTGGAGGTTTCCCCGCACCTGGCCCATGACGCCGAAGGATCGATTGCCGAGGCGCGCCGGCTCCACGCCATGGTCAACCGGCCCAACCTTCTGATCAAGATACCCGGCACCGCTGCGGGGGCGCTCGCGGTCGAGCAGCTGCTGTTCGACGGGATCAACGTCAACATCACCCTGCTGTTTTCGATCGAGGGCTACGAAGCGGTCGCCTACGCCCACATGCGCGCGCTGGAGCGCCGGCTGTCGGCGCGCCGCCCGATCGACAACATCGCTTCGGTCGCGAGCTTTTTCCTGAGCCGTATCGATACCCTGGTCGATCAGCTGCTCGGGCACCGGGTGCTGCACATGAAATCCAGCCCGCCGGAATCCGCATTCACCTCTTCGGACCTTATGGGCAAGGCGGCGGTCGCCAATGCCAAGCTCGCCTACCAGAGTTTCAAGCGCATCCTGGGGCGGGACCGCTGGCATGCGCTGGAACGCCACGGCGCCAAGCCGCAGCGGATGCTCTGGGCAAGCACCAGCACCAAGAACCCGAAATATAACGACGTCATGTATGTCGAGCCGCTGATCGGGCCGCACACCATCAACACCATGCCGGACGAAACCATCACCGCGTTCGCCGGCCACGGCAGGGCCGCAGCCACGGTGGAAGCGGGCGTCCAGGAAGCGCGCCAGCTCATGAAGGAGATCGAGGCGGCCGGGATCGAATTCCGTCTGGTGACCGAGCAGCTCGAAAACGAGGGCATCCAGAAGTTCATCGAGCCCTACGATTCGCTGCTCCAGACCATTGCCGCGAAGCGCGAGAAATACCTCAACGCGCGGGATGCGAAGCCGCTCGAAGACATGGCGCGCAAGCTCCGCCGCGAAACCATCCGGATGACGACGGCAGCCGGGTCGGGGCATCCGACCTCCTGCATGTCGTGCGCCGACATCGTTTCCGCGCTGTTTTTCCGCGAAATGCGCTGGGACCCGCGCGACCCGAAGGCGCGCAACGTCGATACCTTCATCCTGTCGAAAGGGCACGCGGCGCCGGTGTTGTGGGCGGCGCTGTCCGAGGCGGGCGCGATCGACGATGACCTGCTCTCGCTACGCCGCATCGACAGCACGCTGGAAGGCCATCCCACCCCCAACAATCCGTGGGTCAAAGTGGCCACCGGCTCGCTCGGGCAGGGGCTCTCGGCCGCCAACGGCATGGCGCTGGCCAACCGGCTCGACGGCATCGATGCCCGCATTTTCTGCCTGCTGGGCGACGGCGAATGCTCGGAAGGCTCGGTGTGGGAGGCCGCGCAGTTCGCATCGCTGAACAAGCTGGCCAACATCGTCGCCATCGTCGACGTGAACGGCATCGCACAGAGCGGGCCGGCGCCGTATCGCCACGATACCTCGGTCTTCGTCAGGCGCTTCCAGTCGTTCGGCTGGAACACGGTGGAAATCGACGGCCATGACATGGCGGACATTCTCGACGCGTTGCGCCAGGCGCGGCAGGCCGGCCCATGCGCCATCATTGCCAGGACCGAAAAAGGCAAGGGGGTTTCCTTCCTGGAAGGCGCGGGCGGCTGGCACGGCAAGGCGCTGGATCGGGGCCAGATGGAACAGGCCCTGAGCGAGTTGGGCGGCGCCGATATCAGCCTCAAGGTCGAACCGCGCCGCATTGGCCAGTTCGAGCGAAAACCGCGCATCGCAGCGTCGCCGCGCGCCGGCCTTTCCTACCGCATCGGCGACAGCGTCGCCACGCGGGACGGCTATGGTAGCGCGCTGAAAAAGCTCGGCGCGCAGATTCCAGAACTCGTCGTGCTGGACGGCGACGTGGAGGATTCCACCCGCACCAAGGAATTCGCCGACGCCTATCCGGAGCGCTTTTTCGAGTGTTACATCGCCGAGCAGAACATGGCGGGAACCGCCCTCGGCCTGGCCGTCAGCGACAAGCTGCCCTACTTGGCGACATTCGCCTGCTTCCTCACCCGCGCCTTCGACTTCATCCGCATGGCCGGGCACAGCCGGCCGCCGCAGCTGGTTTTCTGCGGCAGCCACGCCGGCGTCTCGATCGGGCAGGACGGCCCCTCGCAAATGGGCCTGGAAGACGTCGCCATGTTCCGTGCGGTCAACGGCAGCACGGTGCTTTGCCCGTGCGACGCGGTCAGCGCGGAAAGGCTGACCGAGGCCGCGTCCTGCACCCTGGGCATCGTCTACATCCGCACCCTGCGCGCCAAGACCCCGGTGATCTACGACAACGAGGAAACCTTTATCGTCGGCGGCAGCAAGACCCTGCGCTCGTCGGAAAACGACGCCTACACCATCGTCGCCGCCGGCATCACCGTGCGCGAAGCGCTTGCCGCTCATGAAAGCCTCAAGGGCAGGGGAATCGCGACCAGGGTGATCGACGCCTACTCGGTGAAGCCGCTGGATGCCGAAACGCTGGCCAGGGCCGCCAGGGAAACCGGCGGGCTGGTCGTTGTCGAGGACCACTGGATCGAGGGCGGCCTGGGAGATGCCGTGGCGGCCGAAGTCAGCGGGCTGGCGCCCGTTCACCGGCTCGGCATCGCGAGCGAGCCGCGCTCCGGCACGGAGGAGGAACTGCTGGAGCATTACGGCATTTCGCGCCAGGCGATAGAGCGGAAGGTCATGGAGTTGGTGGGGGAGAGTGCGGGCTCGTCATCCTAACGGTCATGGCGAATCGCCGCCCCGAATCATGAAACGGCGCCATGACCGCCCCTCTCCCCTTGCCCTCTCCCGCAAGCGGGCGGGGGGGACGAGGTCTCGCTTCGCGAGTTTCACGCTAACCGTCCGATTTTTGCACCAGCCGTCTCGATGTGGCGTTCCAGGGCGGCGATGCACGGGTCAAATCGGTGGCTGAACCCCGCTGCGGCCATGACTCGGGCAAGGAATGCGCGCGCCAGTTGTTCCCCGCGTCGCCAGGTTTCGTTGGCCACGCCGGCGTGAATTGCCGCTGCGGAGAGGGTGTCGGGCAGCCCGCCACCGCTACGCGGGGCGAAGGCCATCGGTGTCATGTCATAGGCCGGCGCGAGGTCATGAGGGCGGCCATGTTCGACGATGAATGACAGGTTGCCTCCATGCATGTCGGTATTGCCGATCAGGGTGCCGAAAGCCCACAGGAGATCTGCATTAACCGCGGCGTCCGGGCTGATTCGGCCGTCGGAGGCAAGGCGGCGTGCAATGATTGGCCAGCCGCCTGTGCCTGCCCCGGCGAATTCGGCATCCAGCGCGGCCAGCGAGATCAGCGCGCGTCGGCCCAGGTCGCCGATGCGATCGAACCGCTCAACCTCCAGAAAGCGCTGGCCAGCGTGGTCGAACAGCTGCGTCGTGGCCGCCGGGACGCCGGCTTCACGCAGCGTGTCCAGCGCGAGATGTTCCGCCAGCAGCAGGTCACGCCAGCGCTCGGTGACGGTTCCTTCCTCCGCTTCACTGAACTTCACGATCACTTGCCGAGGCCCATGGGGCGTCATGGCGCAGGCGGTGAATTTCGGCTGCTCTCCTCCGGCGGACGATCCAGGTATCTCGCCGCGCGCGGCTTCGAGCGCCAGGCGGGCGTATTCCTCGACCTTCCGGCTCTCCGCGATCGGATCGGGAACAGAAGCGGCGAGAAAGCGATCTCTCGCCAGATCGCCGAGCAGCAGGTTCCCCGTCACATCATGGCCATGGGCAAGCAGCGCCCGCAGTGCGTGGCTGTCGGTCCAGTCGGTAAGCCGCGGAGGAAGCCCGAGTTCGGCGCCATGACGGGCAGCGTATGCCCGACCGAGATATCCCTGGGGGCGCATGTCGAACAGCCACCACGGCAGGCCGCCGCTGTGCACGGCCGCACCTTCGCCATCCGCCCGGCACATGACGAAACCGTCCGGACGCACGGGAACCAGCGTTCCCAACTGCCGGATCCGGCCTTCTACATCGACCCGATAAATCGGGATGTCCGGCAACCCCCGCGTGGTATCGCGCAGCGCGTATTGAATTGATCTCGCAGCGCCAATCCGCACCACTTCCTTGCCAAGTTCGGTCAGCGCACGAGAGATTGTCGGCTGGCTGACGCCAATATTATCAGTCAGTTGCCGTGCTGACTGGGGTCCGCCGGATAGGCGGATGCGGATTGCGTCAGTGTGCGTGGACATGGGCATGAATGCGTACGTGAATAGATATATGAATTCATATTGTAGGCGGATTTGAGTTTCGTGTGGAAAAATATCGCAGGTGGCCTGTGACCGAATCTGGTCGTTAAAGGAATCGCGACCAGGCTGATCGGCGCCTACTCGGTGAAACCGCTGGATGCCGAAACGCTGGCTAGGGCCGCCAGGGAAACCGGCGGGCGGGCGCCTGTTCATCGTAAGCGTCCAGCCGCCTCACATTGAATGAGAGGCTGCGGAGGACGAGGATTGTGTCCACGACATTATTGGTGGACACATGGACACAAACGTAACCGTAGTTAACCCGCCGGCATCCCGGAAACGCCGGCGGCATTCGGAGGAATTCAAGGCGCAGGTGGTTGCGGCCTGTCTGCAACCGGGGGTAGGCCAGCTTGCGCTCGACGATCAGATGCAGGAGGTAGCCTGCATCTCTTCCGGGGTCAGCAAATCCGGTGGGCGGCGGTAGTGCTTTGCGAGTGCGGCGACCGCAGCCAGGTAAGATTCCCGCGTGCGTAGCGCAAATCCGCGCAATACCAGCGTATTGTCCATCTGCTCACGTAACGACTTCATCTTCGTCTCCTCGATCAAACCGGGGATATCCCCCGCGATCAAGGATCGGAGATTTTTACATCAATTGCAGCAGGGTGGCGGGGGTGAAGAGAGGAAGGTGAAATCGAGGTCGGGTGGGCGGTTCAGTTCAACGATGCGTAGCGCCCGCCCTTCGGGGCGGCGAGGATTGAAACCCGGCCGGGATGAGTTGCATGTAGAGGCTAGCGGATTGCAGTCCGCTTTAACTCTGGAGTGACATTATTTTATTGCACAATTGCTTGCCATTTGGCGTGTTGCCGGTGTTCCTCACGCCCGTGAGGATTAGCCGATCTTGTTCCGAGAAAATCGGAATCGAAAGTGAGCTTGCCGGCAAGAATTGAACCCATGGCCTGAGATATAATATCTGCATGAAAATTCTCGCCCTCGATACCTCTACCGAGCTTTGTTCCGTTGCCCTATGGCTGGACGGCGAATTGCTCGTGCGCGCAGAATTGGCCGGGCAGCGGCATTCCGAACTGGTGTTGCCGATGGTGCATGGCCTGCTGGGTGAGGCAGGGTTGAGTCTGAGCGCACTGGATGGCGTTGCGTTCGGCGAGGGGCCGGGGTCTTTTACCGGCCTGCGCATCGGCTGCGGTGTGGCACAGGGTTTGGCGTTCGGTGGGGATTTGCCGGTGGTGGGGGTGTGTACGTTGCTGGCGCTGGCTGAGGCTTCGGGTGCGAGCCGCGCGATTGCCTGTCTGGATGCGCGCATGGGCGAGGTTTACCATGCGGTGTATGAAAAGTTGGATGGCGAGTGGCAAACATTGAGCGCGCCGGGCCTGGGTTTGCCGCAGGATGCGCCGGAAGTCGCCGGTGTCGGCTGGACTGGCTGCGGCAGCGGCTTTGCGGCTTATGGCGAGGCGCTGGGCGAGCGCTATGCGGAGCGGATCGAAGCGGTGAGAGCGGAGTTGTTGCCCCACGCGGCGCAGATCGCCGGGTTGGGTGCTGTCCAGTTCGCTCGCGGCCTGGGCAGGGATGCGGCGGAGGCCGCGCCGCTATATGTCCGCAACAAAGTGGCCTTGAAAACGAGCGAGCGATGAGCGCCCGGCTGCAGGATGCTCCCGCTTTTCGCCCGATGTGCCAGACCGACGTCGAGGCGGTGATTGCGATCGAATGCGAGATTTATCCTTTCCCGTGGAGCTACGGCAATTTCCGCGATTCGCTCAACGCTGGCCATAGTTGCTGGATTTACGAATTCGACGGGTTGGTGGTCGGCTATGCGGTGATGATGGTGGCGGCGGGCGAGGCGCATCTGCTCAATCTGGGCATCGCGGGTAACTGGCAAGGCAGGGGGATGGGGCGGCGGTTCATGCTGCACCTGATCGGGCTGGCGCGCGAGTACCATGCCGAGTCGATATTCCTGGAAGTGCGACCCTCCAATATTGCGGCCCGGCGGCTTTACTCTACAGAGGGTTTTCGGGAGATTGCGCTACGCAAGAAATATTATCCGTCCGAAGACGGGCGGGAGGATGCGATTTTGATGGAACTGGTTTTGTGATGGGCCGGCGTGAGATTTTCCTGGAAGAAATGGGGCTCGGTCCGGTGTGGCGCTACCGCGGCAAGCTGGGTGTAGCCGCGCCTCAAGAACAAGCCGCAGAGCTCGATTGGACCGGGCTGAAAGCCGCCGTGGCCGGCTGCATGGCCTGCGAACTGCACAAGACCCGCAACCGGACGGTATTCGGCGTGGGCGACGAGAATGCCGACTGGTTGTTCGTCGGCGAGGCGCCCGGCGCGGACGAGGATGCCATGGGTGAACCCTTCGTCGGTCAGGCCGGCAAGCTGCTCGACAATATGTTGAAAAGCATCGGGCTGAAGCGGGGCGAGAACGTGTATATCGCCAACGTGGTCAAGTCGCGCCCGCCCGGCAACCGCAACCCGCTGCCCGGCGAGATCGCCGCCTGCTTGCCCTATCTCAAGCGCCAGATCGAGTTGATTCGGCCCCGGCTGATTGTGACTTTGGGAAAGATCGCTTCGGAAACGCTGCTCGGGCGCGAGGCGACCATTGCCAGCCTGCGCGGCAAGGTGCACACCTATCAGGGCATTCCGCTGATCGTTACCTATCATCCGGCCTATCTGCTGCGCACCTTGAACGACAAGGCCAAGGCGTGGGAGGATCTGAGCCTGGCGCGGGAGACCATGCAAGCCTTGCCGTCCGGCGCACCGTCCCACATTTCGTAACCAGGCTATTGAGGAGATCGTTATGCGTAACTGGCTGTTGTCCGTGATGCTGTTGCTGTCCATGTCCCTGAGCGGCTGCGGCTACAATGCGCTGCAATCCACCGACGAGCAGATCAAGGCGAGCTGGTCGGAGGTGCTCAACCAGTACCAGCGCCGCGCCGATCTGGTGCCCAATTTGGTGAATGTGGTGAAGGGCTATGCCTCCCATGAAAAAGAGGTGCTGACCCAGGTGGCCGAGGCGCGCGCCAAGGTGGGCTCGATCCAGGCGACTCCCGAGCTGATCAACGACGAACAGGCCTTCGCCAAATTCCAGCAGGCGCAGGCGCAGATGACCGGCGCCTTGTCGCGCCTGCTGGCAGTGTCGGAGCGCTATCCGCAGCTTAAGGCCGACGGCTTGTTTCGCGACCTCCAGGCGCAGCTCGAAGGCACCGAAAACCGCATCGCCGTGGCGCGCAACCGCTACATCAAGGCGGTGCAGGAATACAACGTGACGGTGCGCTCTTTCCCCAGCAATTTGACGGCGATGATGTTCGGCTTCAAGACCAAGCCGAATTTCACCGTGGAGAACGAGAAGGAAATCTCCACCGCCCCCAGGGTGGATTTCAGCGCGCCCATGCCTGCCGGAAAATAAATGCAACGGCTCTGGCTGCCTAGCCTTCTCGCCATACTTTGCCTGCTGCTTGCGTCATGGGTGCAGGCGGAGGTGGCGGTGCCGCCCCTGGCGGCGCGCGTCACCGATTTGACCGCAACCCTTCAGCCCGGCCAGCGCGCCGCGCTGGAGCAGACCCTGAAAGCCTTCGAAGACAAGAAGGGCAGCCAGATTGCGATTCTGATCGTGCCCACCACCCAGCCCGAAACCATCGAGCAATATTCCATCCGCGCGGCCGAATCCTGGAAGCTGGGGCGCAAAGGCGTGGACGATGGCGTGCTGCTGCTGGTGGCCAAGGACGACCGGAAAATGCGCATCGAAGTCGGGTACGGCCTGGAAGGGGCGATCCCGGACGCGGTGGCGAAGCGCATCGTCAGCGAGATCGTGGCGCCCTACTTCAAGCAGGGCGATTACTTTGGCGGCATCGGCGCCGGGGTCGAGCGGATCGTCGAGGCGATTGAAGGCGAGCCTCTGCCGGAGAAAAAACCAGCCCGGTCGGCAGGTGGGATGGCATTCAGCGGCGATTGGCTGGTGATCGCCTTCATTGTGGCCACCGTGCTGGGCGGCGCGATGCGCGCTTTGCTCGGCCAGTTTTTCGGCGGGCTTGCCGCCGGCGCGATCGCCGCTTTCGTCGCCTGGCTGTTGTTTACCTCGTTGTTCCTGGCGTTCGTCGCCGGCGTGCTGGTGTTTGTATTTACCCTGATCGGGCGTTTCGGAGGCGGAGGGTGGCATGGCGGAGGCGGCGGCTGGTCCGGCGGGAGCGGCGGCGGTTTCAGCGGCGGAGGCGGCGGCTTCGGCGGTGGCGGCGCCTCGGGGGATTGGTAACGCGATGAATATCAAACGACTGGTTCGGCATGGGCTGACATTCCCGTGGCAGGTAAGGCGGGTATTCCCGCGCCCAGCGATGCGGGCCATCGAAGCCGCGATCGGGGAATCCGAGCGAAGCCATTTCGGCGAGATTCGCTTTGCCGTGGAAGGCGCGCTTGACGTGCATTCGCTGCTCAAGAGGAAAAGCGCGCGCGAGCGCGCCATCGAGGTGTTTTCAGAGCTGCGGGTTTGGGATACCGAGCGCAACAACGGCGTGCTGATTTACCTTTTGCTGGCAGACCGGAGGGTGGAAGTCGTGGCCGACCGCGGCGTCCATCAAAAGGTCGGCGACCAGGGCTGGGCGGATATCTGCCGCGCGATGGAGCGAGCATTCAGGCAGGGGCGCTTCGAGGAGGGAGTAGTCCTGGGGGTTCGCGAGGTGGCGCGCCATCTGGCGGAGCATTATCCGGCACAAGGGGAAAACGCGAACGAGTTGGCGGATGCCCCGGTGATCTTGTAGCAGGCTCAATACTTCGGTAGGTTTTCGGACGGCCGGCCGATGTAAAACCCTTGGGCCAGGTCGATGCCGATATCGCTCACGCTTTGCAGCACTTCTTCGCTTTCCACATACTCGGCAACGGTCTGGATGCCCAGTTCCTGCGCCAGCATCGCAATACTCCGCACGAAAGCCATGTCTTTTTCGCTGCTGTTCATGTTGACGATGAAATCGCCTTCGATTTTCAGGAAGTCGATGGGGAAACGCTTCAGGTAGTGGAACGAGGAAAAGCCCGAGCCGAAGTCGTCGATCGCCAGCTTGAAACCTTCCAGTTTCAGGTTGTTGACGAATTTCTCCAGCATGTTCATGTTCTTGATCGTTTCGCGTTCGGTAATCTCGAAAACGATCCGGCCCGGATCGATGCCCGATCCCGCGACGATCCGCCGCGCCTCGGAGATGAATTCGTTCAGCACCAGCGCACGCGGCGACAGGTTGAGGAAGATATTGCCCCGGAAGCCTTGCTCATGCACGGCTTCCAGGGCTTTTTCCATGACGATGTAGTCCATCTTGTGGATCACCCCGATTTTTTCCGCGATTTCGACGAAATCCCCTGCGCCCATGATTTTGTCATTGTCGAGGTGGATGCGGCTAAGCACCTCGACGGACTTTGTTTGTTTGGTGCGGGAATCGACTAGTGGCTGGAAGAATGGAATGATCTTCCTGTTTTCCACCGCATTCAGGATGATGATGCTGGTTTCGCTGATATTGCGGAACACCTCGACGATGTCTTCCTCCGTCGGTACGCCGACCCGGTTTTTACCTTCCGTTTTCGCCTTGTACATCATGTTGTCGGCGAACAGGAACAGATCTTTTTGTGCGGTGGCATGGTCGGGATAAACGCCGATGCCGACCGAAACCGATCCTTTTACCACGGTACCGTCAGGCGAAACAACCGCCATGGTGCTGATCGCGTCGAGCGCTCTTTTGGCCGCCATCGCCGCTTCCTGCCCTCCGGTTTCGGGCAGGATGGCGACGAACTCGTCGCCCCCGTAGCGGGCCAGGATGTCCTCGGTGCGCAGAACCTCATGTAATGCGACTGCCACATCCTGCAGGAATTTGTCGCCGAAACTGTGCCCGTAGGTGTCGTTGACCGTCTTGAAATTGTCGAGATCGAGAACCAGCAGGGAGAATTTATAGCCGTGCCGCCCAGCCCGGCCGATTTCATATTCGAACAGTTCCCAGAACAGCCGTTGATTGTAAAGATTGGTGAGCGGATCGCGGGTTGCGTAGTATTCCAGGTCGCGGGTGTACTTGTGGATCGCCTTGATCGATCCGACCACGTTGAGAAGCGTGGACAGGATGCTTTCCATCACCAGCATGCGGGTCGCATCCCGAATCATGTCCGCCTGAACGCCGATGCCGACGATGCCCCCGATCTTGGGGGTTTCGACCAACAGGGATTTCATTTGGACTTCGATATCCCGTTCGTTCAGGTCGGCCAGATTATGGGACGAATCGGCGATATTGTGGACAATGGTGACGGCTGAGTCGCCGGAGAACTGGGGATGCCCAGACAATAACTTTCTGACGGTTTGCTCCAGCATTTTCTTGGTTTGGCTGGACGGGGCGTGGCGCCAGAAAATCTCCAGGTCGAATACCTCCTTGTCCACCTTGAAGATGGAGAACAGCGTATAGGCATTGATTACCTTGTTTATTTCGATCAACAGCAAGCCGACGTATTCGCGCCAGTCCTTGACCACGTCCGAGGTGATGACGAATTTTTCCAGCAGGCGGATTTCGAATTCGAGCAATTCCTTGTCCACGGCGACCGATTTCAGCTTGTCCGAAAGCTGCTCGATTTTCTGCACGATGTTGTTCAGCTCGGCAAAGCCCAGGTCCACTTCGGCCAATTCCAGGTTTTTCAGATCGGAGATCTTGGTGACGCTTTCGATGCGCTGTCCCAACCGCGTGATGGAACGCTCGATTTTCCGGTTGATGGACACAACGACCAGAAAGGCGATCAGGAACGGGATCGGCGCAATGACAACCAGCGAAAAGAAAAACTTGCTCTTGGCTTTGTCAATCAGCGGCGAGAGGTCCTGCTTGACGTCGATGACGCCGAGCACGTTGCCGATCTTGGCGTTCACATGGCAGCGCAGGCATTTTTCCTCCGCCTTGAGCGGGAAGATGTAGCGGATGCGGGATTCCTGCGCCTGACGCAGCTCGGAGCCGGTGCCGAAAGCTTTTTTAACCTCCGTGTCCATTTCGCCCTGCACGATCGGCCCGAACAGCTGGCTGACCGTTTCTCCGCGATAGATGTCGATTTCGGTGGGCGTATCCTGTACGGATTTTTTGGTGGCCGCGATGAATTCTTCGAGCTGCGCTCTTTTCCAGCCCTTGCTCATGATCTGGAACATGGAGTTGAACGTCAGCTGCGCCAGGTCGGTGGAAACGTAGAGCGAGTTTTCCTTGATCGAGTTGGTGTAGATGTTGGAGAAGACGAAATAGGTGCCGCCGAAGAAAATCAGGGACACCAAGACCGATGCGGTAAGAATGAACCCTTTGAGCGTTTTTAGCATATTTTTATCGCCATCTGTTTTTGGCCATTCCAGCCGCTACGGGCCGAATGCCGTGATCAGTCGCATGTTAACGTGATAATTGGCGCTGATGCAAATAAAGCGGGCCGATGCTACTGCCGGGTGTTGTCGAGCAGGATGACATCGTCGAATTCGCGCTGGTTGGCTTCGTGGCGTTTCTTCACGAAGAACATGCTACCGCTGACGAACAGCCCGAACAGAGTGATGACGGCATAAACCGGCAAATCCTGCCGGATCAGCAGCGCGTATAACCCGGTCATGAGGAGGATCGACAGGTTTTCGTTGAAATTCTGCACTGCGATCGAATGGCCTGCACCCATCAGGATATGGCCGCGGTGCTGCAACAGCGCGTTCATCGGCACCACGAAAAAGCCCGATAATGCGCCGATGATGACCAGCAGCGGAACGGCGATCCACAGGTCGTGAATAAAATTCATGCCGATGACGATCAACCCCATCGCGATGCCGAGCGGAATCACCTTCACCGACCGGCGCATCGAGATCATTTTGGCAGCCAATCCCGCGCCGACCGCGACGCCGACTGCAACGACGCCTTGCAGCATGCTCGCTTTGGACAGATCCATCCGGAGCGCCGCCTCAGCCCACTTGAGGACGATGAATTGCAGGGTCGCACCCGCCCCCCAGAACAGGGTGGTGACGGCGAGCGAAATCTGTCCGAGCTTGTCGCGCCACAGCAGCATCAGGCAGTGGTTGAAATCGTGAATGAGATATACCGGATTTTTCTTCAGAATCCGGTGATCTACCCCGGTGTCGGGGATGTACAGGTTGAAAATGGCTGCGACCAGGTAAATGCCGCCGATGATGCCGATACTCATTTGGGCGATCGTGTCGATGCCGGTGTCGATCAGCGGCAAATCAAAGCTCAGCAAGGCATGGGCGATGTCCGGTTTGACCAGCAGGCCGCCAACGACGGTGCCGAGGATGATCGCCACTACGGTCAACCCTTCTATCCAGCCGTTGGCGACCACCAGTTGGCGGTGCGGCAGCAGTTCGGTGAGGATGCCGTATTTGGCCGGCGAGTAGGCGGCGGCGCCGAGGCCGACGATCGCATAAGCCGCCAGCGGGTGCATGCCGGCGAACATGGTCAGGCAGCCGAAAATCTTGATTCCGTTGCTGATGAGCATGACCCGCCCCTTGGGCATGGAATCGGCGAAAGCGCCGACGAAAGCGGCGAGCAGCACGTAGGATACGGTGAAGAAGAGCTTGAGCAGTGGCTCGTATGCCTGCGGCGCATGCATATCGCGCAGGGCCCCGATGGCTGCGATCAGCAGGGCATTGTCGGCCAGCGCGGAGAAAAACTGTGCTGCCAGAATGGTATAAAAGCCGCGCTTCATCCGCTCTTGGGTCGATTCCGTGTTGGGTTGCCGGCATGCCGAGAAAAAGCCATTCGCTTTATACCATGAAACCCCCAGGGGCTGCCACGAGGCGGGCCGAACTTCGCGTTTAGGCTATCCTTGGACAGCGATTTGTGATTGAATGTATAACCATTAAATTTGTTTATGAATTCCCATGGCCGACCGCCGACTCCAGGTGTTTTTTACCGTCGCGAAGCAACTCAGCTTCACCAAGGCGGCTGAAATTCTCTTCATGACCCAACCTGCGGTGACTTTTCAGGTCAAGCAGCTGGAAGAGCATTTCAATACCCGCTTGTTCGAGCGCAGCCACAGCAAAATCACGCTGACGCCCGCCGGTCGGCTGGCGATGGAGTATGCCGAACGCATTCTTAACCTGACCGCGGAAATGGAAACCCGGCTGACCGAGATGACCGGGGAGGTCGGCGGTACGCTTTTGATCGGCGCCAGCACCACCATTGCCGAATACATGTTGCCGCGCATGCTGGGAGATTTCAAGGCGCGCTATCCGCAGGTGCAGGCGCGGCTCACGGTAGCGAATTCGGAAACGGTCGAGTCCAAGGTGGCCGACCATACCCTGGATATCGGCCTGATCGAGGCGCCATCCCATCACCCCAGCCTTAAATCCGAAATATGCTGCGAGGATGAGCTGGTGATGATCTGCTCCGGGCAGCACGAGCTGAGCAAACTCACCTCGATTTCGCCCGACAAACTGGTCATCCAGCCCTACATCAGCCGCGAGGCGGGTTCCGGCACGCGCGAGGTGGTGGACGATTATTTCAAGCGTGCCGGCATCCTGCCGGACGACTTGAACATCGCGATGGAACTGGGCAGCCCGGAAGCGATCAAGGGTGCGGTGGAGGCCGGTCTGGGCATCGCCATCGTCTCGCGCGCCACCATACTCAAGGAAATCAAGCTGGGAGACCTGGTCGCCGTGCCGTTGGATCCGCGCTTGATGCGGCCGCTGTCGGTGGTTTATGCTACCGAGAAATTCCGCTCCAAGCTGCTCCAGTCCTTCCTCGATTTCACGACTGAGGCGCTGAAGTAGTGTTCCCATGAACGTAAAACAAAGCGAGAAAAAGCTGTCGCGGCTGTTCGGAGGCTTGCCCGCCGGGCAGCAAGAGACCGTGCTCGCCTTCGTCGAATTCCTGGCCGCACGCAATCCCGCACCGGAAACAGTCGTCCCGCAAACTCCGCAGCCGCTTCCGCGCCCCGCCGAGGAGTCGGTGGTCAAGGCGATCAAACGGCTAAGGGAAACCTATCCGATGTTGAACCCCGACAAATTGCTGCACGAGACTTCAGGCCTGATGATGAAGCACGTGATGAACGGCAAGCCGGCCGCCGAGGTGATCGACGAACTTGAGGCGCTGTTCGCCCGATATTACGAGCAGCACGGCGCAGATTTGGGTTAACGGAGCGCTGCTCGACCGCCATTCCCGCGAAAGCGGGAATCCACGCATCCTGGAAATACACCGGATTTCCTCTTTCCGGAATGATGTTTGTTCACGAATGGTCCTGATCGGCCAAAACGTTAAGCAGAATGTGCAGGGGCGGTCTCCAGGCCACCCCTGCAGCAATGTTTCGTCACCATTCATTCATCGCCGAGATTGGTCGCTAATCAGGTAAATTATTCCTGGCTGGCTGCCGGTTTTCCCTCACAGCACCTCGGCCGCGTAATCCGCCAGTCTAGAGCGTTCGCCGCGCATCAGCGTGACGTGGCCGGAATGCTCCCATCCCTTGAACCGGTCCACTACGTAAGTCAGCCCGGAACTGCCCTCGGTCAGGTAGGGCGTGTCGATCTGGGCGATGTTGCCGAGGCAGACCACCTTGGTACCGGGGCCGGCGCGGGTGACCAGGGTTTTCATCTGTTTCGGCGTCAGGTTCTGCGCTTCGTCGATGATCAGGAATTTCTTCAGGAAGGTGCGTCCGCGCATGAAATTGAGCGACTTGATCTTGACCCGCGAGCGGATCAGGTCTTGCGTTGCGGCGCGGCCCCAGTCGCCGGCTTCGTCGTCGGTCTTGTTGAGCACGTCCAGGTTGTCTTCCAGCGCGCCCATCCACGGCGCCATCTTTTCCTCCTCGGTGCCGGGCAGGAAGCCGATGTCCTCGCCGACCGGCACGGTGACGCGGGTCATGATGATTTCGCTGTAGATTTTGTGGTCCAGCGTCTGCGTCAGCGCGGAAGCCAGGGTGAGCAGGGTCTTGCCTGTGCCGGCCTGGCCGAGCAGGGTGATGAAATCCACCTCGGGGTTCATCAACAGGTTGAGCGCGAAATTCTGCTCGCGATTGCGTGCGGTGATCCCCCACACGCTGTTTTTCTGGTGAGCGTAATCCTTGATGGTTTCGAGCACGGCGGTACTGCCGCTGGTTTCCCGCACGATGGCGTGGAACGGATTTTCATATTCGAAATAGACGAATTCGTTGACCAGGAAGCCGGCGCACAGCGGCCCCTTGATGCGGTAAAACGTGTGGCCCGATGCCTGCCAGGATTCCATGCCCTTGCTGTGCGTGTCCCAGAAATCGGCCGGCAAGGCCTTGAGCCCGGTGTACAGCAGGTCGGTATCTTCCAGCACCTTGTCGTTGAAGTAGTCCTCTGCCGCAAAGCCTAGCGCGCGGGCCTTGATGCGCATGTTGATGTCTTTGCTGACCAGGATGACTTCGCGCTTGGGGAACTGCTGCTGCAGGCTCATCACCACGCTGATGATCTGGTTGTCCGCCTTGCTGGTCGGCAGCGCGGCTGGAAGTTCGCCGTTCATCTGCTTGGTTTGCAGGAACAGGCGGCCGTTGCTGCTGCGGTTGTTGGTGGAAAGGGGGAATCCCTCCTCCATGCGGATTTGCGCGCCGCTCACGATTTCGTCCAGAAAACGGCTCGCCTGGCGAGCGTTGCGTGCCACCTCAGTCATGCCTTTCTTGTTGCCGTCCAATTCCTCCAGCGTGATCATCGGCAGGAACACATCGTGCTCCTCGAAATGGAACAGGCTCGACGGGTCGTGCATCAGCACGTTGGTGTCGAGAACGAACAGCTTTGTTTGCACGCTGGATTTTCGCGCCATTGGAATCCCTTTTTTAGTTGAGCGTTTTTACGAAATCAAGCACTTCATGGGCATGACCGGAGACTTTGATGCCGCGCCATTCCTTGCACAGCACGCCCACCGCGTCGATGGCGAACGTGCTGCGCTCGATGCCCCGAACCTGTTTACCGTACAGTTGTTTCAGCTTGATGACGCCGAACAGGCCGCACGCGGCTTCGCCGCTATCGCTGAGCAGTTCGAACGGCAGCCTCTGTTTTGCCTTGAAATTTTCGTGCGACTTCAGACTGTCGCGCGAGATGCCGAGGATTTCGCATCCGCAGGCGAGGAATGTCGGGTAAAGGTCGCGGAACTGCTGCGCCTCGGTGGTGCAGCCGGGCGTCGAATCCTTGGGGTAGAAGTACAGGATGACAGGCTTGCCTTTAACGGCGGATAAGCGAAATGGCTTGCCGCCGGTCGCGGGCAGTTCAAAATCGGGAACGGGCTGGCCGAGCATGGCGGTCATCGGGCTGGTCATGGTGCCATTGTTGACAATAATTGGGGGCAAAGCAACAGGGAAAGCGGGGTATGCGCCAGGAAAGGCGTGGCAGGTGGACCAGCGTGGATGACAGTCAGGCAAATTAAATAGAATAATAGGGTGTTTCCAGTCTGCCGGGAGTACCGCCATCGAACCCCTACCTATCCAGCCCCAGTCCGCGACGCAGCGCCTGTTTTTCGCGCTGTGGCCCGGCGTCACGGCTGCAGCCGGGCTGGCGCGGGCCGGCAAGCGCTTGCATGAGGTTTGCGGCGGACGGCGCATGCGCAGGGAGACGATTCACCTGACTCTGGTATTTCTGGGCGAGATCGAGGAGGGGCGGATCGGCGACTTGCTTGGGCTGGCCAGCGCTATCCAGATTCCGCCGTTCAAGTTCGATCTAGCCCGTTATGGCTGGTGGCCGCATAACCGGATTGTTTGGGTTGCGCCGGGCGAGGTACCCGCCGAATTGCCGCTGTTGGTCGATGCGTTGCGGGAAAAGTTGGTTGGCGCCGGATTTCGCTTCGACGCCAAGCCTTTCGTGCCGCATGTCACCTTGTTGCGCAAGGCAGCGTGCAAAATCAATCCGCTTGCCGCCGCGGCGGTCGGGTGGCGGGTGCGGGATTTCGTCCTGGTCAGGTCGGCGTCGAATGCGGGCGCCGCGGCTTACGAGGTGATCGGCCGCTGGCCGCTGGCGAGGCCGGCCGCCGCGCGGTAGTCGCCGGCCTCGATGCCGGCGAGGCGCAGCACCTGCGCGTCGCCGATCTGCGCGTAATGCTTCAAGGTGGATTTGTTGTAGGCGGGATCGTAGTGTTTTTCCAGCAACTCGGCGACCAGCTCGTCCCACTCCTGCCGGCTCGATAATTCCTGCCATTTCCCGATGACGTTCTTGCCGTGCAGTTCGGCGAGGTGGTCGAGTTTTTCATTGAGGGCGGCCGGGTTGTCGAGGAAATGCCGGTATTCCTCCTTGAGCAGGGCGATGCGCTGGTCCTGCGCCATTTCGATGCGAATGCATGCGCCGTGCAGCCACATAGCTTCCAGCAAAGCATCGGGCGCACGGATTTTGCCGATTTTCTTGCTTTCCGCCTCGACAAACACTGGCTGGGCCGGGTCGAATTGTTGCAATGCTTGCCACAGCCTGCTGTCGAACAGCTTTTGCGACGGCTGTTCCATGTCGGGCAGGTCGCCCAACAGCGAGCCGCGATGGGCGGCCAGGCCTTCCAGGTCCAGCACTTGCGCGCCCGCTTCCTGCAGCGCGGCGAGCAGCCGGCTCTTGCCTGAGCCGGTCGGACCGCATACCACGCGGTAGCTGAAGCTGCCCGACAGGGCCGGCAGCATGGCAAGGACGCCGCTGCGGTAAGCCTTGTAGCCGCCCGGCAACTGCTGCGCGCGCCAGCCGATCTGGTTGAGGATGTGGGTCATTGCGCCGCTGCGGCTGCCGCCGCGCCAGCAGTAGACCAGCGGGCGCCAGTTCTTCGGTTTGCCGATGAAATGCCGTTCCACATGATCGGCGATATTGCGCGCCACCAGCGCCGCACCGATTTTCTTGGCGTCGAAGGCCGACACCTGTTTGTAAATGGTGCCGACTTGCGCGCGTTGTTCGTTGTCGAGCACCGGGAAATTCGCCGCGCCGGGGAGGTGGTCGTCGGCGAATTCGGCCGGCGAGCGCACGTCGATGATGTCGTCAAACCGGGTCAACTGTGCTAGGGTTAAACCCTCGGCGGCGATCGTCTGCCGGCCGCGTTCATTGCTCGTGCAAATCATGGATTTCTGGAAAATTTTTAAGGTCTGAAGATTATAGTATGAATGTCAAGTTAACAGAGTTCTCTCATGGCGGCGGCTGCGGCTGCAAGATTTCCCCGGCGGTGCTGAGTGAAATCCTTTCCTCGATGCCGGGCCGCACCCACCATCCCGACCTCCTGGTCGGGATCGAATCCAGCGACGATGCCGCGGTTTACCGCTTGAACGCGGCGCAGGCCATCGTCGCGACCACCGATTTCTTCATGCCGATCGTGGACGACCCGTTCGATTTCGGCCGCATCGCCGCCACCAACGCCATTTCGGACATCTACGCCATGGGTGCGCAGCCGATCATGGCGCTGGCCATCGTCGGCATGCCGATCGCCAATCTGCCGGTCGAGGTGATTCGCGAAATCCTCAAGGGCGGCGAATCGGTCTGCGCGGCGGCCGGCATTCCGGTTGCCGGCGGCCATTCGATCGATTCGGTCGAACCGATTTACGGCCTGGTGGCGATGGGTATCGTCCGTCCCGACCGGGTCAAGCGCAACGATCGGGCGCAGGCCGGCGACGTGCTGATTCTCGGCAAGGGGCTGGGCATCGGCATCATGAGCGCGGCGCTGAAAAAAGGCGAGCTGTCGGAAGATGGCTATCGCCAGATGATCGCCAGCACGACCCAGCTCAATACGCCGGGCTCGGTGCTGGCGAACATGCCCGGGGTGCATGCGCTGACCGATGTCACCGGCTTCGCCCTGCTCGGCCATCTGCTGGAAATTTGCCATGGTTCCAAACTGGCGGCCGAGGTCGAGTTTGACCTTCTGCCGCTGTTGCCGGCAGCCGTCGAGCTGGCCAAACAGGGCCATGCGCCCGGCGCGGCGGGGCGCAACTGGGCGAGCTTCGGACACGAGGTGGCGTTGCCCCCGGCGATGCCGGAGTGGCAGAAAAACCTGCTGTGCGATCCGCAAACCAGCGGCGGCTTGCTGGTGGCCTGTGCGCCGGAAGACGTCGAAAGCGTGCTGGAAGTGTTCGATCAGCAGGGTTTCGGCCTGGCGAGCGTGATCGGCACGTTGCATGACGGCAAGCCGGGAATATCCATAAAATAATCATGTGGTTGTTTGGAGATAAGTGGGCGGAGATGCCATGAAACTGCTGATTGTTGAGGATGACGTCGCCGCGGCGCGTTCTCTCAAGGAAGGATTGGAGCAGGCAGGCCATGACGTGGATCTGGCCCACGACGGCGAGCAGGGCTACACCCTGGCGCGGCAGGGGAACCATGACTTGTGGATCATCGATGTCATGATGCCGGGCCGCGATGGCCTGTCGGCGCTGAAAGCGCTGCGCGACGAGGGACGGCGCACCCCCGCCCTGATCGTGAGCGCGCTTGGCGAGGTGGACGAGCGGGTGGAAGGCTTGCGCGCCGGCGGCGACGATTACGTCGTCAAGCCCTACGCTTTCGCCGAATTGCTGGCGCGGGTCGAAGCGCTGTTGCGGCGGGCGCACCACTTCGGCGGCGGCCCGGAGACCTCGCTCGAAGTCGCCGACCTGAAAATCGATTTGCTCAGCCGCAGCGTTGTCCGCGCCGGCCAGGCCATCGACCTCCAGCCGCGCGAATTTCGCCTGCTGGAATACCTGATGCGCAACGCCGGGCAGGTGGTGACGCGCACCATGCTGCTGGAAAACGTCTGGGAATACTTCTTCGATCCGCAGACCAACGTGGTGGATGTCCATATCAGCCGCCTGCGCCAGAAAATCGACAAATCCTTCGCCACGCCCCTGCTGCATACCGTGCGCGGAGAGGGCTATATATTGCGTGCGGAGCTTTAGCGCTTATATGTCTGGCATGTGGTTGTTTGTGATTATTTTGCTGCTTGGCCTGGCTGTGGCCGGGGTCGGATTCTGGGTGGCGCGGCGTCGCGAGCAGAAGGTGGCGTTGCTGCGCGAGCGGCTGGTTACGGTGACCCAGTGCGCCCGCCAAACCGGCGACAATATCGCCCACGATTTGCGGACGCCGTTGACCCGTTTGCGTGCCGATGTCGAGGCGGCATTGCGGCATGACGACGGCGCAGCGCACCGTGCCACCCTGGAGCGCACGCTCGGTGAAGTCGAGGGTATGCAGAATATCATCAACGCCTTGCTCACGCTTGGCCAGGCCGAGGCGGGCGGCATCAGGGTGAAGAAAAAGCCGGTGGATCTCGCCGCACTGCTGGAAGAAATGCTCGAATTGTATCTGCCCTCTGCCGAGGAGCGGCAACTGGAGCTGCAGGGGCGGATCGCTCCGCAGATGGTGATTGAAGCCGACCGGCAGCTCCTGGCGCGAATCATCAGCAACCTGCTGGACAACGCGCTCAAGTACGTGCCGGCGGGCGGCCTGATCATGCTGACCGCCGCGGTCGAGGGCAGCGAAGTCGAAATCGTGGTCGAGGACAGCGGCCCCGGCATCCCGCCGGAAATGCGCGAAAAAATATTTGAACGCTTCAGCCGGCTCGATCCCAGCCGGACTATCGCCGGTGGCGCGGGGCTGGGCCTGTCGCTGGTCAGGGCGTTTGCCCGGTTGCTGCAGGGCGACGCGAGGGTGGGTCAAAGCAGCTTGGGCGGGGCGGCGTTTAGCGTGACTTTACCAACATCGGCTGCAGACGTTTCCACACCATTTCCATGATGGGCGGCTGCGCGGCCGCGGTCGGATGCAGACCGTCCGCCTGGAACAATTCGGGCCGGTCGGCAAAACCCTCCAGCAGGAACGGCAGCAGCGGGGTTTCATAGCGCTTTGCGGCTTGCCGGTAGATGTCCTGGAACCCCGCGGCGTAGGCCGCGCCGTAATTGGGCGGCAAGCGCATGCCGATCAGCAGCACGCGGGCATCGTGCTTGCGGCAGGCCGCGATGATGGCGTCGAGATTGGCGCGGGCGGCTTCGAGCGGCAGCCCGCGCAAGCCGTCGTTGGCGCCCAGTTCCAGGATCACGATGGCAGGCCGGACTTCGGCGAGTTCCCGTTCGATCCGGTAGCGCCCGCCACTGGTGGTTTCGCCGCTGATGCTGGCGTTGATCACCCGGTAGCCAGGCCATTGTTGCCGCAGCCGCTGGTCGAGCAGGGCGACCCAGCCGCTCTCCTTGGGAATGCCGTAGGCCGCCGACAGGCTGTCGCCGAACACCAGTATCGCCTGTGCCGCGTCTGCGGCGAGCGCCCAGAACACCAAACAAACGACTAGCAGCAGGCGGTTTATCATGGACATGTCTTCTCCCCATCCCATTGTGCAGGCGGTCGCCCTTACCAAGCAAGTGACGAGCGAGGGCGCACCGTTGACGATCCTCGACCGGCTGGATTTGTCAGTATATCCGGGCGAATCGGTTGCGGTGCTGGGCGCTTCCGGATCGGGGAAATCGACCTTGCTCGGCTTGCTCGCCGGCCTGGACGAACCCTCCGGCGGCAAGGTCCTCCTCGACGGCACCGATTTGTTCGCACTCGACGAGGACGGCAGGGCGGCGCTGCGCGGGCGACTGGTCGGCTTCGTGTTCCAGGCGTTTCAGCTCTTGCCGGCGCTGACCGCGCTGGAAAACGTGATGCTGCCGCTGGAACTGGCCGGGGCTGTCAGTGCCCGCGCCGAAGCGGTCGCCGTGCTGGAGCGGGTCGGGCTGGCGCAGCGCCATTCCCATTACCCGCGCGAGCTGTCGGGCGGCGAACAGCAGCGCGTGGCCATCGCCCGCGCCTTTGTGGTCAATCCCCGCCTGCTGCTGGCCGACGAGCCGACCGGCAATCTCGACAGCGCCACCGGCGAGCGCGTCATCGACTTGCTGTTCGGCTTGAACGAGGAACACGGCACCACGCTGATCCTGGTGACCCACGACGAGCAGCTGGCGCGGCGCTGCCGGCGGCGCTTGCGCCTCGAGAGCGGGGCGCTTGGCGATGCGGCCAACGAATGAATTCATATCTGCCGGTTTTTCTTTGTCAGATTGAATTCGCATCGGATTCTCATAGTGCCTTCCCCCTTTGAAAAAGGGGGATTGAGGAGGATTTAAACATGCCGTCAGGTCGTGGCGCCGCTTTAAATCCCCCCTAACCCCCCTTTTTCAAAGGGGGGAACATTACGTCAGCCGAGTCTGACAAAGTAGAACAAGCCGATGACCGGAGAACGATTGGAATGAGCCGCTTCGCCCTTTCCCTGCGCATGCTGCGCCGCGAGTGGCGCGCCGGGGAACTGCGCGTGCTGGCGGTTGCGCTGGCGATCGCGGTGGCCAGCGTCACCTCGGTCGGGTTTTTTACCGACCGCGTCGGGCGGGCGCTGTCGCAGCAGGCCAATATCCTGCTGGGCGCGGATCTGGCGGTTATTTCGGATCATCCGCCGGATGCGGCCATCGAGCAGGAGGCGCGGCGGCGCGGCCTGCAAACCGCCCATACCCTGAGCTTCCCGAGCATGGTGGCGCGCGGCGGCCATGCCCAGCTGGCCGAGATCAAGGCGGTGAGCCCCAATTATCCGCTGCGCGGGCAGCTGCGCAGCGCGCAACGACCTTTCGCGCCCGACCATGCGGGTGGCGGCATCCCCCAGCCCGGTGCGGTCTGGCTGGACGAGCGCCTGTTCGCTCAGCTCGAAGTCCAGCCGGGTATGCACCTCCAAGTCGGCAAAAGCAGTCTGGCGGCGGCTGCGGTGTTGACGCAGGAACCCGACCGCGCCAGCGTGGTGCTCAACATCGCACCGCGCCTGATGATGAATCTGGCGGACATCCCGGCGACGGCGCTGATCCAGGCGGGCAGCCGTGCCAGCTACCGGCTGCTGGTGGCGGGCGAGCCGCGGGCGGTGGAAGCGTATCGCTCCTGGGCCGCTGTCCGCCTGAAGCGCGGCGAGCGGCTGGAAGGCGTATCGGATGCGCGGCCGGAAATTCGCGCCGCCCTGACCCGCGCCGGACACTTTCTCGGCCTGGCGGCCCTCACCAGCGTGGTATTGGCGGCGGTCGCGGTGGTGATGGCCGCGCGCCGCTTCATGGCCCGCCATCTCGATAGCTGCGCGGTGATGCGCTGTCTGGGGGCGCGACAGTCGCAAATTTTTCGTCTATACCTGATCCAGTTTCTGCTCCTTGGCGTGGCGGCGAGCGTGGCCGGCTGCGTGCTGGGTTATGTGGGCCAGATGGTGCTGGCGGCGCGCCTCGGCAGCCTGATCGCCGCACCGTTGCCGCAGCCGTCGCCGCTGCCCGCCGTTCTTGGTGTTTTGACCGGCATGGCGACGCTGCTGGGGTTTTCCCTGCCGTTTTTGCATCGCTTGAAGCAGGTGCCGGCGCTGCGCGTGCTGCGCCGCGAACTCGGCCCGGTCGGGCGCGTCGGCTTGGCCGGCTTCGCCCTGGGGCTGGCCGCGGTTGCCGGGCTGGTGCTGTGGCAGGCGGGCGACGCCAAGCTGGGCGGCTACGTGCTGGGTGGATTGGGCGCCGCCGTTCTGCTGGCGGCGCTGTTGGCGTTGCTGCTGATTCGCATCTTGTCGGGATTGCGCCGCCAGGCTTCTTCCGCGTGGCGCTACGGCCTGGCGAACATCGTGCGCCGGGCGGGCGGCAGCGTGGCGCAGGTGACGGCATTCAGCCTGGGCATGCTGGTCCTGCTGTTGCTGACGGTGGTGCGCGGCGACCTGATGCAAAGCTGGCGATCCACCTTGCCGCCGGAGGCGCCCAACCGTTTCGTCATCAACATCCTGCCCGACCAGCTCCAGCCGCTGCGGGATTTTTTCCGCGCGCGTGGGCTCGCCGCGCCGGCGCTCTACCCGATGGTGCGCGGCCGCCTGTTGGCGATCGACGGCCGGCCGGTGGCGCCGGAGAACTATGCGGACGAGCGCGCGCAGCGGCTGGTGGAGCGGGAATTCAATCTGTCCTGGGCAAAGCGGCTGTCCGGCGACAACCAGGTCGTCGCCGGAACATGGTGGGCCGGGCAGGCGGGCGCGCAGCTGTCGGTGGAAGAGGGCATCGCCAAAACGCTGGGGATCAAGCTGGGGGACAGGCTGAGCTACGACGTCGGCGGCACCGTTTTCAGCGCGCCGGTGACCAGCCTGCGCAAGGTGGACTGGGATTCGTTTCGCGTCAATTTTTTTGTGATCGCTTCGCCCGGCCTGCTGGAAAACTTTCCCGCCAGCTACATCACCAGTTTTCATCTTCCGGCCGGAGCGGCCGCACTGCTGGACGAAATGGTCAAGGCGTTCCCCAACCTGACCGTGATCGACGTGGCGGCCGTGATGGACCAGGTGCGCGCCATCATGGACCGGGTCGCCGGCACGGTCCAGTTCGTTTTCCTGTTTGCCTGGCTGATGGGCTTCACCGTGCTGTTTGCCGCCATCGCCGCCACGCACGACGAGCGGGTGTACGAGGCGGCGATCCTGCGCACCTTGGGCGCGAGCCGGCGACAATTGCTGGCGGGCTTGTTCGCCGAATTCGCCGGGATCGGTGCGCTGTCCGGGCTGGTTGCAGCGCTGGGGGCGGGCGGAACCGGGTACTTCCTGAGCACGAAATTCCTGCATCTGCCCTATGCGTTCGACTATGGCTTGCTGCCGACCGGTATCCTGGCCGGCGCAGCGGCGGTGGGCCTGGCGGGCGTGGCCGGCTGCTATGGCGTGCTGCGGCGCCCGCCTTTGCAGACGATCCGCAATAACGGCTAAAATCCCCGTTTTATCCACTCGCAGGAAATACCATGAAAATCGGCACCCCGCTGAGCCCAAACGCAACCCGCGTGATGCTGCTCGGCAGCGGCGAACTCGGCAAGGAAGTCATCATCGCGCTGCAACGCCTGGGCGTGGAAACGATCGCGGTGGATCGCTATGCCGATGCGCCCGGCCAGCAGGTGGCGCATCGCGCCCACGTGGTCAACATGGCCGACGGCGCTGCGCTACGTGCTTTGGTGGAACAGGAAAAGCCGCACCTGGTCGTGCCCGAGATCGAGGCCATCGCCACCGACATGCTGGTCGAGATCGAGCGCGACGGTCTGGCCGAAGTCATCCCGACCGCACGCGCGGCGCAGCTCACCATGAATCGCGAGGGCATCCGCCGCCTGGCCGCGGAAACGCTGGGCCTGCCGACTTCGCCCTATGTCTTTGCCGACAGCCTGGAGGCATTGCAGGCGGCCATCGACGGCGACAGCGAAAGAGTGAGGGCGGAGCCCTCGGGGTCCCTTCGCGGTGGAATCGGCTACCCGTGCATCATCAAGCCGGTGATGTCTTCGTCGGGCAAGGGGCAGTCGCTGCTTGCCGGTCCCGCCGACGTGAAGGCGGCGTGGGACTATGCCGCCAGCGGTAGCCGGGTGAACCGGGGCCGCGTGATCGTCGAGGGCCTGATTGACTTCGATTATGAGATTACCTTGCTTACCGTGCGCGCGGCGGGCGAGTCGGGGCAGGTGGAAACGTTCTTCTGCGCGCCGATCGGCCATCTCCAGGTCAAGGGCGATTACGTCGAAAGCTGGCAGCCGCAGCCGATGAGCGCGGCGGCGCTGGCCCGTTCGCGCGAAATCGCCAAGGCGGTGACCGACAACCTCGGCGGGCGCGGCATCTTCGGCGTGGAACTGTTCGTCAAGGGCGACCAGGTGTGGTTCTCCGAGGTCAGCCCGCGTCCGCACGACACCGGCATGGTGACGATGGCAAGCCAGGTGCAGAGCGAATTCGAACTGCATGCCCGCGCCATCCTGGGGCTGCCGGTGGACGTGAGCCTGCGCGCGCCGGGCGCCTCGGCGGTGATTTACGGCGGGACGGAAGCGAAAGGCATCGCCTTCGAGGGCGTGGCCGACGCGCTGCGCGTGCCGCAAAGCGACCTGCGCCTGTTCGGCAAACCGGAGAGCTTTGTGCGCCGGCGCATGGGCGTGGCGCTCGCCAACGGGGCGGATATCGAGCAGGCGCGCGAGCGGGCGAAACTGGCGGCGAGCAGGGTTAAACCGGTGAAGGAGTGAAAAAAGATTAACCGCCGATGAATGCGGATTATCTCAATCGCGACTGCTCCGAGTATGCCAATTGGCGTTAATCGGCGGTTAACCGTTTTCCAAGGGTGAATATGCAAACACACTACGAGCGCATCGGCGGCGAAGAAGACGTGCGCCGGCTGGTGGACCGCTTCTACGATCTGATGGATAGCCGGCAGGAAGCCGCGGGCATCCGCGACCTGCACGCGAAAAGCCTGAAAGGCTCGCGCGAAAAGCTGTTCCTGTTCCTGTCCGGCTGGCTCGGCGGGCCGCAATTGTATGTCGAGAAATTCGGCCATCCCCGTTTGCGCCAGCGCCACGTGCCGTTCGCCATCGGCGAGTCGGAGCGCGATCAGTGGATGGCGTGCATGCTCCAGGCCATGCAGGATATCGGCGTGGAGGAAGGGCTGCGCCGGGAATTGACGGCGGCTTTCCGGAAAACCGCCGATTTCATGCGCAATAAGGAAGGCTGATGCCTTCCCGTCAAATGACGGAACAGTAATCCCTCGCGCCCCGGCCGGCATTTATACTGTGTACTGTGATAGTTGTGCGGAAGGGATAAGAATGAAAATCTTGATGGTTGTGGCCATGGGCGTGCTGGTGGTTTCCGCCTCCACCGCGAAAGCGGGCATCGACGGCGATGCGATTCTCGGCGGCGCGATCGGCGGCGGCGCCGGTGCGGCGGTGGGCTCGGCGATGGGCGGGCGCGATGGCGCCATTATCGGCGGCGCGATCGGCGGAGCGGCGGGCGCCGCGGTGGCGACTTCGGACCGCAGGAAAACGACTGTGATGAAAAAAGAAGTCATCGTGGTGCACGAGGACGAGGGCCATCACGACAACGGCCGCCACCTCGGCCAGTACAAGAACAAGCATGGGCACGGCAATCGCCACGATTGATCGCTCGTTGGCGATAAACGAAAAAGGCGCTCCGAGGAGCGCCTTTTTCGTTGCTTCTTTTTAGGGAATTACCTGCCCCGGCTGGCGGGACGGCCGGTGCCGGTGCCCCGGTTCTGGCCGCCGCGGTTGGAATATCCATCCCGATTGCCATTGGGGCGGCCTTCGTAACCGCCGCGACGGTCGTTGTTGCCGTATCCGCCGCGCTTGCCGGCGGGCGACGGCGCGCCGGAGCGCATCGGGCGCTTCGCTTCGAAGCCCGGAACGACGTGCGGGGTGATGGCGTGGCCGGTGAAGCGCTCGATGCGCTTCAGGTGCAGCACGTCCTTGCCGGAGGCGAAGGAAACCGCGATGCCATGACTGCCGGCGCGGCCGGTGCGTCCGATGCGATGGACGTAATCTTCGGCGAACTTGGGCAGGTCGAAGTTGATGACATGGCTGATACCGGCGACGTCGATGCCGCGCGCCGCCACGTCGGTGGCGACCAGGATGCGGATGGCGCCGTTGCGCAGGCGGGTCAGGGTGCGGTTGCGCGCGCCCTGGTTCATGTCGCCGTGCAGCGCCGCCGCCTGGTGGCCTTGAGCGAACAGGTCTTCGGCCAGCATGTCGGCATCGCGCTTGGTGGAAGTGAACACGATCGCCTGGCGGACTTCGGCGTCGGTCAGCAGGTGCTGCAGCAGGCGGTTCTTGTGCGCCAGGTCGTCGACCACGTGCAGGCGCTGCTCGATGTTTTCGTGCTTGGCTTGCTGCGCGGCCATCTGGATGCGCTTGGGATCTTTCAGGAGGCGCTTGGCCAGGCCGGCGATGGTGCCTTCCAGCGTGGCGGAGAACAGCAGGGTCTGGCGGCTGGCCGGGGTGGCGGCGGCGATTTTTTCGACGTCGTCGATGAAACCCATGTCCAGCATGCGGTCGGCTTCGTCCAGCACCAGCATTTCCAGGCGCGAGAAGTCGATGCGGCCGCGCTCCAGGTGGTCGATCAGGCGGCCGGGGGTGGCGACCAGGATGTCAACCGGCTGCGACAGCAGCTTGTTTTGCAGCGGGTAGGGCATGCCGCCGAGGATGCAGACGGTTTTGACGCGCATTTGCGCGCTGTATTTGCGGGCGGCATCGTTGACCTGGGTCGCGAGTTCGCGGGTCGGCGTCAGCACCAGGATGCGCGGGCCGCGGCTCTTGCTCTGCGAGGGTTCGGTCAGGTATTGCAGCGCGGGCAGGATGAAGGCGGCGGTCTTGCCGGTGCCGGTCTGGGCCGAAGCCATCAGGTCGTGGCCGGCGAGCACTTCGGGAATGGCCGCGGCCTGGATCGGGGAAGGCTCGGTGTAACCGGCTTCGGCGATGGCTTTCAAAATGGAAGGGTGCAGGTTCAGATTTTCAAAAGACACGTAATTTCCTTAAACAAGAACGTCACGAAGCGCTCACCGCCGGCGTCGCTGAATGGCAGCGGAAATCCGGCCGACACTTCTTGCGGAGTGCGGTGAGTGCAACACAACTAAATAAAGCGCAGCAGGGAATAAAGCAGGGCGGGCCCGGTCAAAAAAGGGGCCAAAACCACACACCGCACGGCGCTAACACATCGTCGCTAACCGGGGGGTGATTGCAATTCCAGGGAATCTGAAAGAGAGGGTCAGGAGCGATGAACCAATGGCTGAATGGATACCGCTTCCAGCCAAGCGGCGAATTATACGGAGTTTATTTTAAAAAGCAATGGGCTATCGGCCATCGGGTCAAAGCCATGTTATAATCTTCGACTTTTTGAAATTCAGGATCATTCCATGTCACGCGCCCAACGCAACATCGCAATCATCGCCCACGTCGACCACGGCAAGACCACCCTGGTGGACAAATTGCTGCACCAGGCCGGCACCTTCGCCGCGCACCAGCATATCGCCGAACGGGTGATGGACAGCAACGACCAGGAAAAGGAACGTGGCATCACCATTCTCGCCAAGAACACTTCGGTGGAATACGAGGGCGTCCACATCAACATCGTTGACACTCCGGGGCACGCCGATTTCGGCGGCGAGGTGGAACGCGTGCTGGGCATGGTGGACGGCGTGCTGCTGCTGGTGGATGCAGTGGAAGGCCCGATGCCGCAAACCCGTTTCGTGACCAAGAAGGCGTTGGGGCTGGGACTCAAGCCTATCGTGGTGGTGAACAAGGTGGACCGTCCCGGCGCGCGGCCGGACTGGGTGGTGGACCAGACCTTCGAGCTGTTCGACAAGCTCGGCGCGACCGACGACCAGTTGGACTTCCCCGTGGTGTACGCTTCGGCGATCAACGGCTATGCCACCACCGACCTGAGCCAGCCGAGCGACAACATGCGCGCCCTGTTCGATACCGTGCTCAAGCACGTGGAACCGCCCAAGGGCGATGTGGATGCGCCACTGCAATTGCAGATCGCCGCGCTGGACTACTCCAGCTTCGTCGGCCGCATCGGTATCGGCCGCGTCGCCAACGGCCGGCTCAAGCCGGGCCAGCAGGTGGTGGTGATGAACGGGCCGGACAGCGCGCCGAAGAACGCCAAGGTCAACCAGGTGATGGGCTTTCACGGTCTTGAGCGGGTGCAGCTGGACGAGGCGCTGGCCGGCGACATCGTGCTGATCACCGGCATCGAGGAAGTGGGTATCGGCGTCACCATCTGCGACAAGGAAAACCCCCAGGCGCTGCCGCTGCTGCTGGTGGACGAGCCGACCCTGAACATGAATTTCCGCGTCAACACTTCGCCGCTCGCCGGCACCGAAGGAAAATTCGTCACCAGCCGCCAATTGCGCGACCGTTTGCAGAAGGAACTGCTGATCAACGTGGCGCTGCGGGTGGAAGAAACCGAGGACGCCGATTCGTTCATGGTCGCCGGGCGTGGCGAATTGCATCTGACGGTGTTGCTCGAAAGCATGCGCCGAGAAGGTTACGAACTGGCCGTGGGCAAGCCGCGCGTGGTGATGAAGGAAATCAACGGCGTCAAGAGCGAGCCTTACGAGGCGCTCACGCTGGACGTGGAAGAAGTCAACCAAGGTTCAGTCATGGAAGAACTGGGCCGCCGCCGCGGCGACCTGCAGGATATGCAGCCCGACGGCCATGGCCGCGTGCGTCTCGAATACCGCATTCCGGCGCGCGGCCTGATCGGCTTCCAGGGCGAATTTCTCACCTTGACCCGCGGCACCGGCGTGATGTCGCACGTGTTCGACGAGTATGCCGAAGTTCGGCCCGACATCCCCGGCCGCCGCAACGGCGTGCTGATCAGCCAGGACAACGGCGAGGCCGTGGCCTACGCGCTGTGGAAACTGGAAGACCGCGGCAAGATGTTCGTCAGCCCCGGCGACAAGCTGTACGAAGGCATGATCATCGGTATCCACAGCCGCGACAACGATCTGGTGGTGAACCCGATCAAGGGCAAGCAGCTGACCAACGTGCGCGCCTCCGGCACCGACGAGGCCGTGCGCCTGACTCCGCCGATCAAGCTGTCGCTGGAATCCGCCGTGGAATTCATCGACGATGACGAACTGGTGGAAATCACGCCGAAATCGATCCGCATCCGCAAGCGTTTCCTGCTGGAACACGAGCGCAAGCGGGCTGCACGCGCTTAATCGTATTGCCGCCAAAATCCCCCGCTTCCCATACTGGAGCGGGGGATTTTGCATTTGAGCCCTCCAGAATGCGCAAAGAGTGTCTCGCCGGCGCCACTGATTCCGGATAGCGGATCGATATTTGGATTGTGCGGGACATTACGGTACATTACAGCACGTTCGCATTGCGAGCGGCGCCCCGATCCGGTCCGCCCGCAAATCCAAGCAACTCCTCGCAGAGATAAACATGACACTATCCGACATCTTTCAAAACGGCGCCATTCGCCAATGCTTGACGGTATTTTCCGACGCTGAGAAAGACGCCATCGAACAAGCCCGGATCGCGGCCCCGGACGCCTGAGCCATGCCCACCCGCTACGACACCGGCCATCTTTCCGAGGCGCAATTCGAGGCGGGTTCGCGCGGGCGGGTGTTGAAAAACCTGGCCGGCATTCGTCGCAAGCGCGAGATGGATGCGCTGGAGGCGGTGAAGCTGGCCGAGGCGACAGACTATGCCATCCGCCACGTTTCGGCGATGCACCGCTTCAAGGCGTCGGACGTTTGCGCCTTGCACCGGCAATGGCTCGGCAAGGTGTACTCTTGGGCGGGCGAGTATCGGCAGGTGAATATCGGCAAGGGCGGTTTTACCTTCGCCATGTCGGCGCAGATTCCGCGCCTGATGGAGGAGTTCGAAAAAGCCGCGCTGGCGATTTATACGCCCTGCCAGTTTTCCGACCAGGAAAAGATTATCGAGGCATTGGCGGTTACTCATTGCGAGTTGGTGCTGATCCATCCGTTCCGCGAGGGCAACGGCAGGCTGGCGCGGCTGCTGGCGACCTTGATGGCATTGCAGGCTGGGTTGCCGCTACTGGATTTTTCGGGGATACAAGGGAAAAAACGGGATGATTACTTTGCGGCGGTTCAGGCCGGCATGGGCAGGGATTACGCGCCCATGAGGGCGGTATTCTGTGCGGTGATCGATAAGACCCTGCGGGGTTAGGCCGCCTTGGCGGTTTTTTCCGGCGAGGCCGGCAACGCCTTTTCAGCGGCTTTTTTGACGCCTTCTATGGCCATCGACGATAAGACATTCTGCCGCAACGCTTCGCGGTAGGACTCCACGTTACGCAAATGAGGATTTTGCTGCAAAAGCGATTTTTTCATGCACCAAGTATAGTTGCGGAATCAATCCGTTTCAACAGCCCCGACCGGGGCGCGGACGACGGCTTGTTCGTTTCGTGGAGCGGTTTCAAGAGCAACGAGCAGAAGGAACTTGTGGCCAGCTTCTTCAAGGTGCGCTTGTGGACGTAGAAGGAAGTCAGGATGTTCTTTACAACTGCGCCCAGGGACTTGGGGTAAGAGACTCGTGCGCTGTTGCGTTATACTCTTCGCCTAAATCTATTCAGAGGTAAAACATGCCTGAAATTCTGAGCGGCGTTTTGCAATTGTTGCTCCTGGCCGCCGTCTTGTGGCTGGCCTATCGGCTGAGCACCCTGGCTCGCCGGCAGGACGAGTTGCCGGCGTCGGTGGCCAAAGGCATGGAAGAAAAGCATCGCGCCATGCTGTCCGATTTGCACGAAGGCCTGGCGCGGCAGGGCGACCGTCTGAACTCGGCGGCGGCGGAAAATGCCGAGCGCCTGCGCGCGTCGATTTCCCAGGAGCTTCAGTTGAACCGCGATGCGCTGGAGAAACTCCAGCTATCCCAGGGCGAAACCCTGGCGCAGACCCGCGAAGCCATGCTGACGCAGCAAGCCGAGCAGGTGCGCGCCAATCAGGAGCTGATCCAGTCCACTCTGCGCCATACCACTCAGCAGCTGACGGCCGCGATAGAAAGCCTGACGAAGACGGTGGATGGCCGTCTGGAGCAGATCGGCGGCAAGGTGTCGGAGCGGCTGGACGAGGGCTTCAAGAAAACCAACGAGACCTTTGCCAACGTGATGGCGCGGCTGGCGACGATCGACGAGGCGCAGAAGAAGATCGACGGCCTCACCACCAATATGGTGAGCCTGCAGGAACTACTCGGCGATAAGCGTTCGCGCGGTGCTTTCGGCGAGGTGCAACTGGAGGCGCTGATCCGCAACATCCTGCCGCCGTCGGCCTACGCTTTCCAGCACACCCTCTCCAACGGCAGCCGGGCGGACTGCATGCTCAGGCTGCCCGAGCCGACCGGCAATGTCGCCGTCGATTCCAAGTTCCCGCTGGAAAACTATCACCGCATGTTTGCCGCTGAACTGTCCGTGGCGGAGCGCGCCGCGGCGCAGAAGCTGTTCAAGGCGGACGTGAAGCGCCATATCGACGCGATCAGCGAGAAATACATCGTGCCACCCGAAACCAGCGACGGCGCGGTGATGTTCGTGCCGGCCGAAGCGGTGTTCGCCGAGATCCACGGCCACCACCAGGACGACGTGGTGGATTACGCCATGCAGAAGCGGGTGTGGATCGTTTCGCCGACCACCATGATGGCGATCCTGAACACCGCCCGCGCCGTGATCAAGGACGTGGAAACCCGCAAGCAGGTGCACATCATCAAGGAAGAGCTGGGCAAGCTGGGGCAGGAATTCTCCCGCTTCGACAAGCGCATGAAAGCCCTGGCCGACCACATCCGCCAAGCGCAGAAGGATGTGGACGAGGTGCATGTAACGAGCCAGAAGATCACGCGCCGTTTTGCCCAGATCGAGCGCGTGCAGCTGGACGAGTCGGGCGTGCCGGTGCTGGAGGCGCTGGACGAAATGACGGTCGGGGAGGAGTCCTGATCCCGTGTTGAAGAATTCGAAATTCCTCATTCTCGCCGGATTCGGCTTGGTGCTGCTGCTGATGACCGCGCTGACCACCGTCGGCCTGACGCGCATCACGTCCCTGCACGAGCGGGTCGATGCCGTGCGCGAGATGCACGATGCCAAAATCAAGCAGGTTTCCGCAATGGTCACCGCCGCGCGGGAACGGGCGATCAGCCTGCATCGTCTGGCGCTGTTGACCGACCCGTTCGAGCTGGATGAGGAACAGCTCCTGTTCGGCCGTTACGCGGTCGATTTCATCCGAGCCAGGGATGGCCTGCTGGCCTTGGGCCTGAATCGCGAGGAAAAATCCGTCCTCGACAGGGCGCTGGATGGAGCCAAGCGCGGCGAGCAATGGCAGCTGAAGGTGACCGAACTGTTTCAGCAAGGCGACGGTCATGACGCCGAAGCTCACCAGCTGTTGCTGAAGGAGGTCATCCCCGCGCAGAAACTGGTGATCGGCACCCTGGGGGAATTGATGGCGCTGCAACAGCGGCAGGAACGCGCCGCCGTCGCCGATGCCGCTTCTTCGTTTCGCCGCGCACTCCTGACCATGGGTTCGCTTGGCATTCTCGCCGTCGCGCTGGGCGCGCTGATCGCCCTGTATGTGATGCGCCGCACGGCGTTGACGGAGCGCGCGCTGTTCCAGGAAAAGGAACGCGCGCAGGTGACGCTGGATTCCATCGGCGACGGGGTGATCACCGTCGATGCGGTGGGCCGGGTGATCTATTTCAATCCCGTCGCCGAACAGCTTACCGGCTGGAGACTGCCGGAAATCCAGGGATTGTCCTTGCGTTGGGCATTCAATGCGGTCGATGCTTATACGCACAAACAAATCGAGCATCCGGCCTTCGACGGCGCCGTCGACGGCGCTACCGTCAACGTTTACGAGAACGTGCTGCTGATCAGCAACGACGGCCGCGAGTTCGACATCGAAAGCTCGGTGGCGCCGATGCGCAACCAGGCTGACCAGGTCACCGGTTTGGTGCTGGTGTTCCGCGACGTTACCCAGTCGCGCGAGCTGGCCAAGCAGCTCGCGTGGCAGGCGACCCATGACCAGTTGACGAGCCTGATCAACCGGCGCGAATTCGATTTGCGTCTAACCCGCCTGCTGGAGAGCACGAAGGCGAGCGGCGACGAGCATGCCTTGCTCTATCTGGATCTCGACCAGTTCAAGCTGGTCAACGATACCGCCGGCCACGCCGCCGGCGATGAGCTGCTGCGGCAGCTGACCGACAGGTTGCGCGCGCAGATTCAGGGCGACGACACGCTGGCCAGGCTGGGCGGGGACGAATTCGGCGTATTGCTGGAACACCGGTCCCTGGATGCGGCGCTGAAAATCGCCAACGTGCTGCGCGAAACGGTGCAGGCGTTCCGCTTTACCTGTGAAGGACGCCTATTCGAGGTGGGCGTCAGCATCGGCCTGGTGCCCATTACCGCACAGAGCGAAAATCCGGCCAATCTGCTGAGCTGCGCGGATGCGGCCTGCTACGCCGCGAAGGACAAGGGCCGCAACCGCGTCAATGTGTACAGCCCGGAAAACCTCGATCTAATGCAGCGCCAAAACGAGATGCTGTGGGTTACCGATATTTCCAAAGCGTTCGAAGAGAATCGTTTCTGCCTCTACTCGCAGCCCATCCGCTTCTTGGGCGATGCACCCGCAACCGCGCGCCATTGCGAAATTTTGCTGCGCATGGTGGATGCGCAGGGGCAGGTTATCCTGCCTGGCGCTTTTTTGCCGGCCGCAGAACGCTATGGCCTGATGCCGGTAGTGGACCGCTGGGTGATCCGCACCTTGTTCGCCGCGATCAGAAACAGCCTGGATCATGGTTCCGGCGCGCAAACCCGGCGTATCTGCTCGATCAACCTTTCCGGCGCCAGCCTGAACGACGAGTATTTCCCCGATTTCCTGCGCGATCAGATCGACCTTTACCGGATTTCACCGGCGGCACTGTGTTTCGAGATCACCGAAACCGTCGCGATATCCAATCTTGATCGGGTGCGCCACTTCATGCTGGAATTGAAGAAAGCCGGCTGTCGGTTCTCCCTCGACGATTTCGGCAGCGGCATGTCGTCGTTCGCCTATCTGAAGGATTTGCCGGTCGATTATCTGAAAATCGACGGCATGTTCGTCAAGAATATGGTAAAAAATCCGATCGATCTCGCCATGGTCGAGGCGATTAACCGCATCGGCCACGTGATGGGTATCCAGACTATCGCTGAATTCGTCGAGGATGAGGCGATCCTGGAGAAGCTGCGCGGGCTCGGCGTGAACTACGCTCAAGGATATGCCGTCGGTCGTCCCGCGCCCTTGCTGCTCCAACCCTTTCCTTAACGTGAAGCTCGCGAAGCGAAACCATGTCTCCTCTCCCGCGAACGGGCTAGGGAAACGGTCATGGCGAATCGCGGTTTCATGATTCTGGGCGGCGATTCGCCATGACCGTTAGGGAGGCGCCAAGTTAACGCCATTCCCGCGAAAGCGGGAAAGACGAAACAGGAAGAAATCGCTTTGCGTTACTTCTTTTTTGCCGGTTGCGGATTTTTCAGCATCCACACCACCAGGATGCCCTGAATTTCATTGTTCAGGGACTGGTAAGCATAGTCGCGCGGCGTTTGTCCCTTGAAGTCCTTGGCGTACGCATTGGCGCCGTGGGCCAGGAAAAATTCCACCAGCTCTTTTTTTCCGGTAAAAGCGGCAAGATGCAGCGGGGTGGCGCTGTTGTTGTCCCTGGCGTTGACGTCGGCGCCTTTGGCCACCAGCAGCTTGGCCACTTCGGGATCAGAGTTGGTGGCCGCCATGTGTAGCGGCGAGGAGCCGAGCTCGGTGCGTGCGGTCAGGAGATTTTTGTTGGCGGTGAGCATTTTTCCCACTTCCTGGACCGTGCCGTCGCGCGAGGCGTCAAAAATAGTACCGGCTGCATGGGCGGCGCCCACCACGCTCAACAATAAGGACGCTGCGGCCAGGGTTTTGCGTTTGTTCATTTCAGGATCCTTTGGGTGCCGGCGCGGCATGCAAGATTGCGCCGGGATTTGATATGATGCGAAATATTATGCACGATTAATCGGGATTGCTTAAGGAGTTTGTGATGCAGAGACGTTGGACGTATTATCCGGCAGCCGTCATGTTTGGGTTTGCCGTGGTTTTTTCCGCGCAGGCTGCGGAATGGGTGCAGGTGTCAAAAATCAGCGACAATATCCGCGAGGTGGACAAAAGCAGCATCCACGGCGCCAAGCCGCAACTGACCTTCACCAGCCGGCATGTGATCGACGATGCAAGCGAACTCCGGGTCGGCCACGAGGCGGTGAAATATCTGGTAATGGAACAGCGGATCGATTGCGGTAAACGCACCACCGTCATGCTGTCGAGTGAGGCGCAGCGCGCCGATATGAGCCGGATCGACCGCCAGGAATTGGTTGCCGAGAATGAGAGCCCGGTGCTGGAGGGCAGCGTGGATGAGGATGTGCTGAAATTTGTGTGCGCGAACTGAGCCGTGTTTTTGAGCGGAACCGGGCATGAATGAAGACCGCTGGGTAGATATCGAGACCAAAATCGCTTTTCAGGAAGATATGGTGCAGGAGCTGAACAACGCCATCTATCGACAGCAGAAGAAAATCGACCATCTGGAAGCGGTGTGTAATTCGCTGATCGAGCACATCAGGGCTTTGTCGGAAGCGGTTGGGGAAAGCAAACCAAGCAGCGGTGCCGTAAATGAAAGACCGCCGCATTATTGACCTGCCGGGGGATATACGCACGTTGTTGTTAAGGTAGCGTAAAAAACCGCCGGTTCATTTCCTCCAGCCCCAGCGTGTGAAGCACCGCGTTCAGGCGTTCGGTCGGGCGTTTGCGCGGCAGGTTCTTGTAGCTGGCGACGATGAGTTCGTTTTTCATCGAGTGCTCCCACCCCACCAGCTCGGTCACGCTTACCTGGTAGCCATGCGCTTCGAGTTGAAGGCAGCGCAGCACGTTGGTGACCTGGCTGCCGAATTCGCGGGTGTGCAGCGGATGGCGCCAGATCTCGGTCAGGGCGTTCTGGGCCAGCGCCTTGCCCTTGTTTTTCCTGAGCACCGCGGCCACTTCCGCCTGGCAGCAAGGCACCAGCACGATGAATTTCGCCTGTTTTTTCAGGGCGAAGTGAATGGCATCGTCGGTGGCCGTGTCGCAAGCGTGCAGCGCGGTGACCACGTCTATCCGGGCGGGCAGGCGGTCCGAGTCGATGGACTGCGCCACCGACAGGTTGAGGAACGACATCCCGGTAAACCCGAGCCTTTCCGCCAGATCGGCGGATTTAACCACCAGTTCGTCCCGCGTTTCGATTCCGTAGATATGGGATCGGTTATCCAGGGCCTTGAAGAACAGGTCGTAAAGGATGAAGCCCAGATAGGATTTTCCCGCGCCGTGATCGACAAGCTGGATGTCGGGATGGTCCCGCTGCACTTCCAGCAGCAGCGGTTCGATGAAATGGTAGAGATGGTAAACCTGCTTGAGTTTGCGTCGGCTGTCCTGATTCATCTTGCCGTCGCGGGTGAGAATGTGCAGCTCTTTCAGCAGCTCGACCGACTGGCCGGGCTTTATTTCGTGCGTGTCGTTCATCTGTCGTGGATATCTAAGCGTAGGGTGCTGTTTTGATGGCAAGCAGGATAACATTGGACTTGCCAATGCCCAAGTGAATCCGCGGGCAAAAAAACAGGAAGGTGGGGGCCTATACTTGATTTTATGTGCAGTATCGAGCCGAGGGCGCGCATGGCTCAAGTGTCCGGCATCGACCATTGGGTGATCCGGATCGAGGATCTTGAGAAATCCAAGCGGTTTTACGACAATATCCTTGGATTCATGGGATTCGAGCTTGAGTGGGAATTCGACCTCATCGTTGGATGGAACAATGGCAAGACCACCTGGACCGGCGAGGCCGACGAAGAGGGGAAAAAGCATCCGCCCCGATGGGCTAAAGCCGGAAGGAATGTTTTTCCTGGAAAAGAGCAAGAAAGCCGGCAAGAAAAAGTAGGTGGGTACCCCGCCGGGTGTTTACCCAAGAACCGACGGTGCTATTTCGACGTAATGCCTATCCAAAAATCATGGTCTTTCCTGACGAACTCGTCGAAAGGGATGTAATGGGAGCCGTCGCAAGAAAAGGTCAGTCCGACCAACCCATTGAAAATGTTCAGGGTGCCGGAACGCAGATAGAACATTTCGTCCATGAAACGCAGTGTGCGGAACGCATCCAGCACGGCGCGAACCTTCCCGGTCGGAACCAGTGCGCCTTCCGGGTAGTGCGTCCGCGGATAGGCCAGGCAGATGTTCGGGTCGATCAGCGCGTCGAAATCAAGCATGCGGTAGCGGTAGGGGTCTTCCTTCACCCAGACGATGGCGCGGCTGCTGGAAAAGTGCAGCATGACGTGGAAAACGCCATGGTAGAGCATCAATTCGGCGACTACGCCCAGTACCGTACCGATATGCTGGTCCATTTCGCTTTCTGCCCGCGTCTGGTGAAAAACCGTGCCTCTGATCGAGGGGTCGCCCTTGATCTGGCGCCAGTGCCGGGGTTCTTCGTAGAGTTCGCGGGCCAGGGGCAGGTCGCGCAGGCCGAAATAGGCGCAGATGAAGCCCAGTGGGGTGCCGGCCGCATCGTGCACGGTCTGGATGGCGGTAAGGGAAGGGCGCTGCTCGCGCAGACTGATGTAGGCATCGGACAGGAAGAATTCCGTATCCGCGCTTACCTCGCTCATGTAAGGCCGTTTCGACCGGTCCCGGCCGAAGCCTTCCATCAGCCCGTGGTGGCCGACGTTGTCGCTGATCTGGACGGCGTTTTCATCCATCACGTAGAGATGCTTGCAATACGGGAGCTCTTTCAACCCCTCGCCCAACAGCAAATTGAGCTGCGCACGGCCTCCCCATATCGGAGCACACTCGGCCGCCAGCCGCTGCAGCGGCTCCCGCAAAATTCTGGCCAGCGCCTCGCGCTGATGTTTGATGCTTTCCTGCAACGTTTCTTTAGCGAGAGGCACAATATCTGCGTTGTCCATATTTTCATGGTGCCGCATGGACGCCAGGATTTCAACCTAAAAAGTTCATTTTACGGCCAATTGGCCCAGGCAAACGACGATATTTCCTGGCGTTGACCGAAAATCAATCGGTCGCCTGCAAGGTCAGCCAGACTGCCGCGACAACAATCTGAATATCCCGCGTTAATCGGCGCCCATCGGCGGTTTGTTGCTATAGCCAGGAGTCTGTCCGACGTGAAGAATCGAAGCGCAGGGGGTCATGCAGGCGAGCCGCGAAGCGGATATCCGCAAAATTCGGCTGGGCGAGGGGGCCTGTTTTGCAGGTCGATAGTCGCGCTATCGACCAAAAAAGCGGCGCGGAATATGGACCGGCCAGGCAGATTTGCGGCCGAATTCCTTTACGTCCGGCAGCCTTCAAGACTGCAAGCTTGCAGGCGCGGGATGCGGCTACCTCGCTCCGCCGGTGGATGGGCTGGCAGTTTGTTTGCAACCCCGGAGTGGTTAGACGATCCGGCGACATCGCTATCAAACGCAATTGCCTGGGATTTGCCGCTTGTTTTCCTCTCATTTTGCTTTCATGATTAAACAATTTCCCAAAAAAGCGGTTTGGTCATGTCTATCCAGCAATCCTTGTGTCTCCCGTTCGCCGCAGGGCTGCGATGAGAAACAACTTCGGTCCCGGTATTTTCGGCTCTTCCGCTCTGCGACTGTTCGCTCAACTGCTGGTGACGATGGCCGTCGTCGAGGCTGCCATCATGTGGCTGCTGCCAGATCTGCCGTTCGGCGATGGCGCCCGCATTTTTATCGATGCCGGCCTGCTCGCTACGGTTAGCGCGCCGCTGATATGGTTGCTGGTGGGGAAGCCTCTTCGTAGAGCGGCCCAGGAGAGCGAGGGGAAGTTTCGCGCTCTGGTAGAGCAATCGCTGGTCGGCATCTCGGTCTTCGCCGACGGCAAATTCCTGTATGTCAATCCTAAGCACGAGGAGATCTTTGGTTATACCGCCGACGAAATGCTGACGATGAATCCCAAGGATCTGGCCGCGCCGGAAGACCGCCGCACGGTCCTGGAAAACATGCGTAAACGGTTCCAGGGTGAGGTGGACAGCATCAGCTATTCCTTTCGCGGATTGCGCAAGGACGGCAAGGTGATCGACGTGGCAGTGAACGGCAAGCGTACCACCCTTAATGGTCGGCCCGTCATCGTCGGGGTGTTGCTGGACGTAACTGCGCAGAGGCGGGCCGGAGAAGCCCTGGAAAGAGAGCGCGACTTTATCTCTGCGGTACTGGATACCGCCGGCGCGCTGGTGGTAGTGCTCGACCGCGATGGGCTGGTCATGCGCTTCAATCGCCAGTGCGAGAAAGTGACCGGCTACAGATGCGCCGAGATTGTCGGCAAGCCGGTCTGGGAGCGGCTGCTGATACCGGAAGATTTGCAACCGGTGAAGGCGGTGTTCGAGCACTTGATGGCAGGTGATTTCCCCCGCGAGTTCGAGAACTGGTGGGTGGCAAAAAATGGTGAGCGTCGGATGATTGCCTGGTCAAACACGGTGTTGCTGGATGAGGCGGGCAACGTCGAATTCGTCGTTGCGACCGGTATCGACGTGACCGAACGCAGGCTGATGGAAATGGCCTTGCGCGAAAGCGAGGCCAAGCTGCGCCAGATCACTTCCGAGCTGGGAGACGGCATCTACGTGCTCGACCGCGCCGGCATGCTGACATTCATGAACGCCGCCGCGGAACAGATGCTGGGCTGGGGCGAAGCCGAATTGCTCGGCAAAAACGCGCACGAGACGTTCCATTTCCAGAAGCCGGACGGTACCCATGTTCCGCTTTGCGACTGCCCGGTGTACCAATCCATCCATTCGGGTGAAACCTACCGCATTCACGAAGATTATTTCACCCGCAAGGATGGCACGCTATTCCCGGTTTCCTTTGTCGCAACGCCGCTTCACCGCGGCGGCGAAATTGTCGGTTCGGTGGCTGCGTTCCAGGACGTCACCTCGCGCCTGGAGGGGGAAAAGGCGCTGCATGAAAGCGAGGAAAAATTCCGCCTGATCAGTACCTCCGCCATGGACGCGATTGTTATCATCGACCCCGAGGAAGAGATCACCTACTGGAACCCGGCGGCCGAGAGCATCTTTGGCTATGAAACGGATGAGGTGCTGGGCCGGAATCTGCACGAACTGCTCGCGCCTTCCCGCTATCACGAAGAAAGCCGCCGCGGTTTCGGGCGTTTCCGCGAGTCAGGCGAGGGCGTGTTGATCGGCAAAACCCTGGAGATCACCGCGTTGCGCAAGGGCGGCGAGGAATTTCCCATCGAGTTGTCCATTTCCTGCTTCCAGATCGGAGGCCAGCGGCGCGCCATGGGCATCGTCCGTGACATCAGCGATCGCAAGAAGGCGGAAGAGGAAATTCATCATCTGGCCTACTACGATACCCTCACGGATTTGCCCAACCGCCGCCTGCTGTTCGACCGGCTCAACCAGGCTCTTGCCCAGGCCGAACGCCACAAACGACCCTTGGCTGTCCTGTTTCTCGACCTGGATCACTTCAAGAAAATCAACGATACCTTGGGCCACGACATCGGGGACGAACTCCTAAAGGTCGTCGCGACCCGGTTGAATGCCTGTGTGCGCAGCGCGGACACACTCTCGCGGCAGGGCGGCGACGAATTTGTCATCGTTCTGGCGGAATTGACGCAGCCGCAGGATGCGACGCTGGTGGCAGACAAGATCCTGAAAATCCTGAGCGAGCCGATCTCCGTCAGGGATCACCAGCTGCACGTTACCACCAGCATCGGGATCTCGATTTACACCGCCGGCGCCGCAGAAGGCGCCGAGGAGCTGATGAAGAAGGCAGACCTGGCCATGTATGCGGCGAAAGAGGGCGGACGGAACAAATATAGCATTTGCTATTGCCCTGCCGGATATTCGGGTACGAGATGTTGCGCCGACGGCGACCCACCCTCGATGGCGTGAGTCCGATGGCGGAGCTCGCCCTTGCATGTGAAACTGGAAATCTCGGGCGGGGTATGACGATATGATTGATTGCTGCTCGTCTTCAGAAGGCAACGCCGTGCCGCCGAGAAAGCGCCGGTGCCCGGCCAATGGCGTCGAATAGGCCAAAGTCTCGGTCAGGATCTTTGACCATCACATCATGCATCCATGGGAATGGCCCGGCGATGGATGCCGCTACTATTTCTGCGATGATCCCGAGTGCGATATGGCCTATTTCGGGGACGGCGACTCCCCGATTTCAAAGCCGCAACTCAGAATCAAGAGCGCGAAGGGCGCGAGCGCCGATTCACCGGTCTGCTATTGCTTCTATTACTTCGGGGTTGCCATGGCCGATGCGCTTGGTGGTCCGAGCATATGGGACTTCGTGGTGGCGCAAACAAAGCTCGGGCTTTGCGCGTGTGAAACGGCCAATCCGTCAGGCTGCTGTTGCCTGAAAGATTTCCAGCGCCATTGCCGCGGCAGGCATGGCGTAAAGCTCCTGCCCGGGCTTTTCGTGTCGAGCGGAGATGGAGTATCGGGGAGAGGTCTCTTCTCTGAGAGCCCTGCCTTTTTGCATTACATATCCACGGTGTAAGTCGAGCGAGCCGCGCGGTCGAGCAGTTCTTCCAGGTAGGATTTCGGATCGAGGGGCACAATACTGTGATGAATGCTGAATGAGGGCAACGCGTCTCCCACGACATCTCTCGCGGCCTTGCCGACGCGCTTCAATAATTGTTCCCTGATCTGCTCGGCTTCGTTCCCGTCGCGACCAGGCAGGCACACGACGAATTCGGCACCGCCATAACGAAATACCACGTCGGCGTCGGATAATGCGTCCTTGATGCTGAGGATGCTTCGGCGCAGCACCTGGTCGCCGATTTCTCGGCCGCAGGCCTGGTTGACTTCCCTGACATCGATATCGACCAGCAGCAGGCTGTAGGGAGCATGGTTATTCTTCAGTTTTTTCTGCGCAAGGCGCAAGTGTGGAAGCAGCCCCTGATAAGTCTGGGCGCCAGTTAAGGCGTCCACATTCTGGAGCGTGAGGCCTGCCTTATGTTGCAGGTCAGCCAGCGCACCGCGGAACCGGGCCAGAGAGGTTAGCCATTCGTCGTAGTCGGCCGGCGGCAATGGCTCCAGTGCGGACAGCTTGCCGCAAAGCTTGCGGGCGTGGCTGTGCATGGCGACATGCAACTCCCCGATTTCGACGAGAGTGGGCATCTTCCGCATGCCAGCGTTCCCGTCGCTGTAGAACCATTGGCCGAAGGCGCAGCGGCGATGAGCGTCTTCGGCAATCACCGCCGGTGGAGGCAGCAGCCGGCATGCCAGCGTTCGTTGCAGCATGTCGCGCCACTTGTCGTGCATGACAATGGCGTCGTCCAGAGTCTTCAGGATGCGTTGCAGTTGTTCGGCAGTGACGTTGATCATTGTCGTTCTCCCCAGCAGCTCTTGTTAGATCATCGATGGAATCACACCATCGTACAGTTGCGCCCGCCGGACTTGGCTGTGTATCAATGGCTTATCCGCCCTTCGATCGTCCCTTCCGCCCGTGCTTCGGCGCCAAGTGATTATGAAACCGGAAAACCCTCACAGCCATTTTTTCCCGCTTGTTTGGCCTCGCGCATGGCCAAATCGGCCTTTTTCAAAGTTCTTCGATATTGTCGGTCCCATTGGCCGGATAAATCGAAATGCCGATGCTGGTCACTATGTGCCGTTCGTGGCCTTTGATCAAAAAGGGTTACTCAAACGATTTGATGATCTTTTCGGCGGCTCGTGCGGGCCTTGTGATTTCCGCCGGAACAATCACAGGCTCCCTCATCTTCCTGGTCGCTATGGTATCACCGTAGCGACCCCCCATAAAATGACCCGAGATTTCTGATGGGCATCAGAGCCAGCGGTGGCTTTCTCATGTCAGCCGATAAATCGTAAGGTATTTCCCCTGTTGACTCTAAGGGTTTTTTCGGTAACATGCATATAAAATAATAAGTTCGGAAAGAACATGTTCGGCAAAAACATGAAATCGAGGCTCTCAGGCTGGACTGGCTGCGAGTACCTTGCGCAGCTTCGTGGAAGTGGAGAAATCGATCATCTGGTTTACAAATTTCAAATCTGCAAGATTTTCATGTGCCTGTTGCAGAAGAATGCTACGGATTTTGCCGATAACCCGCATTGCCGGCTAGGTAAATGGTACAGTGAAGGCGAGGGCTGAGACCGCCATTCCGGCGGGTGTGATTTCAGCATTGAGGGAGGGCGCCTATGATTTTTTTGCCACACAATAGAACTGGCGGGATTCGCTGCCATCCGGATAACCATAAACAAAAACAGATGTCTTCCGCTTTTCAAGAATTCCGCTTTCTCACACGGCTTTTCATTCTGATCTTGGTTTGCGGTGTGCTTTCGCCAAGGGCCGGATCATGCAGGCAATACTGAACCTCTTCCAAATATTGACAGCCCGGCTAGAAGCCGGGCGTTTCATCGATCTCGTGTCGAGCCGCCGGCATACGCCTTATTTCACGCGCCATCGATTGGCTGCCGTGGTTACGCGGATTAGGCTCGCCGCCTTTGCATTTTCTGCCCTTACATTGATTTGGATTGGACTGGATGCAGCCACGCTGGAGCGGCATCAGTGGGCAATTCTGGCGATATTCCGGGTAGGCGCGGTTGCGCTCTTTATCATGCTGGCCGTGACGCCGGACAGGGCGATGGGACGAAAAACGGTACTCACGATGCTCGGAGCGATGCTGGCTGCGCCCATGATCCTCTATGGGGTATTCCAGCTTGAAGTGGGTGGCAGCCAGTTGCATGGGTTGGCCGCCGTCAATGGACGTCTTTATGATTCACTGCCGTTTATCGTACTGGCCGGCCTAAGCCTCTTTCCGTTGGTGACGATCGAAGGATTGATGTTTGCCTTGCCCATTGCGGCAACCGTGGCTGCAATTCAATTCACACAGGCGAATCTGGATGCGGTTAATTTATTTTCTACGCTGTGGGTATTGATGCTGTCTTTAGGCGTCTATCTGTTAGCCTGCGCAATCCAGCTTCACTACATGATAGCGCTGTTGCGCCGGGCCAGCCATGATCCGTTGACGGGCGCTCTGACCCGGCGAAGCGGCATTGAAGTGCTGGACTTTCATTTTCGCTTGGCGTGCGATCAGGAAGCCCCGCTGGCTATCGCCTTTCTCGACATAGACAACTTCAAGTCGATTAACGACAGTTTTGGGCATGAAGCCGGCGATCAAGTATTGCGGGGTCTTATGGCGGCTTTGCATCCGCTATTGCGGCAGGCTGACATAGTCATTCGCTGGGGTGGCGAGGAGTTTGTTATTGTACTCACCAACACGCCTGTCGAGGGAGCGCGTATTGTCATGGGGCGCATTCTGGAGGAGTGGCTGGGAAAACGCCCGGATGGCGCGCCAATTACCGCCAGCCTTGGTTTGGCGGAGCGGTTGACGGATTCTGTCACGGATTGGTCTAAGCTGATTGCGCTTGCTGATGAACGAATGTATAGCGCGAAGAGCTCTGGAAAGGCCTGTTGCGTTCTGGGAAACGGCGTAATCATGAAATCAGCGGAAACGCATTGAGCTTTACAATAGCCAAGGCAAAGTGAGCTGTATGATTAGAAAAACGTCAAAATGGCTTCATACGCTCAAAGGATTCGTATTTTCCGCCACGGTCGGTGTCGCCTTGCTGGTTTTCCTCGGCGCAACCCTTGCCTCCTCGCTGCTTTATGAAAAGCTGCTTGAAGATCGCACGCTTGAGACCTCCGGAGAAATATCCCGGCAGAACTTCAATACCGTTTATCAGGCTTTGCGCATCGGCGCCTCCCGCCGGCAACTCGACGACATCGTCGTCGCCGGCAAGGCCGCCTTCCCGACCACGATCGACGATATCCGGGTCCATGCCGGCAATGGCTCGCAGGCTGCGGAGAACGGGAAAAAAAGTATGGTCAAATCGGGTGGCCATATTACCTATGCCTTCCCGGTCACTGCCCAGCCGGAATGTCTCCGTTGCCATACCGATGTCAAAGCGGGGCAGGTGCTCGGCCGCATCGAGGTCGTGCACAACCTGCAGCCGGTGTCCGCCCGTGTGCGCATCTACTATATCGCCTTGTTCCTGGCCTTGGGCTCCCTGGTATTGCTGGCCGCCGCGGGTGTGACAAGCTACGCCGCCCGCAAGCTTAATCGTTCCGTCGCGCAGTTCCGCGGCAAGGTCGAGTCGATCAACACCGTCAGGGATTTCGACCGGCTCGACATCAGCCGGATCGATTTCGGTTTCGAAGAGTTCAACCAGACATTCGACAACGTGGCTCTGCTGGTAGAGAAGGTCAAGAGCATCGCAGTCGACAAGGAGGTGCTCGAATTCGAGATCAAGCTGCTCGAAAAATTCATCATCACCTCGGACGTGGTGCGCGACTGGCGCGAGTTCATCAAGAACCTGCTGCTCGATATCAATCCGATCATCGAAGCCTATGCCCTGGTCACGATCTTCCGCATCGAGGAAGAAGCCTACGAATGCGAGGTTTTCTGGCGCAATCCGCCTTCCATCGAAACCAGGACCCTGTTCGAGAAAATCCTGCACAGCCAGCTCTCCGGCAATGAGTTTTTCGACCAGGCCGCACATCTGACGATTATCCACAACATCGCCGATGAAAATGGCGCGCTGCCGGAACTAAGCCTTCACGACATCGAGCTTCAGGCAAAAACCTTGCTGCTGGAAACGCCCAAGATCGGCGGCATCGTCGGGATCGGCGTGCAATCGTCGCTGGCACGGGACAACGTTCGGCACATGGTCATCGGCAGCGTCCTGACCACGCTGATCAACCTCGTTGGGTCGGTCAAGGCCATCTACAAGTACACCAGGGATCTTGAGCACTATGCCACGCGCGACCCTCTGACCGATCTTTACAACCAGCGCATGTTCTGGGAACTGCTCGGCTATGAGGTGGGTAGGGCGAAGCGGCATAAGGAGCCATTCGCCGTGATTGTGCTCGACATGGACAACTTCAAAACGATCAATGACCGTTACGGCCATCACTTTGGCGATGCGTTCCTCCAGGCGTTGGCCGGGCTGTTTCACAAGGAGGTGCGGGATGGCGACCTACTCGCCCGCTACGGCGGTGATGAATTCTGCATCATCCTGCCGGGCGCGTCCGACACCCAGGCCCACATGGTGGCGCAGCGGATTGCGGAAGCGCTCAGCAACTTCGCCATGGAAACGCCTGATGGCAACCATCTCAAGCCCACCACGTCGATAGGCATCGCCATCAGCCCGAATCACGGAGACAACCCCAAGGACCTGTTCCTGGTGGCCGACAACATGATGTACAAGGCGAAGAAAATGGGCAAAAACGCCATCGCCATCCCCAGCGACGAAGAAATGGCGGAGGTTTTCCGGAAAGCGGGGGAGAAGAGCATCATGATCCAGAACGCGCTGGATCAGCGGCAGATTGTGCCCTACTTCCAGCCGATCTGCGACGCAGCCTCCGGGGAGATTGCGATTCACGAACTCCTCATGCGCATCCAGCTCGGCGACCAGATCGTCACCGCCCACGAGTTCATCGAGGAGGCCGAGAGCATGGGCGTCGCCCATAAAATGGACTACCAGCTGATCGAGAAGGCGTTTGCCCAAATGAAGGAACAGGGCTATCGGGGCATGCTGTTCGTCAATCTTTCGCCGAAAGCGCTGGTGGTCGGCGAGTTTGGTGCGCGGGTAAGCCAGCTGGCGAGCGAATTTGGCATCGCGCCGAGCCGTATCGTATTTGAGATTACCGAGCGCGAAACCGTCAGCAACCTGAGCCTGCTGGAAAAATTCGTCCGCGACGTCAAGCTGCAGGGGTTCAGTTTCGCCATCGACGATTTTGGCTCGGGCTATTCTTCATTCCAGTACATCAAGCGCTTTCCGGTCGATTACATCAAGATCGAGGGGGAATTCATCAAGAACATGCAGCGTGACGAGGTGTACCTCGCTTTTGTCAAGAGCATCGTCACCCTTGCTCAGGAACTCAAAATCAAGACCATCGCCGAATACGTCGAGGATGGCGACACCCTGGAGGCGGCAAGCCGTCTAGGCATCGATTACGCCCAAGGTTATCACATCAGCCGGCCATCACCGGCCATTCACGTTCGTTGAATGAGGATAGATGTCCTAAACAGGCCACTCTTCAGAATTTGTTGAAACTCTGCGTGCCGCGTTGGGCAAGTCGGCGGAAGAAATAGAGGAAGAGGTATTGCGGTGCATTCATTTTATCCACGCGCCAACACTCATTTCTGTGCCCGCACGAGGAAATCGTGATGGCGGAAGGCATCCCGCACATCGGCGCGCAACTGGTCTTCCACCCACGGCTTGAGGATGAATTTGTACAGCGCACCTTCGTTGATGGCATCGGCCGTCGTCTTTTGTTCGGCATAGCCGGTCAGCATGATGCGCACGGTGTTGGGGTGAAGTTTTTTTACTTTTCTGAGCAGCTCGATTCCGCTCATTTCCGGCATGCGCTGGTCGGAGACGATGACGCCGACAGGGTGAACGGCCAGCAAATCGAGCGCGTCACGGGGGCGGGTGGCGCGCAGGATGCGGTAGCCTTCCGGCCGCAAAACGCGCACCAGGGCTTCGAGCACGTTCTTCTCGTCATCGAGCAGGAGCAATATCCTTCCCTCCTGGCTGGCATCGGGGCGTTTGTCTTCCTGCCTGGCGCCCTCCTTCAATAGCTGCTCCATTTCCTGCTCCGGCACCGGGCGGCTGAAATGGAACCCCTGAATCTCGTCGCATTGGCGCGAACGCAGAAATTCCTGCTGCTCGGCGGTTTCCACGCCTTCCGCCACGGTCTTCATGTTGAGGCTATGGGACAACGAGATGATGGCCTGCGACACGGCCGCGTCTTCTGGGTCGGTGGTGATGTTGCGCACGAACGACTGGTCGATCTTGATCCGGTCGATGGGAAAGCGCTTGAGATAGCTGAGCGAGGAATAGCCGGTGCCGAAATCGTCGATGGAAAATTGCACGCCCAGCGCCCTGATCCGGTTCAGCACCAGGATGGCTGCTTCCGCATCCTGCATGATCAGGCTTTCCGTCAGTTCCAGCTCCAGGCAGTGGGGATCCAGTCCGGTATCGTGGAGCGCACTGGCGACAACCTCGGCGAGGTTTTTCTGGTTGAACTGGCGCGACGACAGATTCACTGCCATCCGCACCTTTGGCAAACCGGCGTCGATCCAGGCCTGGAGGCGGGTGCAGGCGGTGCGTAACACCCATTCGCCGATCGGGATGATCAGGCCGGTTTCCTCCGCCAGGGGGATGAACGAGGCAGGCGGGATCAGGCCCATTTCCGGATGCTGCCAGCGCAGCAGCGCTTCCATGCCGATGATGCTGCCGTTGTACAGATCGACCTGCGGCTGGTAATGCACGACCAGCTCGCTGCGCTCCAGCGCGTGGCGCAGGTTGTTTTCCATCGACAGGCGCTCCATGGCGCGCGTGGTGAGTTCCTCGGTGTAGTACTGGTAGTTGTTCCGCCCCTGTTCCTTGGCGCGGTAGAGCGCGCTGTCGGCATTCTTGAACAGGGTGGTGACATTGTCGCCGTCGCTCGGGAAGATGCTGATGCCGATGCTGCAGGTGACGAATACTTCGTGTCCCTGCAGGACGAATCTTTCGGCCAGCGCGGCGATGATCTTCTGCGCGACGTCGCTGGCATAGCGCGAATTCCGCTGGTCTTCCAGCAGCAGGGTGAATTCGTCCCCGCCCAGCCGCGTCACGGTGTCTTCTTCGCGCACGCAGCCGGTCAGGCGGTGCGCCGTTTCCTGCAGCAACAGGTCGCCGATGGGATGGCCGAGGGTGTCGTTGATGTTCTTGAAGTGGTCCAGATCGAGGAACAGGATGGCCAACTGACTGTTGTTGCGGCGGGCGCGCGCCAGCGAGTGTTCCATGCGCGCGTTCAGCAGCAGGCGGTTGGGCAGGCCGGTGAGGGGGTCGTGGTGGGCGAGGTGGTCGAGCTTGGATTCGGATTCCTTCATCGCGCTGATGTCGGAAAAAACGCCGACGTAATGAGTGATGCGGCCGCGCTCGTCCTTGACCACGGCGATGTTGAGCCACTCCGGGAAGATATCGCCGTTCTTGCGCCGGTTCCAGACTTCCCCCTGCCAGCGGCCGCTTTCGCGGATCAAACCCCACATCGCGGCATAGAATTCCTCGTCGTGCCGGCCCGACTTGAGCGCGTCCGGCGTCGCGCCGCGCATTTCTTCCTCGCCGTAGCCGGTGATCTCGGTGAATGCCTTGTTGACCGAAATGATCCGGCTGGCGTCGTCGGTGATCATCACGCCCTCGGTGGTGTTCTCGAACACCGTGGCGGACAGGCGAAGTTTCTCCTCCGCCAGCTTGCGCTGGGTGATGTCCTGCAGCGAACCGCTCAGGCGGAGGATGCGACCGTCGGCGCCGAACACGGCCTCGGCCTGGCCGTGAACGATCCGTTCGATCCCGTTCGGCAGCAAAATCCGGAAATCGGCGCGAAAAGAGTCACCCTGGCTTGCCGATAGCGAAAGGGCTTTTTCGACGGCGGCGCGCTCGTCGGGGTGGACCAGGGCCAGAACGGTTCGGGAGTCCAGCGTGGCGGCCTGCGGCGGCGCTTCGAGGATGCGGTATGTCTCGTCGGACAGATGGAACTCGTCCTTGATAATATCCCATTCCCAGCCGCCCAGGTGGCCTATGCGCTGAGCTTCCGCCAGTCTGGCGCGGCTTGCCAGCAGGGCGTCCTGAGTCAGGCGGTGTTCGATAATGCTGGCCAGCGTGTTCGCTGCGCTGCCGAGAAATTCCACCTCGCGGTCCTGCTTGATATGTCCGTGCTTCAGATACAGCACCATGACCCCGAGCAAGCCGTGCCGCGACAGGATCGGCACGTTGTAGTGGCCGTGCGGCTTGATGCCGGGGTAGCTGATCTCGTGCCGGGGGTCGAGGCAGGAGGCGTACTGGATTTCCCTGCTGGCGGCGGCGCGGCCGCACAGGCAGTAGCCGAAAGGCACGTGCGCGCACATCGTCAGCAGGGCGGGAGCCAGTCCGCGCTGTGCTTTCAGCACCAGGGTTTCCGTTTGATCATCGACCTGGAATATGCCGCCTTTCGGTTCGATCGGCAGCCAGGAGAGCGAAAGGATGATATCGAGTACGCGTTCGAACTGTTGCTGGAGCGGGACGTCTTCGAGGCTGATGCGCAGCAGCGCATTCAGGGCGCTTTGTTCTTCGCTTTCCAGCTGAAGGTTTTCCTCGTTGCGTTTCTGCTCGGTGATATCCTCGCCCAAGCAAAGAGCGCTCTCGATATCGCCATGGTCATCGCGAACGGCGCTAAGGTGCCAGGCGATCGACCGGTTTCCCGCCGCTCCGATCGTGACCCAAGTCTCGCGAGGAGCATCTGCGCCCGCCATGACGCCATGAAAAATCCGCAACGCATGCTCCCGTGCCTCAGTGGGGAACGGCAGATCGAACCAGTTCCTGCCGATCAGGTCGCCCGGCCCGGCTTCGAGCAGGTTCCGGCAGCGTTGGTTGATCAAAACAATATTGCCGGTACGATCCAGGATGCTCATCGCTATATCGGCGGCATCGAGTTGCCTTTGCTGCCATACATCTTTTTCGTGCATTGTCGGTTCCCATGAAATCAAACATCATGCGATTCAGTACCAAACTTCGTCATGGCGCAATCTGGTGCGGCAAGATTCAATTGCTTGGCCTGCGGGTTGTGATACCGAGGGGCATGCAGAATTCGGCAAACGGTCACGGCGAATCGCCGCCCCGAATCATGAAACGAGGATTAGCCGTGACCGCCCCTCTCCCGCAAGCACTCCGCGAGGAGTATCCCCGCCGGGTTCCCGCTGCTACGCAGCGACCACGACGAGACGGGCGAGGGGGACGAGGTCTCGCTTCGCGAGTTTCACGATAAAGTATGCTAACGCATTCTCCAACCGATCTCCAATGTGTTTTGCTTGAAACCCATCGTCGGAATCTATAGGCGACGTTGCCTGGCTAGTTCCGGCCCTGGCTGGCGGATCTCGTCGATGACCTCGTGCCTGGGGATGGAAAGCAAACGCTCAGGTCTGAACTGCGGCCTGTTTGTCGAGGGAAATACATGGGCATGTTTTGTTCTCATGGCGCCGGTTGGCTCATCAGTGCTTCATTTTCCAGCTCCTGCAGCATTTCCAGCACGATACCCGACTGAGGTGGCCTGACGAAAACGGACACTCCTACTTGGTACACTTGCCGAGAAAGAGGAAACATGAAGAAGCAGCAGCATTACATGCCGGAGTTTCGTGCCGACGCGGTCAAATTGGTGTTGGGGCAGGGTCTGTCACAGGAGGTGGCGGCGAAGCGGCTGGCGGTCCCCAAAAGGACGCTGGCAAACTGGGTGGCGGCAGCCAAGGCATCGACCCGCGTTGCGGCGCCGGGGGCTCGTTCGGTGGCGGACTTGGAGGCGGAGAATACCCGGTTGCGCAGGGAGTTGGCGGAGACCCGCATGGAGCGTGATGTTTTAAAAAGATTCTGGTTAACTGTCGGGTACCGCGTGCCCGACATTTCATTTTTTGGGTTGATTGGTAATGTGCGAATGAATTCGCACCTACAAATGAACAAGGGCGCCGATGGCGCCCTTGTTCATCATGGGAGGCAGCCCGTTATTTCTTTTCGGCCGCAGGTGCAGCGGGTGGGGCTGGTTCGTCGATCTTGGCCTGGGCTTTCAATTCGGTCACGGCTTTTTCCACCAGCTGCTGCTGATGGCGCTGGCGCAGTTTTTCCTTGACCTCGTCGAAGGCGGGCGGTTGGGAGGTGCGCACGTCGTCCAGCTTGATCACGTGCCAGCCGAATTGGCTCTTGACCGGCGTGGTGGTGTACTGGCCTTTTTGCAGTTTGGTCATCGCGGCGCTGAATTCAGGCACGAAATTGGCGGGGGAGGCCCAGCCCAGGTCGCCGCCCTTGACCTTGGAGCCGGGATCCTTCGATTTCTCGGCGGCGAGCTTCTCGAAGTTCGCGCCTTTTTTCAGCTTGGCGATGATGTCTTTAGCCTCGGACTCCTTTTCCACCAGGATGTGGCGGGCGTGGTATTCCTTGTCGCCCATCTGGGCTTTCATCTGGGCCTTGATCTGTTCGTAGTCGGCTTTCAGCTCGTCGTCGCTGACCGGATGGGACTGGATGTAGTCCTGCAAGTAGGCGTTGACCAGGATGTCTTCCCGGCTCAGTTCGATCTGGGTGGCGATATCCGTATTTTTGTCCAAGCCATTTTTGACGGCGGCCTGACGCAGCAATTCCTTGTTCACCAGCATTTCGTGGATGTTCTTGCGCACTTCCGGGCTGTCTGGCTGTCCGCGCGACGCGTTGATTTTCAGGTAGATATCGAATTTTTCCTGGCTGATAGGGGTGCCGTTCACCGTGGCGACCGCTGGAGCGGCAGCCGTGTCGGCCGCGGGCTTGTCGGCGTCCTGGGCATTGCAGGATGCGAGGGTAAGCATGCTGCCGATGGAAATGGCAATAATTCGGGACTTATATGAAAACATTGCTTATATCCTATTGGTTAAAGTATTGGTTAAAGAAAAAATGGGGGGGAGGATGGAATTTTAATTTTCTTGTTTTTCATCGGGGCTGTACGCCTTGATGCTGATGGCGTGAATCTCTTTATGCAGCATTTCACCCAGCAGGTCAAGCACCATGCGGTGGCGCGCGATCAACGATTTGCCGCTGAACTGGGCGGAAACGATGGTCAATACGTAGTGTCCGCCGCCGCCTTTGGCGCCCGCGTGGCCGGCGTGGCGCGCGCGCTCGTCGATGATTTCCAGGCGTTCCGGGCAAAGCGGGGCGAGTTTTTCTTGAATGGCTTGCGGGGTGCTCATGCGGGCAGCACTTTCCTGAAAGGCTTGACCGCGATTTGCGCGAACACGCCGGCGGCGACATAGGGGTCGGCGTCGGCCCAGGCCTGGGCCGCTTCGAGGGAGCCGAATTCGGCTACGATCAGGCTGCCGGAAAATCCGGCCGGGCCGGGGTTCGGGCAGTCGATGGCGGGGAACGGCCCGGCCAGCAGCAGCCGGCCGTCGCGCTGCAAATCGTCCAGGCGCGCAAGATGGGCGGGGCGGGTGGCGAGCCGTTGGTCCAGGCTGTCCGGGGCATCTTCGCCGATAATGGCATAAAGGCTCATTCCGGATCCTTGTCTTCGACCATGTATTTGCCGAGCAGCACGCCCTGGCCGAGGACGAACAGCAGCATCATGCCGAGGATGCCGAACAGCTTGAAGTTGACCCAGGTGTTTTCGGAATAGTTGAACGCCACGTACAGGTTGACCACGCCCACCACGGCGAAGAAGGCGGCCCAGCCGAAATTCAGCCGCAGCCAGATGTTTTCCGGCAGGGTCATCTGCTTTTGCATCATGACCTTGATCAGGTTTTTCTTGAAGCCGAGCTGGCCGACCAGCAGCACGCTGGCGAACAGCCAGTAAAGCACGGTGGGCTTCCATTTGATGAAGGTGGCATCGTGCAGCAGCAGGGTGGCGCCGCCGAAGACGGTGACGATCGCCAGGCTCACCCACAGCATGGTATCGACCTTGCCGTGGCGGAACCAGACCCAGCCGATCTGCGCAAACGTCGCGCCGATCGCCACCGCGGTGGCGGTGAAAATGCCGAAAAACTTGTAGGCGGCAAAAAATAAAATGATCGGGAAAAGATCGAAAAAGAATTTCATTGCGGTTGGACCATGGCCGGGCGAGCGGTGCCTCATTACATAGAGTGCCGTATTTTGCTATGATTCACGATGTTTTAACAAGCCTCCTGCCAATGTCTCCCATCGATTTGCATAGCCATTCCTCGATTTCAGATGGTTTGTTCACCCCCGCCGAACTGGTCGGACGCGCCGCGGCCCACGGCGTCCGCATGCTGGCGCTGACCGATCACGACGACACCGCCGGTCTCGACGAGGCGCGCAAAGCCGCGGCCGCGGCGGGGATCGAGCTGATCGACGGCGTCGAAATTTCGGTGACCTGGAACAAGCGCAGCGTGCATGTCGTCGGTTTGCGCATCGACCCCGCTCACCGGGCGCTACGCGACGGCTTGGCGTCGATCCGCGCCGGGCGCGGCGAACGCGCCAGGCGGATCGCCGCCGAACTGGACCAGGTGGGCATTTCCGGCAGCCTGGAGGGCGCTTACGCCTTGGCCGCCAACCCGAACCTCGTCAGCCGCACCCATTTCGCCCGCTACCTGGTGGGAAAAGGGCTGGCCAAGGATAACCGCGCCCTGTTCAAGAAATTCCTGGTCAAGGGCAAGCCGGGTTACGTGTCGCACCAATGGGCAGTTATGGCCGACGCGATCGACTGGATACGGGGGAGCGGCGGGGTGGCGGTGCTGGCACACCCCGGCCGCTACGACCTGGGCCGATCCAACCTGAATGCGCTGATCGCCGATTTCAAGGACGCCGGCGGCGAGGCGATCGAAGTGGTGACGGGCAGCCATACTCCCGACCAGTTTGCGCAGTTCGCCCGCTACGCCAAGGAATTCGACCTGCTGTCTTCATGCGGCTCGGACTTTCACGGCCCCGGCGAAAGCTATATGGATCTGGGCCGCCTGCCCGAGCTGCCGTTCGGCTGCAAGCCGGTATGGCACGACTGGCCAGAGATTAACGGTTGCGACTCCCCAGCCGCGTAGGTCGGGCACCCCGTGCCCGACAAACCTCAGCGCCTCAACCCACCGTCGGGCACGGGGCGCCCGGCCTACGTTATTACATTGATTTAAAATTAATTATTTATGGCCCAGTTTTTTGTCGTCCACCCGGAAAACCCGCAGTCGCGCCTGATTCATCAGGCGGTGGAAATCATCCGCAACGGCGGGGTGATCGCTTATCCGACCGACGCCAGCTATGCGCTGGGCTGCTGTCTGGGCGACAAGGAGGCGCAGCAGCGCATCCGCGCCATCCGCGGCAAGGGCGAGGATCATCATTTGACGCTGGTGTGCCGCGATCTTTCCGAGATCGCGCTGTATGCCAGGGTGGACAACCGGCAGTTCCGGCTGTTGAAGGCCAACACGCCGGGCTGCTACACGTTCATTTTCGAGGCGACGCGGGAAGTGCCGAAGCGTTTGCAGCACCCGAAGCGCAAGACCGTCGGCCTGCGCGTGCCGGATCATCCCATCGTCCTGGCGCTGCTGGCCGAGCTTGACGAGCCGCTGTTGAGCACTACCCTGCAACTGCCGAACGACGAGCAGCCGCTGGTCGATCCCTATGAAATCCGCGATCTGCTGGAACATCAGGTCGATCTGGTGCTGGACGGCGGCTATGGCGACTTGGCGACCACCACGGTGATCGACATGACCGGCGAAGCGCCATTACTGGTGCGGGCGGGCAAGGGCGACATCGCCCCTTTTGGACTGGAAGAATAAAAATGGAACTGACTCTCGTACAACAAATCGCCGTCTATGCCTTGCCGGTGGTATTCGCCATCACCCTGCACGAAGCCTCGCATGGTTACGTCGCCAAGCATTTCGGCGACACCACCGCTTACATGCTGGGGCGGGTAAGCCTGAATCCGTTGCGCCATATCGATCCGGTCGGCACCGTGCTGATTCCCCTGATAAGTCTGTTTCTCGGCGGCATCCTGTTCGGCTGGGCCAAGCCGGTGCCGGTGAACTTCAATCAACTGCGCAATCCGAAAAAGGACATGTTGTGGGTAGCGCTGGCCGGCCCAGCCGCAAACCTCGCCATGGCGCTGGGCTGGGCAGTGGTGATGAAGCTCGCCAACCTGATGCCGGACAGCGCGATTTCACTGCCGATGTCCCTGATGGGCATGGCGGGCATCAACATCAACGCGGTGCTGATGGTGCTCAACCTACTGCCGCTGCCGCCGCTGGACGGCGGGCGCATTGCCGTTAGCCTGCTGCCCAACCGGCTCGCTTATGGTTATGCGCGGCTTGAGCCTTATGGCATGATCCTGCTCGTGGTGCTGCTGTTCAGCGGCATGCTGGGCGCCATCCTGTGGCCGCTGATCGATGCGACCAAGGCGGCGATACTGGTGCTTTTCGGAATTTGACGAGAGCCGGCAAAAGGCTTTAGCCACAGAGGACACAGAGAAAAGCTGGTATTTTTCGCCTCTGTGCGCTCTTAATAGTTCTCTGTGGCAAAATTATTTTTTTGTTAAAGGTTCCAAATAACATGTTTAACGAACGCGTTTTGTCCGGCATGCGCCCGACCGGCAGCCTGCATCTTGGCCACTATCACGGTGTGCTGAAGAACTGGATCAAACTGCAGCACGAATACGAATGCCTGTTTTTCGTCGCGGACTGGCATGCGCTGACCACGCACTACGACACGCCCGGTATTATCGAGCAGAACGTGTGGGATATGGCGATCGACTGGCTGGCGGCCGGGGTCGATCCGACCCGCGCGACCCTGTTCATCCAGTCGCGCGTGCCGGAGCATGCCGAGCTGCATCTGCTCTTGTCGATGATGACGCCGCTGGGCTGGCTGGAGCGGATGCCGACCTACAAGGATCAGCAGGAGAAGCTGAGCGGGAAGGATTTGAGCACCTACGGATTCCTAGGCTACCCCTTGCTGCAGGCGGCGGACATCCTGATCTACCGCGCCAATCAGGTGCCGGTGGGCGAGGACCAGGTGCCGCACATCGAATTTACGCGCGAACTGGCGCGGCGCTTCAACCATCTCTACGGGCGCGAGCCGGGCTTCGAGGAAAAGGCCGAAGCCGCGATCAAGAAACTGGGGGGCAAGCGCGGCAAGCTGTATGAAGACCTGCGCACCCGCTTCCAGCAGGAGGGCGACGAAGAGGCGCTGGAATCGGCGCGCGCCCTGCTCAACGACCAGCAGAATCTCAGCCTGGGCGACCGCGAGCGGCTGTTCGGTTACCTCGAGGGCGGCGGCAAGATGATCCTGGCCGAGCCGCAGGCGCTGTTGACCGCCGCGTCCAAAATGCCGGGGCTGGATGGGCAGAAGATGTCGAAGTCCTACAACAACACTATTTCGCTGCGCGAGGATATAGACAGCGTGGCGAAGAAAATCCGCACCATGCCGACCGATCCGGCGCGGGTGCGGCGCACCGACCCCGGCACGCCGGAAAAATGCCCGGTATGGCAATTCCATCTGGTCTATTCTGACAGTAACAGGCAGGAATGGGTGCGGCAGGGTTGCACCAGCGCCGGCATCGGCTGTCTGGAATGCAAACAGCCGGTGATCGACGCGGTGCTGGAAGAGCAGAAGCCAATGCGCGAACGGGCGCAAATGTATATGGACGACCCCACGCTGGTGCGCAACATCATTTCCGACGGCTGCGAAAAAGCGCGCGAACTGGCCAGCGAAACCATGCGCGATGTGCGCGAGGCGATGGGGTTGAATTACAGTTAGACCAACTCCATGTTAAAGCCATCATGCCGAGAATAAAGAAAACAGACTCCAATCAGGAACCGCTCGAAGGCGAGGTGCTCCGCTCCAAGGATGCCGGCAAGGATGCATCGCCGCCTGCGCTGGCCGGCCTTTTTCCCACCACGCTCTATTTGCTGCCGCTGTCCGAGCGGCCGTTTTTCCCGGCGCAGACATTGCCGCTCTTGATGAACGAAGGGGCATGGCTGGAGACAGTAAAAAAAATCGGCGATACTTCGCACCAGATGGCGGGGCTGATCCTGGTCAATCCGGCCCATGCCGAGGACGCCAAGCCGGACGATTTCTATTCCGTCGGCACGGTGGTGCGCATGCACCATCCGGTGCGCTCCGAAGGGAAAATCCAGTTCATCGCCGAGGGCCAGAGCCGCTTTCGCATCCTCAACTGGATTTCGGACAAGCCGCCTTATGTGGTGCAGGTCGAATACCCGCTTGAAATCGCGCGCAACGAGGACGAACTCAAAGCCTACGCGATGGCGATCATCAACACCATCAAGGAACTGATTCCGCTCAATCCGCTGTATAGCGAGGAACTGAAGTTCTTCCTCAACCGCTTCAGCCCGAACGAGCCGTCGCTCCTGGCGGACTTCGCCGCGTCCCTCACCACCGCCTCGAAGGAGGAATTGCAGTCGGTGATGGATGCCTTCAACCTGCGCCGCCGCATGGAAAAGGTGCTGATCCTGATCAAGAAGGAGCTGGAAGTCGCCAAGCTCCAGTCGCAGATTCGCGAGCAGGTCGAGCAGAAGATGAGCAAGCAGCAGCGCGAATTCTTCCTGCGCGAACAGCTCAAGGAAATCCAGAAGGAACTCGGCCTGGCCAAGGACGACAAGACCGCCGACATCGAGCGCTTCAAGGAGCGCCTGGCCAAGCTCAAGCTGTCGGACGCCGCCGCCAAGCGTATTGACGAAGAGCTGCAGAAGCTTTCCGTGCTCGAATCCGGTTCGCCCGAATACGCCGTGACGCGCAACTACCTCGACTGGCTGTCCCAATTGCCGTGGGGCAAGTTTTCCAAGGACAAGCTCGACCTTGCCCGCGCGCGCAAGATACTCGACCACGACCACGACGGGCTCGACGACGTCAAGGAACGCATTGTCGAATTCCTCGCCGTGGGCGCCTTGAAGGGCGAAGTCGCCGGCTCGATCCTGCTCCTGGTCGGCCCGCCCGGCGTCGGCAAGACTTCCATCGGCCACTCCATCGCCAATGCGCTGGGGCGCAAGTTCTACCGCTTTTCGCTCGGCGGCATGCGCGACGAAGCCGAGATCAAGGGCCACCGCCGCACCTACATCGGCGCCATGCCGGGCAAGTTCATCCAGGCGATCAAGGAATGCGGCGTATCCAACCCGGTGATCATGCTCGACGAGGTGGACAAGATCGGCGCCTCCTACCAGGGCGACCCGGCCTCGGCGCTGCTCGAAGTGCTCGACCCGGAACAGAACGTGGATTTCCTCGACCATTACCTGGACGTGCGTTTCGATTTGTCTAAAGTGCTGTTCGTCTGTACCGCCAACCAGTTCGACACCATTCCCGGTCCGTTGCTCGACCGTATGGAAGTGATCCGGCTGTCCGGCTACATCACAGCCGAAAAAGTGCAAATCGCCAAGCATCACCTGTGGCCCAAGCAGCTCAAGAAGGCCGGCATCAAGCGCGGCGAGCTGACCATTACCGAAGCCGCGCTGAAGCGCATCATCGACGGCTATGCGCGCGAGGCGGGCGTGCGCAACCTGGAAAAACAGCTTGGGCGGATGGTGCGCAAGTCGGTGGTGAAAATCGTCGGCGGCGCGGAAACGCCGATCCACCTCGGCACCGGCGAAATCGAGGAATCCCTGGGCAAGCCGGTGTTTCTGCCGGAAAAGCCGATCACCGGCATCGGCGTGGTGACCGGGCTGGCCTGGACGGCGATGGGCGGCGCCACTCTCAGCATCGAAGCCACCCTGGTGCACACCAAGAACCGCGGCTTCAAGCTTACCGGCAAGCTCGGCGAAGTGATGCGCGAATCGGCCGAGATCGCGTACAGCTATGTTTCCTCTCATCTCAAGGCGTTCAAGGGCAATCCGGTTTTCTTCGACGAAGCCTTCGTCCACCTGCACGTGCCGGAAGGCGCGACCCCCAAGGACGGCCCCAGCGCCGGCATCACCATGGCCACCGCGCTGCTGTCGCTGGCGCGCAACGAGAAGATTCCCCGGTCGCTCGCCATGACCGGCGAGCTGACCTTGACCGGCGAAGTCCTGCCGATCGGCGGCGTGCGCGAGAAAGTCATTGCCGCACGGCGCATCAAAATCAATGAGCTGATCCTGCCGGAAGCCAACCGGCGCGATTTCGACGAATTGCCGGACCACATAAAGGAAGGCGTTGACGCGCATTTCGTGAGACAATTCAAGGATGTGGTGAAAATCGTTTTTGCCTGAGCCGGGGTAGGCCAAAAGCTTTACCGCAAAGGCGCGAAGGACAGCGAAAGCCTGTAGCTCTTGGCGTTTTGTAACTACTCAGCAGGTTGTCTCCCCTCTTCCGCCTGCGGGAGAGGGGCTTCATGCGGCTTTTTGTGTGGGGCTGACTGTGTAGTTACGGCGTTTTTAGTGCCTTTGCGATGGAAGAAATGTCTGAAGTATCCGAAACGCCGGTCGCGCGCATCCACGGCGAGCCGATGGTCCAGCTGCCGCTCGATCTCTACATCCCGCCCGATGCGCTGGAGGTGTTTCTCGAAACCTTCGAAGGCCCGCTCGATCTGTTGCTCTACCTGATCCGTCGGCAGAATCTGGATGTGCTGAATATCCCGATGGCTGAGCTGACCCGGCAGTACATGGACTATGTCGAGCCGATGAGCGCGGGCCAGCTCGAATTGGCGGGCGAATACCTGCTGATGGCGGCGCTGCTGATCGAGATCAAATCGCGCATGCTGCTGCCGCGGCGCGACGAGGCGACCGAGGAGGAAACCGATCCGCGCGCCGAACTGGTGAGACGGCTCTTGGAGTACGAGCAGATGAAGCTGGCGGCGCAGCGCCTGAACGAGCAGCCGGTCGCCGGGCGCGATTTCGCCCTGGTGCAGGTGTGGCTGGAGCAGGCGGCGGCGAAGCGTTTGCCCGAAGTCGGCCTGGAGGATCTGAAGCAGGCGTGGCTGGCCGTGCTGGCGCGCGCCAGGGTAAACCGCCACCACAAGGTCAGCCGCGAGGAGTTGTCGGTGCGCGAGCACATGAGCCGCATCCTGCGCCTTCTGCGAAATGCGCAGTTCGCCGAATTCAGCGGCTTGTTCGACGCTGCGCACGGCGTACCGGAACTGGTGGTGACTTTCCTCGCGATCCTGGAGCTGGTGCGCGAAAGCCTGGTGAGCGTCGCCCAGCAGGAACCGTTTGCGCCGATTTACGTGAAATTGCAGGGTGTCGAGCGATCATGACCCTTAAACCGGAGGAAATCAAACTGGTGCTGGAGGCTGCTTTGCTGGCCGGCCAGGAGCCGCTTTCCCTGCATGCGTTGAAAAAACTGTTCGACTTCGAGCTGAGTTCCGATATCCTGCGCAAGCTGCTGGAAGAGCTGCGCCGGGAATGGAGCGGGCGCGGCGTCGAACTCGCCGACGTGGCGAGCGGCTGGCGCTTCCAGGTGCGCGCCGAATATCAAAAATACCTCGATCGCCTCAACCCGGAGAAGCCGCCGCGCTATTCCCGCGCGGTGATGGAAACCTTGGCGATCATCGCCTACAAGCAGCCGGTGACGCGCGGCGATATCGAGGACATTCGCGGTGTCACGGTAAACAGCCAGGTGCTAAAAACGCTGGAAGGGCGCGGCTGGATCGACACCGTCGGCCACCGCGACGTGCCGGGGCGGCCAGCCTTGTTCGCCACCACGCGGCAATTGCTCGACGACCTCGGCCTGCGCTCGCTGGAAGAATTGCCGCCGCTGGAACAGGCGGATGCGAGCTTGTTCGGCCTTCCCCAATGAATAACAGAAAGCAGGACGATATGCCAGACAAGAAAGATGCCGCCGGTTCGCAACCGAAGAAACCCGCTACGGTTCAGGAAAAACGGGGCGGCAAGAATACGCCGTTCCGCCGGGCGGCCGCGGCGAGCGGGGAGAAGAAAGCGCCCAGAGTCAAGCAGCAGCCGGGCTGGCAAAGCCGCGGCGGCGAGGAGCCGCCGGTGTCGGAAAAGCCCGCCACCCCTGCGAGCTATGCACCCGGCGCGCAGAAATTGCAGAAAATCCTGGCGCAGGCCGGGCTGGGTTCGCGCCGCGACATGGAAGAGCTGATCAAGGCCGGGCGGGTGACCGTCAACGGCCAGGTCGCCGAACTGGGCACGCGGGTCAGCGAGACCGACGTGCTGCGGGTGGACCGCAAGAACGTCCGCGCCCGCTCGGCGGAAAAAATGCCGCGCATCATGCTCTATCACAAGCCGGAAGGGGAGATCGTCAGCCGCAACGACCCGGACGGACGTCCCAGCGTGTTCGACCGCCTGCCCCAGATGCGCACTTCGAAATGGATCGCCATCGGGCGCCTCGATTTCAATACCAGCGGGCTGCTGATCTTCACCACCTCGGGTGATCTAGCCAACCACCTGATGCATCCGCGCTTCGAAGTGGAACGTGAATATGCCGTGCGCGTCCTGGGCACACTCACGCCCGACCAGTTGACTCAGCTCAAGGAAGGAATCGAGCTGGAAGACGGCGCGGCAAATTTCGACACCATTTCCGATCAGGGTGGCGAGGGCATCAACCACTGGTACCGCGTGACGCTGCGCGAAGGGCGCAACCGCGAAGTGCGGCGCATGTTCGAAGCGCTCGGCCTGACGGTGAGCCGTCTGATGCGGGTGCGCTTCGGGGTGATCAATCTGCCGCCGCGGCTGAAACGCGGCCAGACGCTCGATCTGGAACCGGTAGAAGTGAAGCGTGTTCTGGAGTGGGCGGGAATCGCCGCGCCCGCCATTCCCCAGCAGCAAGCCGGCGCGGCCCGGGGCGGCAGCGGCATCAAATCTCATCATCCGGCGGCACCGGACAAACCGGTGCGCCGTCCGCGCAAAGAATCGTCAGCCCGCTGAACGCATGGTGCAATCCGACGGTTTCCGCCCTTTGCTTGGCCTGAATCGTCGGTTGCCGCGCAGACCCGTTTTTCAGTTGGGCCAAGAATGCTCCATAATTGATATACACAGTATGACATCAAGAGAGATAAGACTGATCATGTTGTGATGCGCAAAGGCACGGTCCTGAAAAAGGCATACGATTGAAATCAGCCGTCAACACTGCTATGGAGCAATGTCGATGAGTAAAAGAATCAAGGCGGGCAATATCAGGTTGAAGCGATCATACGCGCAACCTTCCCGTGACGACGGAACCAGAATATTGATCGACCGTTTGTGGCCGCGCGGAGTCAGAAAGGTAGACGCGGCCCTGGACCAGTGGGCGAAAAACCTTGCGCCCAGCACTGAACTGAGAAAGTGGTTCGGGCATGACCCCCTGCGCTGGCAGGAGTTTCGGTGCCGTTATACCGAAGAGCTACAGAAGCAACCCGAACAGCTCAAGCACTTGCGCGCGCTGGCACGACAGGGCGTGATCACGCTGGTTTTTTCGGCGCACGACGAGATTCGCAACGATGCAGTCGTGCTGAGAGATATTCTGTTGGGGAGACCCGCGAGGCCGCGGCGCGAGGCGACCGCCCCCGAAGCATAGTGCCGCAGCATGTTTGCGGGACATTATGCGGGAAACAAAATATCCTTCCTTGTGAAAAAAACTGTTGATGCAGAGCGGAACGCCGCACCTGCCGGCGACAGGTGCCGCTTGGCCAGCATCCGGTGCGATGAGGCGCTGAGGTTGGTGGCTAATCAGGAAGGAAATTCATGAGCAAGCAAATTCGAGTCGGCCACCCGAAAGAGGTCTTTCTGTACACGGACGTCGACGGGTACGAACCCCTGGCCGAGCTTGCCCTGGATATGCGCTCGTCGTGGAACCACGGTGCTGACGATGTGTGGCGGCGGCTTGATGCAACACTGTGGGATCTGACCCAGAATCCATGGGCGGTCCTGCAGACGGTTTCACGGGAGAAACTCCAGCACGTTCTAACCGATGACTCCTTCCGTAAAAACGTTGATGATCTGGTGCAAGCCAGGCGGGATGCGGCGGAGGCCCCTGCGTGGTTCCAGCAGACCTATTCACAATCTGCGCTGATCGGTGTTGCCTATTTCAGCATGGAATTCATGTTGAGCGAGGCGCTGCCCATTTACTCCGGCGGGCTTGGCAACGTCGCCGGCGATCAGCTCAAAGCCGCCAGCGATCTTGGCGTTCCCGTCGTCGGCGTGGGACTGCTCTACCAGCAAGGCTATTTTCGCCAAATGATCGATAAGGACGGCGCGCAACAGGCCCTTTACCCGTATAACGATCCGGGGCAGCTGCCGATCACACCCCTGCGTAAACCGAACGGGGAGTGGCTGCGACTGGAAATCGCGTTACCCGGCTATTCGGTCTGGTTGCGCGCCTGGCAGGCCCAGGTCGGCCGCGTGAAGCTGTATCTGCTCGACAGTAACGATGCAGCGAACTTTCCCGCGCATCGAGGCATTACCAGCGAGCTTTATGGCGGTGGGCCTGAGTTGCGCCTCCAGCAGGAATTGCTGCTCGGGATCGGCGGTTGGCGACTGCTGGCCGCGCTCGGCATCAGGCCGGAAGTCTGCCACCTGAATGAAGGGCATGCGGCTTTTGCTGTGCTGGAACGCGCCAAAAGTTTCATGGATGAAACCGGACAGGCCTTCGATGTCGCGCTGGCCGCCACCCGTGCCGGCAACCTGTTCACTACCCATACCGCGGTGGCCGCCGGCTTCGACCTCTTTGCGCCGGCGCTGATTCAACAATACCTGGGCGCTTATGCCGAAAAGCGGCTCGGCATCACCGCTCACGATTTGCTGGCCATGGGGCGGCAGAACGCGAATGACTCATCGGAACCTTTCAACATGGCCTATCTGGCGATCCGCGGGTGCGGGGCGGTGAATGGCGTGAGCCGCTTGCATGGAAAAGTAAGCCGGCATCTCTTCGAGCCGCTTTTCCCGCACTGGCCGACGGATGAGGTGCCGGTCGGACACGTGACTAACGGCGTTCATATGCCGACATGGGATTCGGTGACGGCCGACAACCTTTGGACGGAGCTGTGTGGAAAGAGCCGCTGGATGGGGGCGGTAGAGACCTTGGAGAAGGACATTCGTGGCGCTTCAGATGCAAGGCTCTGGGAATTTCGCACCACTGCCGGCAAGGGGCTTATCGAATTCGCACGCGAACGGCTGTCGCGGCAAATGGTTGCCTCCGGTGCGTCGCCCGAGGCTGTTGACGGAGTGAAGCATCTGTTTGATTGCAATGTGTTGACGCTGGGGTTTGCGCGTCGTTTCGCAACCTACAAGAGACCGAATCTGCTGCTGCACGATCCGGAGCGGCTGCTGCGCCTGTTGACTAATCCCCAACGCCCGGTGCAGCTTATCATGGCCGGCAAGGCCCATCCGGCAGACCAGGCAGGGCAGGAAATGATTCAGGAATGGATGCATTTTATCCGGCGCCCCGAGGTACGCGCCCATGTGATCTTTCTCAGCGACTACGACATGCATTTGACCGAGCGGCTGGTTCAGGGGGTTGATGTCTGGCTCAATACGCCGCGGCGGCCGTGGGAGGCGTGCGGAACCAGCGGCATGAAGGTGCTCGTCAATGGCGGCCTCAACCTGTCTGAACTGGATGGATGGTGGGCGGAAGCCTACACGCCGGAAGTGGGGTGGGCGCTGGGGGACGGGCAGGAACACGACGACGATCCGACCTGGGATGCTAACGAAGCCGATGCTCTTTACGATCTGCTCGAACGCGAGGTGATCCCGGAGTTCTATACCCGTGACGCGAACGGCATTCCCACCGCCTGGGTGGCGCGGATGCGCGAGAGCATGGCGCGGTTGACGCCGCGTTTCTCTACCAACCGCGCAGTACGCGAATACACGGAGCAGCACTATCTTCCGGCCGCTGCCGCCTATCGTGAACGGGCGGCAGATAACGGGGCCATCGGCGTGCAGGTGGTTGATTGGCAGCATGATCTGGAACAGAAATGGGCCATGCTGCGCTTCGGCGAAGTGAAAGTCGAGACCGACGGCGAGCAGCATATATTCGAGGTTCAGATGTATCTCGATGATCTTGATCCGGAAGCGGTACGGGTCGAGCTCTATGCCGAAGGAGGCAGCGACGGCGCTCCGGTCCGCCAGGGAATGGAGCGTGTGCGGCAACTGGTGGGGGCAATAAACGGTTATGCCTATCGCGTGCAGGTGCCTGCGACCCGCCCTGCGACGGATTACACCGCGCGGGTCATCCCGCACCACGAGGGTGTGGCGGTTCCTCTGGAAGCGCATCACATCGCGTGGCAACGGTGATTCGGCATCAGCATCCAGCCGTTCCGTCCGGCGCTTTACCTGAAGTGAGCGGTGATCGGTAATGCATTGCACCGCAGTACCAGCCCACTCTCACTTGAGGAGGAAGAGGCAGAAAGCGCAGTGCATCAGGCTGCTCGATATTTAATCCGCCCCTTATTGGCAAAACCCCAACTTTTTAACTATTGCCTATTGCGACGCCAGTTGCTCGCGGCTGAGCAAAAAGATGTGCTCGTCGCCCGCGCTCGTTTCCAGCCACGCAAATTGCAGGTCGGGAAACGCTTCTTCCAGCGCGTCGCGGTTGTGGCCGATTTCCACCACCAGCAGGCCGTTCTCGTTCAGATGCGCGGGCGCTTCGCGCAGAATGACGCGCACATGGTCGAGGCCGTCCTCGCCGCTGGCGAGCGCGCCAACCGGCTCGCGCCGGTATTCGCCGGGCAGGGTTTCCATCGAGGGTGCATTGACGTAAGGCGGGTTGCTCACGATCAGGTCGTAGCGCCGTCCTTGTAGGGCCGAGAACAGGTCGGACTGGATCAGGCGAACCTGGCCTTCCAGGCCGTAGTCGGCGACATTGCGCCGTGCCACGTCGAGCGCGTCGGAAGACAGATCGACGGCATCGATCAGCGCATTGGGAAAGGTGTGCGCCATCAGGATGGCGAGGCAGCCGGAACCGGTGCACATGTCGAGGCCGCCGGCGATTGCCTCGGGGTCTTCCACCCAGGGTTCGAGCTGTTCGCGCAGCAGTTCGGCGATGAACGAGCGCGGCACGATCACCCGCTCGTCCACGTAAAAACGGAATTCACCGAGCCAGGCTTCGTGCGTCAGGTAGGGCGCGGGCAGGCGCTCTTCGACGCGGCGCCGCAGGATGTTTACGACCTGTTCCACCTCCTGCGGCAGCAAACGCGCGTCGAGGAACGGATCCAGCCGGTCCAGCGGCAGATGCAGCGTGTGCAGGATCAGGTAGGCCGCTTCGTCGTAGGCGTTGGTGGTGCCGTGGCCGAAGAACAATTCCGCCTGGTTGAAGCGGCTGACGGCGAAACGCAGCAGGTCGCCGACAGTGGAAAGCTGGGTTTTGGCTTGATTGAACATATTTTCTTCCGCCACAAAAAGGCACAAAAAACACAAAAAAACTTTGAGAAGTGCTGAATAAGCGCCTGTTTCGTCATGCCGGCGAAAGCCGGTATCCAGTAGTACATTGATAAACGAAGATTCCGGGTTTCGCAGGAATGACGGTGTTGGACTTGTTCAGCGTTTTCTTTGTGAATTTTGCGCTTTTTTGCGGCTATTTCAGTTAAAAAACAAATTTTCCAGCATCCGCCGGTAGACTTCCTTGAGCGGCTCGATATCGGCCACCGCCACGCACTCGTCGATCTTGTGGATGGTGGCGTTGAGCGGGCCGATTTCGAGGACCTGCGGGCAGATGTCGGCGATGAAGCGGCCGTCCGAGGTGCCGCCGCTGGTGGAAAGTTCGGCGTCCACGCCGGTGGTTTCCTTGATCGCCTGGGCGACGGCATCGACCAGGTTGCCGCGCGGGGTGAGGTAGGACTTGCCGGTGAGCGACCAGTCCAGGTCGTAATCCAGGTCGTGCTTGTCGAGGATGGCATGAACCTTGGCTTGCAGGCTGTCTGTGGTGCTCGCGGTGGAAAAGCGGAAGTTGAATTCGATTTCCACCGTGCCGGGGACGACGTTGGTGGCGCCGGTGCCGCCGTGGATGTTGGATATTTGCCAGGTGGTGGGCGGAAAATATTCGTTGCCTTCGTCCCAGGTGGTGGCCGCCAGCTCGGCAATGACCGGTGCGCCCAGGTGGATGGGATTTTTTCCCAGGTGCGGATAGGCGATGTGACACTGGACGCCTTTTACCGTCAGCGTGCCGGAGAGCGATCCGCGCCGGCCGTTCTTGACCGTATCGCCGAATTTCGCCGCGCAGGTCGGCTCGCCGACGATGCAGTAGTCCAGCGTTTCGCCGCGCGCCCGCAAGGCCTGCACCACTTTCTCCGTGCCGTCCACGGCGATGCCTTCCTCGTCGGAAGTCACCAGCAGCGCGATCGAGCCGGCGTGATTCGGGTGGGCGGCGACGAATTCCTCGATGGCGGTGACGAAGGCGGCGAGCGAGGTTTTCATGTCGGCCGCGCCACGGCCATAGAGCATGCCGTCGCGCACAGTGGGGGTGAACGGTTCGCTGCCCCATTTTTCCGCCGGGCCGGTCGGCACCACGTCGGTGTGGCCGGCGAAGCAGATCACCGGTTTGGCGTCACCGCGCCGCGCCCAGAAATTGTCCACCTCGCCAAAGCGCATGCGTTCGATCCTGAAGCCGATTTTTTCCAGGCGTTCGATCAGGATTTCCTGGCAGCCGGCGTCGTCCGGCGTGAGCGAGCGGCGGGCGATCAGCGCCTTGGCCAGTTCCAGCGTGCTGTGGTCCATGCTTTATTTTCCGAATAGCGATTGATAACGGGCTTCGTCGAAGCCGAGGGTGATCTTGCCGTCCAGTTCCAGCACCGGGCGTTTTATCACGCTGGGTTTTTCCAGCATCAGACGCAACGCGGACGCTTCGTCGCCGACGGTGGCCTTGGTTTCGCCCGGCAGCTGGCGCCAAGTGGTGCCTTGCCGGTTGAGCAGCTTTTCCCAGCCGGCCTGTTGCAGCCAGGGTTGAAGCAGTTCCGCGCTGACGCCGTGTTTCTTGAAATCGTGGAAAGGCATTTCGACGCCGTTTTCGGCGAGCCAGGCACGGGCTTTCTTGACGGTGTTGCAGTTGGGGATGCCGTAAAGTTTCATCGGTCGATTTTATCAGCGATTCGGATCAGGCGGCGTCCACATTCAATTGCAGCCACAACTCCAGCAGCGCCATGTGCCAGAGCTTGCTGCCCTGGATGCGGGTGAAGTGGGCCTCCGGTTCGGCCAGCAGCTTTTCCACATAGGGGCGCTGGAACAGGCCGCGCTTGACGCAGGCGTCGGAGCGCAGGATGTCCCGCATGAATTCGAGGAAATCCGCGCGCACGTATTTCAGCGCCGGCACCGGGAAGTAACCCTTGGGCCGGTCGATCACCGCGTCGGGGATCAATCCGCGCGCGATCGCCTTGAGCGGGAACTTACCGCCTTCCTTGAGCCTGAGCTGCGGCGGCATTTTTGCGGCCAGTTCGACCAGTTCGTGGTCGAGGAAGGGTACGCGCGCCTCCAGACCCCATGCCATAGTCATGTTGTCCACCCGCTTGACCGGGTCGTCCACGATCAGGGTAGTGGCGTCGAACCTGAGCACCTGGTCGAGGAAGGTGTCGGCGCGGGGCTTGGCGAGCTCGCGGGCGACCAGTTCGGAGGTGACATCCGGCACGTGGTAGGCGGGGGTGACGGTTTCCAGGTATTCGGCGTGGTCGCGGTCGAAATAGTGGGAGCTGAAGCGGTCGAGCGGCGCGCCCGCCGCGTCTTCCATGCGCGGATACCAGAAATAGCCGCCGAACACCTCGTCCGCGCCTTGACCGGAGAGCACCACTTTGACTTCCTTCGACACCCGTTCGCCGAGCAGGTAAAACGCGATCGCATCCTGGCCGACCATCGGCTCGGCCATGTTGAGCACGGCTTCTGGCAGGCGTTTCAGCACTTCGGCGTTGGGGATGAGAAACTTGTGGTGGCGGGTGTGGAAGCGCTCCGCCACCTGGTCCGAGAACTCGAATTCGTCAGCCTTTTCCGCGCCTTCGCCGACATCCTCGAAGCCCACCGAGAAGGTGAGCAGATCGTCCACGTGGTCGGCCAGGAGCCCGACCAGCAGGCTCGAATCCAGTCCGCCGGAGAGCAGTACGCCGACCGGCACATCGGCGGCGAGGCGATGGCGCTCCACCGCTCGCGCTAGTACGGCGCGGGTGGCGCGGAGCCAGTCCTGCTCGGACAGGGCGTGTGCCGGGCGGGTGGCGTCCAGGCTCCAGTAGGTGCGCTGGGAAAGTTGGCCCATGGCGTCCAGCTTCATGACCGTGGCCGGCGGCAGCTTCTTGACCCCGTTCAGGATGGTGCGCGGAGCCGGCACCACGGCATGCAGGGTGAAATAGTGGTGCAGGGCGACCGGGTCGAGGCTGGCATCGATGCCGCCCGCGGCGAGCAGCGCCTGCACGCTTGACGCGAAGCGCAGGGATGCGCCGTCCAGCGCGTAATACAGCGGCTTGATGCCGAAGCGGTCGCGCGCCAGGAACAGGGTGGCGTGGCGCATGTCCCACACCGCGAAGGCGAACATGCCGTAGAAGCGCTCCACGCACTTCTCGCCCCAGGCATGGTAGGCCTTGAGGATGACCTCGCTGTCGCCTTCGGAGAAAAAGGCATAGCCCATTTCCGCCAGTTCGGCGCGCAGTTCCTTGTAGTTGTAGATGGTGCCGTTGAACACCAGGGCGAGGCGCAGTTCCTTGTCCACCATCGGCTGGTCGGCGCTGGCGGAAAGATCGATGATGGCCAGGCGCCGATGGCCGAAGGCGAGCGGACCGTCGCCGATCACGCCCTCGTGGTCGGGGCCGCGGCGGGAAAGTTTCGCCGACATCCGCCGGATGACGGCGGTGTCGGGGGAGGCGCCGTCAAACCGCAGTTCGCCGCAGATGCCGCACATGGGGTCGCTAACGGGAGATGAATTCCCCCTGTGGGTCGGGCTTCAGCCTGACATGCACGGCCGAAGCCGTGCCCACATGGAGATTGTCTGCTGGGTTGATAATTTAAATTCCCCGCAGCAGTTCGTTGATGCCGACCTTGGAGCGGGTCTTTTCATCGACCTTCTTCACGATTACCGCGCAGTACAGGCTGTAGGAGCCGTCCTTGGAGGGCAGGTTGCCGGATACCACCACCGATCCGCTGGGGATGCGGCCGTAGGTCACTTCGCCGGTTTCTCGGTCGTAAATCTTGGTGGATTGGCCGATGTAGACGCCCATCGAGATCACGCAGTTGTCTTCCACGATGACGCCTTCCACCACTTCGGAGCGGGCGCCGATAAAGCAGTTGTCGCCGATGATGGTGGGGCCGGCCTGCACCGGTTCCAGCACGCCGCCGATGCCGACGCCGCCGGAGAGGTGGACGTTCTTGCCGATCTGGGCGCAGGAGCCGACCGTGGCCCAGGTGTCGACCATGGTGCCTTCATCGACATAGGCGCCGATATTGACGTAGGACGGCATCAGCACGACGTTCTTGGCGATGTACGCACCCTTGCGCGCAGCGGCGGGCGGCACCACGCGGAAGCCGCCGTCGCGGAAATCCTTCGAGTTGTAGTCGGCGAACTTGGACGGCACCTTGTCGAAGTAGTTGGTGAAACCGCCCTTGATGAAGAAATTGTCTTCCATGCGGAACGACAGCAGCACCGCTTTCTTGATCCACTGGTGGGTGACCCAGTCGCCGTCGATCTTTTCGGCGACGCGGAGCTGGCCCTTGTCGAGCAGGTCGATGACCTGGGCGATGCTGTCCTTGAGGCTGGATTCGACATTGCGCGGCGTGATGTCGGCGCGGCGTTCAAAGGCTTCTTCGATGATGCTTTGCAGTTCGGTCATTTTTTTCCTAACTTAAATTGGCCGCGAAAAGGCACAAAATACAAAAAAATCTCTATGTTTTTGCGGCTATTTTTTCAAGGTTTCAACTAATTTCTGAATTCTTCGCGCCGCTTCCACGCATTGCGCCAGCGGCGCGACCAGGGCGATGCGCACGAAGTTCGCGCCAGGGTTGATGCCCAGTGCTTCGCGCGCCAAAAAGCTGCCGGGTAAAAGCGTGACATTATAATCCCGGTACAGCGCTTGCGCGAATTCGGTATCGGGCACCGGCGTCTGCGCCCACAGGTAGAACGATGCCTGCGGTTCCTCGACTTTCAGCGCCTGTTGCAGCAGCGGGGTGACGGCGGCGAATTTTTCGCGGTACAGGCGGCGGTTTTCCAGCACGTGCGCCTCGTCGTTCCAGGCCGCCGCACTGGCGGCCTGCACCGCCGGATTCATGGCGCAGCCGTGATAGGTGCGGTAGAGCTGGAATTTTTCTAGGATCGACTCGCAGCCGGCGACGAAGCCGGAGCGCATGCCGGGCACGTTGGAGCGCTTGGACAGACTGTTGAACACCACCAGCCGGCCGTAATCCTCGCCGCCCAGTTCGTGCGCGACCTGCAGCGCGCCGAGCGGCGGCAGGTGCTCTTCGGGATACAGCTCCGAGTAGCATTCGTCGGCCGCGATGGTGAAGCCGTAGCGGTCGGACAGGTCGAACAGCCGCGACCACTCCGCGATGTCCATCACCTTGCCGGTGGGATTGCCCGGCGAACAGGCATAGACCAGTTGGGTGCTCCGCCAGATGTCTTCCGGCACGCTGGAAAAATCCATGGTGTAGCCGTTTTCCGCGGTGGTGTTGAGGAAATACGGCGTGGCGCCGGCCAACAGCGCGGCGCCTTCGTAAATCTGGTAAAACGGGTTGGGGCAGATCACTACCGGATTGGGTTTGGAAGTGTCGATCACCGCCTGGGCAAAGGCGAACAGCGCTTCGCGGCTGCCGTTCACCGGCAGGATCTGGGTGTCCGGGTCGAGCGGGGGGATGCCGTAGCGGCGCTCGATCCAGGCGCCGATCGCCTGGCGCAACGCCAGGCTTCCCTGGGTTGTGGGATAATTGGCCAGGCCGTCCAGATTATCGGTCAGCGCATGCCTGATAAACTCCGGCGTGGGGTGCTTCGGTTCGCCGATGGAAAGATTGATCGGGCTGTAGTCCGAGTTGGGCGTTATGCCGTGGAACAGGTTGCGCAGCTTCTGGAACGGGTAGGGGTGGAGCAGGTCGAGGTTCGGGTTCACGGTTTCTGGACGGCAACTATCTATAAATATCGCGGCATTATAAAGGCTGGCTGAGTGGCATCCAAAGAAAAACTTCTTGCCGTGTCCGGGCTGCTCTCCGGCGCCGTGATCTGGGGGCTGATCTGGTACCCCTACCGCCTGCTGGAACAGATGGGCGTCAATGGCGCGCTGTCCAGCTTCGCCACCTACCTGATCCCGCTGCTGCTGGGTTTCACGCTCTATGCCAAGCGTCTGCAGGTCAGGCGCATGCCGCCGGTCTTGCTGCTGCTCGGGCTGACCTCGGGCTGGACCAACCTCGCCTACGTGCTGGCCGTGATCGACGGCGAGGTGATGCGGGTGCTGCTGCTATTTTATCTTTCGCCGCTGTGGACGGTGATGCTGTCGCGCCTGGTGCTGAACGAACGCCTGCGCTTCCACGGCTACCTGGTCATGGCGCTGTCTTTTTCCGGCGCGGTGGTGATGTTGTGGCGCCCCAGCCTGGGGATGCCGCTGCCGCAAAGCGCGGCGGAGTGGATGGGCTTGTCCGCCGGACTGACTTTTGCCGCGACCAACGTGCTGTCGCGCCACGCCGAGGATTTCGACATCGGGCTGAAATCGCTGAGCGTCTGGGCCGGCGTGAGTTTGCTTTCGCTGCTGGCGCTGGCTTCCCATCCGAGCACTTTTGCGGTACTGCCCGCGCTGTCTTTTTCCGGCTGGATGTGGCTGCTGCTGATCAGTATCCTGATTTTCACGGTGACGCTCACCGTGCAGTACGGTCTGGCGCGGGTGCCCGCCAACCAGGCCATCGTGATTTTCCTGTTCGAGCTGGTGGTAGCCTCGCTCACCAGCTACCTGCTCGCCGGGGAGGTGATGACTTTGCAGGAATGGCTGGGCGGCGCGATGATCGTGGCGGCCAGCTTGTTCTCGGGCAAGCTGGAAGCTTGCCAGGATGACAAGGAAGAATAATGGCGATTTTCGAATGGAACCACAGCTACGACGTGGGCATCGCGGAAGTGGACGAACAGCATCGAGGCTTGGTGAGGATGCTGAACGAATTGGATGCCGCCTACGCGAACGGGGTGGAAGGCACCGTCATCCAGAAGCTGCTGGGCGGGTTGCTCGAATACACCCATTACCACTTTTCCACCGAGGAACAGCTCATGCAGTCGGTGGATTGCGACCCCGACCACTTTGCCAAGCACAAGGAAGAGCACGAGGAATTTGTGCGCACCGTGGTCAAGATGGCGAGCGGTTTCGACGGCAGCGACACCACCATCGTCGAGCCGCTGCTGGATTACCTGATCAAGTGGCTGGCGCTGCACATCATGGGCTCGGACAAGGAGATGGCGCGCCTGATCGCGGCCAGGACCGGCGCATCGGCCGCTGCCGCCGCCGACGACAGCCGGGAACTCCATCTGCGCCGCGCCCTGGACATGGAGCTGGCGGAGCGCAACGTGCTCACCGCGCTGCGTGAAAGCGAAAGTCGTTTCCGCATCCTGGCCGACAGCGTGCCGGTGCTGATCTGGATGACCGAACAGGACGCCGGGCGCATGTTTTTCAACAAGACCTGGCTGGATTTCACCGGGCGCACCCTGGCCGAGGAACGGGGCGACGGCTGGCTGGCGAGCCTGCATCCGGACGACCGGGAAGAATGCCTGGCCCTCTACCGTAAATCGTTCGCGGCCCAACAGCGTTACGTAGCGGAATACCGCCTACATCGCGCCGACGGCAAATACCACTGGCTGCTGGAAACCGGCGTGCCGCGTTACGAATCCCACGGCGGCTTCGCCGGATTCGTCGGTTCGGCGGTGGACATCACCGAGCGCAAGATGGCGGAACTGGTGCTGCGCAACGCGCGCGACCAGCTGGAAAAGCGCGTGGCCGAGCGCACCCACCAGGTCGAGAGTCTGCGCTCGCAGCATGAACTCCTGCTGAATTCCGCCGGGATCGGCATTTACGGCACGGACCTCGACCTGAACACCACCTTCATCAATCCCGCCGCCGCCCGGATGGTGGGATGGCAGGTGGAAGACCTGCTCGGCAAGTCGGTCCACGACCTGATCCATCACACCCACGCGGATGGCCGCCACTATCCGGCCGCGGAATGTCCCATTTCGGCGGCAGTGAGGGATGGCCGGATGAGCCGGGTGGAAAACGAGGTGTTCTGGCACAAGGACGGCACCCCTTTCGAGGTCGAATACACCATTACCCCGCTGATCGAGAATGACCAACCCGCCGGGGCGGTGGTGATGTTCTCCGACATCTCGGCGCGCAAGCAGGGCGAGCGGCAGTTGCAGCAAAGCCACGAGGAGCTCAAGGCGCTCAACCGCAAGCTGGCCGACGCCCAGGGCCAGTTGCTGCAATCGGAAAAACTGGCGTCCATCGGCCAGCTGGCGGCGGGGGTGGCGCACGAGATCAACAATCCCATCGGCTTCGTCAATTCCAATCTCGGCACCATGGGCCATTACCTGGAAAGCCTGTTCAGGCTGGTCGACAGCTATGAGTCCGTCGCCGCGTCGGCCCGCGAAAAGGGCGTGCCGACGGAAGGCGTGGAGCAGGTTAAAAAAGCCATCGACTACGAATTTCTCAAGGAAGACCTGGTCAGCCTGGTCAAGGAGTCGCGCGACGGGGTGCAGCGGGTCCGGCGCATCGTGCAGGATCTCAAGGACTTCTCCCACGTGGACGAGGCCGAATGGCAATGGGCGGACATCAATCGGGGCATCGAGAGCACGCTTAACGTGGCATGGCCCGAAATCAAATACAAGGCCGAGGTCGAAAAGGATTATGGGGTGCTGCCCGAGATTCATTGCCTGCCGCAGCAATTGAACCAGGTGTTCATGAATATCCTGGTGAATGCGGCGCAGGCCATCGATGGCCAGGGGAAAATCGCCATTCGCACTACCGCGGCCGACGGCGGAGTATGTGCCGCCTTCAGCGACACCGGCAAGGGCATGTCTCCCGATGTCGTCAAGCGTATTTTCGATCCTTTTTTTACCACCAAACCAGTAGGCAAGGGCACCGGGCTGGGGTTGTCACTGGCCTATGGCATCGTGCAAAAGCACAAGGGACGCATCGAAGTGGGGAGCGAGCCGGGAAAGGGGACGACCTTTCGCGTATGGTTGCCGCTGGAGCAGGATAAACCGGAAAAGAACGGCGAATCCTGAAATAAACACCGCAGAGGGATGGTGTAGGTGCGAATTCATTCGCACAGCGGCGATTAATGTGCGAATGAATTCGCACCTACGCCATTGGCAAGAGTAATGCGTGAGGAACGAACCGCATCAATCGCGAGCGATGCGGTTCGTTCCTCCAGCATCCCACCCATACTACCGGTTACGGCCTTGCGTCGAGCGAATATGCTCGCAGGCGTGCAGCACTTCGCCCTTGAACTTCTCGAAATCGGTCTGCATGCCGTTGATGTAGGTGCTCCATCCCGCGCTCGATTTCGCGTAGTGGACCGCATCCTCGATCTCTGCCTGCGTCGCGCCGTTGAGTTTTGCCATCTCCGTATGGAAGAACGAGCAATAGCGGCACTTGGTCACGGCCGAAATCGCGACCCCGATCAGCTCGCGGTATTTGTTCGGGATCGGGCCTTCCTCGATCTGAGCGCGCTGGAACAGCTGCCATTCCAGTTCCAGCGAAGCGTCGGGGATCGATTTGAAGAAGCTGGGCACCAGGCCGAGCTTTTCTTCCATCTGGTTGTACACGTCTTGCCTCGTCGTCATGATTATTTCTCCTGTGCTGAGCGTTGACAATAGGCGGCCCGATCTTCCCGTGCCGGCGAAGAACAGGTTCCTTAGAACACTATAGCCGGCTTGCGGAAAAGTTTTTCAGGCGGGAGAAGCGGTCAGCTACGCGGTTTTTCGGACGGCTTGCAGTTGCTGAAGTGGCCCTCGCGAACCGCCTGAGCCCGCGCCCGCGAAACGATGCCGGCGGTCTTGCCCTGTGGCGCCGGCAGGGGCAGCAGCTTTTTTAGCGCCAGGCTGTTGCATGCCGGCACGGTGGGCGACCGGATCAACAGTTCGAAGGCCTGGTCGCAGCCATGGCAACGATAGCCGTGGATTGGCGAGGGTTCCCCTTTCCGTAGGTTAAGCGACGAAAATCGCCCGCCGAGCCAGGAACGCAAGAACGGTGCCGGTTTAATCCTGGTGGAGCGTTTGAATGGCGCGCCGGTGGTAGCGGAAAACGGTGCGCGAAAGCCACTCCCGTGCTTCCTCGCTGAGGTGGGTGAAGGTGGCGTAAATCCTGACTCCGCTCTCCTCCTCGCGCACGGCGGCGACGGTCGCCGGCAACACCAGCGGCTGCGGCAGCTTGGGGCTGATATAAGCAGAGATGAGAATGCCCTCGCCCGGCATGGGCGCGCTCATGCCACAAATCCATTCCATGCCGGTGGCGCCGATGAACAGAGGGCAGGCGGGGGGTAGGGCGGTGTTCTGGGTCAGCAGCTTGGCGACCAGGTTAAGCGCGAGGTCGATTTTGAATTCGAGGCGCTCCAGCACTTTTACCTGGCCGGCGCCTTGGCTGCCTTCACTGTCCGGCTGCAATGCCTCGATCGTCGCCAGCGCCCGCAGCAGCGTGACATTACCGTACATCCACATGGCGATGTCGTTGTCCGATGGCGCCAGTTCGGCTTGCCAGCTCATGGGCAGGGTGGCGGGGCAGTAAACGCCGTCCTCAGCGAAGATTTTATCCATCAAGCAGTTTCCGCAGTGGTTAATGACAGCATAGCAGTTCCCCTGCCGCTCACTCGCGCGTATTGGACTGGTGCGCGAAGGCGGTGAGTTCGACCAGCGGCTGCGGTTCCCAGCCGGGCTTGCGGAATTCCGCCACGACATTGGTGAAGATCCCGCCGCGCACGTAGAATTTGGCCGTCAGGCGCATGAAGCGCGGTTGGGTGGCGGCCGCGAGATCGTTCAGGATGCGGTTGGTGACCGCCTCGTGGAAGGCGCCTTCGTTGCGGAACGACCAGATGTACATTTTCAGGCTTTTGAGCTCGACGCAGCGGCGGTCGGCGATGTAGTCGAGATACAGCGTGGCGAAATCGGGCTGGCCGGTTTTGGGGCAAAGGCAGGTGAATTCCGGGATTTCCATGTGGATATGGTAATCGCGCTCGGGGTTCGGGTTGTCGAAGGTTTCCAGAGCTTTGCTCGGTTGGCTGGACATGGCGGCGCCTCTATGCAAAATCGGTTAAAATGGCGCCATTATACGCGTCGAGAGTCAGGAGTGAGGAGTGAAGAGTAAAACCTCGGCGGTGAGGCTTTTGACTTGACTCCTCACTCCCGGCTCCTCGCTCTTCACTGAACTCTATGCGCCTGACCCACATCAAACTCGCCGGCTTCAAGTCCTTCGTCGATCCCACCGCGATCCCCGTTCCGGGGCAGCGCGTCGGCGTGGTCGGCCCCAACGGCTGCGGCAAGTCCAACGTGATCGACGCCGTGCGCTGGGTGCTGGGCGAATCGCGGGCGCGCGAGCTGCGCGGCGAATCGATGCAGGACGTGATCTTCAGCGGTTCAGCCACGCGCAAGCCGGTCGGGCGCGCCAGCGTCGAGCTGATTTTCGACAACAGCCTGGGCAAAGCCGCAGGCCAGTGGTCGCAATACGCCGAAATCTCGGTCAAGCGGGTTTTGACCCGTAGCGGCGAATCCACCTACCACATCAACAACCTCCACGTCCGCCGCCGCGACATTACCGATATCTTTCTCGGCACCGGGCTGGGCGCGCGCGCCTATGCCATCATCGAACAGGGCATGATCTCGCGCATCATCGAGGCGCGGCCCGAGGAACTGCGCGTGTTCCTGGAGGAAGCCGCCGGCATTTCCAGATACAAGGAGCGCCGCCGCGAAACCGAGCTGCGCCTGAAGGACGCTCGCGACAACCTGCTGCGGGTCGAGGATGTGCGGCAGGAGCTGGACAGGCAGATCGGCAAGCTGGAAGGCCAGGCGGCGGTGGCGGAGCAGTATCTCGCGCTGCAAGTCCGGCTCAAGCTGACGCAGAGTTTGTTGGCACTGGCGAAAAAACGCGCAGCGGCCGCGCAGTGCGAACGCTGGCAGCGCGAAGTCCAGCGCCTGACCACCGAACTGGAAGCCGAGAACGCGCGCCTGCGCCAGGCCGAAAGTCAGCTGGAGCGGACGCGGGAAGTCCATTTTGCCGCCAGCGACGCGCTGCACGAAGCGCAGGGCGCACTTTACGCGGCCAACGCCGAAGTCTCGAAGCTGGAGCAAAACCTCCAGCACCAGCGCGAAAGCCGCCGGCGCCTGGATGCCCAAACTGCCGCGCTGCGCGATCAGCACGCAAGGCTGGAAGCTCAGCGCGACCAGGCGCTGGCCGCGTTGCAGCACTGGCGCGGCGAACTGGTTGTGGCCGGGCAGCAGGTTGCAGCGAGCAAAGAACGGGTGCGGCAGGAAACGATTGATTTGCCGCTGGCCGAGGAAGGCTTCCACGACGGCCGGCGCCGCCACGGCGACCTGCAAAGAAATCTCGCCCAGGCCGAGCAGACGCGGCAGATCGAGGAAACCCACCGCAGCCATGCCCAGCGCAACCTGCAGCAATTGCAGGCAAGAGGGCAGCGCCTGGAGCAGGAAGCGGGCAGTCTGCCGCGTTTCGACATTGCGTCGCTGACACGGAAAGAGGTCGAACTTGGCGCCGCCGATGGCGCGCTTGCCGCGGTCCAGGGCGAACTGGCGCGGCGGCAGGACAGCCTGCCGGAAATCGAGCGGGTTGCGCGCGAAGCCAGGGACGGATTGCACGCCGAACAGCGCCAGGCCACCGAACTGGAAGCGCGGCTGAACGCGCTCCTGCACGTGCAAAACCGGCTCGACCAGAACCACAAGCTGCAAGCCTGGCTGGCGAAGCACCGTCTGGAAAAACTGCCGCGCCTGTGGCAAAGCCTGAAGATCGAAGCAGGCTGGGAGGACGCGCTGGAAAGCGCGCTGGGCGAGCGCCTGAACGGCATCGCGCTGGAAAGCCTCGATCAGGCGAGCGCTTGGCTGATGGACGCACCGCCGGCGGTGGTCACGGTGTTCGAAGCGTCGGCTGGTACGCCAAGCGTGGGTACGGCCAGTGTGGGTACGGCTTCAGCCGTACATGAGGATCCACAGTCTGACCCGTTCCAGCCGTTGAGCAGCTATCTTTCCTTTGACGGCGAACCCCAGGCATCGCTGGCCGATTGGCTTGACGGTGTCTACGCGGTCGAAGACGCCGCGACCGGCTTGGCCAGGCGCCGCGATCTCCCCGTCGGCGCCATGCTGGTGTCGCGCGAAGGGCATGTTTTCACCCGGCATGCGGTGCGTTTTCATGCGCCGCAAAGCGAGCTTCACGGCGTGCTGGCGCGCCAGCGCGAGATCGATGCTTTGCAGGGGGAGCTGGCGCCACGGCTAGAGGCGCTGGCGCGGCGGCAGGCTGCGGCGGTCCGGGCCGAAGGGGCGCTGGCCCGGCTGCGGCAGGAGATCGCGCAGCTGCGCGGCGAGACCGCCGAGGCGCAGCAGAAACAGCACCGCCTGCAGCTGGAGGTGCAGCGGCTCGGCCAGTCCAGGCAGCAGGCCGAGCAGCGCCGGGCCGCGATCTCCGCGGAGCAGGCCGAGATCGGCGCACAGCTTGAGGCGGAGGGCGGGCAGCTGGCCGCGGCGGAAGAAAAACTGACGCTGGCCCGGAATGAAATCGCGGCGCTGCGGGAACGGTTGGACCGGACCCGGCAGGAACGAGCGGAATTGGAACAGCGCGTCAACCGGCAGCGCGAGGCGCTGCGGCAGGCCGAGCGCGCGGCGCAGGAGGCGGTTTTCGTCGAGCAAAACTGCCTGAACAAGATCGGCGAGTCGGAGTCGTCGTCCGCGCAACTGGCGGAGCAGGCGCAAACGACCGGCGCTCAGCTCGAAACGCTGTGCGCCGAGCAGCAGCGGGGCGGCGAGGAGTCCTTGCAGCAGGCGTTGCAGCAGGCGCTCGCCGAGCGGCAGGACAGGGAGCAAACCCTGGCAGCGGCGCGCGACGTCCTGGCGGGCGCGGCGAACAGTCTGCGCGATCTGGAGCAGCAGCGCATGGCGAGCGAGCAGAAACAGCAGCCGCTGCGCGACCGGATCGGCGAGGCGAGGCTGAAGGAGCAGGAGGCGCGGCTCGGCCAGGAGCAGTACGAAGGCCAGCTCAAGGCCGCCGGCGCGGACGAAACGGCGCTGGCGCGGGAGCTGGAAAAAGCGGCGAAGCCACAGGTCCTGCAAGGCGAGATCGTCCGGCTGGGGGCCGAAATCGAAGCGCTCGGCGCGGTGAACCTGGCGGCGTTGGAAGAACTACAAACCAGCCGCGAGCGCAAGGGCTATCTCGAAGCTCAGGCGAGTGACTTGAACCAGGCGATCGATACGCTGGAGCAGGCGATCCGCCGCATCGACCGGGAAACGCGGGAGCGTTTGCAAGCGACATTCGACGCGGTCAATCGCGGCTTCGGCGAGCTGTTCCCGTCGCTGTTCGGCGGCGGCCATGCGCGCCTGGTGCTGACCGGCGAAGAAATCCTCGATGCCGGCGTGCAGATCGTCGCGCAGCCGCCGGGTAAGAAGAACAGCTCGATTCACCTGCTGTCCGGCGGCGAGAAGGCGCTGACCGCGCTGGCGCTGACCTTCTCCCTGTTTCAGCTCAACCCGGCGCCGTTCTGCCTGCTCGACGAGGTGGACGCGCCGCTCGACGACTCGAATACCGAACGCTTTTGCGAGATGGTGAAGAAAATGTCGAAAGAGACCCAGTTCATCTACATCAGCCATAATAGAATCACCATGGAAATGGCGGAGCAGCTGGTCGGCGTGACCATGCAGGAAATGGGCGTGTCGCGCGTGGTGGCGGTGGATATCGAACAAGCGCTGCGGATGAGCGAAGCGGCGTCCGCCTGAGTTATAATTTGCCAAACAATAACGGAACTATGTCATGAGCGAATTACAGATCAGTTTGCTGGCGATCGGTGGCCTGATCGTCGCCGGAGTGTATGGCTTTAACCGCTTGCAGGACAGGAAATACCGCCGTCGCGCCGAGCAGGCTTTTTCGGCCGGACAGGAGGATGTGTTGCTGAAGGAATGGGCGCGGGATATCCCGCCGGAGGCGCTGGAGGTGCCGGAGGTCAGGGGCGCGCGCCAAGAGCCGCGGATTGAGCCGGTTGTTTCGGTGCGGGAGCCGGAACAGGATGCGCTTGATCAACCCGATTCGTTTCTTCCCGCAGAGAGGGGGGAACACGCGCCGGCGCACGCCGTAGGTGATGAGGCGATCCAGGAAAGCCAATCGCCGGATGCGGCGCAGCACAATGAAGCCGCGCTGGATGAAACCATCGATTATGTCGCCCACATCCACCCGGCCGAGCCGGTGAGCAGTGCGGCGGTGCTGATCGAGGCACGGCAGCGCCAGGACGGATTCGGCAAGCGCACCCGCTGGCTCGGCATCAACCCTTCGACTGGCGGCTGGGAGGAGATCGGGCAGGGCAGCGCTTCGGAATATCGTAATCTGGCATCGGCGCTGCAACTGGCCGACCGTTCCGGGCCGGTCTCGGAATCGCATCTGCTGGCGTTTTGCGACGCGGCCCAGGCCGTGGCCGATGCACTGACGGCAATTGCTGAATTTCCCGAGCGGCAGCCCGCGCTGGCGCGCGCTGCAGCGCTGGACCAGTTCGGTGCCAATGTCGATGTGCTGATAGGGGTCAACGTAATCACGCAGAACGGCGACGCCTTCGCCGCCACCAAGGTGCGCGCCCTGGCCGAAGCCGCAGGCATGAAGCTGCAAGCGGACGGCGCGTTCCACTTCGTCAGTGACGAGGGCGCCGATCTCTATTCCCTGGCCAACCTCGACCCGACGCCGTTCTCGCCGGAAAACATCCGCCAGCTGTCCAGCCACGGCATCACTTTCCTGTTCGACGTGCCCAAGGTCGCCGACGGCGTGCGCGCCTTCAACCAGATGCTGCTCGTCGCCAAGCAGATGGCTTCCACCCTGGGCGGCGTGGTGGTGGACGACAACCGCCGTCCGTTGTCCGAGGCGGGCATCGGCAAGATCAAGCAGCAGCTCGCCGACATCTATGTCCGGATGGAAGCGCAGCAGATCAAGGGCGGCAGCGACTGCGCGCTCAGACTGTTTTCCTGACTAAATGGCCCCGCTTCAGGACATCGCCACGCGTGCGCGGCAATTGCGCGAGGAAATCGAGCGCCACAATTATCTGTATTACGCCCTCGATGCGCCGGAAATTCCGGATGTCGAGTTCGACCAGCTGTTTCGTGAGCTGGAACGGCTGGAGGCGGAATATCCGCAGCTCGCCACACTCGATTCTCCTTCCCGGCGGGTGGGGGCGGCGCCGCTCGCCGAGTTCTCCCAGGTGGCGCATCGCGTACCCATGCTTTCCCTCAGCAACGCTTTCGCGGACGGCGAAGTCGCAGCCTTCGACCGGCGTGTGCGGGAAGGGCTTGGAGTCGGTACGGTGGAGTATGCGGTCGAGCCCAAGTTCGATGGTCTCGCCATCAGCCTGGTTTACCAGAACGGCACCCTGGTTCAGGGGGCGACGCGGGGCGACGGCTACACCGGCGAGGATGTCACCGGCAATTTGCGCACGATCAAGGCCATTCCGCTGCGGCTACATTCCACCCACCCGCCCAGGTTGCTCGAAATACGCGGCGAAGTGCTGATATTGAAGAAAGATTTCGACAAGCTCAACCGCCAGCAGCGGGAGAAGGGCGAAAAGGAATTTGTCAATCCGCGCAACGCCGCTGCCGGTTCGCTGCGCCAGCTCGATCCGCGCATCACGGCTTCGCGGCCGCTGACTTTCTTCGCCTACGGGCTGGGCAGCACCGATGGGTTGGCGCCGCCAGCGACCCATAGTGCAGTCATGGATTATCTTGAAACACTGCGGGTGCCGGTTAGCCGCGAACGCAAAGTGGTGCTGGAGCTAGCCGGCCTGTTGGAATACTATGCCGCGATCGGCGCCCGGCGCGACAGCCTGCCCTATGATATCGACGGCGTGGTGTACAAGGTCAACGATCTGGCTTGGCAGGGCCGGCTGGGCTTCGTGTCGCGTGCGCCTCGGTTCGCGGTAGCCCACAAATTCCCGGCGCAGGAGGCGATGACCGAACTGCTGGGAATCGACGTGCAGGTGGGGCGGACTGGCACGCTAACCCCAGTGGCACGTCTGAAGCCGGTCTTCGTCGGCGGCGTGACCGTAACCAACGCCACGCTGCACAACCAGGACGAAATCGACCGCAAGGATGTGCGCATTGGCGACACCGTGATCGTGCGCCGTGCCGGCGACGTGATTCCCGAGGTGGTGCGAGTCCTGCCCGAGCGCCGTCAGCCTGGCGCAAAGGCATACAGCCTGCTGGATGCGGTGGAGCATGTCTGTCCCGTGTGCGGTTCGCATGTCATCCGCTTGCCGGATGAGGCGGCGGCCCGGTGCAGCGGCGGCTTGTTCTGCCCTGCACAGCGCAAGCAGTCGCTCCTGCATTTTGCCAGCCGTCGCGCCATGGATATCGAAGGCATGGGCGACAGGCTGGTGGATCAACTGGTGGACAAAAATCTGGTAAATACGCCAGCCGATCTGTATGCGCTAGGTATGAATGCGCTGGTTAGCCTCGATCGCATGGCGGAGAAGTCGGCTGCTAATGCACTGGCGGCGATTGAGACCAGCAAGAAAACCACCCTGGCACGGTTCATCTATGCCCTGGGTATCCGCAACGTGGGCGAGGCTACGGCCAAAGATCTGGCCCACCATTTTGAGAAGCTGGATGCGCTGATGGTGGCGGATGCAGAGGAGTTGCAACAGGTGCCGGACGTGGGGCCGATTGTTGCGCAGAGCATCTCACAGTTCTTTGCCGAGCCACACAATGCCGGTGTGATTAAACAGCTGCGAGAAGCTGGCGTGCGCTGGGAGGAGGGCGAGCGGGCACCCATGCAAAGCGCGATCAGCGGTAAAACCTTTGTCCTGACCGGTACCCTGCCGAGTTTGACACGCGACGAAGCCAAGGAAAAAATCGAGTTACGGGGCGGGAAAGTGAGCGGTAGCGTTTCCCAAAAAACCGACTACGTGATCGCCGGCGCCGAGGCGGGCAGCAAGCTGGCCAAGGCGCAGGGGTTGGGCGTGACGATTCTGGGCGAAGCCGGACTGATGGAGTTACTGGAAGGGGAAGCATGACAAAAATAACCAAGGCGGTTTTTCCGGTGGCGGGCATGGGCACGCGCTTTTTGCCGGCGACCAAGGCCAGCCCGAAGGAAATGCTGCCGATCGTGGACAAGCCCTTGATCCAATATGCGGTCGAGGAGGCTGTCGCGGCCGGCATCACCGAGCTGATTTTCGTCACCGGCCGCAGCAAGCGCGCGATCGAGGACCATTTCGACAAAGCCTACGAAATGGAGGCCGAGCTGGAGGCGCGCGGCAAGACCAAGATGCTGGAGGTGCTGCGCGGCATCATTCCGCCCAACGTCACCTGCGTCTACATCCGCCAGGCCGAGGCGCTCGGGCTCGGCCATGCCGTGCTGTGCGCCCGGCAGGTGGTCGGCGACGACCCGTTCGCGGTGCTCCTGGCCGACGACCTGATCGACGGCGAACCGCCGGTGCTGAAACAAATGGTTGACCTTTACGACCACTATCACAGTTCGGTGATCGGCGTGCAGGACGTGCCGCGCCAAGAAACTTCGCAATACGGCATCGTGGACGCCAAGGAATGGGAAGCGGGTATCTACAAAATGGGGGGCATCGTGGAAAAACCCCGGCCGGAGAAGGCGCCATCTACCCTTGGCGTGGTCGGACGCTATATCCTGACACCCCGCATTTTCAAGCATCTGGAGAAGGTGCAGGCCGGCGCGGGCGGCGAAATCCAGCTCACCGACGGCATTGCTTCGCTGCTTGAGCAGGAACAGGTGCTGGCCTACAAATACCGGGGCACCCGCTACGACTGCGGCAGCAAGATCGGCTACCTCAAGGCGACGATCGAGTTCGCCTTGAAACATCCGGAGGTCAACGGCGATTTCCGCGACTATCTTTCGTCGCTCAAACTGTCATGATTTCGGCGCAGGAAGCATCGGATATTCTCGACCGGGCGGAGCTGGTTTGTTCCGCCGAGGAAGTCGCCGTCGCAGTCAGGCGCCTGGCTGGAGAAATCAAGGCATCCCTGGGGGACGCCCATCCCCTGGTGTTGAGCGTGATGGGGGGGGCGGTGGTGTTCAGCGGCCAACTCCTGCCCCAGCTCGACTTTCCGCTGGATTTCGACTACATCCACGCCACCCGCTATGGCAACGAAACTACCGGCAACGCCCTGCAATGGAAGGTGATGCCCAAGGAGAACGTGGCCGGGCGGGTAGTGCTGGTGCTGGACGATATCCTGGACGAAGGCCATACGCTCGCCGCCATCCGTGAAAAAATCCTCGAACTCGGCGCAAAATCATTCCATTGCGCGGTGTTCTCGGACAAGGAAACCGGCCATCCCAAGCCGATCCGGGCGGATTTCGTCGGCATCAGCCTACCCAATCGCTATGTGTTCGGCTTCGGCATGGACGTGCGCGGCGCATGGCGCAATCTACCGGCAATTTATGCGCTTAAAAAGCCCTGAGTTTGGTTATATCAGAAGCCGAATTTGCTGAAGTCAGTGTACTGGCGGTAGAAGTAGGTAGAATCGTCGGCGGATTGCGCGCGCCCATAAAACGTCAAATTTAAACCCGTCCACTCAGGACTCAGCACTCAGGACTCATCAAATGTTAGGAATTATCGGCGGCACCGGGCTGGCCCAGCTCGCCAACCTGGAAATCACCCATCGGCAAGTCATCCGCACCCCCTATGGCGAACCCTCCGGCGCGCTGACTTTCGGCAAGATCATGGATCACGAGGTGGTCTTTTTGGCGCGGCACGGCTACGGCCACTCCATACCGCCGCATGATGTGAATTACCAGGCCAATATGTGGGCGCTGCATTCCCAGGGGGTAAAAAACGTCGTATCGATCGCCACGGTAGGCGGAATACACCCGGATTACGAGCCGGGCTCCATCGTCATTCCAGACCAGATTATCGACTACACTCACGGACGCAAGGCGACGTATTATGAGGGCAATGGCAAGCCGGTGATACATGTCGATTTCACCGAGCCATACTGTGAAAAGATGCGGGGCCTGTGCATAAAGGCGGCCGCACTGTCCGATGAATGCTGTTTCGACGGTGGAGTTTACGCGGCGGTGCAGGGGCCGCGCCTGGAAACGGCGGCGGAAATTAACCGTCTTGACCGCGATGGCGCCACCATGGTGGGCATGACCGGCATGCCGGAAGCAGTACTCGCGAAGGAGCTTGGGCTGTGCTACGCAGCCATCGCCGTAGTCGCCAACCACGCCGCAGGGCGAAACGCCAGTCGTCATGCCATCAGCTTCGAGGAAATCGACGTCGTGCTGAAACAGGCGATGCAGCGGGTGCGCATTATCCTTGAACACATGGTCGACCTGAATGGCGATTAGGACAGTATTGCGCATGGGCGATCCGCGCCTGCAGGAAATCGCGTCACCGGTGGACGTTTTCGACACTTTGGAATTGCATGTCCTGATCCAGGACATGCGCGATACCATGGCAGCATGCAGCGGCGTGGGACTAGCCGCGCCCCAGATCGGTGTCGGCCTGCAAGTGGTGGTTTTCGGCATGGCGCGCAACCCGCGCTACCCCGAAGCCGAGCCGGTGCCCGACACGGTTTTGATCAACCCGGTGCTGACGCCGCTGGGCGAGGAACAGGAAGAGGGCGGAGAAGGCTGCCTGAGTATTCCCGGTATGCGTGGTTTGGTGCCGCGCTACAAGCAGTTGCGCTACCAGGGCTTCGATCAGTTTGGCGGCGTTATCGACTTAACGGTCGGCGATTTCCACGCGAGGGTGGTGCAGCATGAATGTGACCACCTGCAAGGCATTCTTTATCCGATGCGGATCAGGGATTTGCGGAAATTCGGTTTTACCGATGTGCTGCTCACGGATACTGCGAGTCCCGGCTAGGCGGCAGATCGCCTACGCTATTGATTCGACAGTTGGATGTTGTTATTCCTGGCTTGACGGAATCCAGGAGTCTGGTCGGCGCCGGATTCCGCGCCTGTGCGGGAATGACGGAGCTTCAATATTCTGGCATGTTTAACTCCAAGAACCATTCTGCAAATCTGTTTCAATCCTCTCCCTCGTTCAAGTAACATGGGGGCTACGGAAATATCATATTTAAAAATATTTCAACACTGTAGCCTGCCATCTCTTGTCGGTCATAAAATTACTGGTTAGCGCTCATCTTCTGTCATGTAGGCTGGGTTAGCGGTTTTATCGCGCTCAACACCAAAATTTTGAAGGGAAATTGGGTTTGTCGGGTTACCCCACAATGGGATTCCGCCCCGCTACGAGCCGTAAAAACCGGCTCGTGCGAGATCGTATGCGGCGCAAAGTGTCGCGCCTAACCCAACCTGCATTTTCCGCCGGCTGAAGCTGAGCGCTAATCGGAAATAATATGGCATTTCCTACCTTGACGAGCCGATACTTCCATCGCTCGCGTGTTTTACGTTAACAAGAAAGGTTTCATATGAAAAAAATAGGCATGATAGTCGCTTTGATGACGCTGCTATTATCATTAGGGGCGCATGCCGCAGGGCCGAAGACAACGGCTGCGGTTGCGACCAAGGAAGTGGAGACTCCTTCCGGCATCGGCATAACCACTCTGAAGGCGGGAACCGGCGATAGCCCGAAAGCAACGGATACGGTCAAGGTTCACTATCGGGGAACCCTGCTTGACGGAAAGGAGTTCGACAGCTCCTACAAAAGAGGCCAGCCGGCCAGTTTCCCCCTGAATCGGGTCATTCCCTGCTGGACTGAAGGCGTTCAAACCATGAAGACCGGCGGCAAGGTTAAGCTGGTTTGCCCCGGCAACCTGGCCTACGGCTCGCGCGGCGTTCCTGGAACCATTCCACCCGATGCCACGCTGGTTTTTGAGGTGGAACTGCTAGAAATTGAGAAGTAGAGCCTGGATCGGGTAGATGGGCGCAATAACCGAAGGGCGTTGCGCCGCATGGTTGCGAATTCGAGGTGCCGGCTATGCTTAATGACCGTTTTCTCCCCCATTTCCGGCGCGCATACCCGGCTGTGGCTGCCGCCGCTGGTTTTCGTTCTTCACCGCGATGGCGGACATCTCCGGCGCCTTTCTGTTGCTGCCGTTACGGATGAGCGCGCTGAACCATACTTCTCCTCTCAAGAAACACCATGCAACCCATTGTTTCTGTAGGGTGCGCCGTGCGCACCAGTAGCCGCAATGGTGCGCACGGCGCACCCTACAGTGGTTCTTCGGCGCGATTTGCGGCAAAGGGCCGATTACTCCGCTAATCTGGCGGCCACGTCCGGCGGCGTTTGCCGCTACCCGCGCGAAGGCCGCATGGTCTGGCCGCTGGCGTGGTGATTGCGGCCGGCATGCTGTCGCTTTTTGCCTTGTTGGGCCTGGCCGGCTGGCTTATGATGCTGCGATCAATTAAAAAATCGCAGAGCGATCCTTCGGCCCCCTCGTCCGTTTGCAGGCGAGGGCGGAGGAGAGGGATCGGGGAGAAATCAATGACATTTTACGGTCTGCTTGCCGTCGGCGCGGGCGCGGCGGTGGGCGCCTGGCTGCGCTGGTGGTTCGGCATCCTGTGGAACCCGGTGTTTCCCACACTGCCGCTGGGGACGCTGGCCGCAAACCTGGTGGGAGGCTACTTGATGGGGCTGGCGGTGGCGCTTTTCGCCGACCATCCCGGCCTGCCGCCGGAGGCGCGCCTGCTGCTCGCCACGGGTTTTCTCGGCGGCCTCACCACGTTTTCCACTTTCTCGGCCGAAACCGCTATCTTGCTGCTGCGCGCCCAGTATGCCTGGGGCGCGGCGATCATTCTGGCACATGTCGCCGGTTCGCTGGCGATGACCGTGTTCGGCATCTGGACCGTCAAATTCATGAAAGGGTAAAACCATGCAGGGAGTTTGTCTGAAGTTTTTCGTCAGCGAAGTGCAGCGGCACGGCGGCGAGCTGGTCTACGAGTGGCTGCTGGAACGGGCGAAAGCCATGGGCATTCCGGGTGGTACCGCGCTACGCGCTACTGCCGGCTTTGGCCGCCACGGGCGGTTGCACGAGGAGGCGTTTTTCGAGTTGGCGGGCGATCTGCCAGTCGAGGTCGAGTTCCTGGTGAGCGAAGTGCAGGCCGAACGTTTACTGGACTTGCTCAAGGCGGAAGACTTGCGGCTATTTTATGCGCGCATGTCGGCGGAATACGGTATTACGCCCGCGCTTGGCATCCCCATCGATTGATCAGCATTCTGGCGGCATTTGCGACTTCCGTCGCGGTCAGCCCGATCGGGCCTGTCCCTTGCGCCACCAGTTCGTCCGCTGCCGCGCCGTGCAGGTACACGGCGAGCAACAGCGCTTGCTGCGGCGTCAGGCGCTGGGCGACCAGCGCGGCGATCATGCCCGACAGCACGTCTCCCATCCCCGCGCTGGACAGGCCGGGGTTGCCGGTGGGATTGACGAACCATTCCCCGTTCTGCAGCGCGCAGATGCTGCCCGCGCCTTTCAAAACCACCAGGCTGTTGCAGCGCTTGGCCAGCATCACGGCACAAGTCACCCGTTCCTGCTGGATGTCATGGGTGGAAATCGCCATCAGGCGCGCCGCTTCGGCGGGATGGGGAGTGAGAATCGTGCCGCCGCGGCGGTCGCTCAGCAGCGCTTGTAGTTGTGCATGGCCGGCGATCAGGTTGAGCGCATCGGCATCGAGCACCAGCGGCAGTTCGGTTTCCAGCGCACGCCGGAGCAGCTGTGCCGCTTCGTCCGATTGGCCCAGTCCCGGCCCCACGACCAGACAGCTCAAATTTTCCGGCTCAAACAGTTTTTCCGCACCGCACAGCATCAGTTCGGGCTGCTCCACGTCCACCGTCGGCGCATCGGCGTCGAGCAGGGCGGCATAGATACGGCCCGCCCCCAGCTTGAGCGCCGCCCGCCCGGCAAGCAGCGCGGCGCCGTTCATCGAGGGCGCGCCACCGAGTATGCCGACGCTACCGAGCATGCCCTTGTGGCTGTTGCGCGGGCGCGGTTTGAGTGCGGCGGTCACGCCGTCTTTTCCCAGCAGCCAGCCGCTCGGCCTGAGCAGGGCAGGGGCGTCGAGGCCCAGCGTATCGACATGGATTTCGCCGCAGTAGTCCGGCCCATAGGCGGTGAACAGGCCCGGCTTGAGGCCGATGAAGCTGAGGGTGTGGCTGGCGCGTATCGCGGCACGGAAAGTCTGGCCGGAATCGGCATCCAGTCCGCTCGGCACGTCCAGCGCCAGCACCGGCAGGTGCATGGCGTTGATTGCCCTGGTCAGTTCGAGGGCCGGCCCTTCGAGGTCGCGCGCCAGACCGATGCCGAACAGGCCGTCGATCACCAGGCCCCATTTGCCGCGCGGCGGGATGGCGTCGAGCAGCTCGCCGCCCGCTGCGCGCCAGGCGTCGAGCGCACGGGCCGCATCCGGCGACAGCCTGGCCGGGTCGCCGGTGAAAACGACCGTTACCTTGAACCACCGCGCCTTGAGATGGCGCGCCGCCACCAGCGCGTCACCGCCGTTGTTGCCCGGCCCGGCCAAAACCAGCACGGAGGTTTTGCCCGTGAGCAGGCCGCATGCCATTTCGGCCGCAGCCAGTCCGGCGCGTTCCATCAGGCCGGCGATGCCGCTGTTCAGCGCAATTTGCTCCAGCTGCCTGATTTCGTGGGTGAGGTAGACCGGCGGAAAGAGGGGAGATGCGGGCGATTTCATGGCGAACGGTAGCTTGATTTGAGGAATGTCAACGACAAGTTTACCGGTTTGTCCTAAGATGGCAACATGCCGGCGAGAGGTAGCATCACTGTCGTCGGCACGGCTGCAGATCCGGCATGGATTGTTGCCGTTGCCGAACAGCGTCACGCGGGCGACCGCGGCGACGATTTCTTCGGTATGCGTGACAAAGAGACTGTGCTGAGCAACAATAACACCAGTCCGGAAAAGCGAAATATGACCCTGAACAAAATTTTGTACGTGGAAGACGAGCCGGATCTTCAGGCGTTGACCAAGCTGGTGCTGGAAATGCTCGGCGGTTTTACGGTAAAGGTCTGCGGCTCGGGCGCCGAGGCGCTGGAGCAGGCGTCCGCGTTCGCACCCGATCTGTTCCTGCTCGACATGAGGATGCCGGGGATGGACGGTCCGACTACGCTGCAATCGCTGCACGCCATCCCGGAGTTGGCGGCGACGCCGGCAATCTTCATGACTGCGATGCTGCCGGATGAAATCGCGAACTTCAAAACGCAGGGCGCGCTTGGCATGATTGCCAAGCCGTTCGACCCGACGACTTTGGCCGACACCATCCGCACAATCTGGAAGCAACGTCATGACTAGCAGCGCCGACCAGCTCAAGAAGGAGCTCGACGCGCTGTGTCTGGCCTTTGCCAGCAAACTGGCGGGGAAAATCCGCCTGATCGAGAACAACTGGGCCGGCATCGAACGCGGCGAATGGGACGCGAACGTTTTCGATGAACTGCATCGCCAGGTGCATAGTCTGGCTGGCGCCGGCGCCACCTTCGGCTTTTCCCGCCTGAGCGACACAGCGCGGACGCTGGAGCGCCTCCTGCTGCTGATGGCTCAGGAATCCGGCAAGCCGTTGGGCGCGGACCAGCGCGAGCAGATAGCGGCCGGCCTCGGGGCGATGGTTCAGGCCGCATTGGAGCCGGACCAGGAATGTTGCGTCGGCCGCCCGCATGCGGCTTCCGTTTTTCAATATCCGGCCGTCGAACAGCGGCTGGTGTTTCTGGCTGATGCCGACATTTCGCTGGCGCGGACGCTTTCCCGAAAAATCAGTTATTTCGGCTACCCGGTGCAGATTTTTTGCGACCTGGATACTTTCAAGGCGGCGCTTGCTCAGCAGCGGCCAGCTGCGATCATCATGGATGCCGCGTTTCCCGGCGAGGCACTGGGCGGCGCCAACACCCTGGCCGAAGCGCTGAACCTTGGCGAGACCCCGGTGCCGGTTTTGTTCGTGTCCAGCCGGAGCGACCTGCCGGCGCGGCTACAGGCGGTGCGTGCCGGTTGTGGCGCCTATTTCACCAAGCCGGTGGATGTGGGCAGGGTGATCGACAAGCTCGATGCGTTGACCACGCGCCGGCCGCCGGAAGCTTACCGGGTCCTGGTGGTGGACGATTCCGTGTCGCTGAGCGAGTTCCACGCGCGCATCCTGAAAGGGGCGGGAATGGAGACGGAGACGATCAACGATCCGATGCAAGCGCTGGATAGAATGACCGAGTTCAGGCCGGATCTGGTGCTGATGGATGTGTACATGCCCGAGTGCAGCGGCCTGGAACTGGCGGCGGTCATCCGCCAGCAGGAGGAATTCGTCGGCATCCCGATCGTATTCCTTTCCGTTGAGAACGATCTTGACCGGCAACTGGTCGCCATGAAGCTGGGTGGCGACGATTTCCTGCATAAGCCGATTCAGCCGGAACACTTGGTTTCATCCGTGGCCAGCAGGGTGGAGCGTTCCCGTGCGCTGCGTTCCCTGATGGTGCGCGACGGCCTGACCGGCCTGCTGAATCACACCACCATCATGGAACAGCTGGAAATTCAGGTAGGCCGCAGCCAGCGGCTGAACGGCAGCCTTTCCTTCGCGATGCTCGACATCGACCACTTCAAGACCGTGAACGATGCTTACGGCCATCCGGTCGGCGATCGCGTGCTCAAGAGCCTGTCGCGCCTGTTGCGGCAGCGTCTGCGCGAGACCGACATCATCGGCCGTTATGGCGGCGAGGAATTCGCGGTGATCCTGAACGATACCGACGGGCTGGCGGCGGTCAAAGTGCTCGACCAGATCCGGGACGACTTCAGCCGTCTGCGCTATCTTGCCGAGAGCGGGGAATTCAACGTCACCTTCAGTTGCGGCGTTGCCGCTTTCCCTCATTACGCCGAAGCCGGCAAGCTCAACGATGCGGCCGACAAGGCGCTGTACGAAGCAAAACGTAGCGGACGCAACCGGCTGGTGCTGGCGCCGGGCTAAGCTTTTCGGGGTGTTTTCGGGTATGATTTAGCCTTTGTGATGTTCGCGATCAAGGGTTTTCTTTCATGCTCAAACTGCGCGGCGGCAACGCCCTTTCCTCCTTCCGTCTCGAAAAATTGATGCAGGGCCTGCGCGAAGCCGCGCCCGCCGTTTCCCACGTCCACGCCGAATACTGGCATTTCGCCGCCGCCCGCCGCGAACTGGAAGCGCAGGAGCTGGCCGTGCTGGAAAAAATCCTGACCTACGGCCCGGCGTCGATGGTGGAGGAGCCGCAGGGCGAATTGTTCCTGGTGGTGCCGCGCATCGGCACGATTTCGCCGTGGTCGTCGAAAGCTTCGGACATCGCCAGCCATTGCGGGCTGGAAGCCGTCGAGCGGCTCGAGCGCGGGGTGGCTTTCTACGTGCAGAAGCGCGACGGCACGGCGCTTGCGGCGGAGGAAAAAGCGGCGCTGCTGCCGCTGATTCATGACCGCATGACCGAAGCGGTGCTGGCCGATTTCGATTCCGCCGACAAGCTGTTCCGCCATTTCGAGCCGGCGCCCTTCGCCAGCGTGGACATCCTCGGCCAGGGCCAAGCGGCGCTGGAGGCGGCCAACCGCGAAATGGGGCTGGCGCTGTCGCCGGACGAGATCGAATACCTGGTGGCCAACTTCAGCCGCATCGGCCGCAACCCGACCGACGTCGAGCTGATGATGTTCGCGCAAGCCAATTCCGAACACTGCCGCCACAAGATTTTCAACGCGGACTGGGTTATCGACGGCGTGCCGCAGACGAAATCGCTCTTCGCCATGATCCGCAACACCCACCAGCAAAGCCCGCGCGGCACGGTGGTGGCCTATTCCGACAACTCCTCGATCATCGAGGGCTTCACGGTCAGGCGCTTCTATCCGCGGGAAGGCCATGCCTACGGCTACGCCGAGGACAACGCGCAGATTCTGATGAAGGTGGAAACCCACAACCACCCCACCGCGATTTCGCCCTTTCCCGGCGCCGCGACCGGCTCGGGCGGCGAGATTCGCGACGAAGGCGCGACCGGCCGCGGCTCCCGGCCCAAGGCCGGCCTGACCGGATTTTCGGTGTCGAATTTGAATATTCCGGGGTTTAAGCAGCCTTGGGAATATTACATCTCGGACGCCCACGCCGACCCTCTCCCCAACCCTCTCCCTGCACCCGCAAGGAGTGTCCCCGCCGAGAGCGGCGGCAAAGCCGCTCGCTCTGGCGAGACGGGAGAGGGGGCAATGGAGGAAGGCGCTTGTTTTGATCGATTCGGCAAGCCGAATCGCATCGCCTCGGCCCTGCAGATCATGCTCGACGGCCCGATCGGCGGCGCGGCGTTCAACAACGAGTTCGGCCGCCCCAACCTGGCCGGCTATTTCCGCACTTACGAGGAGCAGGTGGCGGGCGAGATGCGCGGCTACCACAAGCCGATCATGCTGGCCGGCGGCGTCGGCAACATCTCCGCCAGCCACGCCCAAAAGCACCAGATCACGCCGGGCGCGCTGATCATCCAGCTCGGCGGTCCCGCCATGCTGATCGGCCTGGGCGGCGGCGCGGCGTCCAGCATGGATACCGGCGCCAATGCCGAGAACCTGGATTTCGACTCGGTCCAGCGTGGCAACCCGGAAATGGAGCGCCGCGCCCAGGAGGTGATCGACCGCTGCTGGCAGCTGGGCGACAAGAACCCGATCGTCTCGATCCACGACGTCGGCGCGGGCGGCCTGTCCAACGCCTTGCCCGAGCTGGTGAACGATTCCGGGCGCGGCGGCCGCTTCCATCTGCGCGCCATCCGCAACGAAGAGCCGGGCATGTCGCCGATGCAGATCTGGAGCAACGAAGCGCAGGAGCGCTACGTGCTCGCCATCAAGCCGGAGGATTTCGCTCAGTTCGAGGCGATTTGCCGGCGCGAGCGCTGCCTTTACGCGGTGGTCGGCGAGGCAACGGCCGAGCAGCGGCTGGTGCTGGAAGACAGCTATTTCAACAACCGGCCGATCGACATGGATTTGGCGGTGCTGCTCGGCAAGCCGCCGAAAATGACGCGCAACGTCGCGCGTGTGGCGCGGGAACTGCCGGCTTTCGATACCGCCGGGCTTGACCTCGACGAGGCGGCTTTCCGCGTTTTACGCCTGCCGGCGGTGGCGGACAAGACCTTTCTGATTTCCATCGGCGACCGCACCGTCGGCGGCATGACCGCGCGCGACCAGTTCGTCGGCCCCTGGCAGATTCCGGTGGCGGACGTGGCGGTGAGCCTGGCCGGCTTCGAGGAATATCGCGGCGAAGCCTTCGCCATGGGCGAACGCACGCCGCTGGCGCTGATCGACCCGGCCGCTTCGGGGCGCATGGCGATCGGCGAGGCGATCACCAATATTGCCGCCGCCTCCATCGCCGAAATCGGCGACATCAAGCTTTCCGCCAACTGGATGGCGCCCGCCGGCCACCCCGGCGAGGACGCCGCGCTGTACGACACGGTGCGTGCGGTGGGCATGGAATTGTGTCCGGAGCTCGGCATCGGCATCCCGGTGGGCAAGGATTCGATGTCGATGAAAACCGTGTGGCAGGAGGACGGCGGCAAGAAGGAAGTCACCGCGCCGCTGTCGCTGATCGTTTCCGCCTTCGCGCCGTGCATCGACGCGCGCCTGACGCTGACCCCGCAACTGCGCACCGACGCCGGCGAAACCGACCTGACCCTGATCGATCTCGGCCAGGGCAGGAACCGCCTCGGCGGCTCGGCGCTGGCGCAGGTCTACAAACAGATCGGCAACCAGGCGCCGGACGTGGCGAACGCGGCGCAGCTCAAGGCGTTTTTCGACACCGTGCAGCAGATCAACCGCGACGGCAAATTGCTCGCCTACCACGACCGCTCCGACGGCGGCCTGTTCGCCGTGTTGTGCGAAATGATGTTCGCCGGCCACTGCGGCGTGACGGTCGATCTGGGCGAATCGGGCAATATTTTCGCCGCGCTGTTCAGCGAGGAACTGGGCGCGGTGCTGCAGGTGAAGCGCGGCGACACCGCGGCCGTGAAAAGCGCATTCCAGAGCGCCGGCCTGGGCGCCGAACTGCGCGTGATCGGCACGCTGAACGCGGACGACCGCCTCGCCATCCGGCGCGCCGGCACGGAAGTGTTCGGCCATTCCCGCATCGAACTGCAACGCGCCTGGTCAGAAACCACCAGCCGGATGCAGGCGCTGCGCGACAACCCGCAATGCGCCGCGCAGGAATACGACCGCATCCTGGACGGCGGCGATCCCGGACTGCATGCCGCACTCGGCTTCGACCTGAACGACGACGTCGCTGCCCCGTATATCGCCAGCGGCAAACGCCCGCGCATGGCGATCCTGCGCGAGCAGGGCGTCAACGGCCAGGTGGAAATGGCCGCCGCCTTCGACCGCGCCGGCTTCGACGCGGTGGACGTGCACATGAGCGACATCATCGAAGGCCGCGTCGCGCTCAGGGATTTCCGCGGCTTTGCTGCCTGCGGCGGCTTCTCGTTCGGCGACGTGCTGGGCGCGGGCGAGGGCTGGGCCAAATCCATCCTGTTCAACAGCCGCGCCCGCGACGAGTTCGAGGCGTTCTTCCGGCGCAGCGACACCTTCGCCCTGGGCGTGTGCAACGGCTGCCAGATGATGAGCAACCTGTACTCCATCATCCCCGGCGCGGAAAACTGGGCGCATTTCGTGCGCAACAAATCGGAGCAGTTCGAAGCGCGCTTCGTCATGGTGGAAGTGCCGCAAAGCCCGTCGCTGTTCCTCGACGGCATGGCCGGCAGCCGCATGCCCATCGTCGTGGCGCACGGCGAAGGCTACGCCGAATTCCGCAGCCCCGAGCAGATGCAGGCCGCCCAGGTGGCGCTGCGTTTCGTCGACAACCGCGGCAACCCGACCGAAACCTATCCGTCCAACTCCAACGGCTCGGCCCAGGGCATCACCGGCCTGACCACGCCGGACGGCCGCTTCACCATCATGATGCCGCACCCGGAACGCGTGTTCCGCGCGGTGCAGCACTCATGGCATCCGGAGGGTTGGGGCGAAGACGGGCCGTGGATGCGGATGTTCAGGAATGCGAGGAAGTGGGTGGGGTAGGACAGGGGGCGGCTTTGACAAGAACGCCGATTATGGATGTCGTTAAAGCAGCCCTGTCGGTTGCGCCGGAAGTTCTCGGGAACATCTGTTACTTTAGCGTAAAACTCGCGAAGCGAGACCTCGTCCCCCTCGCCCATCTCGCCGAGGTCGTTGCGTAGCAGCGGGAACCCGGCGGGGATACTCCTCGCGGGTGCTTGCGGGAGAGGGCCGGTCATGGCGAATCCCCGTTTCATGATTCGGGGCGGCGATTCGCCATGACCGTTAGCCTTATATGATCATCGCTCCTGGCACGCCTTGCTGACGGCGCCCCGGGATTGTTGAACATCCATGAATGGATCGGTGATAGCGGCTTCTCCTGTATCGGGGCGCAGCATAAAATTGGCGCCATGAATATCCAGATCCACCAATGGCGATTTTTCCTCCAGAAAGCTAGCCAGTAATACAAATGCCTGTCCAAGATCATCTTCAGGCTGGGCATTGATGGTGTTTTTTTGCCTTGTTAGTGAAGATAACGGTCCACCGGAAGGCCGCGTCTGCCTGGCAATAGAAAGACAGCGTTTCCGGGCATCGGAGCCCGATTTCAGTTTTTCCAGCCGCTCCATTTCAATCGGGAACAATGACAAGTCGTAGTCGCTCGCGCCTACGGTGCCATGAAGGCCGTGGATCGCCGGGCATTGCCACCGAGATTGTCGTTCCGCCAGCGCCCCCCGGCCGGGGGTCTTCCTTGGTAGGCTAGTCGAAAAACCATTGACAATTTTATGATTGTCCATCCATACTATATTCAAATGGTCGTTTGATCGTTTGTTTTGTGATGCCATCCAGCCATTCTATGCGGTATTGCATTACCAAGTGGAGACACACGCCCACGCCTCAATCCGGCGCAGGTCTTTTGCAAGGAGGCAATGATGAAAACCCTGTTTATTCTCAACGATCCGCCCTACGGCACCGAGCGCAGCTACAACGGCTTTCGCCTGGCGCGCGCCCTGTCCAAGCACGAGGGCAACGAAATCAGGATTTTTCTGCTGAGTGACGCCGCCCTATGTGCCAAGGCCGGGCAGAAAGTGCCCGAGGGCTATTACAACATCGAATTCTTCGCCCAGAGCGTGCTCAAGCGCGGCGGGGAGATCGGCGTATGCGGCATGTGCATGGATGCGCGCGGGCTGCGGGAAGAGGAATTGATTCCCGGCGCCCGGCATTCCACGCTGGAGCATCTGGCGGAGTGGACCGAATGGGCGGACAAGGTACTGGTGTTTTGACGGCTTTTTTTGTTCATTATTCAAATGTTCAATTGATAGTTGTAATTTTTTAGGTAAACCCAAATGATTCTTCTCGCCATGCTCTCCGGTGCCGCGACCGGCATCGTGCTCGGGCTGCTCGGCAGCGGCGGCTCCATTATCGCCGTGCCGGCGCTCCTGTACCTGCTGCACGTGGAGCCGAAACAGGCCATTGCCATGAGCCTGGGTATCGTCGCCATCACCGCCACTATCGCGGCTTGGGACAACTGGCGGCGGGGCAATGTGGATATCGGAGTGGCTGCGGTGTTCGGCCTGTTCGGGGCGGCCGGCACCTTCGGTGGAACGCGGCTGGGCGTGCATACGCCGGTCACGTTTCAGCTCGGGTTGTTCGCCCTGGTGATGCTAGCCGCTGCCTGGAGGATGCTGAAAACCAAAAAACAGCCCGTTGTGCAGGCGGCGCAACTGGCCGTGGCGGGCGGCCCTGCCGTTTCGTTCGCCGAAACCGGAAAACTCAAGGGGCGTATGGGCCAGATCGCCCTGCTCGGCATCGGCGTCGGTGCGCTAACCGGACTGGTCGGCGTGGGCGGCGGCTTTCTGATCGTGCCGGCGCTGGTGCTGCTGTCCGGCATCCCGATGAAAATCGCCGTCGGCACCTCGCTCGCCATCGTCGCGGCCAACGCGTCCACCGGCTTCGCCGGCTACCTGGGCGCGGTGCCGGTGGACTGGACGATGATGGCGTCCTTTACCGCAGTGACGGTGGCCGGCAGCTTTGCCGGCACGCGCCTGGCCCACCGCTTCTCGCAGGAAACATTGAAGCGCAGCTTCGGGGTGTTTCTGATTTTCGTCGCGACCTACATCATGATCAAGAGCGTGGCCTGACAAAAAAGCGGTTTTAAGGAGACCGGGATGAAAAAATTGTTTGTTCTGCTGCTTTTTTCCATAAACGCGATAGCCGAACCATCGCCGGGCGACGTCGGAGAATACATCCATGCGATGCATGGCTTGGTCCAGGCGGAGCGGGTGGTGATCAAAACTGGAAACGGTTCGGACCAGAGCGACGTCGGGCTGCTGATTCCGTCAAAAGAAATATTCTTCACCTCGACCGAATTAACACAAGGCGGCAGGCTGGCATTGGAAAAAGCCAGCCGTTTTGCCAAGGGGGCAAACAAAAAACTGACCGTTCTTGTGCCCGACGAACGAGAGAACAAGGACTTTCGACCGCTCGCTTACTCGATGCACGGCGTGCGGGTCAAGCGCAACGCCTTCATCGGCCAAAATGTTTTCATCGTGATCGCCAGTAATTAGCGAGGCAATCGGCCCTATGCCGCAAATCGCGCCGAAGAACCACTGTAGAGTGCGCCGTGCGCACCACGCATAATCAATGGGTTGCATGATGTTTCTTGAGAGGTTGGCACGGGTTCGTCCAGACGCCCTTGTTTTTCCTCTGTGAACTCTGTGTTCTCCGTGGCTAAATGCTTTTTCCAGAATATAAGGAGCACCATGCCCGAACCGATCAAAGTATTGTCCCAGCATCCGCCCGGCGGGCGATGCATGCTTTACGTGCGTTATGCCGAGGAATTATCATCCAGCCTGGGCCTGGCAAAGCGCGTTATCCACACCGATTGCCGCGACGCGCACGGCGAGGGGTTCCCCGCCATGTGGGTGAATGGGGTGGCGCTGCAACCATCCGACGGCGTGATCCTGTCGCCCGAAGACATCCATGCCGGCCTCGCGACTATCGGGGTGGACCCGAGCGCCGCGCCGGACCTGCTCGCGCGGCTGGAAGCCATTCTGGAACATTTTCTCGAGGGGGTTGAATGAACGACAAGAACAAGGGCCTTGCCACCCGCTGCATCCATGCAGGCGAAATCAAGGATGCCCATGGCTCGCCGCATACGCCGGTTTATACCAGCACCACCTTCAAGTTCGACTCCACCGCCGACCTGCTCGACGTGGTGGACGGCAAAAAGCCGGGCAGCCTCTATACGCGCTACGGCCTCAACCCCACCCTGTTCAGCCTGGAAGAAAAGCTCGCCGCGCTGGAAGGCGCGGAGGCGGCCTGGGCGTTTTCCTCGGGCATGGCTGCGGAAGCCGCGCTGTTTTTCGCTCATGGGCGCAAGGGCGTGGTCTGCATCGGCGACGCCTACGGCGGCACCATGGAGTTCCTCGCCAGCCAATTGCCCGAGCTCGGCATCCCCACTCATTTTCTCCTCGGCAGCGAGCTCGATGGGTTGAAGACCTTTCTGGAAACGGGCGCCAGCCTGGTGTTTTTCGAGACGCCGACCAACCCGACGCTGGAAGTGCTGGATATCCGCAAAATCAGCGATGCGGCCCACGAATACGGCGCTCTGGTGGCGGTGGACAACACCTTCGCCTCGCCGGTGAACCAGAATCCGCTGGCGCTCGGCGCGGATTTCGTCGTCCACAGCGCCACCAAGTATCTCGGCGGCCACAGCGACATTACCGCTGGTGCCTTGATGGGGCCGAAGGAGCTGCTGGCGCCGGTGTGGAACTGGCGCAAGAACCTGGGCGCCATGATCGCGCCGGAGACCGCATCGCTGCTGGCGCGCAGCCTGCGCACCCTGGTCGTGCGGGTGGAGCGGCAGAACGCCACGGCTCAGATCGTGGCCGAGGCGATGGCTGGGCATCCGGGCGTGGCGCGGGTGTTTTATCCCGGCCTGGCCGATTTCCCCGGCCATGCCGTGGCCAAGTCGCAGATGCACGGCTTCGGCGGCATGCTGACGCTGGAAGTCAAGGGTGCATACGAGGATGCGGTGCGGATGGTGGACAAACTCAGGCTGTTCGCCATCGCGCCCAGCCTGGGCGGGGTGGAAAGCCTGGTTACCATGCCGGTGACCACTACCCATCACGGATTGGCGCCGGATGAGCGCGCGCGGCGCGGCATCTCCGACACCATGGTCCGGCTCTCCATCGGTCTGGAGGACGCCGCCGACCTGATCGCCGATCTGGGGCAGGCGCTCGGTTGAGGCAAACGAAACACGATGGAGCGCTGAAATAGAACAGGAGCTCAATACGTCGCAGGCATGCCAACCGTAGTCAGTTTCTTGTTCTACAATGAAGAATGATAGCTGACCTCGGGATGAAGCCATGCCGCGCGACCTTCCTATCGGCAACGGTACGTTGCTGGCCGCTTTCGATTTCGATTACCAGATTCGCGATTTCTACTATCCCCGCGTCGGCAAGGAGAACCATGCGCTGGGCTATCCGTGGCGGTTCGGCGTGTGGCTGGAAGGGGAGTTTTCCTGGCTCGGCCGCGGGAGCTGGGCGCTTCACCGGGACTATATCGCCGACACGCTGGTGACCTCGGTCAGCGCGACCCATCCTCGTTTCCCGCTGCGCCTCTATTTCAACGACGCCGTCGATTACGAGAAAAATATCCTGGTGCGGCGCGTGCGAGTGCAGAACCTGTCAACCCGCACGCTGGCGCCGCGCATTTTCTTCCACACCGATCTCAACGCGATGGAAAACGAGATCGGCGACACGGTGTTTTTCGACCCCAAGAATGCCTGCCTGATCCATTACAAGGGCCCGCGCTATTTCCTGACGAGCTGCGCCACGGAAGCCACGCTCGGCGTCACCCATTTCGCCACCGGCACCAAGCGCAACCGCGGCCTGGAGGGCACCTGGCGCGACGCCGAGGACGGCGAACTGGGCGGCAATCCGATTTCCCAGGGCGCGGTGGATTCGGTCATCGGCATTCATCTTTCGATCGATGCCGGGCAGGAAACGGTTTGCCACTACTGGATGGCGGTGGGGGAAAACTATCGCGAGGTGGAGGAACTGCATCGCCTGGCGATCCAGCTCGGGCCGGATCGCCTGATCGAGCGCAATACCGATTACTGGCGCCGCTGGATACTCGCCGGGGAAAAGGATTTTTACGGGCTGCCGCCGCTGCTGGCCGAGCGCTACAGGCGCAGCCTGCTGGTGCTGCGCACCCAGATCGACCGGGGCGGGGCGGTGATCGCGGCCAACGACACCGATATCCGCCAGTTCAACCAGGACACTTACAGCTACATGTGGCCGCGCGACGGCGCGGTAGTGTCGCAGGCGCTGGATCGCGCCGGTTATGGCGGGCTGAGCCAGCGGTTTCTGGAATTTTGTGCGCAAAAAGCGGTCAACTACAATTATTCGGCCAGTATCCTGGCCGAGACCGGTTTTCTCATGCACAAGTACAATCCAGACGGTTCGGTCGGCAGTTCCTGGCAGCCCTGGCTGCAGGGCGAGGAAATGGTTTTTCCCATCCAGGAGGACGAGACGGCCCTGGTGATTTGGGCCATCTGGAACCATTACCTCGTTCATCGCGATATTGAGGCGATCCGGCCGCTTTACAGTCCTTTTGTCGAGCGCGCCGCCGATTTCCTGATGGACTTCCGCAGCGACAAGACTGGATTGCCGCTGCCGTCCTACGACCTTTGGGAAGAGCGGCGGGGCGTATTCACCTACACCACGGCCACCGTGATTGCCGGCCTGAAAGCCGCTGCCGGCCTGGCGACACTGTTTCAGGATGCACGCGCAGAAGCCTATCTGGCCGGCGCACTGGAAGTGCGCGAGGCGCTCGACCGCCATCTCTACTGCCAGCGCGACGGCCGTTTTGCCCGCGGCATCCTGTTCGACGATGGGCTGCAAATCCGCGATTCCACGGTCGATGCCAGCCTGCTCGGCCTGGTCGTTTTCGGCGGCTACGATCCGCTCGACGAACGCATGGCCAGAACCGCGCAGGCGGTCGAGGAGCGGCTGTGGGTCAAGGTCGGCAGCGGCGGAGTGGCGCGCTACGAAGGCGACAGCTACCAGCGGGCGATGGAGAGCGCGGGCGCGCCGGGGAACCCCTGGGTGATTTGCACGCTTTGGCTCGCCCAATACCGTATCGCGGCGGCGGGCAGCCGCAAGTCCCTGGAGGACGTCATCCCCCTGCTGGCTTGGGCCGCCGAACGCGCGCTGCCGTCCGGGATATTGCCGGAACAGGTGCATCCCGTCACCGGCGAGTTCCTTTCCGTGTCGCCCCTGACCTGGAGCCACGCAACGCTGGTGGCCGCCATGCTGGATTATGCGGAGAAGGCCAAGGCGATGAGGCGCCGCAGCGACATTCCGGACCTCGCATTTTCCGGTAGGGATAGGAGGTAACGGTCATGGAAGAGCAGGGCTACGGCGAAGTAATCCCACCGCTTTTCGACGACGCATCGCGTAGCCAGCGGCTGGCTTTTCTGGGTTTCGAGGCGCGGGACGCCGAACTTCTGCACGACCTTGAAGAACTGTTTCGCGAGCGGCGGGCCGAGATCGCCGAGCTGTTCTATCAACACCTGCTCGCCTTCGAGGATACCCGCCAGGTGTTCAAGGACGAGGCCATGGTCTCCCGCCTCAAGGAGGCGCAGAAAGCCTATCTGATGCAGGCGCTGGCCGGGCCCTACGACGCCGCCTATTTCACGCGGCGCTGGCGCATCGGCTTCATCCACAACGTCGTCCGGGTGGAGCCGCACTGGTTCATCGGCGCGTTCCAGCTTTACCACCGCATCCTCTACCCGATGATCCTGGCGCGCTATTCGGCCGACGCGGCGGCGGTAGTGGACCACATTCTCGCCCTGGACAAGATCATGAATCTGGACATGCAGCTGGGCATCCAGAGCTACATGGTTCATTACTCCGCCGCCATGGACAAGCTGCAGGCGCTCAACAGCCAGATCGAGGCCGCCAGCGCGGCGAAAAGCCAGTTCCTGGCCAACATGTCCCACGAATTCAGGACGCCGCTCAACGCCATCATCGGCTTCACCGAAGTGCTTCAAGACCAGCTTCCCGGGCCGCTCAACGCCGACCAGCTCGAATACCTGGGCGACATCCACAACGCCGGCCAGCTTCTGCTGCGCCTGATCAACGACGTGCTGGATCTCGCCAAGGTGGAGGCGGGCCGTCTGGAGCTTTTCTACGAGACGGTGCCCATCGCGCAGACCATCCGCGAGACCATCACCACCTTGCGCGGCGCGGCGGAAAAGAAGGGGCTTACGATTCAATGGGACATCCCGCCCGATCTGGGCCTGATCAACGTCGACCAGATCCGTTTCAAGCAGATATTGTTCAACTTGCTGTCCAACGCGGTGAAGTTCACCGACCACGGTGGCGTGACCGTCACCGGCGCGATCGAAGGAGATCGGTTGCATGTGACGGTGGCCGACACCGGCATCGGCCTGCACCCGGAAGACATGGACCGGATTTTCGTCGAATTCAGCCAGGTCGATGCTTCCTATACCCGGCGCCATGAAGGAACCGGGCTGGGGCTGGCGCTTTCCAAACGACTGGTGGAAGCGCACAAGGGAAAAATCTGGGTGGAAAGTCAATTCGGTGCGGGCAGCACTTTCCATGTGCTGCTGCCGCGGCAGCCGATAACTTCTTGATTGTGAATTTTGAATTCAAAAGACGCCGCGTAGCGGCATCGCCATTCAAAATTCAAAACCAGGAATTCAAAATTTGCTTTTTCCAGCTAGAAGCCATCAACGAGGACTGAAAATGACGGATGCGTCAAACGACCCTCAGAACGGCAGCGGACTCTGCCCGGACCAAGGCAGAGCCATCCTGGTGGTGGAGGACAACCCGCAGGCGGCAAAACTCCTGTCGCTCTATTTGTCCCAGGCCGGCTACCGCGTGACGATAGCCGGGAGCGGCGCCCAGGCACTGGCGCTGGCCGGCCGATGCCGCCCGACCGCAATTACGCTGGATTTGCTGCTGCCCGATATGGACGGCTGGGACGTGCTGGCGCAATTGAAGGCGACACCCGGTACGCAGGACGTCCCCGTCGTGATCATCTCCGTGTTGGACCGCCAGTCGCTGGGGTTCGAGCTGGGCGCGTCGGATTATCTGGTCAAACCGGTTGGGCGGAGCGAACTGCTCCGGGCGCTGGAGCGTTGCATGCCGCGGGACGAGGGTGTTTGCCGTAAGGTAATGGTGGTCCATACCGACCTCGACAAGTTGAACCTCCTGGCGATGGTGGTCGCGCAGGAGAGTTATGAAGTCGTTCTGGCATTGGGCGCCGACAAAGCGGCCTGGCTGGCCAAACACGTCCACCCCGATTTGGTGGTCACCGACTTGTTGGCCGGCGGGATGGACTGCTATGCATTGTTGGAGGGATTGCGAGCTGAACCGGAAACCGCACATGTTCCAGTTTTGGCATTGACCACCGGAATAGGCCATCCCGAAGGAAGCGGGGAGGGAGGCGACATTGAGTTTGTCCTGGTGCGGGACAATGAGCTGATTGAAGAAAGGCTGCTGGCGACTATTACTAGGCTATTCAAACGGGGCAAGCTGGTCGCGGACGGAAAAAATAATGGAAGAACAACCTAAAACCATCCTGCTGGTCGAGGATGACCACGCCAACCGCAAGCTGATCCGCGTCATCCTGGGCAAGCACTATCGCATCCAGGAGGCCGAAAGCGTCGAACAGGCTCTGGATTTGCTAAGGAACAGGAAGCCGGATTTGCTCCTGCTCGACATCCGCCTGGGGAGCGGCAGCGGACTGGACATCATCCGCGCGGTGCGGGAAAACGCCGAGCTCGATGCGGTTCCGGCTGTGGCGATCACGGCGCAAGCCATGAAAAACGACGAAAGCCGGTTCCTGGCGGCGGGTTTCGACGGCTACGTGAGCAAACCGATCGACACCCGGCTGTTGCCCGAGGTGGTGGAGCGTTTTCTCCGCGGCGGCAGGAGGGCGGGACATGCCTGAGGAACTGGCGACGATCCTGGTGGTGGACGACACGCCGCCCAACGTCAAGCTGCTGCGCCTGATCCTGAACGATGCCGGCTACCGGGTGCTGGAGGCGGCCAACGGCCCGGAGGCATTGGCGACGCTGCGCAGGGAGAAACCCGACGCCATGGTGCTGGACGTGCGCATGCCGGGAATGACAGGCTACGAAGTATGCAACGAAATCAGGCGTGATCCTGAATTCGCCATTCTGCCGGTGATCATGGTCACCGCCTTGTCCCTGCCGGAAGAACGCATCAGGGGCATCGAAGCTGGTGCAACCGATTTCATCAGCAAGCCGTTCAACAAAAGAGAATTGCTGGCCCGGATCCAGGCCAGTCTGGCCTTGGCAAAAAACGGCAGGAGCGGCATCGTTCCCCGGTTGCCGGGCGCGGTCGTGATCACCGATCCACTATGGAAAACGCTGGGCATGTCGCCGCTGGCCACGACTCTTCTGGGCATTCCGGCGCCAGGCGTGCAGGAATTCGACTTCAGCCAATTGTTCGGCGCGGACGAGAATCCCCTGGCTGCGGGCACCGGCGGCGATGCGCCTGTCGATTTCGTCCTGCATGCCCCGGCCACCCAAGCCACTCTGGATGCCCGCCAGGTCGCCATCACGGATCCGGCCGGGAAACTCGTCATGCGACTGATCACGCTGAGCGAGGCGGCGAGATGAAGTTATATGGCGAGTGCTCATTGTCTATACTGAAAACCACTGCCCCATGGCTCCCCGTGAGGTTCCCGCCAGGCAAGACTTCGGAGACTGATCATGGACACCAGCAAAGCGGTAACGAAGCAAATCCACGCGGCGTTCGAGCGGGAAGCCCGCATCGGCCTGCACCATCACCCCATCGCCATGGCTTTCGATAACGGCGTTCTGACGCTGGAAGGGGACGTGGCGGACATCGCCGCGAAGAAACTCGCCCTCGAACTCGGCGGCGCGGCGCATGGCGTCAGAGGCGTGGTGAACCGGTTGCGGGTGATTCCCGCCGAACGCAGGGGCGACGGCGATATCCGTGTCGCTGTCGGGAACTTTTTGTTGCAGGAACCCGCACTGAGCAATGTCGGCTTGCGGGCCTGGTACAAGGGGAGAGAGGAAAAACTGAGGGAAGCGGACTCCGGCGTGATCGAACCTGGCGGTGGAAGACGGGATCATCACCCTGGATGGAGAAGTGATCAGTCTCTCTCACAAGCGTCTGACCGGCGCGTTGGCTTGGTGGACACCCGGCTGCCGCGATGTGATCAACGGCCTCGAAGTGGTGCCGCCCGAAGAAGACAGCGATGGCGAAGTCGTCGACGCCGTACGCCTGGTGCTGGAAAAAGACCCCCTCGTTCACGCCGAGCAGATCCGCGTCAGCGCTCAGGACTACGTGGTCACCCTGGAAGGGCTGGTAGGCACCACGGACGAACGCAAAATGGCCGAACTCGACGCCTGGTACGTTTTTGCGGTGAACAAGGTGATCAACAGGCTGGAAGTGGCTTGAGTTCGGCGTGTCGGTACGCATTACAGGCGGCAGCCCCGATAGGTGCGTATTTATTCGCACCGCCCAGAAGCCTTGATGGTGCGAATAAATTCGCACCTATAGTGTTCCCCAATTTCACCGCTCCCACACCACCCGCAGCAAGTCCTCCTGCTCGTTGTAGTGAAATTCCAGGTCGCCCTTGTAGGCGTGATGCAGCGCTTCGCCGATGTCGCGGGCGAGGTGGATTTCGGTAGTGGTGATCAGGATGCCGCCATCTTCGTCCTCGATCTTGATGATCCGCTCCAGCGGGTGTTCCGCCTTGGCACGGGTTTCCTCGTTTTTTACCAGGTTCAGCAGTTCTTCCCGATGTTCCTGGAGAAAAGGCCCGCCCACGGTCACGAAGCCGGCAGGCAATTCGTCCTGGATGCGATGGCAGGCGGGGCAGATTTCCTCGTGGGCATCGGCGGGCTTCGGCGCCCACTGCCAGCGCCCCTGGTGAAACACGGCCCCGCACACCGGACAACTGGTGGGCTCGGCCGGCTTCAGGCGCGCCTGATAGGCGTCGTGCCTGAACTCCTGAATCAGGCGATCCCGCCGGATGGGTTCGAAACCTGCAAATCGGGTTTTCATGATTATTCTCCTTGAGCTATTTCGCGCTTTTTCTCGCCATCCTGAGCATTTCCTGCATGAAAACCGGCAGGTCGGCGGGCTGTCGGGAAGTGACCAGGTTGCCGTCCACCACGACTTCGCTGTCTTCGTAGAGGGCGCCCGATTCCTTCAGTTCGTCGGCGACGGAAGGGTAGCAGGTGGCGTGCCGCCCGGTGAGCACGCCGGCCGTGGTCAGGATTTGCGGCCCATGGCAGATCGCCGCGACCGGTTTATTCTTGCGGAAAAAATCCTTCGCGATTTCCAGGGCTGCCGGCTCCTTGCGCAAGGCCGCCGGCGCTTTGCCGCCGGGCAGTACGAGGAGATCGTAATCGTCCGGGTTGACGTCCCGCAGCGCCTTGTCCACCTCGACTTCATAGCCATGCTTGCCGATGATTCTCCTCCGCGAAACCGAAGCGACCTCCACCTTGAAGCCTTCTTCCTTCAGCCGATAATAGGGCACCAGAAGCTCGGTATCCTCGAAATGGTCCGCGCTGACGATCAATGCTTTCATGACGACCTCCTTCAGAATTGCTTGGGCCGCGTGGCGGCTTGCCTGGAATCATTATAGTCAACGGTTTTGGGGCGGAAGGGCGGCCAGTGCCGGAGTTGCGGAGTTGCCGGAGTTGTGTTGTGGGTACGGCTTTAGCCGTACAGTCAGGCTGAAAGCCTGACCCACAGCAGCATCGATGAGAAAGCTTTCAGCCACGGATTGCCGCGAATCGAATCAAGCTTCCGTCTTCACACAAACAATTCCTCCGCCGGCATCGGCCGCGCGAAGCGATAGCCTTGCGCCTCGTCGCACTGCTGGCGCCGCAGTAGGGAAAGCTGGCGTTCGTCCTCGACGCCTTCGGCGATCGTCTTGAGGTTCAGGCTGCGGGCCATCTGGATGATGGCAAGGACGATGGCCGCATCGTTGGGGTTGTCGGCCATGTCGTGGACGAAGGACTGGTCGATTTTCAGCTTGTCCACATTGAAGCGCGTGAGGTAGGAGAGGCTCGAATAGCCGGTGCCGAAATCGTCGATGGAAAGATTCACGCCGAGCGCCTTGAGCCGCTGCAACGTGGCCAGCACTTTTTCGGTGTCCTGAATCAGGATGGATTCGGTCAATTCGAGTTCGAGCAGGGCGGGGTCCAGCCCCGATTCGGTCAGCGCCTGCGTGACGCTCGTTTCCAGATTGCCGCGCTTGAATTGCACCGACGAGAGATTCACGGCGACGACCAGGTCGGGCAACCCGGCGCGCTGCCATACGGCCGCCTGGCGGCACGCTTCGCGCAGCACCCAGTCGCCGATCGGCACGATGAACCCGCTGTCTTCGGCAATCGAGATGAAGCGCTTGGGCGGCACCATGCCGAGTTCGGGGTGGTTCCAGCGGATCAGCGCCTCGGCGCCGATCACGGCGCCGCTATCGAGGTTGACCTGCGGCTGGTAGAGCAGTGCGAATTCGCCCATCTGCACCGCCTGCCGCAGCCCATTGCGCATGTACAGATGTTCGATGGCGTCGGCATTCATCTGCTCGGTGTGGAAGCGGTAAGTGTTCCGCCCCGCGCCCTTGGCCTGGTACATGGCCGTATCGGCCTTCTTGAGCAGAGTGTCGAAGTCGTCGCCGTCGTCCGGATAAACCGCGATGCCGATCGACAGGGAGGTGGACAATTCATAATTGTCGATGCCGAACGTTTCGCCCATGCGCTCCAGAATCTTTTCGGATACTTCGATGATGGCCTCGTTGCCGCCCACGTCGGGCAGCACGACCAGAAACTCGTCCCCACCCTGCCGGCTCAGCGTATCGGAGTCGCGCAGGCATTCGCGCAACCGCGCCGCAACCCCCTTGAGCAGGGCGTCGCCGACGATGTGGCCGAGCGAATCGTTGATGGTCTTGAAATTGTCGAGATCGAGAAACAACAGCGCGGTCTTGGTGCCGACGCGCTCGGCCGCCGAGATGGCCAGTTCCACACGGTCCTTGGTCAGCAGGCGGTTCGGCAGTTCGGTCAGCGCGTCGTGGTAGGCCAGGAACTCGATCCGGGCTTCGGCCGCCTTGCGTGCGGTGACATCCCTGGTTACGCCGACTAGGGCATAAGCCTTGCCTTCCGTGTCCCGCAGCGGCGTCGCGTGGGTTTCCAGCCAGCGCCGCGTGCCGCGCTTGCCAATAATCGGGAATTCGAGCATGCCGGTCTCGCCGGCGAAAACTCGCTGTTCCAACTCCAGGAAGGACGAACGATATTCCGGGTCGATAAACCGCGACAACCCGAATTGCTTGGCCTCTTCGAGCGAGTCGACTTCCAGCATGGCCAGGCCGGCGCGGTTCATCTGCAACAGCCGGCCGTCGAGGGCAAGGACTTTCACGCACTCCGGCTCGTTTTCCAGAATGGCGTCCAGGAATTCCTTCTGTTCCTTCAACGCCTGTTCGGATCGTCTGCGTTCGGAAATGTCGCAGTGCGTGCCGATCATGCGTAGCGGGCGGCCATCCTCGGTGCGGCTGACCACCATGCCGCGGGCGAGTATCCATTTCCAGCTGCCGTCCTTGCACAACACGCGGTACTCGCTGGCGTAGCCGGGCGCGCTGCCGTCGAAATGCGCCTGCAGGTCCGCCATGACGCGCGGCAGATCCTGCGGGTGGACGCGTTTATTCCACTCGTCGAGATGGCCGCCGATCTCGTTTTCGGCGAACCCGAGCATCTCCTTCCAGCGCCTGGAAAAATTCACTTCGCCGCTCTGCACGTTCCAGTCCCACACGCCGTCGCCCGAGCCTTCCAGTGCGAATTTCCAGCGCTCCTCGCTTTTCTGCAGTTTGGCCCTCTTCGCTGCGAGGATATTCAGGTAGTGGCGGAGCAGCGAAGCCAGCAGCAGCGAGGTCACGATCACGAACAGCCAGCCCTTGACGGTGCTGATGCGGGCGATGGTGGCCGGATCGCTGAACAGGAGCGATACCAACTGGTCGGATACGATTATCCACAGCGCCGAAAAGCCGGCGTAGGAAAGGACGATCTTGGAAACGGTTCCGGCCACGAAGCGATCTGGAGAAACGATGGAATGTCTCGAGTGCCGGTCGATTGATGAGCTCATCACAGCCTGCTGTCCGATTTTCCCCTTGTGCGAATTCACCCGCACGAAATCCATTTGCTTGTGCGAATGAATTCGCACCTACAACCGCCATCGACCGCGGTTCAGGGTCGTGGGTTGCAGAGCAAGCGCTGTTTGGTTTGACAGACAGGAGGTGTAAATAGTTTTGCGTATGCGCCATTTTCGACGATGGCACTACGAAAGCGCATCGCGGGAACCTTTGTTTCGCAAGGCATTAAACCGAAGTTTCGGTATAATGCGGTCGAATAAGGTATATTTCAACAATTAGCTTATGTAAGATATCTTATATAAGATAGTGGACTAATCCAGTTGATCGTGCTACGTTAACAATAAAGGCAAGCAGACCATGACCAAATCGCATTCGACACCAACTTTCCGGCCGCTCTACGAGCAGATCAAGATATTGATCACACAAAGCCTCGTAGCCGGCGAGTGGCGTCCGGGCGAGGTGATCCCCAGCGAGCTGGAACTGGCCAATCGCTTCAAGGTGAGCCAGGGGACGGTGCGCAAGGCGATCGACGCGCTGGCGGCGGAGAACATCCTGGTGCGGCGCCAGGGCAAGGGCACGTTCGTGGCCACCCATACCGAGGAGCATACCCAGTACCGCTTTCTGCGCATCGTCGAGTTGAGCGGCAAGAAGGAAGTGCCCGTCAACGAAGTGCTCTACTGCGAGCGCGGCAAGGCGGACAGCACCGCCGCCGAGCGGTTGGGGCTGAAACGCGGAGCGCCGATCGTGATGGTGCGCCGCCTGCTCAAATTTTCGGGCGAGCCGCTGATCCTGGACGACATCTACCTGTCGGCCACCTTGTTCAAGGGGATGAGCGAGGCCCTGATCAACGAATTCGACGGCACGCTCTACAGCCTTTACGAATCGCGCTACGGCACGCGGATCATCCGCGCCGAGGAGCGGATACAGGCGATAGCGGCGGACGAAACGGCGGCGAAGCTGCTCGGCGTCGCACCGGATTCGCCGCTGCTGGACATCGACCGGGTCGCCTACACTTATAGCGACCAGCCGGTGGAGTGGCGCGTGAGCCGCTGCAACACTACGCGGCATTGCTATCTTAACGAATTGGGCTAGCCGTCAGTCACGTTGCACAGGGATGCTTGACTGACGGCTTTCCCCTTTGAAAAAGGGGGAATGCCCTTGCTTTAATATTGGCTGACCGTTAGCCCGGATTTTGCTACGTTCCATCCGGGCGACACGGACTCAAGGACTCGTCAATGAACAGTCTCAAGCAACAAGCGCTCGACTATCACGAGTTTCCCAAGCCGGGGAAAATCTCGGTCGAGTCTTCCAAACCCTGTGCCACGGCGCTGGACCTCTCTCTCGCCTACACCCCCGGCGTGGCCGCGCCGGTGCGCGAAATCGCCGACAATCCGGAAAACGCCTACCGCTACACCAACAAGGGCAACCTGGTCGCGGTCATTACCGACGGCACCGCCATTCTCGGCCTGGGCAACCTGGGGCCGTTGGCGAGCAAGCCGGTGATGGAAGGGAAGGGCATCCTGTTCAAGCGCTTCGCCGGGATCGACGTGTTCGATATCGAAGTCAATGCGCCCAGCGTCGAGTCCTTCATCGAAACCGTGGTCAATATTTCGCCCACCTTCGGCGGCATCAACCTTGAAGATATCGCCGCACCACATTGTTTCGAAATAGAAAAGGCACTCAAAGAACGCCTCGACATCCCAGTCTTCCACGACGACCAGCACGGCACCGCGGTGATCATCTGCGCCGGCCTGCTCAACGCACTGGAAATCCAGGGCAAGAAACTGGAAGAGGCGAAACTGGTCTGCCTTGGCGCCGGCGCGGCAGGCCTCGCGGGAATGCGGCTGCTGATTTCGATGGGCGCGAAAAAGGAAAACATGACCCTGGTGGACAGCAGGGGCGTGATCCATTCCGGCCGCAACGACCTCAACGCCTATAAGCAGGAATTCGCCAAGGACACGCCGATGCGCACCCTGTCCGACGCCATGGGCGGCGCGGACGTATTCATCGGCGTTTCCGGCCCCGATCTGGTCAGCCGCGACATGATCGCCGGCATGGCGGCCAGGCCCATTGTGTTCGCCATGGCCAATCCCGACCCGGAAATCCTTCCCGAGGAAGCGCACGCCGCGCGCGACGACCTGATCATGGCCACCGGCCGTTCCGACTTCCCCAACCAGGTCAACAACGTGCTGGGGTTCCCTTTCATTTTTCGCGGCGCGCTCGATGCGCGCGCAAAGAGCATTACCGAGAAGATGCTGATCGCGGCGGTCAAGGCTTTGGCCGAACTGGCGCGCGAACCGGTGCCGGAAGAGGTGCTCGCGGCCTACGGCGTGACGGAAATGGCCTTCGGCAAGGAATACATCCTGCCCAAGCCGTTCGATCCCAGGTTGATCGAGCGGATTCCGCAGGCGGTGGCCAGGGCGGCGTTGATGTGAATTTCCTCGCCTTCAAAGAGGAGGGCTAGTTGTCACAGGATGCGGCAAGGCTGACGGCCTCCCCCTTTGAAAAAGGGGGATTGAGGGGGATTTGACGGTGGTGGCTTTTGTGACGTTCCTAAATCCCCCCTAACCCCCCTTTTTCAAAGGGGGGAATGCCCTTGACTGACTACTGGGGTGGGGATGGGGTAAGCATGTGGGTGAAGATTTGGGTTTGTTGGGTTGCGGCGCAAAAAACGCGCCTAACCCAACCTACATGTTGGCACCATGAAATATCGGCGTTTATCGCGGTTATCGGCGGTTAAACGAATTTCGTAGGTTTATCGGAGGCAACATGGTGGTGAAGCGCCCGAAATACCTGAACCTGCTCAGGATCAAACTGCCTCTGCCGGGCGTGGTTTCGTTTTTTCACCGGGTGAGCGGCGCGCTGTTGTTCGCGGCGGTTCCCCTGTTCCTCGCGGTGCTCAATCAGACGCTCGTTTCCAAAGCCTCTTTCGAAACCGTGCGGCAGGGTTTCGCCCATCCGCTGGTCAAGCTGCTGCTGGTCTGGCTGCTGTGGAGTTTCCTTCATCATTTCTTCGCCGGATTGCGCTTCCTGGCGATGGACCTGGAACTCGGCCTGGATCTCGATAAAACCCGGAGAAACAGCCGGCTGGTGCTGATTTTCAGCCTTGGGCTCACCGGCGCGATCGGAGGCTGGCTATGGTAGAACGCATCGTGACGGGGGCGCATTACGGCCTGCGCGACTGGCTGATGCAGCGCGTGACCGCAGTGGTGATGGCGCTTTACACGCTGTTTCTCGTGGCTTTCCTGTTGAGCCACCAGCCGCTGCAATTCGCGGACTGGAGCGGCCTTTTCCACCACCCGTGGATGCGCCTGGCCAGCCTGCTGTTTCTGCTCAGCCTGTATCTTCATGCCTGGGTCGGCGTCAGGAATATCCTGATGGATTACGTTCATTCCACCGCGCTCAGGCTGACGGCCGAAGTGCTGGTCATCCTGATGCTGGTCGCCTACGCGGCGTGGTCGGGGCAAATTCTCTGGGGGCTGCAATGAGTTTGGCTAAACGCACGTTCGATGCGGTGATCATCGGCGGCGGCGGAGCGGGACTGCGCGCCGCGCTGCAATTGGCCCAGGCCGACCTCAAGGTGGCGGTGGTGTCCAAGGTGTTCCCGACCCGCTCCCACACGGTTTCAGCCCAGGGCGGCATCGCCGCCAGCCTCGGCAACGTCAACGAGGACAACTGGCACTGGCACATGTATGACACGGTGAAAGGCTCGGATTACCTGGGCGACCAGGACGCCATCGAGTTCATGTGCCGCCAGGCCAACGAGGCGGTGATCGAACTGGAGCACTACGGCATGCCGTTCGACCGCCTGCCCAACGGCAAGATCTACCAGCGCCCGTTCGGCGGCATGACGCAGAATTACGGCGGCGCGCCGGTGATGCGCACCTGCGCCGCGGCCGACCGCACCGGCCATGCCATGCTGCACACCTTGTACCAGCGCAACATCGCCGCCAAGACCCACTTTTTCGAGGAATATTTCGCGCTCGACCTGGTGATGGACGGGCAGGGCTACGCCTTGGGAGTGGTGGCGATGGGCATCGAGTCGGGCGAACCGATTTTCATCGAGGCCCGCGCCACGCTGATCGCCACCGGCGGGGCGGGGCGCATCTTTTCCGCCACCACCAATGCGTTGATCAATACCGGCGACGGCCTGGGCATGGCCCTGCGCGCCGGCATCCCGCTCGAAGACATGGAATTCTGGCAGTTCCACCCGACCGGCATCTACGGCGCCGGCGTGCTGGTGACCGAAGGCGTGCGCGGCGAGGGCGGCTACCTGGTCAACAAGAACGGCGAGCGCTTCATGGAGCGCTACGCACCCAATGCCAAGGACCTCGCCAGCCGCGACGTGGTGTCGCGCGCCATGGCGGTGGAAATCCACGAGGGGCGCGGCTGCGGCAAGGACGGCGACCACGTCTACCTCAAGCTCGACCACCTCGGGCCGGACGTGATCAAGCAGCGCCTGCCGGGCATCCGCGAGCTGTCGTTGAAATTCGCCCACGTCGATCCGATCGAGGCGCCGATTCCCGTGGTGCCGACGGTGCATTACATGATGGGCGGCATTCCCGCCAATATGCAGGGCCAGGTGATCATGCCGACCCAGACCGGCCCGGAAGAGGCGGTGCCCGGCCTGTATGCCATCGGCGAGTGCGCCTGCGTGTCGGTGCATGGCGCCAACCGCCTGGGCAGCAATTCCCTGCTCGACCTGATCGTGTTCGGGCGTGCCGCCGGCAACCATGTGATCGAATATCTCAAGGAAAACCCGTTCTCCCGGCCGGTGCCGAAAGAAGCGCTGGAGCGGCCCATGGCGCGGCTCAGCCGCTGGGACGAAAAGCGCGACGGCATCACGGTGGACGCGCTGCGCGAGGAAATGCGCAAGACCATGCAACGGCATTGCGGCGTGTTTCGCACCGAGGAAGTGTTGCAGGAAGGCGTGCGGCAGATGCGGGAAATCGCCGCGAAATTACCCGACGTGGCGTTGCGCGACCAGAGCAAAGTCTACAACACCGGCCGGATCGAGGCGCTGGAGCTGGAAAACCTGATGGCCGTGGCGCTGGCGACCATGACCGCCGCCGCCGCCCGCAAGGAAAGCCGGGGCGCCCACGCGCGCGACGACTACCCGCAGCGCGACGACAGCAACTGGCTCAAGCATTCCCTGTATTTCAGCGAGGGCAGCCACCTCGACTACAAGCCGGTGCGGCTGAAACCGTTGACGGTCGAGACGTTCAAGCCGAAGCCGAGGGTTTATTGAGTTGGAAGTGAAGAGTCAGGAGTCGGGAGTGAAGAGTTAGGTGCGGTCTACTCCTCACTCCTAACTCTTCGCTCCTGACTTTACTCTGGAGAGTGAAATGCGTTTTTCGATTTACCGCTACAACCCGGAAACCGATGCCAAGCCGGCCATGCGGGACTACGAGCTGGATATCGAGGCAGGCGACATGATGCTGCTGGACGCCATCCTGCTGCTCAAGGCGCAGGACGAAACCCTGAGCGTGCGCCGCTCCTGCCGCGAGGGGGTGTGCGGATCGGACGCGATGAACATCAACGGCCGCAACGGCCTGGCCTGCATCACGCCACTGTCCGGACTCAAGCAGCCGATCGAACTGCGTCCCTTGCCCGGCCTGCCGGTGGTGCGCGATCTGGTGGTGGACCTGAGCCAGTTCTACAAGCAGTACCGGTCGATCAAGCCCTACCTGATCAACAACGAACCCGAGCCGGAGATCGAGCGTCTGCAAGCGCCGGAGGAGCGCGAGAAGCTGGATGGCCTGTACGAGTGCATCCTGTGCGCCTGCTGCTCCACCTCCTGCCCATCGTTCTGGTGGAATCCGGACAAATTCGTCGGGCCGGCCGGACTGTTGCAGGCGTACCGCTTCATCGTCGATACCCGCGACCAGGCCACCGACGAACGGCTGGATTACCTGGAGGATCCGTACCGCCTGTTCCGCTGCCACAGCATCATGAATTGCGTGGATGTGTGCCCGAAAGGGCTGAACCCGACACGGGCGATCGGCCGGATCAAGGATATGCTGGTCAAGCGCACGGTATGAACGACCGTATCCGCTGGGATTGCCGGCGCGGCATGCTGGAACTCGACATCGTTCTGGCGCGCTTTCTGGAGGGGGAGTTCGCGCGGCTTACGCCGCGGGAAACAGAGGCGTTCAAGCGGTTGCTGGCTTATCCGGACCACGATTTGTGGGGAATGATCCAGGACGGCGAAACGAACGAGGATGCCGATATCCAACGGGTACTGCAATTGTTGAGAAGCTGATTGAAAGTTTTCAGTTTCCAGTCCAACCCCCACTGGTTTGCCTGGCCGTTACTGATAACTGACGACTGACAACTGATAACTAAAGGAAAACTGCCATGAGCGAACGCAAGGCTTATCTGAAAATCGACGGCGGCGACGAGATCGAGTTGCCCATCCTTTCCGGCACGCTGGGCCCGGATGTGATCGACATCCGCAACCTGGGCAAGCACGGGGTGTTCACCTACGACCCCGGCTTCATGTCCACCGGCAGTTGCAGCTCGAAGATCACTTTCATCGACGGCGACGAAGGCATCCTGCTCTACCGCGGCTACCCGATCGAGCAGCTGGCCGAGCAGGCGGACTTCATCGAGGTCTGCCATCTGCTCTATTACGGCGAGCTCCCCACGCAGGAGCAGAAGCAGGCGTTCGATAAGATCATCCGCAACCACACCATGGTGCACGACCAGATCACCAACTTTTTCAAGGGCTTCCGCCGCGATGCTCATCCGATGGCGGTGATGGTGGGGGTGGTCGGCGCGCTGTCCGCCTTCTACCAGGATTCCAGCGTGGTGACCGACGTCCGCCACCGCGAGATTTCGGCCCACCGCCTGCTGGCCAAGGTGCCGACCATCGCGGCGATGAGCTACAAGTACAACATCGGACAGCCGTTCGCCTACCCGCGCAACTCGCTCTCGTATGCGGCGAATTTCCTGCACATGATGTTTTCCACCCCGTGCGAGGAATACGTGCCCAATCCGGTGCTGGTGCATGCGCTGGACCGTATTTTCACCCTCCATGCCGACCACGAACAGAATGCGTCCACCTCGACCGTGCGCCTGGCCGGATCGAGCGGCGCCAACCCCTTCGCCTGCATCGCGGCCGGCATCGCCTCGCTGTGGGGCCCGGCTCATGGCGGCGCGAACGAAGAGGTGTTGAAGCTGCTGGAGGAAATCGGCGACGTGTCCAATATCCCGAAATTCATCGCCCGCGCCAAGGACAAGAACGATCCCTTCCGCCTGATGGGCTTCGGCCACCGGGTGTACAAGAATTTCGATCCGCGCGCCAACCTGATGCGCGAAACCTGCCATGACGTGTTGAACGAGCTCGGCGCCCACGACGACCGGCTGTTCCAGATCGCGCTCGAACTGGAACGCATCGCGCTGGAAGACGATTATTTCATTTCCAAGAAGCTCTACCCCAACGTGGACTTCTATTCCGGCATCGTGCTGCGCGCCATCGGCATCCCGACCAACATGTTTACCGCCATTTTCGCCATATCGCGCACCATCGGCTGGATCACCCAATGGAACGAGATGATTTCCGACCCGGAGCAGAAAATCGGCCGCCCGCGCCAATTGTTCCTGGGGCCGGAAAAAAGGGAATTCGTGCCGATGGCGCAGCGTTAAACCTTAAAACCGCAGATCAAGCCACAGAGATCACAGAGAACACAGAGATGAAGCGGGTTTCTGAACATTTCCGCGCTCACCTGATGGGTGAGAACCGTAAGGCCGGCAACCTCTTGTTTTTCCTCTGTGAACTCCGTGTTCTCTGTGGCTAAATGCTTTTTCTAGGTTAAATTACTCTAAACGCTACGCTCGAAAACACACTATTCGGAGGAGAACATGGGCGTGATGAAGGAAATGCAGGACAACTCGTATCTCTATGGCGGCAACGCGCCGTTCATCGAGGAACTGTACGAGCTTTACCTGGGCAACCCAGCACAGGTCGATGAGGAATGGCGGGAATATTTCAACCGGCTGCAGCAGACTCCCGGCACGGCCGCCAAGGACGTGCCCCATTATCCGGTGCTGCAATCCTTCGCCGAGCGCGCCAAGCTGCCGGCCGTCCCGGCGCAGGCGCCCGACATCGAAGCGCTGGTCAGGAAGCAGATCGCGGTGTTGCAGCTGATCAACGCCTACCGTTTCCGCGGCCTGCAGCGCGCCACGGTCGATCCGCTCAAGCGCCAGCAGCTGCCCGACGTGCCGGAACTGCAACCCGAATTTTACGGGCTGACCGACGCCGACCGCTCCAAGGTGTTCAAATCCGGTTCGCTGGTCGCGCCCGAGCCGTCCACGCTGCACGATATCCTGCGCATCGTCAGGGAAACCTACTGCGGCAATATCGGCAGCGAATACATGCACATCACCGATACCGCGCAGAAACGCTGGATCCAGGACCGGCTGGAAACCAACCGCGCCCATCCCCAATTCTCGCCCGACGCCAAGCGGCGCATCCTGGAGCAGCTCTCCGCCGCGGAAACCCTGGAAAAATACCTGCATACCCGCTATGTCGGCCAAAAGCGTTTTTCGCTGGAAGGCGGCGACAGCCTGATTCCGCTGCTCGACCACCTGATCCAGCGCGCCGGCGGCGAGGGCGTGAAGGAAATGGTGATCGGCATGGCGCACCGCGGCCGCCTCAACGTGCTGGTCAACACCATCGGCAAGCTGCCGAGCGACCTGTTCCTGGAGTTTGAAGGCAAGCATGCCGCCAGCAGCAAGCTCGCTTCCGGCGACGTGAAGTACCACCAGGGTTTCTCCACCGACGTGGCCACGCCCGGCGGGCCGGTTCACTTGACGCTGGCGTTCAACCCTTCGCACCTGGAGATCGTCAACCCGGTGGTGGAAGGTTCGGTGCGCGCGCGCCAGCAGCGCCGCCGCGACATCGAGGGCAACGAGGTGGTGCCGGTGCTGATTCACGGCGACGCGGCCTTCGCCGGGCAGGGCGTGGTGATGGAAACGCTCAACCTGTCCCAGACGCGCGGCTACGGCACCGGCGGCACGGTGCATATCGTCATCAACAACCAGATCGGCTTCACCACGTCCGATCCGCGCGACACGCGCTCCACCCTGTATTGCACCGACGTGGCGAAGATGGTCAACGCGCCGATCTTCCACGTCAACGGCGACGATCCCGAGGCCGTGCTGCTGGTGACGGAAATCGCCCTCGACTACCGCATGGCGTTCCACAAGGATGTCGTGATCGACCTGGTCTGCTTCCGCAAGCTGGGGCACAACGAGCAGGACGAGCCGCTGGTGACCCAGCCGCTGATGTACAAGACCATCGCCCAGCACCCCGGCACGCGCAAGCTCTATGCCGACAAACTGGTGGCCGAGCGGGTGCTGGCGCCGCACGACGTGGAAGAGATCGTTGCCGCCTACCGGCGCGACCTGGATGCCGGAGTTTCCGTTACCAAGACGGTGCTGACCAATTTCCGGAAATCCTTCGCCACCGACTGGTCGCCGTTCAAGGGCAAATGGAACGACCCCGCCGACACCGCGGTGCCGAGGGCCGACCTGCAACGCCTGTCCGGCGTGCTGACCACGATTCCCGCCAACTTCAAGCTGCATCCGCGGGTGGAAAAAATCATCGCCGACCGCCGCCAGATGGGGGAGGGGATGCTGCCGCTCGATTGGGGCATGGCCGAAAACCTGGCCTACGCCACCCTGCTGGAAAATGGATTCGCCGTGCGCATTTCCGGCCAGGACAGCGGGCGCGGCACCTTCTTCCATCGCCATGCCGTGCTGCACGACCAGAACCGGGAGAAATGGGACGCCGGCGTGTACATTCCGCTACAGAATATTTCCGGGAAGCAGCCGCGCTTCCTGGTGATCGACTCGGTACTGTCGGAAGAGGCAGTGCTGGGTTTCGAATATGGCTACGCTTCCGCCGAACCGAACGAGCTGGTGATCTGGGAAGCGCAGTTCGGCGATTTCGCCAACGGCGCCCAGGTCGTGATCGACCAGTTCATCAGCGCCGGCGAAGCCAAGTGGGGCCGCTTGTGCGGCTTGACGATGCTGTTGCCGCACGGCTACGAAGGGCAGGGGCCGGAGCACTCCTCCGCCCGTCCCGAGCGCTATCTGCAACTGTGCGCCGAGGACAACATGCAGGTTTGCGTCCCTTCCACACCGGCGCAGATATTCCATTTGCTGCGCCGCCAGATGATACGTCCCTACCGCAAGCCGCTGGTCGTGATGAGCCCCAAAAGCCTGCTGCGCCACAAAGAGGCGGTTTCCTCGCTGGAAGAGCTGGCGCGGGGCAAATTCAGGCCGGTGATCGGCGAGGTGGACGCCACCGACCCGGACCAGGTCACCAGCGTGGTAGCGTGCAGCGGCAAGGTCTATTACGACCTGCTGCATGCCCGGCGCGAACAAAAGCTGAATCACATCGCCATCGTCCGCATCGAGCAGCTGTATCCGTTTCCGGCCGAGGAATTCGGTGCCGAACTGAAGCGCTACAAGAAAGCCCGCGACCTGGTGTGGGCGCAGGAAGAACCGATGAACCAGGGCGCCTGGTACCAGACCCAGCACCATCTGCGCGAATGCCTGACCGGCAAGCAGCAGTTGCGCTACGCCGGGCGGCCCGCTTCCGCTTCGCCGGCGGCGGGTTATGCGGCCAAGCACCAGGAGCAGCAGAAAGCGCTGGTCGAAGTTGCGTTGAGCGCAAAGAAATAACAATCAACTCATAACATTATCGGAGATTCCTAAGATGCTAGTCGAAGTCAAAGTTCCGGTGTTATCCGAATCCATTTCGGAAGCCACGCTACTGAGCTGGCACAAGAAGGTGGGCGAGGCGGTGGCGCGCGACGAAAACCTGGTCGATATCGAAACCGACAAGGTGGTGCTGGAATTGCCGGCCTCCCAGGCTGGCGTACTGGCGAAGATCATTCGGGAGGATGGCGCCGCGGTGACGAGCGACGAGGTGATCGCCGTGATCGATACCGAAGCCGCCGTCAGCCTGGAGCCGGCGGCGGAGCGCGGCGAGGGACGAGGCACGCCCACCGCGAGCGGTGCGGTTCACGTCTCGCCCCCTCCGGCATCGCAGCCCTTGTTAAGCCCGGCGGTGCGCAAGCTGGTGACCGAACATCACCTCGACCCCCGTGCCATCGCCGGCAGCGGGCCGGCCGGCCGCATCACCAAGGAAGATGTGCTGCTCCACCTGGAAAAACCGGCTGCGCCAGCCGCGCCGCCCATCGCGCCGCCCGCGCCCCGCCCGGCGCCGGTGGAAATTCCATCCGGCGCCCGTCCCGAACAGCGCGTGCCGATGACCCGGCTGCGCGCCCGCGTGGCCGAGCGGCTGGTGGAGGCGCAGCAGACGGCGGCGATCCTCACCACCTTCAACGAGGTCAACATGCAGCCGGTGATGGAGCTGCGCAACCGCTACAAGGACAAGTTCGAGAAGGAGCATGGCGTCAAGCTCGGCTTCATGTCCTTTTTCGTCAAGGCGGCCATCGCGGCGCTGAAGAAATACCCGATCGTCAACGCTTCCGTGGACGGCGGCGACATCGTCTATCACGGCTATTTCGACATCGGCATCGCCGTGGGCAGCCCGCGCGGCCTGGTGGTGCCGATCCTGCGCGATGCCGACCGGCTTTCCATCGCCGAGATCGAGAAGAAAATCGCCGATTTCGGCGCCCGCGCCAAGGACGGCAAGCTGACCATCAACGAGCTCACCGGCGGCACCTTTTCCATTTCCAACGGCGGCGTGTTCGGTTCGATGATGTCCACGCCGATCCTGAACCCGCCGCAGTCCGCCATACTCGGCATGCACAAGACCACCGAGCGCCCGGTGGCGGAAAATGGCCAGGTCGTCATTCGGCCGATGATGTACCTGGCGCTGTCCTACGACCACCGCATCATCGACGGCCGCGAAGCGGTACTGTCCCTGGTGGCGATGAAGGAAGCACTGGAAGATCCGGCCCGCATGTTGTTGCAAGTTTAATTTCGGGAGTTCAATGATGTCCGTAACTTACGATGTGGCGGTAATCGGCGCCGGCCCCGCCGGCTATGTCGCGGCGATTCGCTGCGCCCAGCTCGGCCTCAACACGGTGTGCATCGACGACTGGAAAAACGGGGAAGGCAAGCCCCGCCTGGGCGGAACTTGCCTTAACGTCGGCTGTATTCCGTCCAAGGTGCTGCTCGAATCGTCGGAAAACTACGAGCGCATCCAGCACAATTTTCCCGCCCATGGCATCACGGTGGAAGGGGTAAAACTGGACATCGCCACCATGCTGGCGCGCAAGGAAAAAATCGTCGACACCCTGACCGACGGAATTTCCGTGCTGTTCAGGAAGAACAAGGTCGCCTCGGTGCACGGCCGCGCCCGGTTTGCCGGTGGCGGCGCGCTGTGGAAACTGGAAGTGACCCAGCCGGACGGGGACATGCAGCGGATCGAAGCCAAGCATGTCATCGTCGCCACCGGCTCGACTCCGCGCCAATTGCCGCAAGTCCCGGTGGACAACGGCCGGGTGGTGGACAACGTCGGCGCGCTCGCCTTCAAGGAAGTACCCAAGCGGCTTGGCGTGATCGGCGCCGGCGTGATCGGCATGGAGCTGGGCAGCGTGTGGCGGCGGCTGGGCGCGGACGTGACACTGTTCCAGGCGCACGAAATCTTCCTGCCCAGCGTGGACGAGCAGGTTGCCGCCGAAGCCCTGCGTATCTTCTCCCGCCAGGGCTTGACGTTCCGGCGCGGCGCCAAGTTCTCCTCGATCAAGGTCGGCAAGAAAGAAGTGGCGATCGAGCTCGAAGACAAGGACGGCACCGCCAAGCTGCAATTCGACAAGCTGATCATCGCAATCGGCCGCGTCCCCAATACGGCGGGCCTGGATGGCGACAAAGTCGGGCTGAAACTGGATGAAAACGGCTATATCGACGTGGATGAACACTGCCGCACCAGCCTGCCCAACGTCTACGCCATCGGCGACGTGGTGCGCGGCCCGATGCTGGCGCACAAGGGCTCCGAGGAGGGCGTGGCGGTGGCGGAGCTGATCGCCGGCCAGGCGGGACACGTCAATTACGACACCATCCCGTGGGTGATCTATACCTCGCCGGAGATCGCCTGGGTCGGTCAGACCGAGCAGGCGCTGAAAGTCGCCGGCGTGGAATACCGCAAGGGCACCTTCCCGTTCAGCGCCAACGGCCGCGCCCATGCCCTGCAGGAAACGGCCGGAATGGTAAAAGTGCTGGCCCACGCCAAGACCGACCGCATCCTCGGCGTCCACATCATCGGGCCGTTCGCTTCCGAACTGATCCAGGAAGCGGTGGTGGCGATGGAATTCGGCGCCAGCAGCGAGGACATCGCGCGCATTGTGCATGCTCATCCGACGCTGTCGGAGTCGTTCCACGAAGCGGCGCTGGGCGTGGCGAAGAGGTCGATACATATTTGAATTCGGTGAGAAATGAAGCGTGCGGCGGGGAGGAAGTCGCTCCGTATGGCATTGCCGATCCCTCTCCGCCCGTCAGCCTGAAAAATCGGCTTTGCGCGCGCGCGCGGCGGCAAGGTTTCCTGCCGGATGCTGCGCAGCTGGCCGCTGCCGCCCATTTGCAGCGCCTTTGCGACGAACTGGGAGCGGGCGAGCAAAAGGGCTGGCTGGCAAGGCTGCTCGCCGGCGGTAGGACAGCGCGCGGCGTTTACCTGTGGGGCGGGGTGGGGCGGGGGAAAAGCTTCCTGATGGACGCATTTTTCTCCGTCGTGCCGATCGAGCATAAAAAGCGGGTGCATTTCCACCGCTTCATGCAGGAAATTCATGCCGAGCTTGACACCATCAAGCACCATGCCGATCCGCTGGCGATCGTGGCCGGGCGAATCGCGCAGCAGGCGCACCTGATCTGTTTCGACGAGTTTCATGTCGACGACATTGCCGACGCCATGCTTCTGGGGCGGTTGCTGCGCGAGCTGCTGGAACGGGGGATAGTGCTGGTCGCCACCTCCAACCATAAGCCGGACGAGCTGTACCTGCACGGCCTGCAACGCGCACATTTCCTGCCTGCCATCGCCCTGCTCAAGGAAAAGCTGGATATCGTCCAGGTGGACGGCGGGATCGATTTTCGCCTGCGCGCCCTGGAGCGCGCCGGAACCTACCACTGCCCGCTGAGCGAAGCCGCCGAAATCGATCTGTCCGCCGCCTTCTCCCGTGTTGCCGGCGGGGAAGGGCGCGCCGACGTGTCGCTGGAAATCGAAGGGCGCCGGATTACGGCGAAGCGCACCATCGACGGTGTGGCCTGGTTCGATTTCCAGACGTTGTGCGGCGGGCCACGCGGGCAGCCGGACTATATCGCCATCGGCCGGCGCTTCCACACCGTGCTCATTTCCGGCATCCCGAAAATCGGCCCGGAACGGGCGTCCGAGGCGCGCCGTTTCACCTGGCTGGTGGATGAATTCTACGACCGCCGGGTGAAGCTCATCGTATCGGCCGCGGCGCCGCCGGCTGAACTCCATGGCGGCCCGGATGCCGGCGAATTCGCCAGGACATCGAGCCGTCTGGTAGAAATGCAGAGCAAGCAGTATCTGGCACAGCCGCATTTGCCGTAAGTGCTGGAGCAGGCGCGCCATTGCCGACTGAAGAAAGGGGAGAATGGAGAATTATTCAAAGTTTCGTTCGCTGGGGTATGATTTGCATTCTTTCCTGCGTACCCCTATGAACAAGACATGGAAACCGTAAATCAAGACAGATTCAAGGAGCTGAAGGCGACCGGGCAGCTCCCTTCGCCGAAAGGCGTGGCGCTCACCATCCTCAATTTGATCCAGCGCGACGATGTGACCGTGCAGGAAATCACGCGCGTCATCCAGACCGACCCGGCCTTGTCCGGAAGGCTGATCAAGTTTTCCAATTCCGCTTATTATAGTGCGCGCCGTCCCGTCGCCTCGATCGCCGAGGCAGTAATGCTGATCGGGCTGCCCATGGTGCGCCAGCTGGTGCTGGGGTTTTCCGTTCTGTCCGATTTCCGCGACGGCAAATGCAGCGCTTTCGATTACCAGAAATTCTGGTCGCGTTCATTGGCTACCGCCATCGCGTTCCAGGCGCTAAGCGCACGGATCAGGGCATCGTCCGAAGAAACTTTCACCTGCGGCTTGTTGAGCCCAATCGGCAGTCTGGCGCTGGCCACCCTTTATCCCGAAAAATATGCGGAAATCCTGAAGCTGGCTGCGGGGAAGCCTCTGGACGAACTCATCGGCCTGGAGCATGAACGGTTCGCCATCGATCACAACGAATTGTCGGCAGCGTTGCTCAGGGATTGGGGATTCCCGGCGATTTTCACGGAGATGGTGTCTTGCCACGAAAATCCCGACCGGGGAAATTTTCAAGAGGGAACCCGCGCCTATAACCTGGTCCATGCCTTGCACCTGGCCTCCTGTTTGGCCGGCATCTGCATGGCGGACGAAAGTTCGCGCCGACTGTTGCTGCCCCGATTGTACGTGCTGGGCGCGCGCCTGGGCATCGATTCCGAAGCGCTGATGGCGCTGAACGACCGTATCGTCGGAGAATGGCAGGAGTGGGGCCGGATCCTCGATGTGCCAACCCAGGAGCTGCCGCCCTTCGCCGAAATGACTTCTTCGCTGCCCCTGGCGCCGGAAATGGCACCGGAACAAGCGGCCGGCGTCGAGTTTTCCATGCGTGTCCTGGTTGCGGACAATGACAGTGCAGTGACGCGGAGCTTGCGCAATACGCTGACCGGATTGGGGCACACCGTGGCCGCCGCGGCGAACAGCAAGGACGCATTGCGCCAGGTTGTCGATTTCAATCCACAAGTCATCATCAGCGACTTGGTCGGGCAAGATGCCGACAGCATCGCGTTCTGCAAAGCTCTGCGCGCAAGCAGGGAAGGGCGGGGAATTTATTTCCTGATGCTGACGGCCGTGGAAGAGGAAACCCGCCTGGTCGAGGCATTCGAGGCCGGCGTGGACGATTATATCGCCAAGCCGTTCAACCCCAAGGTACTCAAGGCACGCCTGAGGGCGGGGCAGAGAGTCGTCCAGCTGCAAGAAGAGCTTACCCGTGAACAGGAGGAAGTGCGTCAGGTCGCCTCGGAACTGGCCGTCACCAACCGGCGCCTCCAGCGCATGGCCATGACGGACGTGCTCACCCTGTTGCCCAACCGGCGCTACGGCATGGAGCGCCTGGCCCAGGAATGGGCCGCGTCGAAACGGAACAACCGGCCGCTATCCTGCATGGTGATCGACTTCGACGGCTTCAAGCAAATCAACGACAAACATGGTCACGACGTGGGCGATTCGGCCCTGCAGCAAGCCGCCCTGATCCTGCGGGAATTTTCACGCACGCAGGATCTGATCGCCCGCATCGGCGGCGAGGAATTTCTCGCCATTTGCCCGGATACGGGCATGAAAGCGGCGCTGGTCTACGCCGAGCGCATCCGTAAAACATTCGACGAAATTTCGTTCAAGGTCGGCGACGGAAAAGGCCGGATGACGGTCAGCATCGGCGTGGCCGAACGCACTCCCGCCATGGAGCATTTTTCCACCCTGCTCAAGGCGGCCGATCTGGCGCTGTATCAGGCCAAACTCGGCGGACGCAACCAGGTGGTGGCGGACGGAAGTTAACCACCGATCAGCCAGCAGCGATGGATTTTCCTGTTGCGGAAATCCTCCGGCACGGTCTGGCCCGAGATTTCCTTCACTGAGCGCGTTGCAAGCACCGCCTCGTCGAGCTGAAAACTGCGCAGGTTGGTGGAAAAGAACAACTCCCCCGACGCGGTCAGCAGTTTAAGACACTGATTGATCAACGGCGCATGGTCGCGCTGCACGTCGAGCACGCCGGTCATTTTCTTGGAGTTGGAGAAGGAGGGCGGGTCCATCACGATCAGGTCGTAACGCTCGCCGCGTTTCACGGCATCGGCGAGAAAGGCGAACACGTCGGCGCGCACCAGTTCGTGCCGTTCCAAATCCATGCCGTTGAGCTCGAAATTGCGCTTGGACCAATCCTGGTAGGTATTGGACAAATCCACGGTGGTGGAGCGCACGGCGCCGCCCGCTGCTGCGTAGACGGTGAAGCTGCCGGTATAGGCGAACAGGTTGAGAAAGCGCTTGCCGGTGGCGCGCTCCTGCACCATGCGCCGGGTGTTGCGGTGGTCGAGGAACAGGCCCGTATCGAGATATTCTTCCAGGTTGACGATGAAGCGATGGCCGCCTTCGCGCACGATAAAATCCTCGCCTTGGGCACCGGTTTTTTCGTATTGCGCCAAGCCGCGCTGGCGACGGCGCTGCTTGAACGCAATGGCGGAAAGAGGCAATTCCAGCACCTCGCTTGCCGCCCGGCGCAGGCTTTCCACCCAGTTCGCGTATTCCGCCTCCTCGGTCTGCCAGCCGGTGTCGAACTCCTGCAGGTGCGCTCTTTGTTCGTATAGATCCAGCGCCACCGGGAATTCCGGCACGTCGCGGTCGTACAAACGGTAGCAGCCGATGCTCCTGCGCTTGGCCCATTTCGACCAGTGGCGGAAATTCTTGGTTAACCGGTTGGAAAAAATCGAGATATCAGTCATTTGGAGAATCGATCTGGCTGGCGTATAATCGCGCGGTATGGATTTGTTGTCGTGCAATCCGGTCTGCCGCACAAGCCCGCGTAGTATACCCTTCCAAAGGTTACACCTACACCCCGATTTTTTACCATGTAGCAAATCTGCCTGGACCGGTCCAGATAAAAGTTTGGCGGGCCGATATTCAGGAGAATCGATACATGTCATTTGAAACGCTCGGCCTTTCGGCGGAAATCCTTCGCGCCGTCGCCGAACAAGGCTACACCGAACCCACGCCGATCCAGGCCCAGGCTATCCCGGTCGTCCTGCAAGGGCGCGACCTGATGGGCGGCGCCCAGACCGGCACCGGCAAGACCGCCGGGTTCACCTTGCCGCTGTTGCAGATTCTGAGCCCCCAGGCCAATACCAGCACTTCGCCGGCCAAGCACCCGGTGCGCGCGCTGATCCTCACCCCGACGCGTGAACTGGCGATCCAGGTGGAGGAAAGCGTCAGGACTTACGGCAAATTCCTGCCGCTGAAATCCACCGTGGTCTACGGCGGCGTCAATATCAAGGAGCAGATCGCCGCGCTGAAAAGCGGGGTGGAAATCCTGGTGGCAACGCCGGGGCGACTGCTCGATCACGTCGAGCAGAAAACCGTCAACCTGTCCCGGGTGGAAATCCTGGTGCTGGACGAAGCCGATCGCATGCTGGACATGGGCTTTCTTCCGGACATCAAGCGCATTCTCGCGCTATTGCCGGCGAAGCGCCAAAACCTGCTGTTTTCCGCCACCTTCGCGGGAGAAATCAAGAAGTTGTCCGACCAGCTGTTGACCGATCCGGTGCTGATCGAAGTCGCGCGCCGCAACGCCGCCAACGAGAACGTCACCCAGACGATTTATCCGGTGGACCCCGGCCGCAAGCGCGAACTGCTGGCGCACCTGATCAAGTCGGAAAACATGAAACAGGTGCTGGTATTCAGCCGCACCAAGCATGGCGCCGGCCGCCTTGCCCAGCAACTGGAGCATGACGGCATCTCCGCCACCTCGATTCACGGCGACAAAAGCCAGCAGCAGCGCACCCAGGCGCTGACCGAATTCAAGGAGGGCACGGTGCGGGTGCTGGTCGCCACCGATGTCGCGGCGCGCGGCCTGGATATCGACCAGCTGCCGCATGTGGTGAACTTCGAATTGCCCAACGTGCCGGAAGACTACGTCCACCGCATCGGCCGCACCGGCCGCGCCGGCAGTAGCGGCGAAGCGATTTCCCTGGTGTGCGCCGAGGAACTGAGGATGCTGGCGGATATCGAGCACATGCTGAAGCGCGAGCTGCCCAGAAAAACGGTGCCCGGTTTCGAGCCCGGCGCTGCCGCGCAGATCGAAGCGCGCGCCGGATTCGGCGATAGGCCCCGGCGCGATGCGCGCCCCGCGGAGCGCCCGCGCGAACGCGGCACCCGTGACCGCGGCGGCAAAGCGCCTCGCTCGCAACCGGTCAATCCGTTGGACTTGCCCTATGTCACCCCGCCTTTGCAGCCGTCCGCTCCCGGCCAGGCTAACGCAGACCGCCCCAATCTGCGCCAAGCTCCGAAAAAACCCATCCCGGCATTGCTGATGCGCCCGGTGGCGCCCCAATCGGAAGAAAATTAATTTCCGGCGGATATTGATTCGGGAAGGCTTCTAGTTTATCCTTCCCGGCTCTTCTGGAGAGGTGGATGAGTGGTTTAAGTCGCACGCCTGGAAAGCGTGTTCAGGATAATATCCTGACGGGGGTTCGAATCCCCCCTTCTCCGCCAGATTTATGGCGGGCCTCCCCGCATTGCAAGGTAGTGAACCTGGTCAGGTCCGGAAGGAAGCAGCCACAGCTATTTATTGCAAGTGCCGGGGGAAAGGCTCGCCACCCTTATTTTCTAAAGCTCTTAGAAATTCATGGCCGCAAAAAGGCACAAAAAGCGCAAAAACGGAGCTCCCGCTAATTTTGTGTTTCCGGTGTTTTTTTGCGGCCAATGATTTTTACGCCTTTCTGATACAATTCCCGGCATGAGTTACCAAGTCCTGGCGCGCAAGTGGCGCCCCAAATCCTTTGCCGAACTGGTCGGCCAGGAACACGTCGTCAGGGCGCTCTCCAATGCGCTGACGCAGCAGCGGCTGCATCACGCCTACCTGCTCACCGGTACGCGCGGCGTCGGCAAGACCACGCTGGCACGGATCATGGCGAAGGCGCTCAATTGCGAGGCCGGCATCACCGCCACGCCGTGCGGTCAGTGCTCCGCCTGCCGCGAGATCGACAGCGGCCGCTTCGTCGATCTGCTCGAACTCGACGCCGCCTCCAACACCGGCATCGACAACATGCGCGAGGTGCTGGACAACGCCCAGTACGCGCCGACCGCCGGACGGTTCAAGGTCTACCTGATCGACGAAGTGCACATGCTGTCCAAGGCCGCGTTCAATTCCATGCTCAAAACGCTGGAAGAGCCGCCGGAGCACGTGAAGTTCATTCTCGCCACCACCGATCCGCAGAAAATTCCGGTGACGGTACTGTCGCGCTGCCTGCAATTCAATCTCAAGCAAATGCCGCCGCTGGCGATCATCGGCCATTTGCAGCACGTGCTGGAACTGGAAAATATTCCGTTCGAACTGCCGGCGCTGCAATTGCTGGCCCGCGCCGCCCAAGGCAGCATGCGCGACGCGCTGTCCCTGCTCGACCAGGCGATTGCCTACGGCGGCGGGCAGGTTGGGGAAGGGCAGGTGCGCGACATGCTCGGCGCGATCGACCAGACCTACCTGTTCGAAATCCTCGATGCGCTGGCCGCCAAAGACGGCGCGGCACTGGTCGCGGCGGCCGAGAGGATGGAAGCGCGCAGCCTGTCGTTCGAGGCCGCGCTGCAGGATATGGGTGTGCTGCTGCACCAGATTGCCCTGGCGCAGGCCGTGCCGGATGCGCTCGGCGAAGACCTGCCGGAGCGGGCGAAACTCCTTGAGCTGGCGCGAGTCTTCGATGCCGAAGAAATCCAGTTGTGCTACCAGATCGCCTTGCACGGCCGGCGCGACCTGTATCTGGCGCCGGACGAATTCGCCGGTTTCAGCATGACTTTGCTGCGGATGCTGGCGTTCACCCTGGAGCAAGCGCCGCAACCGGCGAAACGCAGCGAACCGCCGCGCCCGATGCCGGCGCAGCGGGCTGTGGCGCGCGCCGAGGAGCCTGCCGCCGAAATGCCGAAGCCCGCGTGTCGGGTCGAGCCCGAGCCGATAAAAAAAAGGCCGTTTGACGGCGACTGGCCAGGGCTGGTGAACCAGCTCAAGCTCGGCGGCATGGCAAAGATGTTGGCGCAGCACTGCGAGTTGAAATCGTTCGACGAGCAACGGCTTGAGCTGTGCGTGCCGGTGGAGCACCGTCATCTGACCGACAAGGCCTATCAGGAAAAACTGAAAACCGCCGTGGCCGAGTATTTCGGCGCGCCGATCAGGATCGACATCGGTGTCGGCGAGATCACCGGCGCGACGCCCGCCCAGATCGAAGGCCGCGAAAAGCAGGAGCGGCAAAACAAGGCCGTCGCCGCGATCGAGCAGGATGCCTTCGTGCGCGAGCTGATCGATAATTTCGACGCAAAAATCATTGAACCCTCGATTAAACCCATATAGGAGCTACCATGTTAAAAGGCGGTTTGGGCAACCTGATGAAACAGGCCCAGCAAATGCAGGAAAACATGCAGAAAATGCAGGAAAAACTGGCCACGGTCGAAGTCGAAGGCCAGGCCGGCGCGGGCATGGTCAAGGTAACGATGACCTGCCGCCACGACGTCAAGCGGGTGAGCATCGACGACAGCCTGATGGGCGAAGACAAGGAAATGCTCGAAGACCTGATTGCCGCCGCGGTAAACGATGCGGTACGGCGGGTCGAAACCACCACCCAGGAAAAAATGAGCGGCTTTACCTCCGGCCTGAACCTGCCGCCGGGAATGAAGTTGCCGTTCTGACCGCGGGCGAGGGGCGCAAGCCGTCAGACTGAAGCCTGACCGCAAATCATCCTGAATCAAGCCGGCCAGCCGATCGCTCCTTCCCTCTTCGCCTCCGATCCATGATCGTTCCCTCCAGTCTCGAAAACCTGATCGAAGCGCTGCGCTGCCTGCCCGGCGTCGGCCCCAAGTCGGCCCAGCGCATGGCATACCACCTGCTGCAGCGCGACCAGAAGGGCGCCCTGAAACTGGCCGGGGCGCTGACCCGCGCGCTGGAAACCATCCGCCACTGCCGCCTGTGCAACAGCTTCACCGAGGAGGAAACCTGCGCGCTGTGCCGTTCGGCACGGCGCGACGCTTCGTTGCTGTGCGTGGTGGAAACGCCGGCCGACCTGATGATGATGGAGCAGACCCAGAGCTACCACGGCCTGTATTTCGTGCTGATGGGCCGGCTCAGCCCGCTCGACGGTATCGGCCCGAAGGATATCCATCTCGACCGTCTGATCCAGCGCGCCGCCGACGGCACGGTGAAAGAAGTGATCCTGGCAACCAATTTCACCGTCGAAGGCGAAGCCAGTGCCCATTACATCGGCGAACTCCTGCGTTCCCGCGGCATCAAGGCCAGCCGCATCGCACGCGGCCTGCCGGTCGGCGGCGAACTGGAGCACGTGGACGCCGGCACGCTGGCGCAGGCCATCCTCGAACGCCGCGAAGTTTGACAGTTTCGCGCGCCGTCCTTAAATTGTCGCCATGAGCGACTCTTCCCCCGCGCACGACGCCGGAGCGAGCCTGGAAACAGCAGGCGAGGGCGCCATCGTGCGCTGTTCCGGCCGCTGGACGCTGGCGACCCTCGGCAATCTCGAACCCTCCCTGACGCAGCTTTCCTGTACACAATCCGGCGCCGTAACGTTTGACGCTTCGGCGGTGGCCGAACTGGACAGCGCGGGCGCCTGGCTGATCGTCCGCACAATGCGCCAACTCGAACGCCGGGGCGGCACCGTTGCAATGCGGGGGTTGCGCCCGGAGCATGACGCACTGCTGCGCCTGGTGAGGGAACATGCGGCCGATGAACGGATTCCGGTTAAACCGCGCCACGGCTTTCTGGAACAGCTGGGCATGCGGACCGGGTCCCATTTCGAGCAGTTCCTGGGGATGCTCGCCTTCCTGGGCGAAAGCAGCATGGCGATGCTGCGCTCGTTGGCCCGGCCCGCGCGCATTCGCTGGCGCGCCATTTTGTATAACCTGCAAACCGCCGGCTTCAACGCGCTGCCCATTGTCGGCTTGCTGGCTTTTCTCATGGGCGTGGTGATCGCTTATCAAGGAGCGGGGCAACTGGCTCGCTATGGCGCCAACATTTTCGTGGCCGATCTGGTGGGGCTTTCCATATTGCGGGAGATGGCGCCGTTGCTCACGGCCATCGTGGTGGCCGGACGATCCGGCTCGGCTTATGCGGCACAGATCGGCACCATGAAGGTGACCGAAGAGATCGATGCGTTGCGCACCATCGGCATGCCGCCAATGGATCTGCTGGTGTTGCCCAAGATGCTGGCCCTGGTGGTGGCGCTGCCTCTGCTCACGGTATACGCTGACATTTTGGGCGTGCTCGGCGGCATGATCATGGCCCAAAATCAGCTCCATGTGAGTTTCACCGATTTTCTCGACCGCTTCGGAGATGCCATCCAAATGAGCTCGTTCCTTGTCGGCGTCGGCAAGGCGCCGGTTTTTGCCGCGATCGTCGCGCTGGTCGGCTGTTTCCAAGGATTCCGGGTCACCGGCAGCACCGACAGCGTCGGGCGGCAGACCACCACCAGCGTGGTGCAGGCGATCTTCCTGATTATCGTGGTCGATGCCCTGTTCTCGGTGATTTTCAGCTGGTTGCAGATATGAATAATGTGAATGAACCGGTCATCGAAATAAGCCATCTCCACACCCGCTTCGGCGCAGCCGTGGTGCACGAGGACGTGAATTTCACCGTGCGGCGCGGGGAAATTTTCGCCCTGGCCGGCGGCAGCGGTTGCGGAAAATCCACGCTGTTGCGCGAAGTCCTGCAACTTGAGCGGCCGGTGTCGGGGTCGATCCGGCTATTCGGGCGCGAAGTGCTGGAAATGGGCGAAGACGAAGGCTCGGCCCTGCGCCGGCGGCTGGGCGTGATGTTCGAGCGCGGCGCCTTGTTCAGCGCGCTGACGGTACGGGAAAATGTCGGCCTGCCGCTGCATGAGCACACCGCCCTTAGCGGCGGACTGATCGACGAAATCGCCGCCGTCAAGATCGCCCTGGTAGGGCTGCCGGCCAGCGCCGGCGCCAAATATCCCGCCGAGCTGTCCGGTGGCATGCGCAAGCGGGCGGCGCTGGCGCGCGCCATCGCGCTCGACCCCGAGCTCCTGTTCCTGGACGAGCCCACAGCGGGGCTCGATCCATTGAGCGCCGGCGGCCTTGACGAACTGGTGCGGCACTTGAAAGAATTGCTTGGGCTGACCATCCTGATGATTACCCACGACATCGATCTCTTGTGGCGCGCGGCCGGCCGCGTCGCGGTGCTGGGCGACGGGTGTGTGCTCGGAATGGGCACCATGGAAGAACTGTCCCGATCGGAACACCCCATGGTGCGCGAATATTTTTACGGACCGCGCGGACGTGCAACGCGCATTCAGGAGCCGGCGTGGAATCGAAAGTGAACTTTACCGTCGTCGGACTTTTCACCCTGCTGCTGAGCGTGGCGCTGGTTGCCATCCTTCTCTGGCTGGGTTCCAGCGGGAAATATTACAAGACCTACGACACTTATTACGTCTATACCGGGGAATCGGTTTCCGGCCTGAACCTGAATGCGCCGGTCAAGCTTCGCGGCGTGGAAGTCGGCCTGGTGCATGAGATCGCGCTGGACCCGACCAATTCGGAAAGGGTGCGCCTGCTGCTCAAAATAGAACGCGGCACCCCGGTCAAGGCGGATTCGGTGGCGGTGCTGCGTACTCAGGGGTTGACCGGAATCGCCTATGTCGAGCTCGCCGGCGGCAGTCGGCAATCCCCCTTGTTGGCGCCGGCTCCCGGCGAGAAATATCCGGTGATCCGCAGCGGCCCGTCGCTGATGACGCGCCTCGATGCGGCGCTTACCGGTCTCCTGTCCAGCGTCAATCGCATTTCCGACAACGTCAATACCGTGCTGGATGACGAAAACCGCCGTGCCTTCAAGCATAGTCTGGCACAGATCGACAAGGTCACGCGCGCGCTGGCGGAGCACACCGCAACAATCGACGCGGGCATGGACAACGCGGCGAAAACTCTGGAAAACAGCGCTCGCGCCAGCGCCGACCTGGAGCGCCTGATCGAACGCACGGGGCGCGGTGCCGACGCGGTCGAAAGAGCGGCAAACGAAGCTTCGCATACCGCCAGCGAGGCATCCCGTGCGGCCGGGGCGGTTCCTGACACCTTGCGGGACATACAACTCCTGGTAGAAGACCTGAGAGAGCTAAGCGCATCCCTGCGCCGCACCAGCGAACAAATCGGAAACAACCCGAACACACTTCTGTTCGGCAAACCGCAACCCAAACCGGGGCCGGGAGAATAGGGGATGGGAGGAAAATGGACGGTTTGAATCTTACCTACCGGCTTCGGACAGCCTTCGTGGTGGCGGTGGGGACATTGGCGCTGTTCGGCTGCGCTGGCTTGGTTCCTACGGAAATGGCGCCGAAGCATACTTATTTGCTGGAGGCGCAATTCGACCCGGTCGTGCAAGTCCAGCCCATACCGCTCACGCTGATGGTCGGTCCGCCACGCGCAGCATCCGGCTTCGACACGCCCGGAATGGCTTATGTCCGCCAGCCCTATGCGCTCGAATATTTTGCGCAAAGCCGTTGGGCGGATGCGCCGGCAAAAATGATCGCTCCGCTGCTGGTGCGCGCGCTGGAGCAACGCTCCGGATTTCACGCGGTAACGTCCGCCGCCGGTCTGGTGCAGGGCGAAATGCGTCTGGATATTGAACTCCTCCTCTTGCAGCAGGAGTTCACCACCTCGCCCAGCCGGCTGCATCTAAGGCTGCGGGTCCAGTTGGTTGATCTGGCGAACCGCCGGGTGTTGGCCACACAGGTATTCGAAACCATCGAGCAGGCGCCGAGCGAAAATCCCTACGGCGGCGTTGTTGCCGCCAACCGGGCGCTACAGGGCTCGCTCGCACAAATCGCCGATTTCGCAGCCATTTATGGCTCAACCATGCGCGCCCCCAAAAAACAAAGAGATTAATCAAGATGCAAATGTTATATTAATCGGGGTGACAGCATGGCCACCCTTCCAGCGAGACGGGCGATAACCGGAACTGGCGGGGATATCGGCACTTCGTAAAATAAAAAGGGAATGTCCTCCAATGTCAGCTGCAGAATGCCCCGCATCCAAAGGAAAAAGTAAGATCCTTATTGTCGATGACCATCCTATCGTGCGCCAGGGCATAGCCCAGCTAATCAATTGCGAAAACGATCTGATGGTTTGCTGCGAAGCGGGCGATGCCGAGGAGGCATTGGCGGTACTGCAGCAATGTGGTTGCAGTTGCTGCACGACTCCAGCCAGTGCGGATATTGCGATTGTGGATATGTCGCTTCCTGGTGTTTCCGGAATAGAGCTAATCAAAACACTACGCAAGCTCTATCCGAAAATGCCGGTGCTGGTGATCTCCATGCACGATGAATCGCTTTACGCGGAGCGTGCACTCAAAGCCGGTGCCAAAGGCTACATCATGAAGCAGGAGGCCACGGAAAAGATCCTGACGGCTGTCCGGCAGATTTTATGCGGCGAAATCTATATCAGCGCAAAAATGCGCTCGAAAATTTTGCAGCGAATTATCGAAAACCGTGTCGAAACCCCTTTTTCCCCAGTTTCCAATCTGAGCGACAAGGAACTGGAGGTCTTGCGTTTAATCGGCAAGGGCTTCCGATCCGGCGATATCGCCCTTCAACTTAATAGAAGCGTCAAAACTGTCGAAGCACACCGTTCCACCGTCAAAGCAAAACTCGATTTAAAAAACTCCACGGAACTCATTCGATTCGCCGTACAGTGGGTTGAAAGCGAGGACAAGGCTTGACGCTGCATCATTTTTCCTCCTTGGAAGATATATTCGGGTAAGGAAGTCACTTTAGTATAGCGACAGCTTCTTCCGCTTCGTATAATGTATATTATGTCAAATCATAGGCACGCCATAATGGAGAGTGTTTCTCGACAAAATGGAAAAGGTTGTGCCCTGGCCAGAATTGCTGGCGATCATTGAGCCGCACCACCCCAAGGTGGGAATGAATTCGGCCCTACGGGGTGCCTTTGTCGGCCGCCTTCGCCTCGATGTAATTAATGTATTTTCCACATCGACACGGTCGCCAGGCCCGCGACTTTGAATTCCTCCATCGACAGGTAGCCGTCCCCGTTCTTGTCGAGTTTTCTGAAATCCTGCTTTAAGGTCGGCGCATCCTTGGGATGCTTACCGTGGCCGGTCGCGCCGGCCGATGCGCAAAACAAGGCACCGACGAGCCATGCGGCCAAAAGGGCTGGAGCGGTGTTTTTCCGTGAGGGCATGATTGCTTCTTTGGACGCAACGCGGAGTATGAAATCTACCGAGAGGCTCGAACTATAGTTCGAAATTCAAGATATGCAGGGTCAGCCCCGCGAAGTTGACAGCATGCGATATCGTTTCTATGTTGAAACTGCCCACCGGCATCTGGGATGCGGCCTCTCAACGAACAACAGCCCCTTTCAAGGAGGAAATCATGATCCGCACGCTGAAACATCTTTTCATCTACTTCCTGATCACTTCGTTTACCTTCATCGGCCTGACCCAGTCCGCGCGCGCCGCGCTGGTCGGCACCGACCACGCGGTTTCCGCCGGCGCCCAGCAGGACAGCCGGGCCAATATCAACGCCGCGCTGGACCGGCCCGAGGTTCGCAGCAAGCTCGAAGCGCTCGGCATCAGCAAAGCGGACGCCCAGGCCCGTGTGGCCGCGCTTACCGACGAAGAAGCCGCTTCCCTCAACAGCAAGATCAATAGCCTGCCGGCGGGCGGCGACGGCATCCTCGGCGCGCTGCTGCTGATTTTCTTTGTCCTGCTCGTTACCGACATCCTGGGCCTGACCAAGGTTTTCCCGTTCACGCGTTCGCGCTGATGGCGGCTTGACCGGTATCGATTCGGCAATTACTTGTGCAATCCGTCTTCCGCGATTCGATTACATATTCGCGGAACGACGGGCACCATGGAGAAGGGTTATGAGACCGATACGTCTGTTGCTGCTTTTTTTCACCCTGCTGGCGTCGGCTGCGATGGCCTTTGCGGCCGAAGAGGCTCCCGATGCGCTCGCCAAGCGCACCACGGACGAGGTGCTGACGATCATCCGGCAAAACAGCGAAATCAAGCACAACAAGGCAAAATTGTATGCCCTGATCGACGCCAAGGTACTGCCGCATTTCGACTTTTCGCACATGACGCGGCTGGCCGTCGGCCGGCATTGGTCGAGCGCCACGCCCGGGCAGCAGCAAACCTTGACCAAGGAATTCCGCGCCCTGCTGGTGCGCACCTATTCCACCGCGCTGACCAATTACAAGAGCCAGAAAGTCGTGTTCAAGCCCTTGCATATGGCGGAGGGCCAGACCGACGTCACGATCAAGACGGAATCGATCCAATCCGGGGAAAAACCCGTTCCCATCGACTACACGATGGAAAAGACAGCCAACGGCTGGAAGGTCTACGACGTCGCAGTCGATAACGTCAGCCTGATTACCACGTATCGCGGCACGTTCGACAGCGAGATCAGAAAAAGCGGGGTCGATGGACTGATCAAGACGTTGCAGCAAAAAAACCAGGCGGCGGGTTCGGCGAAAGAGTAGAACAGGAAGGGCAATCGAGGACAAGGCTCATCCCGGCCGCAGCACAGGGCTTTCGCCGAAATGACGGCGTTGGAATTGTTCAGTATTTTCCCTCACCCATACCGGATCGGTGCCCAGAAGCGGATAATCGAGCCGGAAACAACAACAAACCACGCGCACGATGCAGCCCGCTTCTCCCCTGATCCAGCAATGCCTCCATGAATCGCGACGGCTGCTCCACAGCAACCTGACCGCGCACGGCCCGCTCGCGGCGAGCAGGACGCCGCAGGCTGAAGAGCGGCGCTACACGCGCGTGTTCGGCCGGGACGCGGCCATTTGCGCCTTGGGCATGCTGGTTTCCGGCGATGCCGCGCTTATTGCCGGCGCCAAGGATGGGCTGCTTACCCTGGCGCGCCATCAGGCTGAAAACGGTCAGATCCCCAAGCACGTCGATCCCGCTTCCGACTACGCGGATTTCTGGTATCTGGGTTGCATCGACGCGACCCTGTGGTGGCTCGTCGCCGTCAAGTTCTATGCCCGCCACGCACCCGCAGAAAAGATCGAGGAACGGCTCGCGGGACCCATCGCCAAGGCGCTGACCTGGCTAAAATGCCAGGAGCACCCGCAAATCTTCCTGGTGCGCCAGGACGAGGCCAGCGACTGGGCCGACATCATGCCCCGCTCCGGCTTCGTGCTCTACAGCAACGCGCTGTGGTATTACGTCAAGCGCCTATACGGGCTGCCGCACGCGGCGGAAACCAAGTTCCACTTCAACCACCTGTTCTTCCCCTTCTCCACCCACCGGCCGGACTACCACCGGCTGCGGCTGTTGACCCACTACGTCCGCAACCGCGCCAAACGCGGCGAACTCTATCTGAGCTTCGTCAATTTTTCGTTCTGGGGCGACGAGGGGGACGTGTTCGGAAACCTGCTCGCGGTCCTCTTCGGTTTAGCCGACGACGGCCCGGCCAATCGCATCCTGCGCGCCCTGCATCGGGCGTTCGCCGATCAGCCGCATCCGGGAGCGAGCGTGCTCAAACCCATCGCCGTGACCGACCCGCTGTGGCGCCTCTACATGGGCCGCCACCGCCAGAACCTGGAATACCAGTACCACAACGGCGGCGCGTGGCCTTTCATCGGCTGCTTCTGGGTCATGGCGCTGGCCGCCCTCGGCAAGACGAACCTGGCGCTGGATCAACTGGAAAAGGTCGCCGGCAGCAACGCCGTCGATGGCTGGCAATTCAACGAGTGGTTTCACGGCCGCACCGGCGAGCCGCGCGGCATGGCGGGCCAGTCGTGGAATGCCGCGATGTTCCTGCTGGCGCATCACGCCCTGGCGCACAAGGTGTTCTGAGCGGAATTTTATCCGAGTAACCTGGTCGAATTTTTAATTGCTGAAGGTCGGATTATTTCCAATAAGGCAGTAATCAGGATTCAAACTCGTTATGACATCTGTTCAATTAATCGCAACCGTCAGTGATGACGGCGCTACAGTAGCGCCGGCTTATCCATCGATCATTTGGTTAATTAGGAGATGAACATGGCTTACACAGAAGAAATTCTCGGCAAGAGCCGGACCGGCAAGAAAGGGCCTGGCCCGGCGCTGATGGGCGCGGATACGCTGATCGGCGACGACGTCTACAACCCGCAGGAAGAAAATTTGGGAGAGATCAAGGAAATCATGCTGGACACCCGCAATGGCAAGGTGGCGTATGCCGTTGTGTCGCTGGGCGGCTTCCTCGGCCTGGGCGAAAAACTGTTTGCCGTGCCCTGGGCTGCGTTGAGACTGGACACCACGCACCACCGTTTTGTCCTCGACGTTGACAAGAAAACCCTGGAAAGCGCACCGGGCTTCGACAAGGATGCCTGGCCCGACATGGCCGATCCCGAGTTTGAACAGCGGGTCCATTCTTTTTATGGAACCCAGCCTACTTCGCCGCAGTCGTCCGCACCGGCCGGCCGACAAGCTATGGTGACCGGCTTGTTCAGGGATAAGGATGGCGCGGAACAGGCTTATCAGGCCGTCCTCAATCGCGGCTATGGCAACATGGAAATCAACCTGGTCATGTCGAACGATACCTGCAACCGCAATTTTTCAAGCATGGCTGCGGAAGGCGGCATCGCAAGCGCCATCGGCGTCAGCCAGGCCATTCCCGGTTTGGGATTGACCGTGGCGGGCCCGATCGCGGCGTCCCTGTCCGGCATCGGCGCGAGTGGCGCGGCGGGTGGCCTGGTCGATGCCATGATCAGCTGGGGCATCCCGGATGAGCGCGTCAAGCATTATGATTCCGGCATCAAGGAAGGCGGCATCCTGTTGAGCGTCAAACCTCGCTCCGAGGAGGATGCCCAATTTATCGAACTGGAATGGAAAGCCGACCGCGGCGAGCAGGTCTGCCGGTAATCGGCCGACATCATACGGTTCGAACGGAGCGGCCGCGGACCCGAATGGTTTGCAGCCGCCCGAAAGCTTGCGGCGGCGATCTGCTGGAGGTTGTCCATCCCCGCCGCCACCTTGGGCGCGGGAGGGGTTTCCTCCTTCTTGCCGCAAGCCGGCAAGGCCAGCACCGAACCCATCAGCAAAGCCAGTGCGGCACCGTTCTGAAGTTTTTTCATTGCCATGACGATCTCCTTGACGTGTCACTATTTTTACTTTGCCAGACTCGGCTGACGGTAATGTTCCCCCCCTTTTTCAAAGGGGGAGGGCGCTATGCGAATCCGATGCGAATTTAATCCGACAAAGTAAAACTATAGACCACGCGGGGCGCCGCGTTTGGCCAGCAGCGCACAGGGAAAGCTGCGTAATACTTGGGCTGCTTCGAGAAACAGGCTCTCGCCCCGTTTGTGGATGGCGGCCGCTTCCGCGGTGAAAACGTTGACCCAATCCGCATTCGCCGCAAACGGCATCTCTATCCGGGTGTCGCCCCAAACTTCCGGCCCCAGCGGCATGCCCTCCTCTCCCGCGGCGAGCTCGGCGAACCAGCGTGGCGCGACCACGATGGCGGCTTCCTCCCCGCCTTGCCGGGCGAAGGCGCAAAGATGTTCCGCCCGTTTGCCTTCGACCTTGAGCGGCAGGTAGTCGCCGTCACGAAACAGGGCCTCTTTTTCCGCGCGCAGCTTGAGCACCCGCCAAGTCAGATAGAGCTTGACGCGGCCATCCGCCATCGTGTCGAGCAAGCCACGGGCGCGCCCGGCGATCTCCGGCGCTTCGACGGCGAAGAGGCTTTGCAGCTGTGCCAACAGGTCGCGGCGGCGGGCGAAATCCACCGGATGGCGGTTGTCGGGATCGACCAGGCTGAAATCCCACAGCTCGCAGCCTGGATAGATGTCGGGAATGCCGGGGGCGGTAAGCTTGAGCAGCACCTGGGACAGGCTGCTGAACATGCCCAGCCGCGCCACTCGCGCCTGTAGCGGCAGGAAAGCATCGAGAAACGGGCCGTTCCGGGGCGGCGTCAGCAGCGCGCGGACAAATTTCGTCAGCGCCTGTTCATAGTCGGCATTGGGGTTGATCCAGCTGGTGTTGACCTTGGCCTCCCGCGCCGCCTTCTGCATGTAGCCCTCGATGCGCTCGCGATAGGCATCGCGGTTGCCCTCCCCCACCCCTTCCAGTGGCCAGGTGCCGAGCAGGGTCTGGTACAACAGATATTCGTCGTTCTCCGAAGGCGCGCGCCGTCCATCCGCCCTGCTCTTGCGCGGCCGGTTCTGCCTAGCCCAGCGCCGCACCTGGCTGTCCCATTCCGCCGCCATTTCGGACAGGGCGTCGATGCGGGCGCGCACGTCCTCGCTGCGCTTCGTGTCGTGAGTCGAGGTGGCGAGCAGGGTGTGCGGCCAGTCGCGGCGGCAATCCTGGCAGGCGCGGTGAAACAGCTCGAGCGGCACGCCGACGTTCCGCGGGTCGCCGCCCACCTCGTTGAGGGATGCCAGCCGGTTGTAGATGTAAAAAGCGGTGTCTTCCAGCCCCTTCGCCATCACCGGCGCGGTGTATTGCTGGAATTTCATGGCGAAGGCCACCACTGCGTCGCGATAGGCGTCGCTCTTGCCGGCGGCGATGCGGGTCAAAAGCACCTCGCGCACGAAATCGAAAATGCCCGTATCTCCCGCACGGTTGCGCCTTTTCGCCACCGTCAGCGCCAGATCGACATAGCGCGCGTCTTCGCGCGACGGGCCGGCGCCGGTGACGTAGGTGCGGTAGACCGGAAATGCCGCGACGATTTCCGCCAGCGCGAAGCGCAGGCCGTTCAGGGTGAAATCGCAAGTGCGGATGTCGGCCTCGGCGATCCGGCTCAGCTGGTTGGCCAGCACGTTGAGCTCGCTCGACATGGACGATTTCATGATCAGCCGCTTGCAGCCGTACAGCAGCTGTTCGAAATCCGTCTCCCCATCGGCGAAGCGGCGGTAAGTGCGCGTCAGTCTCGCCGCCGCGCTTCCCTTGATCATCAGCCCGTTGACCAGGTTGAGGAACTGGTAGCCGGTAGTGCCGTACACCGGCCATGGCGCAGGCAGATCCTCGTAAGGCGCGACGATTTTCTCGATCAGCAGGAACAGCGGCCTGGCCCCGCCCAGTCCGCAGATGCGTTCCTGCAGCGCGGCGAAATAGCCGGCGGGGTCGAACAATCCGTCGGGGTGGTCGATGCGCAGGCCATCGACCTTGCCTTGGGCGATCAGCTCGAACACCAGCCGGTGGGTGACTTCGAACACCTCGGGATCTTCCATGCGTAGCGCCGCCAGGTCGTTGATGTTGAAGAAGCGCCGGTAGTTGATCTCGTCGGCGGCAACCCGCCAGTAGGCGAGGCGGTAGGCCTGCGCCTCGATCAGGGCATGGAGCGGGCCATAGCTCCCAGGGGCGCCCAGGGTGCCGTTGTATTCGCGCACGTTCTCCTCGATGAACCAGCCGATATCCGGGCTGGCTGCGCACACCGCGGCCAGGTTGCGCTTGATCAGCTCCTTGTCGCGCTGGCGCTCCGCGACCTGCTCCGCCGACGCCTCCGAGCGCGCGGGCAGATGGCCGCAGGCGGTGACCAGGCTCTGGAACGCGGACAGGCTCGGGTCGTCCGGCGCCAGCCGGGCGGCGAGCGCCTCCGCGCGGCGCCCCAGAATGTGCGGATATTCCCGCGGATCGATCGGAAAGCGGTGCTCGGCGTAATGGACGCTGAAGCTGCCCCGCTCGCGGTCGAACGCCAGCCGCAATTCGCCGTTTTCCAGCACCACGCCGTAGTGGTCCCCCAGCACCGGCAACAGCACCTTGCCTTGCAGTTCGGTCTTGTAGGGGAACCAGTCGATGTCGAAGAAGCGCGCATAGGCCGAAGCCGGCCCATTCTCCAGCACACCCAGCCACCAGGCATTGTCCGCGCCCATTACGCCCATGTGGTTGGGCACCATGTCGAGAATCTGCCCCATGCCGCGCTCGTGCAGCGCGGCGACGAAACAGTCGAAATCCTCCGGGCTGCCGATCTCCGGATTGAGCGCGTTATGGTCGATGATGTCGTAGCCGTGGCTGCTGCCGGGACGCGCCTTCAGGTAGGGCGAGGCATAGCAGTGGCTGATGCCCAGCGCATCGAGGTAGGGCGCCAGCTCCGCCGCCTGGCGAAAGGTGAAATCGCGGTTGAACTGGAGTCGGTAGGTGGCGCGCGGAATGCGCGGCGCCGGGCATGCGGTTTCGAGCGAAATCGGCTGGGCCGGCGGCTGCACCGAGACGCCGCGCTCGCGCTTCATGGTTTCCACCAGCCCGGCCACGCGCGGATCGGCGGGCCATTCCTCCAGATTGAGCGGCAGCTTGCGCCGCCAGCTGGGATATTGCAGGTCGGTAGTGCCGGGCAGGTTGGCCTGCTCCAGCTGGCCGAACAGGTCTTCCAGCTGCACCAGCGCGAGCTTGGCCGGGCTGCGCGCCACGTAGGCATACACCGCCTGGATGTATTCGGCGGTCAGCTCCGGCACCGACACCGGATTGGGGACGACTCCGCCCGGCAGCAGCCCTTCCCTTTCCAGCGCCACCAGCAGGTGGGCGCGCTCCTGGGCGCGGCCGACGATTTGCGCTTCGCGCTCCGCATCCGATGGGAACAAGCCCAGTTCGCCGCGCAGATCGAGGTCGGTTCCCTGCCAGAAACCAGCCAGGGTAGGCAAGTCATGGGTGCCCACCGCTGCCACCGCCTGGGTGGGATAGTCGGCCGGAACCTTGAAGCTGCCTTCGGCGCTCTTTTCGAAATAAAGCAGGCGATAGGAGAGCACGCCGAGCGATTCGAGCGCCGCACGCACCGCGTCCGGCACGGTGCCGAGGTCTTCGCCGACCACCAGGCAGCGGTTGCGCCGGCTTTCCAGCGCCAGGATGCCGAGCAGGTCGGCGATCGGATAGGACACGTAGGCCCCGTCCGCCGGGCGGCCGCCGGACGGCACCCAGAACAGGCGCATCAGCCCCATGACGTGGTCGATGCGCAGCGCGCCGGCATCGCGCATGCATTCGCGCAGGATGGCGACGAAAGGCGCGTAGGCGGCCTCCCTCAGACGGTGGGGGATGAACGGCGGCAGGCCCCAGTCCTGGCCGTGCAGGCTGAAATCGTCCGGCGGCGCGCCGATGCCGGCGGCCAGCGCGTAAAGCGGCTGCTCGGCCCAGACATCCGCCCCGCCCCGGCTGACGCCCACGGCCAGATCCAGCAGCAAGCCGACGCCCAGCCCCAGTTCCCTCGACTGGCGCCCGGCTGCGCGAAGCTGGAGCGACGCCTGCCATTGCAGGTATTCGTAGAATTCCACCTGGTCGAGATGGTCGGCACAGAAGGCCGCCACCTCGGGCGAAGCGGGGTCGCGGTAGGCTTCCGGCCAAGCCGGCCAGCCCCACGCCGCGCCGTCCAGCGTGCGAAAATGCCCTTGCAGCGCCTCGTACAGGGCATGGCGGCGCAGCGCCTCGCCGCGCCTCGCCTGGTAGGCACGGAAGGCGGAGGCGCGCTCGCTGCCGGGGCCGAGGTGATGCTCGCGGAAATGGCGATAGAGCCGCTCCAGGATCGGGAACTTGGCGGCGGCCACCTGCGTATACCGAACCAGCGCCTCGGCCCGCAGCGCCCTCAGCTGCGCCTGGAACTGGGCGTCGTTCATCGCCTCGCGCGCCGCCTCGCACTCGGCGAAATCGGCGACGGCTTCGACGTCCAGGTACAGCACGTCGAGAAACAGCCGACTGGACGGACCATAGGGGCAGGCATGCTCGGGATTGTCCGGAAACAGCGCATGCAGCGGATTCACCCCCACCACCCCGGCGCCCTGCTCGCCGCAAAACTGCACCAGCGCCTTGAGGTCGCTGAAGTCGCCGATGCCCCAGTTGCGCCGCGAGCGCAAGGCATACAGCTGCGCCGACGGCCCCCACACACGCCCATCGCCGGCAAGCGCATCGGGCTGATAGCAACTGGCGGGCGCCACGATCAGGCTCATCGCGTTCTCGCCCAGCTCGAAACGGTGATAGCCGATATCGGGCGCAAGGGGCAGCGGCAAGGCATAGCGGCGATAGGTGGTTTCGCCGAGCTTGTGGCGTTCCACTTCCTCCAGCTCGGCCGCCACGACTTCGCCCTCGAAGCGTTTGCCGTCCTCCAGCAGCAGGGCCCAGCGAAGCCGCTCGCGGCTGGCCCGTGCGGGGAGCGTGAGAATGATGTGCGCCCCGCTCTCGCGCATCACCTGCACCGGCGGCAGCGGGCGATGCCAGGCGCCCGCCTCGAATGCCTGCAACGCCCCCCGCACATCGTCCAGGGTGTCCGCCGCAACGCCCATCGCGGCCAGCAGCGCGCGCTTGGACTGGTCGGGCACCGCGTGGCGATTGCCCCAGATGTCGCCGTATTCGAGCTGGATGCCGTAAAGCGCGCAGAGCCGGTCGAGCAGTTTGTGATGCTTCATGCCTCCGGCCTCCCCCTTTGAAAAAGGGGGATTGAGGGGGATTTGGCGGTGGAGGCGCTTGCCACCGCATCCAAATCCCCCCTACCCCCCTTTTTCAAAGGGGGGAATCCCGCTGTTTCAGCCTGGACGCCTGCCGGGCCACCGCCGGCTTCGAGAAACCACGCCGCCGACCAGGGCGGCAGCATGCCTTTCGCCAGTTCCAGTTCCAGCCCGCTGCTGCCGGCGAACAGCGCAACCCCGGCGGGCCGCCCGACGCCGGATACCGGCGCCGCGCCCAGGTTGGCCAGCAGGGTGAGGCGGCTGCCGTCGCCCAGCCGCCAGCTGGCTTGCAAAGCGCGCTCGCCGAGCGGCGCGGCATGCGCCTGCCCTGCCCCGATCCCTGCCAGGCGCGGCACGATTTCGCGCCGCCGTATCGCCAGCAGGTGGTGGTAAAAATGGAGCCATTCGCGCGGCCCAGGCTGCGCCAGGCTATCCCAGTCGAGCCGGCTGTGTTGGAAAGTATCGAGCGCGTTGGGATCGGGAATATCTGCGCCGTCGGCGGGGCCACCATGGCGCGCGAAGTGTTCGAACTCGCGCCGGCGCCCGGCCGTGACCGTGGCCGCCAGTTCCCCGCCGAAATCGCAAAAGAACAGGAACGGCGATGCCGCGCCGAATTCCTCGCCCATGAACAGCAACGGCGGCGATGGCGCGAGCAGCAGCACCGCCACCGCCGCGCGCACAGCCTGGGGCGGCGCCAGCGCGGTCAGGCGCTCGCCCCAGGCGCGGTTTCCCACCTGGTCGTGGGTTTGCAGGAAGGCGACGAAAGCGGTCGGCGGCAGGCCCCGGCTCGGCTCGCCCCGCGCTTCCCCGTTGCGGTAGCGGGAAGGCTCGCCCTGGTAGGCAAAGCCCTCGCTCAGGCAGCGCGCCAGATGGCGCAGCGGCTGGTCCGCATAGTCCGCGTAATAACCGTCGGCCTCGCCGCTGACGAGCGTGTGCAAGACATGGTGAAAGTCGTCGTTCCACTGCGCGTCGTACCCAGGCACGCCGCCGTCGGCGCCGCGCGCGAGATAGCGCGCGGCATTGCGGTCGTTCTCCAGCACCAGGTGGACATGGCGCTGGCGGCCCGGCCCGCGGCGCACCGCGGCGGCGAGTTCCTCCAGGATGTCCGGCCGCGAGTCGTCGAAAATGGCGTGCACCGCATCCAGGCGCAGGCCGTCCAGATGGTATTCTTCGAGCCAGTAGAGCGCGTTGTGGATGAAAAAATCGCGCACCGTACGGCTCTCCGGGCCTTCGTAATCGATCGCCGGCCCCCAAGGGGTCTGGTGGCGCGGGCTGAAGAACGGCGGCGCATAGCGGTGCAGGTAGTTTCCCTCCGGCCCGAAGTGGTTGTAGACCACGTCGAGGAAAACCATCAGGCCTCGTGCGTGGGCGCTCTGCACCAGCGCCTTGAGCGCTTCCGGCCGCCCGTAGCGGTGGTCCGGGGCAAACGGCAGCACCCCGTCGTAGCCCCAATTGCGCGTTCCGGGGAAATCCCCAACCGGCATCAGCTCAATGGCGGTGACGCCAAGATCGGCCAGATAATCCAGGCGATCCTCGACTCCGGCAAACGTCCCCGACGGCGTGAAGGCGCCGACGTGCAGTTCGTAGAACACCGCCTCTTCCCACGGGCGGCCGCGCCAGCCGCCATCGCACCAGTCGAAAGCGGCCGGATCGATCACTTCGCTCGCGCCGTGCACGTCGGCGGGATTGAAGCGCGAGGCAGGGTCGGGCACCCGGATATCGCCGTCGATGCGAAAGCGGTAGCGGCTGCCCGGCCCGGCCCGGTCGGTCACGGTTTCGAACCAGCCGCCGGTCAGAGCCTGCATCGGCAGGATATCCTCCCCGCCGTCGTGCTCCAGGCACAGCTCCACCCGGCGCACGGCGGGCGCCCACAGGCGGAAGCGCACCTCGCCGCTCTTCCGCATCTCGGCCCCGAAGGGCATGCGATGAAGACGGTTCACATAATTCATGTCATGGCCTCATGTAGGTCGGGCACCCCGTGCCCGACAAATCCCCCGTGCCCATCAAATCGTCGGGCACGGGGTGCCCGACCTACGAGGTCTTTATTTCGCTGGCCGCGGCTGCCGCAGCAGCACCAGCGAGCGGGCCTGCACCGGGTAGGCGCTGCCGCGGGCGTAATGCTTGGCGATGGTCGGCTCGGCCGGAAAACTGGTGTCCACCACGTGCAGCCAGCGCTGGCTCTGGCTGTAACTCGGCAGAACGAAGCGAATCTCGCCGCTGGAAGCGTTGAGCAGGAGCAGGAAATTGTCGTCCACAACGGGGCTTCCCCGCCGATCGACCTCGCCGATATCGTCCCCGGCGAGATACATACCGAGGCAGCGGGCGAAGCCCTGGTTCCATTCCTTTTCGCTCATCTCCAGCCCGTCGGGGTTGAACCACATGATTTTCTTGTTTCCCCCGTAAGCTGACGATTCCTGGAAGAAACTGCGCCGGTGGAAAGCCGGGTGGCTTTTGCGCAAGCCGATCATGTGCTGGACGAACGCAAGCAGTTCCTGGTCTTCCGGCTTCAGATCCCAGTCGATCCAACTCACTTCGTTGTCCTGGCAGTAGGCATTGTTGTTGCCCCGCTGGGTGCGTCCCATCTCATCCCCCGCCAGCAGCATGGGCACGCCCTGGGACAGGAACAGCGCGGCGATGAAATTGCGTTTTTGCCGGGCACGCAGGGCGAGTATGTCGGGGTTGTCGGTCGGCCCTTCGACGCCGCAGTTCCAGGCGAGATTGTTGTCGTTGCCGTCGCCGTTTTTTTCGCCGTTGGCGAGGTTGTGCTTCTGTTCGTAGCTGACCAGGTCGTGCAGGGTGAAGCCGTCGTGCGCGGTGATGAAATTGATGCTGGCGTAAGGATGGCGTCCGTTGCTGGCATACAGGTCGCTTGATCCCGTCAGGCGGTAGGCGAGATCGCCGATCAGCCCGCCTTCGCCCTTCCAGTAGGCGCGCGCGGCATCGCGGTACTTGGCGTTCCACTCGGTCCAGCCCACCGGAAAATTGCCGACCTGGTAGCCGCCCTCGCCCAGATCCCAAGGCTCGGCGATCAGCTTGACCTGGGACAGCACCGGGTCCTGGTGGATGATGTCGAAGAACGCCCCAAGCCGGTCCACCTCGTGCAGTTCCCGCGCCAGCGCCGCGGCCAGGTCGAAGCGGAAGCCGTCCACGTGCATCTCCAGCACCCAGTAGCGCAGGCTGTCCATGATGAGCTGGAGCACGCGTGGATGCATCATGTTGAGCGTATTGCCGCAGCCGGTGTAATCCATGTAGAAGCGCGGATTGTCCGGCGTCAGCCGATAGTACGAAGCGTTGTCGACGCCGCGGAAGCACAGGGTCGGCCCGAGATGGCTGCCTTCGGCGGTGTGGTTGTAGACCACGTCGAGGATCACCTCGATGCCGGCCTTGTGCAGCGCCTTGACCATCCCCTTGAACTCCCGCACCGCGTCGTCGGTCGCCATGTAGCGCCGGTCCGGCACGAAAAATCCGATGGAATTGTAGCCCCAGTAGTTGCACAGCCCGCGCTGCACCAGGTGGCGCTCATCGACGAAGCAATGCACCGGCAGCAGTTCCACGGCGGTCACCCCCAGTTTTTGCAAGTGCTCGATGGCCGGGGCGCTGGCGAGGGCGGAATAAGTTCCACGCAACGCCTCGGGGATGCCGGGATGAAGAATGGTGAAGCCCTTGACGTGCAGTTCGTAAATGACGGTGTCGCTCCAGGGCGTACCTGGCGGGTGGTCTCCCTCCCAGTCGAAGGTGGGGTCGATCACCTGGCATTTGGGCATGACCGGCGCGTTGTCGCGCCAGTCGAAGGATAAATCCTCCCGCTCCGAGCCGACCTTGTAGCCGAAATGGGCGTCGGTCCAGCGCAGCTTTCCCGACGCCATCTTGGCATAGGGATCGAGCAGGAGCTTGTTGGGATTGAAGCGATGCCCGCGCTCGGGCTGGTACGGCCCGTAAACGCGGTAGCCATACAGCAGGCCGGGCTTCGCGCCGGGCAGGTAACAGTGCCACGCCAGGTCGGTCTGCTCGCGCATCTCGATGCGCTCGGTTTCGCGCCGTCCGCGCGCATCGAACAGACACAGTTCAACCTTGTCGGCATTCTCGGAAAACAGGGCGAAGTTCACTCCCTCTCCGTCCCAGGTCGCGCCCTGGGGATAAGGCTTGCCCGGCCATACGGCTCTTGTTTGTTTGGTCATGTCGCCTCTTTATGTAGGTCGGGCACCCCGTGCCCGACGGTTATTTTGCGGAATCTTCTTTTTCATTTGTCGGGCACGGGGTGCCCGACCTACGCTCCGCATCACGCGGCCACCATCGGTCCAGCAAATCCGCCGCGCGCTGCCGGCTGCCCAGGCCGAAGGCGAGCGCCAGGGCCAGCACCAGCCCCGCCAGGAGAATCAGGAAGCTCAGGCGCACCAGTTCGGTCTCCACCTGCACCTGCTCCAGCGCGATCAGCACCACGAACACCATGATCGCGTAGCGCGCCAGGCGCCCGAGGATTTCCACATCCTGCAGCCCGACGTTCTTGCCGTAGGCGGTGATGGTGTTGTCGATGAAGCGGGAAAAATAGGCGCCGAACGCCAGCACCAGCACAGCCACGATGACCTTGGGGATGAACAGCGCGATCCGCCCGGTCAGCTCGGTGACGTGGGTCATTCCCAGGCTGCTGAATGCGATCATCAGGGCGGCCAAAATGGCGAGCCAATAGACCAGCGCGCTGAGTATGCCGATGGTATCGGTCTGGATGCCGCCCTGCCGCAGGAACCCGTCAACCCCGGCCCGCTCGGCCAGCACGTTGAGGTTGAAAGCCTTCAGCGCCTTCGCCACCGCGAGCCGGATCGCCTTGGCCAGCACCCATCCCGCCAGCAGGATGAGGATGGCGACCAGCAGCCTGGGCAGAAACTCGCCGAGCTGGACCAGAAAACCCCGCAGCGGCTCCAGCGCCATATCCATTTTTTCCATGGAGATCTCCTTGGCGCCTCCTCAGCTCGATCCGGGAAGACGCTGATTAAGATGTCATTCCTGTGTTTCATGGGAATGACGAAATCGGAATAACCGTTTTTCTAAACCATCCCCAAAATCCCCCGCAGCGGAATGCGCACCCAGTCCGGGCGGTTGTCGAGCTCGTAGCGCAGTTCGTAAAACGCCTTTTCCAGCAGGAACAGATCGAGCAGGCAGCGCACGTCCTGCCGCGTGGCATAGAGCGCCGATCCGCGCACCGCTTCGTCGTAGGCGTCGAGAAACACCCGGCCGACCTCGGCTTCCCAGGCCCGCAGCTGAGTTTCGAGCGCGGCGATATCCTCCTGTTCCGTGCCGACATGGGCGAGCGCCGAATACGCCGCGTAATTGAACGAGCGCAGCATGCCGGCGACGTCTTTCAGCGGCGAATGTTTCCGGCGGCGCTCGTCGAGCGGGCGCGCCGGCTCGCCTTCGAAATCGATGATCACGAAGTCGTTTTGCGCCAGCAGTGCTTGCCCCAGATGATAGTCACCGTGGTAGCGGGTCTTGACGGCATCGATGCGTACCGGTGCGCAGCCCTCGATGTGCGCCAGGATCGCATCGCGCCGCGCGAGCAGGCTCCGGGCTTCGCCGCGCACCGGCTCGGCCAGCGCCTCCAGCCGGTGTTCCAGGAAATCCAGCGTCGCCATGGCTTCGTCGCGGGTGTGGCCGACCCAGGCCGCGATATCGGCTCCGGTGAGCGGTTCCGGGTCGAAGGCAGGGTCGCCGGTGACGGCGGCGAAGGCTAAGTGCAGTTCTCCGGTGCGCTGGCCGAGCGTTCGCATCAACACCAGGTAGGCGCCGTGCGCTTCTCCGGGCGCCGGCATGGCGGCCGCCGTCTCGCGGCTTTCCTGCAGAAAGCGCGCGAGGTAGTCCAGCGTGTAGCTCCACGCGTCGCCCTGGTTCTCGACATAGCCTTGCAGCAGCGCGAGCGTCATGGTGCCGCCGTCGCCGGCCACATATTCGACGGCTCCGGCCACCGGCACGATATTCGGAAATTTCGCCACTTCGGTGAGGAAACGCCCGATTTCGAGCTCGGGGTGCGTTCCGGCGCGCAGCCGGCGATAGCCCTTGAGGAACAGCTGCTCGCCCAGTGCGACCGAGGTATTGCTGCCCTGCACGCCATGCGACGACACCGGCAGCGCACCGGGCTGCCCGCCGGCGAGCGCGGTAAAGCTCGCGGTGGGCGAAAAGCGGATGACACCGTGCGCGCAGGGCAGCTCCCGCGATTCGCCGACGGCCTGCACCAGCGCATGGCAGAACGCCGCGTCGGCAAAGGCATCGCCCATCACCCCGATCCGCGCCTGCTGGCGCACGTTGGCCACGGCGGCGGGCAGCAACGCGTGCAGCCGCGCCTCGTCGCCGTTCTCCCAGGCCAGCGCGAGCGGCAGGAAATAGATCGGCGGCTTCGCCGAGGCACTCTCGACCCGGAACAGGGCCAGCAGCCAGCCGGCCTCCCCGTTGCCCCATTCGGCGGAATCGGTCAGCGCCGCGCGCCGCACCATCTCGCCCTTGGCCGCATACCAGCGCTGGCCGGCAACGTAGCGCGGCAGCACTTCGTTTTCGAGCTGGGCGCCGATCCGTTCGGCCAGGGAGATGCGCCACGGCACCACGCGGTCGCGAAAGAAGCTGCGCCAGCCATCGAACAGCACCAGCATCGGCAGCTCTTCGCGCGCGACGTGCTCCTCGTGCCACGACGGCACCTCCTCGCCGCGCGCGAGCTGGAACCAGTAGAAGCTGTGTCCGGGCAGCGTGAGCAGGTAGGGCAATTCGCCGATGGGGGGAAACGAGGTGCGCCCCAGCAGCTCCACCGGCACGCTGCCCTTGTGGCGCGACAGATCGAGCTCGACCGGCTGCGCCGCACGCGCCAGGTTGGCGACGCAGAGGATGACATCGGCTTCGTATTCGCGCAGGTAGGCGAGGATCTTGCGGTTGCCGGGCCGCAGGAAAGTCAGGGTACCGCGCCCGAACACCTTGTGTTTGTTGCGCACGGCGAGCATGCGCCGCATCCAGTTGAGCAGCGAAGAACGGTCGCGCGCCTGCGCCTCGACGTTCACCGCCTCGTAGCCGTAGATCGGGTCCATGATCGGGGGAAGATAGAGGCGCTGCGGGTCGGCGCGGGAAAAGCCGGCGTTGCGGTCCGGGCTCCACTGCATCGGGGTGCGCACGCCGTTGCGGTCGCCCAGGAAGAAATTGTCGCCCATGCCGATCTCGTCGCCGTAGTAGATGATGGGCGAGCCGATCAAGGAGAACAGCAGGCTGTTCATCAGCTTGATCTTGTCGGGTTCGTTGTCCATCAGCGGGGCGAGCCGCCGCCGGATGCCGACGTTCATGCGCGCGCGCGGGTCGTTGGCGTACATCTGGTACATGTAGTCGCGCTCCTTGTCGGTGACCATCTCCAGTGTCAGCTCGTCATGGTTGCGCAGGAAAATCGCCCACTGGCAGTTCGGCGGGATATCCGGGGTCTGGCGCATGATGTCGATGATCGGGTGGCGGTCCTCCTGGGCGATCGCCACATACATCCGCGGCATCAGCGGAAAATGGTAGGCCATGTGGCATTCGTCGCCATCGCCGAAATAGTCGAGCACGTCTTCCGGCCACTGGTTGGCTTCCGCCAGCAACATCCGGCTGCGGTAATGCTTGTCCAGCTCGGCCCGCATGTACTTGATCACGGTGTGGGTCTCGGGCAGGTTCTCGTTGTTGGTGCCCTCGCGCACCGCCAGGTAGGGCACGGCGTCCAGCCGCATGCCGTCGACGCCGGCGTCGAACCAGTAGCGCATCACCCGCATCACCGCGCGCACCACGTGCGGGTTGTTGTGGTTGAGGTCGGGCTGGTGGGAAAAGAAGCGGTGCCAGTAATAGGCGTGCGCCACGTCGTCCCAGGCCCAGTTGGACTTTTCCGTATCGTTGAAAATGATCCGGGTTTCGGGAAATTTCCGGTCGCTGTCGCTCCACACGTAGTAGTCGCGCTTGGTCGATCCGGGCGGCGCCTGGCGCGCGGCGTGAAACCAGGGATGCTGGTTCGAGGTGTGGTTGATGACCAGCTCGGTGATCACCCGGAGGCCGCGCCGGTGCGCCTCGCGCACGAACTGGCGGAAATCGCCGATGGTGCCGTATTCGGGATGGACGTTGCGGTAGTCCGAGATGTCGTAACCGTCGTCCAGCATCGGCGACGGATAGAACGGCAGCAGCCAGAGCGTGTTCACGCCGAGATCGTGGAGATAGTCGAGCTTGCCGATCAGACCGCGAAAATCGCCGCTGCCGTCGTCGTTGCTGTCGAAAAACGCCTTGACGTGCAATTCGTAGATGACGGCATCCTGATACCAGAGGGGATCGTCTTCGCCCGCCATGCCGCGCCCCTAGAAGCAGGTCTCCACATAGTCGCGGTAAGCCCAGCGCGTGATCCGGTAGATCTCCGCCGGGTTCCGCTGCGGGTCGAGATCGACGATATGGCGGTGGCCGCGCCACAAGTGCTTCTGCCCGGTCAGCAGTTCATCCACCTGAAAGGTCTTGTCGCGAGGAATGCCCAGCTCTTGCAGCGGGAATTCCAGCACCGCCTGGTGCGCCTCGAACGGGTCCAGGTTGACCGCGACGAAGACGGTGTTCGACCCGTCCAGGGTGGCCTTGCCGTAGAACAGCACGTTATCGTCGTCGGCCGGGTAGAAGCGCAGGTTCTCCAGCTCGTGCAGCGCCGGATTTTCCCGGCGGATGCGGTTGATCGCGGCGATTTCTTCCTTGATGTGGCCGGGGCGGTCCCAGTCCCACACCTTGTAGTCGTATTTCTCCGAGTCGAGGTATTCCTCGGTGCCCGGAATCGCCGCCGCCTCGCACAGCTCGAACCCGTTGTAGATGCCGTACACGCTGGACAGCGTCGCCGCCAGCACCAGGCGGATGAAAAACGCGGGCCGCCCGCCGCTTTGCAGGAAGGCCGGCAGGATATCGGGCGTGCAGGTGAAGAAGTTCGGCCGCAGGTATTCCTTCACCTCGGTCTGGGTCAGTTCGGTGAGATAGTCGGCGAGTTCCTGCTTGAAATTGCGCCAGGTGAAATAAGTATAGGACTGGGTGAAGCCGGCCTTGGCCAGCGCTTTCAACAGCTTCGGCCGGGTAAATGCCTCCGCCAGGAAGATCGTGTCGGGATGCGCGCTCTGCACCTCGCGGATCAGCCATTCCCAAAACCGGATCGGCTTGGTGTGCGGGTTGTCCACGCGAAATGTCCTGACCCCCTGCCCGATCCAGAACAGCACCACGTCGCGCCATTCCCGCCAGATCTCCTCCTGCCGAGGGCTGTAGAAATCGACGTTGACGATATCCTGGTATTTCTTGGGCGGGTTCTCGGCATATTTGATGCTGCCGTCCGGACGGTAGCGGAACCAGTCCGGATGTTCCTTGAGATAAGGATGGTCGGGCGAGCACTGGATGGCGAAATCCAGCGCCACTTCCAGGCCCAGTTCGCCGGCCTGGCGCACAAAAGCGCGGAAGTCCTCCAGCGTGCCCAGCTCGGGATGAACCGCCTTGTGTCCACCCAACTCCGAGCCGATGGCATAGGGGCTGCCGGGCGCGCCGGGAACGACTTCCGGCGTATTGTTCGGCCCCTTGCGGTGGGTCGCGCCGATGGGATGGATCGGCACCAGGTAAATCACGTCGAAACCCATCCGCCGAATCTCCGGCAGGCGCGCCGCGCAGTCCCTGAAGGTGGCGCTTTTGCCCGGCGCCTTGCCCTGCGAACGCGGGAACATCTCGTACCAGGCCGCGAAGCGCGCCGCCGGCCGGTCCGCCACCGCTTCCAGTTCGCGTTCGCAGACGGCGGCAGCGCTGCGGTCCGGGTGGCGCGCCATCAGGCGGCGCAGCGTTGAAGAAAGCAGCAAATCAACGCGCTCTGGTTCCTGTGCCTGCCGATCGAAGTTTTCGACCACTCGCTGCAACTGGGCGCGGTCGTCGTCCGCCGCGCGCTCCGCCGCGGCAGCCACCAGTTGCCGCCCTTCGAGCAGTTCCAGCCCGACCGCCTGGCCCGCTTCGCGCTTTTTTTCCAGCTCGCCGCGCCACGACTCGAACTGATCGACCCACGCCTCGATCGCATAGCGGTAGCGCGTATTTTTCTCCAGCGCGAAACCGCCGCGCCAGCGGTCGTTCACCACCTGCGCCATCGGCGCTTCGAGCCAGCCCGCGGCATTCGCTTCGCGGTATTTGACCACGGCGGCGAGGATGTCGTGGCCTTCCTTGAGGATGTCGGCTTCGACCTCCAGGCGGTCGCCCACCTCGCGCTTGACCGGATAGCGGCCGCAATCCAGCTCGGGGTAGATATTCTCGATGATGATCGAGCTGTGCTCCATCATTCCGCAGCCTCCACATGAAACACCCGCATCTCCAGCGGCGCGAGGTGGATCATGCCGCGCTCTGACAACGGGCCGTGCGGGTTCTGCGGGGTGATTTCACGAATATCCGCAACGCCGCTCCGCATCGCCTCGGCCAGGGCGTGAACGGCGAAATCGTGGCCGTGGGCAGGATCGCGATTGATCAGCGCCGCTGCCCGGCCCGGCGACCGCTCGCCATGGCGCAGCAACCCGACCAGCGGCGAATCGGCCGGAGTGAAGCGCGTCTGCCGGCCTTCCTCGTTCAATGCCGGCGTGGCGGATTTCATGCCATTGACGGCACGGACGAACGGGCCGAGGTCGAACTGCGTCTCCTCCCAGTCCTCGGGCCTGGTCTTCACCACATCGAGCTTGCGGCGAAAACCGTACTCGAAGCCGATCGGCATCATCACCCCGGCCGAAAAAAACGCCGCGAACAGGTAGTAGAGCCGCGATACGCGTTCGTCGCCGCCCGACTCCGCCGCCAGGCGCTCGGTGTCGTGGCTTTCCGGAAACGCCACCGATGGGGCGATGCGGCGGTAGGTTTCATATTGTTGGAGCAGCCAGTCGGCGCGGAAGTCCCACCACTTGGCGCTGTTGAACAGGTAGTCGAAGCCGGCGGCGTGTAACTGCGCCACCTCCGGCGGCTGGCAGCCCAGGGTTTCCGCGAAGAAATGCACCTCCGGATTGAGCGCCCGCGCCGCCTCGATGATCCGCGCCCACACCGCGCCCGGCACCTTGTAGGCGGCATCGCAGCGAAAGCCGTGAAAGCCGAGGCCGGTGTAATGCAGCACCAGATCCTTCCAGTAGGCGATCAGCCCGTCCGGGTCGGCGGGGTGGTCGTAGTCGATTTCCGCCAGATCGCCCCACACGGTGCGGCGGGAAACGTCGTGCGGATGGTCCGGGTCGAGCGCGAACGGCGAGCGGGTCGAGCCGTCCGCCTCGCGCGCGAACCATTCGGGGTGCTGCTCGACCAGCAGCGCATCCTTGGCCGTGTGGTTGATCACCAGATCCATCATCACGTTGAGGCCCTGCTCTTCGGCCTGGCGCAGGAATTCGGCCAGCAGTTCGTCGGCGCTCTTGCCGCTATGCCCCTGAAACAGCGGATGCAGGCGGTAATAATCCTTCACCGCATACAAGCTGCCCGAGAACCCCGGATAGTGGAACGGGTTCAGGAACACCCAATCGAAACCCAGCCCCGCAATGCGCGGCAACTGCGCCTCCCAGTCGCGCAGCGAGCCCGCCAGAAGCGGAAACAGATTGTAGATGCGTGGGCCTTGCCCCATTTTTCCCCCTGATTTTTATTTGACGCGAAGCAGCCGGGATAGCCCAATCCGGCATACGGCCTTTTTCAGGGTAGTCACCGGGTAGGCATAAATCAAATGACGGCCAGGGATGCCGGACACGCTGGCCCGCACCAAAACCTGTGGGAGAGTTGGAAAGAGGGGTTCGGGAAATCAAGTGCGTTCAGGGCGTATGGATTCCCGCTTTCGCGGGAATGACATTTATTCGGCGTGCCCTTTATAGAGCTAATTCGACAAGCCTGTGCTACACCTAAATTTCCCGGCTTATATTCGAATATGAAAAGGAGTGGCCATGATCGGCAAAAAGTTTTGTGCCCCCATTATTTTTGTCCTGCTGCTTGTCGGCAGTGCCGCCCTGTTGGGCGGCTGCGGGAAGAAGGAGAAACCGCCGGAGCCATCTTCTCCCATCTCGCAAGCGCCGGCACCGCCTCCGAATGCCGGCGCGCCGGCCGGAATGGCGTCCGGCAAGCCGGTGACGATTGCCGACGCCGAGGCGGCGATGAAAAAAAGCGACTGCTTCACCTGTCACGCGGTAGACAAGAAGCTGGTCGGCCCGGCTTATTCGTGGGTTGCCTTCCGCTACAAGGACGACAAGGATGCCGTCGCCAAGCTGTCGGCCAAGGTCAAGAACGGCGGCGCCGGCAATTGGTCCGCCTATACCGGCGGCGTCGCCATGACGCCCCATCCGCAACTTTCCGATGCCGAGATCAAGGCCATGGTGCAATGGGTGTTGAGCCAGCCACCGGTGCAAGCACCGCCCAAGGTTTGATTCATGTAGGTCGGGCACCCTGTGCCCGACAATCCGGCACCGTCCGTCTGGCACGGGGTGCCCGACCTACACTTTTCCCTCTTCCCGCCTGTGTTCCGCCGCCAGCATCATGTACATCGCCGGCACCACGAACAAGGTAAACAGCGTGCCGATCGCGATGCCGGTCGAGATCACCAGCCCCATGTTGAAGCGGCCCACGGCGCCGGCGCCGGTCGCGGCCACCAGCGGCAGGACGCCGAGCACCATGGCGGCGGTGGTCATCAGGATCGGGCGCAGGCGGATGGCGGCGGCCATTTCGATGGCCTCGCGCTTGTTGCGGCCTTCGAGCTGCTGGTCGTTGGCGAAGCGGACGATCAGGATGCCGTGCTTGCTGATCAACCCGATCAGCGTGACCAGGCCGACCTCGGTGTAGATGTTCAGGCTGGCGCCGCCGATGCCGAGCGAGATGAAGATCAGCGCGCCGCAGATCGACATCGGCACGCTGATCAGCACGATCAGCGGGTCGCGGAAACTTTCGAACAGCGCCGCCAGGGACAGGAAAATGATGATCAGTGCGAAGCCGAAGGTGACCAGCAGTGCGGAGGATTCCTGCTCGTACTGGCGCGCCTGGCCGGCATAGTCCACGCTGTAGGCGCGCGGCAGGGTTTCCCTGGCGAGTTCCTTCATCTTGTTCAAAGCGTCGCCCAGCGCCACGCCGGGCATGGGAACGCCGGAAATCGTCGCGGAGTTGAGCTGCTGGAAGTGGTTGAGCGACTCGGGCACCACGCTGGTTTTCAGGCTGGCGACGGTGGACACCGGGATCGCCGTGCCGTTCTTGTTGGTGATGTAGTAATCCCGAAGCTGTTCGGCATTCAGCCGCTCGCTTTGCATCACCTGCGGAATCACCCGGTAGGAACGGCCGGCGAGGCTGAAATAATTGACGTAATTGCCCCCCAGCATCGAGCCGAGCGCCTTGCCGATGTCGTTCATGGTCAGCCCGAGCAGCGCCGCCTTGTCGCGGTCGATGGCGATGCTGGTCTGCGGCAGGTCGAACTTGAGATCGTTGTCCACGAAAACGAACATGCCGCTGGCCTGCGCCTTGTCCATCAGGGCCTGCGCGACTTCGTCGAGGCGCTGAAAACTGTCCGTCGTCCCGATCACGAACTGCATCGGCAAGCCGATGCCGCCGCCGGGCAGGGGCGGCCGCTGGAACGCCACCGCCCGTATCCCCGCAATCCGGGCAAAGCGCATTTGCACCTCCGCCTGCAACTGATCGGCATTCTTCTTGCGCTCGTCCCACGGTTTCAGCACCATGCCGGCGATGCCGGTATTGAGGCCGTTGAGGCCGTCGAGCTGGAACACGTGGTCGGTTTCCGGGTGAGAGGCGTAAATCTCATAGACCTGGCGCGAGTTGAGCTGGGTCTGTTGCAGGGTGGCGTTCGGCGCGGCCGTCAGCAGGCCGATGACGATGCCCTGGTCTTCCTGCGGCGCGAGCTCCGACTTTGACGTGACATAAAGAAAATAGATGCTGGTCAGCACGATCACGGCGAAAACGGCCACCACTGGCAGATAATCGAGGGTGCCGTGCAGCGCCCGCGCATAGCCGGCGCGCAGGTTGCCGAACTGGCGGTCGATGAATTCGACCAGCCGAGCCTGGCCGCCTTTGTCCTTGGCGCGGAGAAAACGCGAGCACATCATCGGCGACAGCGTGAGCGCGATGATCGCCGATACGGTAACCGCCCCGGCCAGGGTATAGGCGAATTCGGTGAACAGCGCGCCGGTCAGGCCGCCCATGAAGCCGATCGGCACATAAACCGCCACCAGCACCACGGTCATCGCGACGATCGGCCCGACCAGTTCCCGCGCGCCGATCAGCGCGGCTTCCAGCGGGGCCTTGCCCTCCTCCATGTGGCGGTTGACGTTTTCCACCACGATGATGGCGTCGTCCACCACCAGGCCGATGGCGAGCACCAGCGCCAGCAGCGTCAGCAGGTTGATGGTGTAGCCCAGCACCAGCATCATGAAAAAAGTGCCGATCAGGGAAAGCGGCATGGCAACCACCGGAATCACCACCGAACGCAGCGAGCCGAGAAACAGGAAGATGACCAGAGTGACGATCAAGAGCGCCTTGACCAGCGTGGCGACCACCTCGTGAATGGAGCTTTTGACGAACTTGGTCGCATCGTAGACGATCTTGCCGTCGAGCCCCTGCGGCAGCTGTTCCTGCACGGCCGGGAAGGCATTGCGCACGCCCTCGATGACATCCAGCAGATTGGCGGTGGGCGCGACCTTGATGCCGATGTAGACCGCGGTTTGCCCGTCGAAGCCAACCGCGGTGTCGTAGTCCTCGGAGCCCAGCGTGACGTTGGCCACGTCGGCGAGGCGGACGTTGGCGCCATTCTTGGATTTGACGACCAGGTTGCGGAATTCCTGCACCGAGTGCAGCCCGGTATCGGCGGTGAGGTTGACGGTAACCATCTGGCCCTGGGTGCGGCCGACGGCGGAAATGAAGTCGTTGTTGGTCAGCGCATCGCTCACGTTCGAGGCGGTAACCCCCAGCGCCGCCATTTTCTGCGGATTCAGCCACGCACGCAGCGCGAACTGGTGCTTGCCCAGGATCTCGGCGGTCTGCACGCCTTCCACAGCCTGTAGCTTGGGTTGCGCCACCCGGATCAGGTAGTCGGTGATCTTGTTGGTCGGCAGCACCTGGCTGTAAAAGCCGATGTACATGGAATCGATGGTTTCGCCGACGGCCACGGTCAGCACCGGCGGCTGCGTGCCGGTCGGCAGCTGGTTCAGCACCGCGTTGACCTTGGTGTTGATCTCGGTGAGCGCCTTGTCGGTGTCGTAGTTGAGGCGCAGGTTGACCTGGATGTTGCTGATGTTTTGCCGGCTGGTCGAAGTCATATAGTCGATGCCGTTCGCCTGCGCGATCGAATTCTCCAGCGGCGCGGTGATGAAACCAGCCACCAGGGCCGGATCGGCGCCGGTATAGATGGTCGTCACGGTGACCACCGCGTTCTGCGTCTCGGGATACTGGCGCACCGGCAGCCGCTCGACGGAACGCAGCCCCAGCACCAGGATGAGCAGGCTGACCACGGTGGCGAGCACCGGCCGGCGAATGAAGATGTCGGTAAACACCATGATCCGGCCTCCTTATTCGTCCACCGGCTTCGGCGCGGCGTTGTTGCTCGGCTGAACCCGGTTGTCGATGACGACTTCGCTGCCGTTCCTGAGCTTGAGCTGGCCGCTGGTGACGACGACGTCGCCCGCCTTGACGCCGGAGAGGATCGCCACCTGGTCGCCGCGGGTGTCGCCGGTGGTGACGAAATTCTGTTTGACGGTGAGGATGGGCTTGCCGTCGGTCGTTTTGCCGGTCTGCCGGACGATATAGACGGTGGCGCCGTAAGGGTTGAAGCTCACCGCCGTCTGCGGCAGCGTCAGCAGGCGCTGCGGCGCGCCGGACGCCACGCTGGCCGTGGCGTACATGCCCGGCAACAGTTGTTTCGCAGGGTTGGCGAGGAGCGCCTCGACCTGGATATTGCGCGTATCGAGGTCCACCTTGGGGTCGAACGCGACGATCCGGCCGGTGAATTTGCGCCCCGGATAGGAATCGGTGGCCACCGTGACGGGCAGGCCGACCGCGAGCCGCGCCAGCTGTTGCTGCGGCATGTAGAAATCGATGTAGATCGGGTCGATGGTCTGCAACGTCACGATCTTGTCGCCCGGATTCAGGTATTGGCCCGGATTCACGGTGGTGATGCCGAGCCGCCCGGAAAACGGCGAGTTGATCGCCTTTTTCTCTACCGTCGCCTGCTGCTGGGCAACCAGCGCCCGCTTGCTCTTCAGGTCGGCCGCGTCGGCATCCAGCACCGCCTTGCTCACCGCCTCCGCCGCATACTGCGCGCGGCCCCTGTCGTAGACGGTCTCGGCCAACTCGGCCGCGGCCTTGAGCGAATTCAGCTGGGCGATGTCGGCATCGGCGTTGAGCTGGACCAGGAGCTGACCGTTCCTCACGTCCTCGCCGGACCTGAAATACAGGGTGCGCACCAGGCCGGCGATCTCGCTGGTCACGTCCACCCCGCGCACGGCACGCAGGCTGCCGACCGCGTTCAGCCGCGACTGCCACGATTGCGCCTCGGCCGTGATGGCGGTAACGGTCACCGGCGGCGGCTTCTGCGAAGCCATGGATTTCTTGATCATGTGCGCCTTGAACAGCTGGAAGCCGAAAATTGCGCCAAACAACAGGCCGGCAATGAGCAGCATCAGCAGCATGCGCTTGGCCATCGGGTGCGGGTGTGTCGGAGTTTTTTCCATGTCAATCTTCGCGATGAGTGGTTGAATCGGTCCGTTCCGCCGCAGCCGTGTCCGGCGGGATGTTCCACCATCCGCCGCCCAGCGCCTGGAACAGCGCCGCCGTATCCGCAAAGCGCGCGGCCTGTGCCTGCACCAGGGCCACGCGCGCCTGCTGGTCCAGGCGCTGGGCGTTGAGCAGGGATAGGTAACTGACCGCGCCCAGGCGGAACTGCTTCTCGGTGATCTCCAGCGCAACGCGTGCGGCTTTTTCCGCTTCGGCCTGTGCCGCCAGCGTAACCGCATCCAGCTCCAGCGCCCGCAGCGTGTCCGCCACGTCCCGGAACGCTTCCAGCACGGTTTCGCGATATTGCGCCGCGGCCTGGTCATAGGCGGCGATCGCAGCGCTCCGCTTGGCGATCAGCTCGCCGCCGTGAAATATGGGCTGCAATAGCGAAGCGCCGAGGTTCCAGACGGCGGTGCCGCTGCCGAACAGGTTGCGGAACGCGACCGATTCCGAGCCGTAATTGCCGGTCAGCGTGATCTGTGGATACAGGTTTGCCGTGGCCACGCCGATCTGGGCGCTGGCCTGGTGCAACAAGGCCTCTGCGGCGCGGATGTCCGGGCGCTGGCGTACCAGAGCGGACGGCAGGCTTACAGGCAGCTCCCGCGGCAGCTGCAAGCCGTCGAGTTCGAACTCGGGCAGCACGGCTTCGCTCGGCAGCTTGCCGGCGAGCACCGCCAGGCGATGGCGATTCTGCGCCAGCTGTTTTTCCAGCGGCGGCAGCGTGGTGCGGGTTTGCGCCACCTGAGTGCGCTGGGCGAGCACGTCGGGCCGCGACACCGCGCCAAGCGCGAACTGGCGCTCGACCACGGCGAGCTGTTTTTCCTGCAGGGCCAGGATTTCTTGGGTCGCGCGCACTTGGGCGCGGAGCATCGCTTCCTGCACCGCGGCGGTCGCCAGGTTCGCGGTGAGCGCAAGGTATGCGGCGTCCACCTGGAAGCACTGGTAATCGACCTGGGATTGCAGCGCCTCCAAGCCGCGCCAGCCGCCGCCAACGATATCGATCCGGTACGAAACGCCGACGGAGGCGTTGTAGAGGTTAAAAATGGGAATATTGGAGGGATTGCCGAACGCCGCACCGGAAATTTTCTGGCGTTCCGCCGAGAAATGGCCGTCCACACTCGGATACAGCACCGCGCCCACTTCGGAGCGCAGATTTTCCTGCGCCCCGCGCAACGCGGCCTGCGCGGCGGCGAGCGTCGCACTGTGCGCCAGCGCCTGGCGAATCAGCCGGTCCAACGCGTCGGAATGAAACAACCCCCACCATTGCGCCGGAATGTCCCGGCCGGCCACGAAACGCTGCGCCGCGCCGCCGGTAACGGGCGCGGCGGCGGTCTCGGGCGGCAACGCCGTCGTGGTGTATGCGCTTGTCTTCGGCGCCTCGGGGCGACGAAAATCCGGGCCGACCGCGCACCCGGCCAGAATCGCCACAAACGATGCCAAAGCAGCCGCAAACCGGAGTCTCATCCGAGCCCTCCAAGAAGCTGTTTTAAAAAATGTAGCGAGCGGCTGCGAGGTGGGGGAGGCCGGAGCGGAGGAACCGGAATGTACTTGAAGTACATGAGGATTCCGAGCACCGCCCGACCCCGCATCGCGGCCGCGCAGTAATTTTTTAAACGGCTTCTAAAAATGGTACGCAAAACGGATCTGATTGAAGTTAATGCCGTGGTTGGGCTGCTTGATGCCGCCGTTCGACACGTGCTGCAACACGTAGGCAAGGTCGTATTCCTGCTTCGGCCCGAAACGGGCGCCCAGTCCGACGTGGTCGCCGAATTCGAAACAGCTCCCCAGCTTTCCGGCATAAGGGTGGGAAAGCAGATGCACCCCAATCGCCCCTTCGACATAGGGAGCCAATCCGCCAACTGCGCTTCGCTGCAAGCGGAACACGGGCGTGACGCCGATATCGACGATGTTCCGGTTGTCGCTGCCCGCATCGCGCTCGTGCCAATAACCCAGCGAGGCGTCCCAATATCCGCCCCAATGCCATTGGTCCGAGACGCGCCAGGTCTTCTGCCAGTTCCACATCAGGCCGGCGCGGGCGATGTCGGCTCCGTCGCCGCGCCCCAGCAACAGGTAGGTTCCATCCAGGGCATGGGCCGGCATCGCCGCGAAACTCAGGCCGCCGACCACCATGGCGCAGATTTTCTTCTTCATGACGCACCCGTAATAAGGGGAGATACCGATTTATTTCGTCATTCCCGCAAAAGCGGGAATCCAGGATTTCAAGGGCGTATAGATTCGCTTTCGCGGGAATGACGTTTAACCGGCGTTTCCTTACATTTCGACGTTGTTCGGAAATGCCCGGTTTAGCTTCATTTACTATAGTATTTTTTTCGCTTCCGGCTGTTCGATCCGGCTACTACACTGGAAAGAGCGGCAATTGCGAAAAGGGACCAGCATGCTCGACGAATTCACCAGCGAACCGCGCATCGCCTACTTCACCATGGAAATCGCACTGCGCAACGAGATCCCGACTTACAGCGGCGGCCTGGGCATACTGGCCGGCGATACCCTGCGTTCGAGCGCCGATCTGGAACTGCCGCTGATCGGTGTCAGCCTGGTTAGCCGCGCCGGCTATTTCCGCCAGGAAATCGCCGCGGACGGGAGCCAGATCGAACATCCCATCTTCTGGGAGCCGCGCGACTGGTGCGCGCCGTCGGAAGCGAAAGTCGCGGTAGAAATCGACGGCAACGAAGTCTGGGTGCGCGGCTGGATCTACATTCTGCAAAGCCAGGCCGGCGGCCGGGAGCCGGTACTCCTGCTGGATACCGACCTCAACGAAAACCGCCCGGAAGACCGGGAAATCACCCATTACCTATACGGCGGCGACGAAGGCTACCGGCTGAAACAGGAAATCATCCTGGGCATCGGTGGCGTGCGCCTGCTTTACGCCCTGGGCTTCCAGATCCGCCAGTTCCACATGAACGAGGGGCATTCCGCCCTCCTCGCCCTGGAGCTGCTGCGGCGCCACGCCTATCCGGCTTTGGGCGTGCGGCCGGGGGAGTCGCCCTACGACATTCCCCAGGTGCGGGAGCTGTGCAACTTCACCACCCACACCCCGGTCGAAGCGGCCTCCGACCGGCTTCCCTACGACCTGGTGCGGAGATTTCTCGGAAACTTCATCGAACTGCGCATCCTCAAGTCGCTGGCCGGCGAAAACAACCTGAACATGACCCAGCTCGCGCTCAACCTGAGCGAATACGTCAACGGCGTCGCCCAGCGCCATGCCGAAGTGGCCGGGAAGATGTATCCGGGCTACCACGTCCACGCGATCACCAACGGCATCCACCCGTTCACCTGGGTCTGCCCGAACTTCAGCGTGCTCTACGACACCCACCTGCGCGGCTGGGCGCACGAGCCGGATTACCTGGTGCGTGCCGACCGTCTTCCCGACGACTCAGTCTGGGAGGCCCATACCCACGCAAAGCGGGTGTTGCTGGACAAGGTGAATGCGCTGTGCGCGACAAATCTCGACCCCGACAAGCCGATACTCGGCTTCGCCCGGCGCATGACAGCCTACAAGCGCCCGGACCTGCTTTTTTCCAACATTGAGCGGCTCAAGGCCATTGCCAGCCGGCACCCAGATCATGCTCGCCGGCAAGGCCCACCCTCGCGACAACGGGGGAAAGGAGCTGATCAAGCTGCTGCATCGCCATATGGCGGAACTGGCAGGCGTTATTCCCATCGTCTTCCTGCCCAATTACGATATGGAGATTGCCCAGTACATGGTCGCCGGCGTGGACGTGTGGCTCAATACGCCGCTGCGCCCGCTCGAAGCGTCCGGTACCAGCGGCATGAAGGCGGCGCTCAATGGCGTGCCCAATCTGAGCGTGCTGGACGGCTGGTGGATCGAAGGCTGGATCGAGGACGTAACCGGCTGGGCCGTATGCGGCAGCAGCGACTGCTCGGAAAGCGGCGATGCGGAATCTCTTTATGACAAGCTGGACAGCAAGGTGCTGCCCCTCTACTACGACAACCGGCCGGGCTGGATCGCGGTAATGAAAGGCGCGATCGGCAAAAATGCCTCGTATTTCAACAGCCATCGCATGATGCGGCGCTATGCCACCGAAGCCTATATTCGTTGAAGCGATTGCATAGCTGCTAAATGGTTGTGCTAGACGTGAAAAAATCCTATATTGACAGCAAGTTATAACAAACATTTCTTGATGGGAGACGAATCATGCGGACAACTACTTTACCGTTACATTGCGCGCTGGCGATCGCCCTTGCCGGGGCATTGGCGACCGGCCCGGCGTTTGCCGACAGGCCGGATTGGGCCGGCGACAAGGGGGGAAAGCACGAACATCAGGAGGATGGCCACGGCCAGAGGGAAAAGCACCGGGACCATGACGAAAGGTCGTTTCGTGGGGACGGACGGGACATCGAGGTGCGCGGGCATTTCGACGACCGGCAGCGGATCATCGTCCGCGATTATTACGGCGGCGAGTTCCGCGCCGGCCATTGCCCGCCGGGCCTCGCCAAAAAACACAACGGCTGCATGCCTCCCGGCCAGGCGAGAAAATGGGAAATGGGCCGGGCGCTGCCGCCCGATGTGGCCTACTATCCGCTGCCGCCGTCAATCGTCGTGCAGATCGGGCCGCCGCCGGCGGGATACCGCTACGTGCGCGTGGCCTCCGACATCCTGTTGATCGCGGTCGGAACGGGGATGGTGGTGGATGCTATCCAGGACCTGAACGGGCGGTAACTTCCGCCCGGCATGCTTCCGTTCGTGCCTGAAATGGAATCGTTTTTCTTTCCTACAATGAAAGCTCGCTCTCAACCGGAAAGGAAAATGTCATGCAAATCCTCATGCACGTAAAAATCCCTCATCAGCAATTCAATTTGGCAGTTGCCGACGGGACCGTAGGGCAGAAGATCAATCGCATTATCGAGGAAACCAGCCCCGAGGCCGTCTATTTCACGGAATACGACGGCAAGCGGGGAGCGATCATGGTCGTCGATCTGGATGATTCGGCAAAGATACCCAGTCTGGCCGAACCCTGGTTCCTGCTGTTTAACGCGGACGTGGAGTTCCATGTTGCGATGACGCCGAGCGCTCTTGAACAAGCCGGACTCGACAAGATCGCCAAGAAGTGGGTGTCTTAGGGAAGCGCTGATTAAACGGCATTCCCCCAAAGACGGGAATGCCGTTTGACCGGTGCGGAATCGCGGTTGCCGGCCCGACATGTTCCCCGTGGCTACGGCTTATCCGCCTCCAGCAATTCGCCGATATCGGTGTTGCCGTTTTCAAGCGCCCAGCTCAGGGCTGTCGCCCCGCTTGCGTTCGCTTTCCGGGCATCCGCGTGCCATTCCAGCAGCACCTTCACCACCTTGATGTGGCCATTCTTTGCAGCCAGCATCAGCGCGGTTGTCCCGTTCCGCGTTGCCGCATCGACGTCCCCACCGTTGTTCAACAATTGCCTGACGATAGGGCTGAACCCGGAAAACGCGGCATACAGCAGAGGAGTCCATCCCTGCGGCGTTGCCTGGGACACGTCGGCCCCCATGGCGATCAGCGTGGCGACCACCTGCCCGTGGCCTTCGAAGGCGGCGAGCATGATCGCCGTTTCGCCCAGGCGATTTTTGCTGTTGAGTCTTGCTCCGGCCTGGCGCAAGAGTTTCACGATTTCCACATTTCCTTCGCGTGCCGCGATAATCAAGGCCGTGTTGCCGTCGCCGTTCATAATGTTGGCATCGACGCCCCGCGCGAGAAGTTCCTTGACCGTACCGGCATCGCCAAGGTTGATTGCCGTATAAAAATCGTCTATCAGTTCAATTGAATACGCTGAATTGCTGGCAATCAGGATGAACAGAATTGCCAGTCTCCCGATCATCGCCGTCATGGTATTTTGAACAAGCGCATGAAATTGCGGGTGGTGGCGTCCGCCAATTCCGCGACGTCGATTTGACGCAGCCGGGCGACCTCTTCGGCAACGTGCTTCACATAGGCGGGCTGGTTGATTTTTCCCCGAAACGGTGCCGGAGCGAGGTACGGCGAATCGGTTTCGACCAGCACTCTGTCAAGCGGAATTTTCTGTGCAACTTCCTTGAGTTGCGTCGCGTTCTTAAAGGTGACTATACCTGAAAACGAGATGTGGAAATTCATCGCTATCGCCTGTTCCGCCACCGCCAGGTTCTCGGTAAAGCAGTGCATCACCCCCCCTACCGCCGACGCCCCCTCTTCTTCCATGATGCGCAACGTGTCGGCCGAGGCTTCCCGCGTGTGAACGATCAGCGGCTTGCCGCAGAGCCGCGCGGCGCGGATATGGTTGCGGAAGCGCTCGCGCTGCCAATCCAGGTCGCCCTTCAGCCGGAAATAATCCAGCCCGGTTTCGCCGATGGCGACGACCTTGGGATGGCTCGCCAATCCGGCCAATTCTTCAGGCGTAGGCTCTTTTTCTTCTTCGTAGTCGGGATGCACACCCACCGAGGCGTAGACGTTCGGATGACGCTCCGCCAGCTCCAAAACGCCGGGGAAATCCCGCAGGTTGACGCTGACGCAAAGCGCATAGCCAACATGATTTATTTCCATGTTGGCTAATATTTCAGGCAGGTTCGAAGCGAGTTCGGAAAGGTTCAGATGGCAGTGGGAATCGACCAGAATCATAAAGTAGTTATGAATTTTTAGTGTTGAATTTGAAGTGTGGCCGAACGAGCGAAGCCATTAATTCAAAATCTTTTACATGGTGTGGGTCGGGCGTGTGGTTTTGCTGCCGCCGAGCAGCCCCTCGATTTTGTTGCGGGCGGAAATGCCGCTTTCGTTGTCGCTGAATTGCACGCCAACCCCCTGCACTTTGTTGCCCTGCGCGCCTTCCGGGGTGATCCAGGCGACGCGGCCGGCCACCGGCAGCTTGTTGGGGTCGTCCATCAGGGTGAGCAGCATGAAAACCTCATCGCCCAGGCGATAGGCGCGGTTGGTCGGAATAAAGATGCCGCCGCCTTTCAGGTAGGGCATATAGGCGGCGTAAAGCGCGGATTTTTCCTTGATGCTCAGGGAAAGCACGCCTGGGCGCGGTGCGGCGGCGGTGGTATCAGACATGTGCAGATTCCTGACGGTTCGCGGTTTGCCAATAGGAAAGCAGCAATTGCTCCAGCACCAGCCGCGGGTTCAACGGGTGTTGCAGCGTTCGTTGCGCGGCCGATAATTCGTGCTGAAACTTGAACAATTCTATCAAGCTGACGGTTTTTGCCAAGCGGACGGTTTCCGGAGAAGGTTCCGCCTGGTATCGCGCCTGGCCAGTCAAGCCGAGACTCGCCAAATCATACACCCATTGCTGCAACCATTGCAGCATCCAGGCCAGTCCCAGCTTCTCGCCCTGCTCGGCCAGGGCGAGCGGATCCATCGCACGCGGCGCGGCAAGTTGGGCAAATACCTGGCTTCGCTTCGCCTGATGGTCCGCGTCGCTCAATTGCAGCGCGGCCAGCGGCGCATAGCCCGATTGCGCCAGGAACGAGCCCGCATCCGCCAGCCCCTGTTCGTGCAGCCAGAGCATGGCCTCTTTACGGTCGGGCGACGGGGCATTGACCTTCCGGCAGCGGCTGCGCACCGTGGGCAGAAGGCGTTGGGGTTGGTGGGACACCAGGATGAACAACGTGCCGGCCGGGGGCTCCTCAAGCGTTTTCAGCAAGGCGTTGGCGGCCTGGGCGTTCATCGCCTCTGCCGGATGGATCAGAATGATGCGCGGACCGTTGCGGTGCGTGGTCAGATTGACAAAATCGGCCAGTTCGCGAACCTGGGCCACGATAATGTATTTGCTGGCTTTCTTGTCGGCCGGTTTGCCTTGATCGGCCGCCGCTCCGGCCGGCTCGGTGGACTCGTCTTGCGCTTCGGGGGCAAGCAGGCGGAAATCGGGATGCCCCCCCGCCATGAACCAGCCGCACGACGTGCATTGCCCGCATGGTTCGCCGGAGGCCATGGGGGCGTCGCATAGCAGGGCCTGCGAGAGCACCGAAGCGAACCGATGCTTCCCGATGCCATCCTTGCCTTGCAGCAGCAAGGCATTGGGCAGCTGCGCCCGCGCCGAGATCAGCTGCCGCAAAAGATTGCGCTGCCAAGGATAAACATTATTATTCATAATGATGAAATTATATTTTCAAGCTCTACCTGAATTTCTTCGATGGTGCGCCCGCTGTCGATTACCCGTATCCGCTGCGGAAATTGCGCCGCCCTCTTCAAGTAAGCCTGCTTCACCCGCTGGAAAAAATCCTGCTTTTCCAGTTCGAACCGGTCGAGCGAAGTGTTTTGTGCCAGACGCTGCCGGCTGATTTCAAGCGGCACGTCGAACAGCAGCGTCAGGTCCGGCTGCAAGTCCTTCTGCACCCATTGCTCCAGAATTTGCAGCCGGGCTTCGTCCAACCCCCGGCCGCCGCCCTGGTAAGCGAAACTGGCATCGGTGAAGCGGTCCGAAACAACCCAGGTGCCTTGCGCAAGCGCCGGCAGGATGACTTTATCCAGGTGCTCGCGCCGGGCCGCGAACATCAGCAGCGCCTCGGTCTCCAGGTGCATGGCCTGATGCAGCAGCATCTCGCGCAGCGCCTCCCCCAGGGGCGTGCCGCCGGGTTCGCGGGTGAGCAGAACCTGCTTGCCCTGGCTGCGCAAACGCTCCGCCAGCCAGTTCAGATGGGTGCTTTTGCCTGCCCCATCGACCCCCTCAAGGGTAATAAACCTCGCATTATTTTGTATAATATTCATTATATTGCGACAATTAGTTGATCTTATTTCTGCGAATGGTTCTGAGGTAGCTATTCACGGCCTGGTTATGCTCATCCAGGCTGCGTGAAAAATGATGCGTGCCATCGCCTCTGCTCACGAAATACAGCGCCTGCGTATCCGCCGGATGCAATGCCGCCTGGATCGAAGCCCAACCCGGCATGGCGATGGGCCCTGGCGGCAGTCCGGCGCGGGTGTAGGTATTGTAAGCATTATCGGTCGTCAGATTTTTCTTGTGCAGGTTGCCGTCGTATTCGTCGCCCAGCCCGTAAATGACCGTCGGATCGGTTTGCAGGCGCATCCCGATGCGCAACCGGTTAAGGAAAACCGCGGCGATCATCGGCCGCTCACTCGCTCGGCCGGTTTCTTTTTCGACGATGGACGCCATGATCAACGCCTCGTAAGGCGTGGCATACGGCAGATTCGGCGCGCGCCCCCGCCAAGCTTCGGCCAGCCGCTGCCCCATGATTTGGTGGGCGCGCTTCAGCAATGACAAGTCGCTCATCCCGTTGCTGAAATAATAGGTGTCGGGAAAAAACAGACCTTCGGCGCTGTCTTCCTGCATGCCCAGGCGTTTCATCAAATCCCGTTCGCTCACACCGGCGGTTTCGTGCCGAACCGCCGGATGATCGTCCAGCGCTTTGCGCATCTGTTTGAAGGTCCAGCCTTCGATGAACACCATTTCGCTTTGGCTGACGTCGCCCAAAGTAATTTTGCGAACCAATTGAAGCGCAGTGATCTCGCGATCAAGTTCGTAATTGCCCGCCTTGATTTCGCCTTCCTTGCCAAACAGCTTAACCAGCGCGATAAAACTCCAGGGTTCCGTCAGCAAGTTTTCCGTGCGGAACTGCTTGGCGACGCTGCGCAGGCTGCTGCCATGTTTGAGCGTGAATTCATAGGGCGTCTGCGGCAAATGCACCGGCGTATAGGCGAAATAGCCCAGCCAGCCCGCTGCAAGAGCGGCCAGTAGCGCGAGTGCGCCAAGGGTGTGTTTAATGAGTCCGATCATCCAGCAATTTCCTCAATCGCGTTGCCAGACTGCCGCTCCGCCACATTTTCCCGGCCAGTTCCCTGACCTGCCACGCGCCGATCACGCTGTTGCACAGGACGACCTCGTCGGCCTCATGCAATTCGGCAAGCGACAGGTTTTCGACTTTTGCCGTCAAGCCCAGCTCCCCGGCCAGCGCCATGATGCGCGCCCGCTGCACGCCGGCCACGCCGCAACGGCCAAGGTCCGGGGTGAGCAGCGTCGTTCCCTGTAATATCAATAAATTGGACATGGTTCCTTCGATAACGTTGCCGTCCATATCGAGCAGCAGCCCTTCGGCAATCGCCGGATCCGTCCATTCCCGCCGCGCCAACACGTTTTCCAGACGGTTGAGATGCTTGATTCCGGCCAGCCGGGGCTGTATCGCCAGACGGGTGGAGCACAGGTGCATTTTGATGCCATCGTCAAACCAGCTCGCCGGATGTTGCGGCAGCGGCCCCGTCGTCAAAATGCGCGTCGGCTCTGCGCCCGGTGAGACGGCATAGCCGCGAACGCCCTCGCCTCGCGTCACGATGATTTTCAGCACGCAGTCGGGGCTCGCCTCGATCACCCGCCCCACTTCCTCGGTCAGGCATTGTTCCGGCGGGCTTTCGATGCCGAGTGCGGCGCAGTCCGCGCCTAGCTTGTCATAATGCAGTTGCCAGCACAACGGCCGGCCCGCCCGCACCGGCAGCGTGCGGAACACCCCGTCGCCATACGTCAGCCCCCGGTCGAACACGCGGATGGACTCGGTCGGCGATCCATTGACCAGCACCATCACACCCCCAGCACCCGGAGCAGCCCCTTGGCCTTGGCGCGGGTCTCCGCAAGCTCGCGCATGGGCTCCGAATCGGCGACGATTCCGGCGCCGGCCTTGAAGGTGAGTTCATTGCCTTCGAGCATGAAGCTGCGGATCAGGATATTGAGATCCATGCTGCCGTCGAGGTTGAGGTAGCCCATGCTGCCAGTATAAGCGCGGCGCGGCGTGGCTTCGAGCTCCTCGATGATCTGCATGGTGCGCACCTTGGGACAGCCGGTGATGGTGCCGCCGGGAAACAGGGCGCGCAGGATTTCGGTCGGCGAGGTGTTTTCGCGCAGGCGCCCGCGCACCCCCGACTCGATATGGTGGACGTGCGTATAGCTGGTTACCGCCATCAACTCATCCACTTCGACGCTGCCCGGCTCGCACACCCGCCCGAGGTCGTTGCGTTCGAGGTCAACCAGCATGATGTGTTCGGCGCGCTCCTTCTGGCTGGCGATCAGCTCGCGGCGCAGCCGATCGTCGTCTTCGGGCGACGGCACTCGCGGATGCGTGCCGGCGATGGGCCGGGTCTCGATCATGCCGTCGCGCACCCGCACCAGTCTTTCCGGCGAGGAACTGATGATCTGGCGGCCGTCGAAGTCGGCAATCCCGGAAAATGGGGCGGGGTTTTTCTCGCGCAAGCCGGCATACACATCCGTGGCCCGGTTGTCGCCGGCGATTTTTGCGCGCCACCGACGGGCAAGATTGACCTGGAACACGTCGCCGTCCCGGATATAGCGCTTGATCCGCTCCACCCCGTCCAGAAAGACCTGGTCGCCTTCTTCCTCAAGCGTTTCCAATTTTACCGGCTGGGGGGCGAATGCAGCCGGCGCGTTCAGATCGGCGCGCAAGGGCTCCAAAAGGTGGGCGGAGGATTCTTCCGCAAACAGGAAAGTCCGGCTGTCCGCCCTGTCGACCATCACGGCGGCGGGTATGCGCACCAGCGCCGCCAGGGGGAACCCTTTTTTCAGCGGCTTTGGCGTAACGGCGGGTTCCAGCTGATGCAGCAGCTCGTAGCCGAGATAGACAAACCAGCCGCCATGGAACGGCAGGCCGGATTCGGCGCATCCCGTTGAATGTCGGCTTTTTTCCCATTCTTCGTCCAGCGCCGCAAGAAATGGCTTCTCTTGTCCGGCGAGGTCTTCCAGCAGGATTTTCCGTTGAGGGAACGCGAAGAGGATGTCCCACCCGCCGCATCCCAATGTTTGCAGCAGGAAAGGATAACGCTGCGGGTTCGCCGCATGGAGGCTTAGCAGGTCGGGCGCGCCGGGGAGCTGGATGACGGGCACAGCCTGCTATGGCCGCAGATCAGATCTTGCGGAACACCAGAGTGCCGTTGGTGCCGCCAAATCCGAAGGAATTGGAAATTGCCGCGCCGATTTTCATTTCACGTGCCGCGTTCGGGACATAGTCCAGATCGCATTCCGGATCCTGCTCGAAAATATTGATCGTCGGCGGAGAAATCTGATGATGGACGCTCAATGCCGAAAACACCGCTTCCACGCCGCCTGCCGCACCCAGCAGATGGCCGGTCATGGATTTGGTCGAATTGACTGCGAGTTTCCCGGCGTGATCGCCGAAACACAACTTCATCGCCTTGGTCTCGGCAAGATCGCCCAAGGGCGTCGAGGTGCCATGGGCGTTGATGTAATCGACCTGATCGGGCGCGATGCCGGCATTGCGCAGGGCATTAGCCATGCAGCGCGCAGCGCCGCTGCCGTCTTCGCATGGGGCGGTCATGTGGTTGGCGTCGGCGCTCATGCCAAAACCGGGCAATTCCGCGTAAATCCTGGCGCCACGGGCCTTGGCATGCTCGTATTCTTCAAGCACCAGCACGCCTGCGCCCTCGCCCAACACGAAGCCATCCCGGCCGGTGTCCCATGGACGGCTCGCGGTTTCCGGATCGTCGTTGCGCGTGCTCAGGGCGCGTGCCGACGCAAAGCCGCCGATCGCCAACGGGGTCACGGTGGATTCCGCCCCCCCGGCAATCATGATGTCGGCATCGCCGTATTCGATCATGCGGGCGGAATCGCCGATGCAGTGCGTCGCCGTGGAGCAGGCCGTGACCATGGCCAGGTTCGGGCCTTTCAGGCCAAACATGATGGACAGGTTGCCCGAGATCATGTTGATGATCGTGCCCGGAATAAAGAACGGGGAAATCTTGCGCGCCCCGCCTTCCAGGTAGGTGTCGTGCGTATCCTCGATCATCGGCAAACCGCCGATGCCGGAGCCGATATTGACGCCGATGCGCTCGGCGTTTTCCGGGGTAACCACAAAGCCCGAATCCTTGATCGCATCTATGCCGGCGGCAAGGCCGTAATGGATGAAAATATCCATGCGGCGCGCATCCTTGGCCGACAGGTATTGGGTAACGTCAAAACCCTTCACCTCGCCGGCGATCTGGGAAGCGAAGGTAGACGCATCGAACCGGGTTATCCGGGAAATCCCGGATTTACCCGCAAGGATATTCGACCAGGCTTGCTCGACAGTATTGCCGACAGGCGAAATAATGCCCAGTCCGGTGATGACCACTCTGCGTTTAGACAAGACGGGCTCCAGCTGACGATATTTTGGATTTAGTGATTACGGGCGGGAGAAAAACTTTAGTTCAGGTGGCTATTGATGTAATCAACGGCTTGCTTGACGGTAGTGATTTTTTCGGCATCTTCGTCAGGAATCTCGCAATTGAATTCTTCTTCCAGAGCCATGACCAGCTCGACGGTGTCCAGTGAATCGGCGCCCAGGTCATCGACGAAGGAGGATTCGATCTTTACTTCGGCTTCGTTCACGCCCAGTTGTTCAGCAACGATTTTCTTGACGCGTTGTTCGATGTTTTCCATCTAAGTACCCTCTCTTGATCGCTATAAAAAAAGCTCACGCATTTTACCAAAGAATGCCTGCTTCACCAAACGGCAAAGCCTGCCCAATCAAATCATGACCATGCCGCCGTTGACATGCAGCGTTGTGCCGGTGATATAGCCGGCCTGGGGAGAAGCCAGGAACGCGACCGCGGCGGCGATGTCGTCCACCGTGCCCAGCCGTCCGGCGGGAATATTGCCAAGCAACGATTCGCGCTGTGTATCGCTCAGGGCGCGGGTCATGTCCGTATCGATGAAGCCGGGCGCCACGCAGTTCACGGTGATATTGCGGCTGCCGACTTCGCGCGCCAGCGACTTGCTGAAACCGATGATGCCGGCCTTGGCCGCGGCATAGTTGGCCTGCCCGGCGTTACCCATCACGCCGACGATCGACGCGATATTGACGATGCGACCGTGGCGCGCCTTCATCATAGCGCGCAAAACGGCCTGGCTCAAACGGAAAACGGACTTCAGATTGGTATCCATGATGTCGTCCCATTCTTCTTCCTTCATCCGCATCAACAAGTTGTCGCGCGTAATGCCGGCATTGTTGACCAGAATGGAAATCTCGCCGAATTGGGTGCGGATCGCTTGCAACGCCTGCTCGATCTGGCCCGGTTCGTTGACGTTCATGGCCAGCCCCGCCCCCTTGATGCCAGCCTGGGCCAGGTAGGCGCCGATGTTGTCGGCGCCGGACTGGCTGGTGGCGGTGCCGACCACCACGGCACCCTGTTTGCCGAGTTCCAGTGCGACGGCCTGGCCGATGCCGCGGCTGGCACCGGTAACCAACGCGATTTGTCCGTTCAGCATTTTTTTCCCTTTATTTATTTCAGCGTTTCCATCGCCAGGCGCAAGGCCGCTTCATCGGCCAGCGCAAAAGCCTGCATGCTGCCGTCGATGCGTTTGTTCAGGCCGGCCAGCACTTTGCCGGGGCCGCACTCGGCGAGCGCGGCAATTCCTTGACCGGCGAGGCTCTTGACGGTATCCACCCATCGGACCGGGCTGTAAAGCTGGCGCGCAAGCGCGTCCTTGATCGCCCCTTCATCGGTGTGGCTTTGAACGTCGGCATTGTGTATGACCGGAATCTGCGGAGATTGAAACGCGATGGATTGCAGCCGCTGCGCCAAGGCTTCCGCCGCCGTGCGCATCAGGGCGCAATGGGATGGAACGCTGACCGGCAAGGGCAAGGCACGCTTCGCGCCCTTTTCCTTGGCCAGAGCCATGCCGCGCTCCACCGCGCTTTTATGGCCGGCGATCACGACCTGGCCGGGCGAGTTGAAATTGACCGCCTCCAGCACTTCGCCCTGCGCCGCTTCGGCACAGACCGCGCGCACGGTGTCGTCGTCGATCCCGAGGATGGCCGCCATGCCGCCCACGCCCTCCTCCACCGCTTCCTGCATGGCCTGGGCACGAAGGCGCACCAGCGGCAGCGCATCGGCAAACGACAGGACGCCGGCAGCGACCAGCGCGCTATACTCCCCCAGACTGTGGCCGGCCAGCACGGCGGGTTTGGCGCCGTTCAGCGCGTTCCAGGCGCGAAAAACCGCAACGCCGGCAGTCAGCATCAGCGGCTGGGTGTTGACGGTGAGATTCAGCGCCTCGGCGTCGCCGCCGGCAACCATTCCCCATAGATCCTGCCGGAGAATGTCGCCGGCTTCCGCGAACGTGTCGCGCACGACGGGAAGGCTGTCGAAACCTTGCATCATGCCGACCGATTGTGACCCCTGCCCCGGAAAAACGAATGCGAATTTCATTGTTCGACCTTTATTATTTCTTTATTGCCCTACCACTTGACCAGCACCGAACCCCAGGTGAAGCCGCCGCCGATGCCTTCCATCAGGAGGGTGTCGCCGGCCTTGATGCGGCCGTCGCGGACGGCGACGTCGAGCGCCAGGGGAATCGACGCAGCAGACGTATTGCCGTGCTTGTCCACGGTGACGACCACGTTGTCCATGCTCATCCCCAGTTTCTTGGCGGTGGCCTGGATGATGCGGATATTCGCCTGGTGCGGCACCAGCCAGGTAATGTCGGATTTCTGCATGTTATTGGCCGCCAGCGTTTCTTCCACGATCGAATCCAGCACGCCGACGGCGAACTTGAACACGCCGGAACCGTCCATCATCACGAAAGGATTGCCCTGGACCTTGCCGCCGGCCATGCAGGCCGGCGCGGCCAGCAGATCGCCGTAGCTGCCGTCGGCATGCAGATGGGTGGAAACGATGCCGGGCTTGTCGTCGGCTTTCAGCACCACCGCCCCGGCGCCATCGCCGAACAGGATGCAGGTTCCGCGGTCGTTCCAATCCATGATACGGGAAAAGCTTTCCGCCCCGACCACTAGAGCGCATTTGCTCTGGCCGCCGCGGATGAACTGGTCGGCCGTAGCCACGGCATACACGAAGCCGCCGCAAACCGCCTGGAGGTCGAAAGCGGGCCCGCCGCTCTTGATGCCGAGCTTGCCCTGGAGAATGCAGGCGGTGCTGGGGAAAATGTAGTCCGGCGTGGTAGTGGCGACGATAATCAGATCGATGCTCTGCGGGTCCACGCCGGCCATTTCGATTGCCCGTTGGGCCGCGCGGAACGCCAGATCGCTGGTTGCCTCGTTTTCCGCGGCGATATGGCGCTCGCGGATGCCGGTTCGCGCCACGATCCACTCGTCGGAGGTATCGACCATCTGCGCCAGATCGTGATTGGTCAGGATTTTTTCCGGCAGGTAGCTGCCGGTGCCGATTATGCGGGAATGCATCAGACTTTTCCTTCGTTCAGCAAGGCCATCTGTTCGTTGATCCGGCGCAGCACGCCGTTGCGCACCTCTTCGACGGCACGCCCGATCGCGAACTGGAAAGCGAAATTATCCGCCGAACCATGGCTCTTCACCACCACGCCCTGCAAGCCAAGAAGGCTCGCGCCGTTGTAGCGCCGATGATCCATCCGTTTCTTGAAGGCGCCCAGTACCGGGTAGGCCAGCAGGCCGGCAAGCCTGGTCAGCCAGTTGCGTTTGAATTCGTTACGCAGGAAAGTCGCCATCATTTGCGCCAGTCCTTCCGACGCCTTCAGCGCGACGTTGCCGACGAAACCGTCGCAAACCACTACATCCGTCGTTCCCCGGCAAATGTCGTCGCCCTCCACATTGCCGTGGAAGTTGAGGTGGCTTTGGCGCAGCAACTCGGCGGTTTGTTTCACCACCTCGTTGCCCTTGATATCTTCTTCGCCGATATTGAGCAGGCCGACGGTCGGGTTTTCCTTGTGTTCCACCGCGGAAACGAGCATTGCGCCCATGATCCCGAACTGGAGCAGTTGTTTGGCGGAGCAATCCACGTTGGCGCCCAGGTCGAGAACATGGGTATGGCCGTTCAATGTGGGGATCATGCCCGCAATCGCAGGCCGCTCGATTCCCGGCAGCATTTTCAGGACGAAGCGGGAAATCGCCATCAATGCGCCGGTATTGCCGGCGCTGACGCATGCGTTGGCCTCGCCCGTTTTGACCAGATTGATGGCGACCCGCATGGACGAATCTTTTTTGTTGCGCAGAACCAGCGCGGGCTGATCGTCCATCGTCACCACCTCGCTGGCATGGTGAACGCGCAGGCGAGCGCCGACGGCGGCCTTGTGGACACGCAGTTCGGCCTCGATGACGTCGCTGAGGCCGACCAGCACGATATTGACTTCGGCATCCCGCTCCAGAAATTCCAGCGCAGCGGGCACGGTGACATGCGGGCCATGATCGCCGCCCATGGCGTCGATCGCAACGGTAATATCCATTACCAGGCAATCAGCCTATGCAAACCTTCCTTACCGGACGACACGCGATAACGCCTGATTACTCGCCTTTGGCGGGTGCGACCTTCTTGCCGCGGTAGAAACCGCTCGGGCTGACATGGTGGCGCAGATGCACTTCGCCGGTGGTCGGCTCGGTGGCCAAGGCCGGAGCGGCCAGGAAGTCGTGCGCGCGGTGCATGCCACGCTTGGAAGGGGATTTTTTGTTCTGTTGAACAGCCATGATTAAACTCCTTAGTAATTTCTCAGTCTTTTGTCTTCAGCGCCGCCAGCGCACTAAAAGCGTTCTTTTTTTCCAGCTTGGCCTGGCTGGCATTCGCCTTGGCCTTGCACTCGTCCGGGCTGTGCATGGGCGCCATCGGCAGAGCCAGCAACACCTCGTCCTCGATCAGGGCCAGCACGTCCAGCGCGGGATCGGCCTCGATCGCGTCCGTCAGCTCCTCTCCATCCTGGCTTTGCTCGCCTTCGGCCAGTTCCAGCTCGGATTCCACGTCGAGCGGATAGACCAGGGCATCGAGGCAGCGTTGGCAGGTGAGCTGCAACTGGCCGCTAATAGCGCAGTCCAGATATAGCTTGCCATTTTCGCCGCGCCTGCCGGCCAGGATATACTCCAGCTCGCCTTCGCCGGAAAGCAGCAAATCCCGCAGCCTGTCCATGCTCCCAACGGTCACGCGCCCACGCAACGATTCGCCGTTACGTGCAAATTCCGGGCTATTGATGGCAACCTGTTCAGGCATAAGGCGCGCATGATATAATTTTTAATCTTGACTGTCAAAAAACACGGGCTTCCTTACTCAACAATCGGCGGCCCGACAGCCCCAAAACCGGAATCTTGCCCGACCTCGGCATCACCAGGCAAAACGCTAATCTCAAATAAAAAGTTGTGCGTTTTCCTGAAGACTGTATTAGCATACGACTAAATCTTGTGTCTTATAGAAGACAAGGCGAAGTCCGACATATTAATTGACATACAGGCAGGCTCCCGCGTGATCAAAAAAATCCTCATTGCCAATCGTGGTGAAATCGCAGTCCGCATCGTGCGGGCCTGCTCCGAGATGGGCATCAAATCGGTCGCCATTTATACCGATGCGGACCGGCACGCCCTGCACGTCAAGAAAGCGGATGAGTCCTATAACATCGGCTCCGATCCGGTAATCGGCTATTTGAACGCACATAACATCGTCAACCTGGCGGTTGCGGCCGGCTGCGATGCGCTCCATCCCGGCTACGGTTTCCTTTCCGAAAACCCGGTCCTGGCGGAAATCTGCGCCAAGCGCGGCATCAAGTTCATCGGCCCGTCCACCAAAGTCATCCAGCAGATGGGCGACAAGATCCAGGCGCGCAAGGCGATGATCGAGGCCGGCGTGCCGGTGGTGCCGGGCAGCGAAGGCAATCTCGACAATATCGCCCAGGCTGTCCAGCTCGCCGCGAAAATCGGCTACCCCGTCATGCTGAAAGCCACCAACGGCGGCGGCGGGCGCGGCATTCGCCGCTGCAACAGCGAAGACGAACTGGTCAAGAACTACGACCGCGTGGTTTCCGAAGCGACCAAGGCATTCGGCAAGCCGGAAGTATTCATGGAAAAATGCGTGGTCAACCCGCGCCATATCGAAGTACAGGTGATCGGCGACAGCTTCGGCAGCGTGATCCACCTGTACGAGCGCGACTGCTCCATTCAGCGCCGCAACCAGAAGCTGATCGAGATCGCGCCCTCGCCGCAATTGACCCGTGCGCAGCGCGACTATATCGGAAAAATCGCGGTGCAGGCGGCCAAGACCGTCGGCTACGAAAACGCCGGCACGGTGGAATTCCTGCTCGATTCCGACAACCAGTTCTACTTCATGGAAATGAACACTCGCTTGCAGGTGGAACATACCATTACGGAAACCATCACCGGCATCGACATCGTGCAAGAGCAGATCCGCATCGCCAGCGGCCTGCCGTTGCAGTACAAGCAGGCCGACGTCAACTACCGCGGCTTCGCCATGGAATTCCGCATCAACGCCGAAGACCCGAAAAACGACTTCCTGCCCAGCTTTGGCCGCATCACCCGCTACTACGCCCCCGGCGGCCCCGGCGTGCGCACCGATGCGGCGATGTATTCCGGCTACGTCATCCCGCCCTATTACGATTCGATGTGCGCCAAACTCACCGTCTGGAGCCTGACCTGGGAAGGCGTGGTCGAGCGCGGCAAGCGCGCCTTGAACGACATGGTGGTGTACGGGGTGAAAACCACCATTCCCTACTACCAGGAAATCATGAAACATCCGGAATTTCGCGCCGGCAAGTTCGACACCAGCTTCGTGGAAACCCACCCCGAACTCACCAATTACTCGGTCAGCCGCCCCAAGGAACTGCTGGCGGCGGCCATTTCAGCCGCGATCGCGGCGCACGTGGGACTGTAATTTCAACCATTCAAGAACCTTAGGATAGAGCATGGCTAAAGTTTTCATCAGCGACCTGGTACTGCGCGACGGACATCAATCCCTGATTGCAACCCGCATGCGCACCGAAGACATGCTGCCGATCTGCGCCAAGCTGGACAGCGTCGGCTTCTGGTCGCTGGAAGCCTGGGGCGGCGCGACATTCGACGCCTGCGTCCGGTTCCTGCGCGAAGACCCGTGGGATCGCCTGAAGAAACTGCGCAAGGCGCTGCCCAATACCCGGATTCAAATGCTGCTGCGCGGCCAGAACCTGCTCGGCTACCGTAATTACTCCGATGACGTGGTGCGCGCCTTCGTCAAGAAATCGGCCGAAAACGGCGTGGACGTATTCCGCATTTTCGACGCCATGAACGACCTGCGCAATTTGCGCGTCTCCGTCGAGGCGGTCAAAGCCAGCGGCAAGGTCGCGGAAGGCGCGATCAGCTATACCACCAGCCCGGTCCACGACATTCCCTATTTCGTCGGCCTGGCCCGCGAATTCGAAGCGATGGGCTGCGATACGCTTGCCATCAAGGACATGGCCGGCCTGCTCACCCCTGCCGTCACGGCGGAACTGGTCAAGGCGATCAAGGCCGCGGTGAACCTGCCGATCCATATGCACAGCCACGCCACTTCGGGCCTGTCGGCGATGTGCTTCCTCAAGGCGGTGGAAAACGGCGCCACCATCCTCGACACCTGCAACTCCGCTTTCGGCGAAGGCGCCAGCCATTCCTCCACGGAAAGCATCGTCGCGGCGCTGGCCGGCACCGAATACGACACCGGCTTGAGCCTGCCGCTGTTGCAGGAAATCACCGCCTATTTCCGCGAAGCGCGCAAGAAATACTGGCAGTTCGAGAGCGCGTTCACCGGCGTGGACACTCGCGTCCTGGTCAATCAGGTTCCCGGCGGCATGATCTCCAACCTGTCCAACCAGCTCAAGGAACAAGGCGCGCTGGACAAGATGGACCAGGTGCTGGAAGAAATTCCGCGGGTACGCGAGGATCTCGGCTTCCCGCCGCTGGTCACGCCGACCTCGCAAATCGTCGGCACCCAGGCGGTGCTGAACGTGCTGACCGGCGAACGCTACAAATCCGTCACCACCGAAGTAAAAAACTACTTGCAGGGGCGCTACGGCAAGGCGCCGGGCGAAGTCAATTCCCAGGTGCGCAACGTCGCCATCGGCAACGCCGAAATCATCGCCTGCCGCCCGGCCGACCTGCTGGAAGACGAGATGGACAAGCTGCGCGGCGAAATCGAAAATGTGGCGAAAAGCGAAGAGGACATCCTCACCTATGCCATGTTCCCGGAACTGGCCCGCACCTTCCTGCAGGAACGCGCCGCCGGCACGTTGAAGCCGGAGCAACTGTTGCCGATCGGCACCAATCTCTCGTGCGGCCCGTTCTACTCGCCCAATGAATTCAACGTCACGCTGCACGGCGAAACGTTCCATATCCACATCGCCGGCTCCGGCCGCCCCGGCGAAGAGCAGCGCCCCTTCTTCGTTTCGGTCGACGGCGTGCAGGAAGAGGTCATCGTCGAAGCCCTCAATGAGGTGGAGGTATTCGGCGGCATGGGCGGCATCGTCTCGGGCGGCAGCAGCAAGGCAAAAACCAAGGAAGGCGGCAAGAACGCCGGCGGCAGGCGCCCGCGCCCATCGCACCAGGGCCATGTCACCACCGCCATGCCCGGCACCATCGTGGACGTCCTGGTCGCCCCCGGCAAGAAGGTCAAGGCCGGCGACCCGGTGCTGGTGATAGAGGCGATGAAAATGGAAAACGAAGTCCAGGCGCCGATCGGCGGCACGGTGATCAACGTCTGGATCGCCAAGGGCGACAGCGTCACGCCGGACGAAGCATTGGTCGAAATTCAGCCGGAATAAAAAACAAAGCCTGCGTCCCGAGTCCACAACTCGGGCTCGGCATTCGCCACTTGGAACCTATAACTTGAAACTCATCCTTGCTTCCACCTCCCCTTATCGGCGCGAACTGCTCGCCCGACTCAAGCTCCCCTTCGAAGTTTGCTCGCCGGAAGTGGACGAAACGCCGCTGCCGGGCGAAGCGCCCGAGCAGACCGCCCACCGCCTTGCCATCGCCAAGGCCAAATCGCCGGCAGTCGATTTTCCCGACGCGCTGATCATCGGCTCCGACCAGGTCGCCACGCTCGACGGCCAGCAACTGGGCAAGCCGCATACGCACGACAACGCCGTCAAGCAGCTGTCCATGATGCGCGGCAGGAGCGTGATCTTTCACACCGCGCTCTGCCTCTACAACAGCCGCAGCGGCAGCATACAGTCGCAAGTCGTCCCGTTCGAGGTGCACTTTCGCAACTTGAGCGACGATCGGATCGAGCGCTACCTGGTCAAGGAGCAGCCCTACAACTGCGCCGGCAGCGCCAAGTCGGAAGGGCTGGGTATCGCCCTGATCGAGAAAATGAGCGGAGACGACCCCAACGCCCTGATCGGGCTGCCGCTGATCGCGCTGGTGACGATGCTGGAAAACGAAGGCTTGGCCGTCATCTGATGGCTGCCGGCACGCTCTACCTGATCCCCACCACGCTGGGCGAAAGCGCGCTATCGCTGGTCATTCCCGAAGAGGTGCGCCGAATCGCCGCCGCACTGAGCGTGTTTGTCGCGGAAAACCCCAAGACCGCCCGGCAATTCCTGAAGCTGCTGGAACCGGCCACGCCGCTGCAGGACATCCAGATTTTCACCCTCGACAAGCACACCCGCCCCGAGCAACTGGAGCAGTTCCTGCAACCGGCCCTATCCGGCAAGGACATCGGCCTGGTATCGGAGGCGGGCTGCCCCGCCGTCGCCGATCCCGGCGCCCTGCTGGTACGCCTCGCGCATAAGAAACGGATCAGGGTGGCGCCGCTGGTCGGGCCGTCCTCGATTCTGCTGGCGCTGATGGCATCGGGCATGAACGGACAAGCCTTCGCGTTCCACGGCTACATCCCGATTCAGAAGGCGGAGCGCTGCAAAAGGATTACCGAACTGGAGAAAGAATCGGCAAGCCGGAACCAGACCCAGATTTTCATCGAAGCGCCCTACCGCAACCAGCCGCTGCTTGAAGACATCGTCCAGACCTGCGAACCCGGCACCGAACTGTGCATCGCCACCGACCTGACCCTTGCCACCGAGCAAATCGAAACCCGCACCATCGGCGCCTGGCGCAAGAACCTGCCGGACATCAACAAGAAACCGACGATTTTTTTGCTTTATCGGCCACGCGCCAAATAGTTGCCGCCCATCAAGCCAGGGGCAGCGCGGCGCGACGCCGTCAACTTTTCCGCGGGCATTTAGCGCCAGACTTCTTCGAACGACGAAATCCAGTCCAGCCGAATTTCGTCCTCGCCGCCGTCTTCGCGGCGAAATTTCAGCCACTCCGCACCATTGCGGGTGGCCACGTCCAACGGCAGCACCCGCTCCGCCCTGTCCTGCCCCGCCTGGTTGTATCGCAGTCTCAGCGGAATCCGGCGCAGCACGCTGAATTCCAGCCGTTCGTGCAGGATGCAGGCAATCGGCTGGTAAATCTCGGCCACGATCAGCGCAATGCCATGCCTGTCGTTTTCGCCAGCGGGTTGACGAAACTCGCCGCGGCGGCGCCGAAACGCTTGGCGAAGCGCTCGGCCAGGCCTTCCTGCGGCGTGAAGTCGACGATATCCTCGGCCTTGATCACTTCCCGCGCCACGTAGTCCGCGCTGCCGATCGCGTCGGCCAGGCCGAGCTGGATGCTTTTTTCGCCGCTCCAAATGAGTCCGCTGAACATTTCCGGCGTTTCCTTCAGGCGCTTGCCCCGCCCCTGGCGTACCACAGCGATGAATTGCTGGTGGATTTCGTTCAGCATTTTCTGGGCGTATTCCCTCTGTGTCTCGTTCATCGGCGAGAACGGATCGAGAAATCCCTTATTCTCTCCCGCCGTCAACAGGCGGCGCTCGACCCCGAGTTTCTGCATCGTGCCGGTGAAGCCGAAACCGTCCATCAGCACGCCGATGGAGCCGACGAGGCTGGCCTTGTCGACGTAAATGCGGTCGGCGGCGACGGCCGCATAATAGCCGCCCGAGGCGCAGATATCCTCGACCACCGCGTAAAGTGGAATGTTCGGGTACTTTGCTTTCAAACGGCGGATTTCGTCGTTGATGTAGCCGGCCTGCACCGGGCTGCCGCCGGGGCTGTCGATCAGCAGGATAATGCCCTGGGTGCCCTTGTCCTTGAACGCCTCGCGCAGCCCGCCAATCACCCGGTCGGCATCGGTTTCCCCGCCTGCGGCGATGACGCCGCGCAGCTCCACCAGCGCGGTGTGCTTGCCGGTAAGCGGCACCTCGCCCTTGTTGAACCAGCCCATGACCGCGAACAGCACGATAAACAGGAAGATGAAGGTCAGCATCCGGAAGAAAATCGTCCATTGCCGCGCCCGGCGTTGTTCCTGCAAGGCGGACAGCGCCAGTTTCTCCAGGGTTTGCCGTTCCCAGCTTTCGGGGTCAGCCATGGTCATCCTTTCAATGTCATAATCGGTTTGAATTTTAACATCAGGCATGAAGGCTTAGCCACCTGCCCAGTTCGCCGAAATCCCCGGCACAGGCGAGCGGCGACAGCGCCATCAGGTTTTCCCGCGGATGCGCGCCATAGCTGGCGCCAACCGCCGCCACACCGGCATTCTGCGCCATTTGCAGGTCGTGGCTGGTATCGCCGATCATCAGGGTGCGCGCCGGCGTTACGCCGAATTCGTCCATGAGTTCCAGCAGCATGCAAGGGTGCGGCTTGGAAAAACATTCGTCGGTGCAACGCGAGCCATGAAAATATCGCCCCAGGCCGGTCTGCTGAAGCACGCTGTCCAGGCCGCGCCGCCCCTTGCCGGTCGCTATGGCAAGAAAAAATCCCTCGCCGTGCAGCGCCGCGATGGTCTCGGCCACGCCGTCGAACAAGGGAATCTCCGCATCCCGCGACAAATAATGGTGGCGATAGCGCTCGACCAACGCCGCGTAGTCGGAACCGGGCAGCGCGGGAAACAGCGCCGCAATCGCCTCGTTCAGCCCCAGCCCGATAATGTGCCTCGCCTCGCCGTCGCTTGGCGCCGTCAAGCCGAGATCCCGGCTGGCGCTCTGGATCGAGAACGCGATGGCCCCCGCCGAATCCATCAGCGTGCCGTCCCAGTCGAATACCAGTAAATCGAATTGCTTGGGCATAATTAAGTTATTACGGATTCCAGGCTCCGCAAGAAGGACTCCAGCTCGTCTGGCAGCGGCGCTTCCAGGCAGAGCATCTCGCCGGTCAGCGGGTGTTTGAAGGCCAGCCGGCGAGCATGCAGGAACATGCGTTTCAAGCCGAGCTTTTGCAGCGCCTTATTGAGCGGAAAATCGCCGTACTTGTCGTCGCCCGCGATCGGAAAATCCAGATGTGCCAGATGCACGCGGATTTGATGGGTGCGCCCGGTTTTGAGTTCCGCCTCGAGCAAACTGAATTCCGCCCAGATTTTCTGCAGGGTGAAAATCGTATGCGCCGACTGGCCTTCTTCGCTCACCCTGACCCGGCGCTCGCCGGCAGGCGTCAGGTACTTGTGCAGGGGAAATCGCACCTGCTGCCTGGCATTGCGCCAGACACCGCGGACCAGGGCGAAATAGCGTTTTTCCGTTTCGCCATCGCGCATGGCCCGATGCATTTCGGTCAATGCGCTGCGTTTCTTTGCCAGCAGCAGCACGCCGGAAGTCTCCCGGTCCAGCCGGTGGACCAGCTCAAGAAACTTGAATTCCGGGTGCTCCAGGCGCAGTTGCTCGATTACGCCGCGGCTCACGCCGCTGCCGCCGTGCACCGCGATGCCGGCCGGCTTGTCGATCGCCAGCAGGGCGTCGTCCTGATACAGGATATGGCGGGAAAGCTGCGGCGCGGGCGAGCTCCACGCCTCTCCACCAGCGGCCGGCTGGGCCGTGCGTATCGGCGGGATGCGCAGCACGTCGCCGGTTTGCAGGCGGCAGGTGGCGTCGATGCGTTTGCTGTTGACGCGCACCTCCCCGCTACGCAGGATGCGGTAGATGTGGCTTTTCGGAACCCCCTTCAGGTGTTTGAACAGGAAATTATCGATGCGCTGGGATTCGCCATTTTCATCGATTGTGATCCACGATACAGATTCTTTGCTTATCTCATTCAATTTGCTTATACTTCGTGTTTGCGCTGGGTGAAACGGCCCCGAAATCCGCCGTTGCCAAGGCGATTCATGGACACCGGATTCAGAATCGGCCGCTACCAGCCAAAAAATCCTGTTGGTTAATTTCGCTCACCACAACAAAGTAGCGATAGTAAACGAATTGCGCGCTCGAAGCACTTACAGATTTCCGGTCTCGTCGTTTAGGCGGGCCCCAGATAATGACAAATCCGCACCTCAGGCTTGATTTTTTACCGTAAATATAGCGAATCTTATCATTTACATAGCTCGTTCAATATTACGCCAGCCAGTTTAGCGTAGCGGTTTGTCTCCCCGTGTGAAAAGAGCGCGGGAGAATAAAATAATGAAACGCATGTTGTTTAATGCGACGCAGGCCGAAGAGCTGCGCGTCGCCATCGTCGAAGGTCAAAAGCTCGTTGACCTCGACATCGAATCAGCCGGTAAAGAGCAGCGTAAAAGCAACATCTACAAGGGCGTCATCACCCGCATCGAACCCAGCCTGGAAGCCGCCTTCGTCGATTACGGCACCGACCGGCACGGCTTTCTCCCGTTCAAGGAAATCTCCCGCAGCAACTTCCTCAACGCGGAAAGCGTGGACGTCTCCCGCGCCCGTATCCAGGACGTCCTGAAAGAAGGCCAGGAGCTGATCGTACAGGTCGAGAAGGACGAACGCGGCAACAAGGGCGCCGCCCTCACCACCTTCATCAGCCTGGCCGGCCGCTATCTGGTCCTGATGCCCAACAACCCGCGCGGCGGCGGCGTTTCGCGCCGCATCGAAGGCGAAGAGCGCAACGAGCTGCGCGACATCATGGCTCAGCTCGACGTTCCCGCCGGCATGAGCATCATCGCCCGCACCGCCGGCATCGGGCGTTCGCAGGAAGAGCTGCAATGGGATCTGAACTACCTGATGCAGCTGTGGCGCGCGATCGAAAACGCCTCGCAACAGCAAAGCGGCGCCTTCCTGATCTACCAGGAAGGCAGCCTGGTGATCCGCGCCATCCGCGACCTTTTCCAGCCGGATATCGGCGAGATCCTGATCGACACTGAAGCCGTCTACGACCAGGCCGTGCAGTTCATGAGCCACGTCATGCCCAACAACGTGAACAAGGTCAAGCTGTACCGCGACAACGTGCCGCTGTTCTCGCGCTTCCAGATCGAACACCAGATCGAGACCGCTTTTGCGCGCGAGGTCGGCCTGCCCTCCGGCGGCGCCATCGTGATCGACCATACGGAAGCCCTGGTTTCGGTGGACGTCAACTCCGCCCGCGCCACGCGCGGCTCCGACATCGAACAGACCGCCTTCAACACCAATCTCGAAGCCGCCGACGAAGTGGCGCGCCAATTGCGCCTGCGCGACCTGGGCGGCCTGGTGGTGATCGACTTCATCGACATGGAGAGCACCCGCAACCAGCGCGAGGTGGAAAATCGCCTGCGCGACGCCCTGCACCATGACCGCGCCCGCGTCCAGACCGGCAAGATTTCCCGCTTCGGCCTGCTCGAACTGTCGCGCCAGCGCCTGCAGCCCTCGCTGGGCGAGACCAGCCATATCGGCTGCCCGCGCTGCAACGGCACCGGCCATATTCGCGGCACCGAATCCTCCGCCCTGCACATCCTGCGCATCCTTCAGGAAGAGGCGATGAAGGACAACACCGCCGCAGTCCACGTTCAGGTGCCGGTGGACGTCGCCACTTTCCTGCTCAATGAAAAACGCGGCGAAATCCACGAAATCGAAACGCGGTTCCGGACCGGCATCACACTGATCCCGAACATCCATATGGAAACGCCGAACTATTCCATCATCCGGCGCCGTCACGAGGAATTAGGCGGCGAAGACATGCCCAGCTACCGCATGGTGGACCAGCCGGCAGACGCGGACGAAGAAAAAACCGCGTCGGCGGAAGCCAAGCCACAGCGCCAGCTGGCCGCCGTGCGCGGCATCACGCCGGCGCAACCGGCACCGATCGTCGCCGAGAACAAGGAAAAAGAAACGCAGACCTGGCTGGGCAAGATCAAGGGCTGGTTCCAGAATCTGGGCGCAGCCAAGGAAGAAGAGGTCGTCAAGCCCAAGCCGCGCCCGGCAAGAAACGAAAAACGCCGCGAACCGCGCGAACCCCGGCGCGGCGATGGCGAACGCGGCGAATCCCGGCGCGGCGAAAGCCATAACGGCGAGCGTAACGGAGGACGTGCGGAGGGCCGCGGCGGAGAACGCGGCGAGAGTCGTGAACGCAATGAAGGTCGCGGCGGAGAACGCAACGAAGGCCGTGAGCGCGGCGAACGAGGCGAGAATCGTGGCGGCCAAAAACAACGCGGCCCCCAGCCATCGATGAAGAAAGAAGCGGCAACGGAAGCCGCCCCGGTTGCCGTCACCGCCGCTCCGGCGGAAAGAACCGGCGAAAGCGAAGCGCAGGAGCCTCGCAGCAGGCGCGGTCGGCGCGGTGGCCGGCGCGAACGCGGTGAGCGTGGCGAACGTCAGGAATCGCCGCGCAACGTTGCGGAAGACGCGGAAAGCCAGGCCGTTGTCGCGGTCGAAGCGTCTGCTCCCGTAGCTGCAACCCGACAAGCGGCGGAAATTGCTCCGGCACAAGAGGCAGTTGCAGAACCCGTGCAGGAAGCAATTGCGGCGGCAGTTGAAACGATTACCGCCCCGACAGCCGAGCCGGCAATTGAGATAAAAGCGGAAACACCGCCAGCCGTTGAGGCAGCGTCGGAGACGCCTGCTCAGCCGGTGGTTGCGGCAGAGCCCGAGACGCCCGTCCAGCCGGCGGCCGCGGGGAAAACTGCGGCAGCATTGCCGGTAGCTCAGTCAGAACCCGTTGCAGCGGTTAAAGTTGAAGCAGTGCCCGTCGCTACAGTTCCGGCGGAAGCGATTACAGCCGCACCGGCTGCCATCGCCGAAGCCACGCAAGAGCCCACCAGCAAGCCGCGTGCTCCACGCCGCCGCGCACCTGCTGCTGAGCAATCCGCCAGCGGCTTGGTCCAGGTCGAAACCAGCCAGGACAGAATCAAGCCGGTTGCGGTTGAAGCAGCGCAAGCCGGCGAGCCGAAACCCCGTACGCGCCGCGCTCCGCGCCCGAAAATCGTGGCGGAAAGCACGCCGCTGGTTCAGATCGAAACGCGCAAGTAAATCCGCTAGTCGACCATGAGAAACGCCGGCCTTAAAAGCCGGCGTTTCTGCTTGAACGTTTACCCGGTCTTGTCCTTCCTCGCCAGGATCGCGCCCAGTAGTCCCGCTGCGCCATCTTCGACCATATCCAGCACGGTTTCGAACCCCTGCCCGCCGCCATAATAAGGATCGGGTACCTCCAGCAGCACGGAGTGCCGGCTGTATTCCATGAACAATCCGAGCTTGTGCCGGTACTGTGGCGGGCAAATCCGCTGCAGGTTCGCCAGATTATCCTTGTCCATCGCCAGGATGTAATCGAATTCCAGAAAGTCCTGTTCCGCCACCTGCCTTCCGCACAACGCTTCCAGGTCATAACCTCGCCCCATCGCCGCGTGCCGGGCACGGCGGTCAGGCGATGCGCCGACGTGGTAGTCGTGAGTGCCGGCCGAATCGACCTCTATCCAATCGGACAAGCCGGCAGCGGCAACCTGGTGGCGAAATACGCCTTCCGCCGTCGGGGAGCGGCAGATGTTGCCCATGCAGACAAATAGCACTTTAAAATTCATTTTCATTGCATTACATTGCTTTGTTAAATTAATACATTAACCAATATCGGAGGATATCGGCACGGACATCGGCGAATAGTATATGGCCATTAGGCTGAAATGTCAGATCAAACTATCCGCGGCGGCCAGGACCTTCCGATCAGCAAAGACGGGCCGTGAAGAGCCGTTAGATTGTGGTCGCGAAACGAGCCACGATCACTGCCGGGGCAAGAAGAGCTTGCTTTCGATAGAAGCTCATTTAAACTGCAAGGGGAATGATTCAATTTGGAGGGTAGTATTTATGCGCTTTATCCTCCGCCCTGCCGTGTGGCTGATGAGCCGCGTCCCTTTTCCAGGAAAGCTGGCGCTGGTTGGGGTGCTTTTCCTTATTCCCTTGATATTGCTCCTTGGTTTGCTGATACCCCGGCTCAACGATCAGATTGCGGTTTCCGGGCAAGAGCTCGCCGGCATCAGGGCAATCCGGCCCATCACGATTCTCACCTCACGAGTTCAGGCGCATCGCGGCATGGCCCAGCTCGCCCTGAGCGGCGATGCCGCTGCACCTGGCAAGCTGAAGGAATTCGAGGACCAGGCCGAGGAATCGATCCGGAAGCTTGACGAATTCGACCGAAGGTATGGCGAGCGGCTCGATATCTCGAGCCAGTTGCGGGAGATCAAGGCCCGGTGGCGCCACATCCAAGAACAGGTGCGCACACTGCCGGAGGATCAGAGCTTCCTGCTCCATACCGAATTCATCCATTACCTAAACGATTCCCTGATGGCGGTGGCCGATGCTTCCGGTCTGACCCTGGAAACCGAGCTGGTCCCGTATTATGTCGCCCAGATCGTCGTCGCCAACCTGCCCGAGCTGAGCGAGAACCTGGGTCAGGCGAGGGCGCTGTCCTCCCGCGCGGTCCAGCGCAAGGCGCTGACGGCGGAAGAGCGCTACCACTTGAGCACTCTCATCGGCAAAATCGAGGACTCCAGAAACAAGCTGCTAGTCCAGATGGAGAAGGCCCTCACCGCTGCCCCCGGCCTCAAAAACCGCCTGCAACAGCCGCTTCGCGATGTCACCGGAGCCGCCCTCGCTTTCGCCGCGGAGGTACAAAACGAAGTGCTTCTTTCCGGGACGATCAAGGCTGAAGGCCAGGCCCTGTTCGACACGGGGACGCTGGCCATTGACGCCGACTACCGCATGTGCAACCTGACCCTGCCGACCCTGGAAGGCCTGATCCAGGGCAGATTGGATCGCCTGACAGCCGAGAAACGGCTGATCCTGATAGTGACAGGACTCGCCCTGGCGCTGGCGGCCTATCTGTTCATGGGTTTCACCAATGGCATCCTGAAAAATCTGGCTGCCCTGAAGGATGCCGCCGGACGGTTTGCGAGCGGAGATTTCCACGCCTACGCAATCCTTGATTCCCGCGACGAACTGAAAGCGATCGCCACATCCTTCAACGGCATGGCGGATTCCCTGCGGGCCATGGTGAAGCAACTGCGGGACAGCGAGGAAAAACACCGCAGGCTGATGGAGCAGGCAAGCGACGTGATTCTGGTCGGCGACCTGCGGGGCAGGCTGCTGGACGCCAACCTGATGGCCGAAAAGCTGCTGGGCTACAGCCGCGAAGAGCTGCTGGCGATGAATGTGCTGGAACTTTCTCCCGAGCCGGAACGAGAAAGAGCTGCCACATCCCTGGCCCGCTTGGTGCAGGAAGGTTCCTGCGAAGAGGAGCGCCTTGCCTTGTGCAAGAACGGCCTGGTTATTCCGATGCACGCCAAGTGCACACTGATCGAGTTCGACTGGGGGCGTTTGACACTGGGCATCTTCCGCGACATTTCCGAGCGCAAGTGCATGGAAAACCAGCTCCGCCTCAACGCCACGGTATTCGAGCACACTGCGGAATCCATCCTGATCACCGACGCAGAGCGCACCATCATTACTGTAAATCCCGCTTTTACCAAGCTCACCGGCTATCTGCCCGAAGAGGTGGTGGGCAAAACCCCGGCCATCCTGAAATCGGGGCGCCATACCAAGGATTTCTACCGCCGGATGTGGGATAGCCTCAACGAAAAGGGCGAATGGCAAGGCGAAATCTGGGATCGCCGCAAGGATGGAAAGCTTTTTCCGGCATGGCTGACGCTCAGCGCGGCAAGGGATGAAACGGGCCGGACGATCCATTACGTCGGGATTTTCAGCGACATTTCCGCCATCAAGGAATCCCAAAGCCGGATCGAATTCATGGCCACTCACGACACCCTCACCGGACTGCCCAACCGTAGCCTGCTCTACGACCACATCCACCAGGCCATTGCCCACGCATCCCGCCAGCAGGAGCCTTTTGCCCTGATGTTCATCGACCTGGATAACTTCAAGGCCGTCAACGACGCCTTCGGCCACGACCTGGGCGACCATCTCCTTCAGGAAGCGGCTAGGCGCATCAACGGCTGCATGCGCGCGGAAGATACCCTGGCCCGACTGGGCGGAGACGAGTTCACCGCCCTGATCTCCAGCGCCGACCGCGAATCGGCTGCGGCCACCGCGCAGCGCATCGTCGAAGCACTGGCCCCACCTTTCTCCCTCAACGGGAATGAAGTCAGCGTCACCGCCAGCATCGGCATCAGCCTGCATCCAGCGGACGGCACCGACCGCCATGCGCTGATGAAGTGCGCCGATGCTGCCATGTACCGCGCCAAGGGAATGGGGAAAAACACCTTCCGTTTTTTTAACCTGACCATCTAGGAGCCTGTCGGACTTAAAGGAAATCGGCTGCAAATCCGCCTGGCCGGTCCATATTTCGCCGCTTTTTTGGTCAATAGAACAACTATTGACCGGCAAAATCCGTCCTCGCCCAGCCGAATTTTCGCTTCTATTCTTCAAGTCCGACAGGCTCCTAGCCTAAATCTTTCGCAAATCTGCTGTCGCGGAATTGTGCTGCCAAGGGGCTGGATTTTCGGATTTCGGGCAACGACTCCTCCTACCCTCTTGCTGGGCCCATACAGGTTATCGGTGATTGACGGGGTGGCGGCGCGGTCTCGTTGGCCAGACCTGGCCGGCCAGGAGAGTTCGAGCATCGGGGCCATCCTGGCGCCGGGATAGCGCATCCGGCAAAGTTGGGCGAGCAGGACCTTGACCGGGCAGGCACGGGGCAGATGCAGCAGCACCCGGTCCTTCTACTGTTTGACCCAGGCGGCGATCTCGAACGGCTTGAGGATGACCGTCCTGGGCTGTGCGGTGGCGAGTTGGGTTTCAATCCTCGCCCGCCCCGGAGGGCGGGCGCTACTGGCCGACCCGGCCCGTGTGGCTACTCCGTCCGATGTGTTTCAATCCTCGCCCGCCCCGGAGGGCGGGCGCTACGCGGACGGATCAACATCTCCCGATTTGATCATGCTAGTTTCAATCCTCGCCCGCCCCGGAGGGCGGGCGCTACAAATGATGGATATTCCGCTGCTGCGCGATCAGGACGTTTCAATCCTCGCCCGCCCCGGAGGGCGGGCGCTACGGCATGCACAGCAATCCAGCGGATTCGATGTGATGTTTCAATCCTCGCCCGCCCCGGAGGGCGGGCGCTACATCTGTCGGCATTTAAAACTCCTGTTGCGAATGTGTTTCAATCCTCGCCCGCCCCGGAGGGCGGGCGCTACCCGGCTTGCGGACGCTTCCTTGCGCATCGAGAAAGAGTTTCAATCCTCGCCCGCCCCGGAGGGCGGGCGCTACCCGAGCTGCCCCATGCGGTAAAACACCCAGCCCAGGTTTCAATCCTCGCCCGCCCCGGAGGGCGGGCGCTACGATGCTTCTATCAGTACGTCAGGCGCATCTAGTTTGTTTCAATCCTCGCCCGCCCCGGAGGGCGGGCGCTACCAGCTCCGTTAGCGCCAATGGAAAGCTGCTTGTTGTAGTTTCAATCCTCGCCCGCCCCGGAGGGCGGGCGCTACTTCACCAGCCTTGTCGGCCGGGCGTTCGTAGTGTGTTTCAATCCTCGCCCGCCCCGGAGGGCGGGCGCTACCGGCTCCGGGTTGAACGTAGGGTTGGGCGGATTTAACGTTTCAATCCTCGCCCGCCCCGGAGGGCGGGCGCTACATGTGCAGCGTTTCGCGCATGCCGGCGATTGTGTTGTTTCAATCCTCGCCCGCCCCGGAGGGCGGGCGCTACATGTGCGGATAGGATTTCGTCTTGCAGGATTCCAGTTTCAATCCTCGCCCGCCCCGGAGGGCGGGCGCTACTAAAGACGGCAACCCAACAGGGAGAAGAACAATGAGTTTCAATCCTCGCCCGCCCCGGAGGGCGGGCGCTACAGGCGAGCCGATTACCATCGAATACATGAAAGGATGTTTCAATCCTCGCCCGCCCCGGAGGGCGGGCGCTACATTTGCCCGGAGTTTTCGGACAGCCGCGTCGTGAAGTTTCAATCCTCGCCCGCCCCGGAGGGCGGGCGCTACGCCCCGCACCACAGGGTTTGGCATCTGTGATCGAGTTTCAATCCTCGCCCGCCCCGGAGGGCGGGCGCTACCGGCATGGCGGCTCGCCCGCGCAACGCTTTGAAAGGGTTTCAATCCTCGCCCGCCCCGGAGGGCGGGCGCTACCCTCCGTGCTTGCCTCTTCGCCGATCGATGAGACGAGTTTCAATCCTCGCCCGCCCCGGAGGGCGGGCGCTACCCGCTCCGAGCTCGCCGCAAAGCAAGAGGCGGATGTTTCAATCCTCGCCCGCCCCGGAGGGCGGGCGCTACGTGCCAGCACGCCAGCGATCCCCTGCGCCGCCCGATAGGTTTCAATCCTCGCCCGCCCCGGAGGGCGGGCGCTACTGTACAACTACAACTTCATGATACTGAACAAAAATCCGGCAAAAGGCCGCGAACCTCGATTCAGTATACAAATCAAAGTCCGGGATGAAGTGAATACTACGAAATTTTTTAATATCATACAATCAGTTAATTGAAACGCGAAACCACCGGAATTTCTCAATTGCTTATGGTTCGCGCAAAGCTAAACAACCAACGGTCCGTCAAAATCCACTGCCCGAAATTTACCATATTCCCTGACATGCAGTTCAACTGGCTCAGTCAACCGGTACGTGCGCAGGTTATCCTCTTTCTCATCGATTTCGGCCAGAAGTTGGCGTTCCATATCTTCGTACTGCATCTGGTTGACGTTGCATTCGAAGACGGATTTCTGCACCCGCTGGCCGGTCCTTTCGCAGATTTTTGCCACGCGCCGTAGCCGCTTGCGTCCTGCGGCGGTTTCGGTGGAAACATCGTAGGTGACGATAATCAGCATGGTTATTTAACCAGAAAGGGGAGGTAGCCTTCCATTTCACCGCGTATCGTGCGCGCCATGAAGCGAGCCTGAAGAAAAGGCAGCAAGCCGATGGGCGTTTTGGTTTCCAGCAGCGGATGGAGGATTTCTTCCTGCTTGCGCTCCTGGTAGGCGACAACGACCGTTTTCCGCCCGTCGCCATCAAGGGAAACCGCCCCGCCTTCCCGTTCCTGGAAATCCGCCTCGCCGATCTGTCCCCGATTAATGAGAGTCAGCGCCAGGCGGTCGGCAAGCATGCTGCGGAATTCTTCCATCAAATCCAGCGCCAGCGCGGCACGCCCCGGCCGCACGGCATGGAGGAAGCCAAGTTGCGGGTCCAGGCCGACGCTTTCCAGGGCCGAGCGGCAATCGTTCATAACCATCGAATACAGGAAAGAAAGTAAGGCGTTGAAACGGTCGCGGGGTGGCCTGCGAGAGCGTCCGTTCATGGCAAAGGCCGCTCGCGCGCTTTTCCGCACCAGGTTGGGCAGCGCGGAAAAATATGTCTTCGCCGCCTCCCCCTCGATGCCGCGCACCGTGTCCATATCCGGCGCATGGGGCAGGTTGCGGATGGAATGGCCGAGAGATTCGGCGGCACTGAGCATGCTCTTGCCATCCTCCGGGTCATCGGCTTCACGCGCGCCGCGCAACAACACTTGCCGGGCATTCCGAAGCTTGCCGGCGATCACCGCCCGCGCCATATCCAGCGCGAAACCACCCTCCCCGGCCACGCGGTGCTGGGCCTGGCGCAGCAGGATATTGCCGCTTACCGCACCCTCCAGCCGTGCTTTGAAGCGCCCGTTATGATCCAGCAACACAAGAGAAATTCCGGCATCGGCACAGCGGTGCATGGCCGCAGGAGAAACCATCACGTTGCCGAAAGTGACGACAGAACCGATGTGATGCAGCGGCACCTGCATTTTCTTCTCATGCTCCACGTCGATGCGCAAGGTGTCGTTATCCAGATGTAGGTAGGCATTGGGCGTCATCACGTAGAGGGTATTCAGGATTTGGCGCATTCATCCTCCGGATCGAACAAGGTGCTACGCATGACATGGACCCTGAATTTGCCGGCCACGGCTTCCGGCTGGCAAATTTCCTTCAGCGAACATTCCTTGCAACGGGCATCGTTTACCGGAGCCGGCAAAACACCTGAGATCAGCAACGCGCGCACCGCCGCCACGGTTTCCTCCGCTTGGCGGCGCAGGGTTTCGGTAATCTCCACTTCCCGACGACGGCGCGAGGTGTGATGGAAAATCGCCCCTTTCGGCACGGACTTGCCGGTCATTTCTTCCAAGCAAAGGGCTTGGGCGGCGAGTTGGAGGTCGTCATTCAGCCGCTTTTTGCGCGCCCCATGCTTATATTCCACGGGATAAATCGTGCCATCCTCGTGAAACTCCACCACATCACACTTGCCCACCAAGCCTAAGCGATCCGACCATACGGGCAAGGCATATTCCACCCGCACCCCAAAACCAACGGCCTCGTGGGCTACCCGGTCAACCCGCGCGTGCTCGGCGTTACCTCGGGCAGTATGCAAGTTGTCCGCGAACTCACTTTCCAGATAGATCAGACCACAACGCCGTGGGCAATAAGCGAACTGGTTGAGGGCGGAAACATTGATTGATTCTTCTGTGTCTCGCATGATGGTTAAATTGCAGCTCCGCCCATTGCGACAAAATCTTCAACGGTTAATACGCCTGCCATGTAACCGATAAAGTCGTCATAAGCCAGATTCCATTCGTATAGATCGGGATATTGCGAGAATTGTGGAACGCGCAGTGATTCGATACGGGTTCCCCATATTTGCACACTATGGTTCTGAATCTCCTTCCACGACACCGCCTCCCATTTTTTTAACCGCTGCTTGATTGTTTCGTCCACCACCACAGTGCAGGTATCTGCATTTATTACGCGGAAGAGCGAATGAACTTCTGGAAAGTTCATGGCGATTTCTTGATCGCGGATTTTATCTTTTAAGCCACTCAAGCATATTTCTCGCCTTAATGCCTCCTTGCAGTCATCCGGGGATACTTTATTTTCAGTAAACATGGACTCAAGAACTCTTGATGCGTCTTTAAAGCTGGGATGTAGTCGAAGCAAATCGGTGGGTTGCAATGTGAATGTCCAGACATCCGCCTGGCTTGCTTCCTGATGCCGATTCACGCGTCCGCCAATCTGTATCAGGCTTACCAGGCTTGCGCTTTCACGCAGGCCTGTCCGAAAAGATAAATCCACCCCGGCTTCTACGCATGATGTGGCGACCAGTGTCCAGTCGGACAAACCGGCCTTGCCCGAGCATTGCTTTGTTTGCTGCAATCGTTCACGCACTCGTACCAGCGTTCTTTCACGGTCAACAGGTGCCAGAGCAGTTGAAAGATGCTCGACCTTGTTTCGGCCATGCTTGTTGGCGATAGCACTGGCAATGACTGCGGCCGATTGAACAGTGTTGACGATCAGGAGGCGAGGGCCTTCCAAACTCTGTATCCAACTCAACAAGTCACCAAGGTTGAGCGGTTCCGTTTTTTTCAGGTATCGCACACGTTGTTGTTCATTGCCAATGAGTCGGGAGCGCAAGCCCGCATCAACCAATTCCGGCAATTTAGCTGGCGGGTCAACAAAATCAGGCAATTCCCAGAATCGTGACAACGAACCTGACCCAAATACGAAGTGGCAGCCCCAGTCATCGGCCAGCTCCCGTATCCACCGCCATGCCTGCGGCCAGAGGTGAGCGGGTAATGCCGCATGAGCCTCATCAATAAAGATGGCAGAGCCTGCAAGGTTATGCAGTTTGCGCAAACCGGATGGCTGGTTGCTTGCGAGCGTTTCGAAAAATTGCACTGCGGTCGTTACGATGATCGGCGCTTGCCAGAGTGCGGTGAATTGACGTGAGTCTGGGTTCAAAAACTCGGCACGATGATGGTGAGCAACTACAACGTTTTCGTGGGACTCGCCATCAAGCAGTAAAGCTTTTCGATATACTTCCACTGCTTGGCTAATGATGTTGGTATAGGGCAATACCACAAAAATACGCCGCAACTTTTTATCCTGTGCTGCCTTGAGCAAGTGTGCCATTACCGCAGTTGTTTTTCCCGAACCCACTGGGCTATCGCAGGCGTAAAGCGATGGTTGTGTATCTGCATCGCGGCAGGCTTCGTATACTGCCCGCCGGTCTATTGCGCGGTCATTGTCGCCTCCTAATTCATCCACATAACGGTCAAGCGCCTTCGCGCGCATGAGTGGGTTGAGGCGACAAGGCTCGACTTGTGGCGCTTCACCGTAGTGTTGCGCAGTGTCACCATGGTCTGCATCAACTAGGCAGGATAGCGCCATGCGAAGAAAAACCTGGGGGCGCGGTAACTCAATATGGCTTGCTGCCGCAATCTTTAGCTCCTCGACGCCAGAACGATGGCGCTCAAGGTATCGCGATAGCCGCTCCTCGGTTGTTGCGATGGTGTTCTCATCGCGCAGAAACAGATCGCCTTTGTTTGTTTCTGCGGGCAATGAAGGTAGCCCGATATGGTGAGCGTAGGAAACAAATGCGGCAAAGCCGTGCCACTGCGTGCCCGTTGCTAAAAGATGAGCCGTCCCGGCATCAACATGCTGAACGGGGAGCTTCTTTGCCGGTGAAACACCTTGCAATACCACCTGGTTTTTATCGTCGAGTTTCCCCATGTCATGAAACTCGCCCGATAAAGCGGCAACTGCTTCCAGCAGCTTCGTATACTTCGGTGTAAAGCGCCCGGCGTTTACGGCGTTACTCTGCGCACGTTGCCGCGTTGCAATGACATGCTCGCGGTATTCCTGAGTGGGAATGCCGCGATCCGGCCTGGCGCTGTGCGCGAGATAGGTCATTCAGGGTTTACGAGGTCAACGCAGGAAACTTTCGCGGCCAAATCTGCGGGCAAACCGGCAGGTGCTTCATATTCCGCCCAGCTTGCTGAAGGTTTGTTTGGTTCGCTGATCTTCTTGGGCTTCAGCGCATCAATCAATGCAAAGTCGGAACACGATCCCAGCGGGTTGTTATGCTCGCAATACCATGCATGACGGATTTCCACGAAGGGACGTGCGTGTGACCTCGTGTGTGCATACGCATGGGGGATCAGCTTTTTCATCAACTCAATATCTTCTGCCGTGCAGCCCGACTTGTGCGCCATGCTTGGATTCACGAAAAATGGCATGCAGTACACGCCGTGTTGAACGAAGCGATAAGCCATTGGTGCCATACCGGCGGTCTTACCTTCTTCTACCCCCGCTTTGTTGGTATTGGTATGCCGCTCGATCTCAATGGGCGCTATGGACACCCCGAGGCCAATCTGCACGACCCCAGTCTTTATTGTTCCCTTGTCCATGGCATCTTCGAGAAACGTATTGCCGAAGATTCGACCATCCCAGTATTTTTCCTGGAATTGCCCGTTCTTCAACTCATCTTGGATTGTCTTTCTCACGCGCCCACGCGACTCCAAAATAGCAAAGCTCCCATCGCTCAGTTTAAGCTGCTGGCTAAGCTCCTGCCAAACGTCACCTTGCTTATCTTCAACGAGATCGCGCAACTTGCGTTTGAATGACACCGGGGAAATTTCTCCATTCCCATCTGGCCGCTGACGCGGATCGCTTTCGCGGTCTGGATCGCCGTTTGGGTTGGAGTTGATAACTTCGATGATTAACAAACCAGTTGCACGCTTGATCTTGTTGTCTGTATTGCTCATGTTGTTCTCCTGATGTTATTGGGTAATATTGGTTAATCTGATTTTTCAGCCCTGGCAAGATAGCCGAGTAGCATTTGTGCTTTATCAGCGTCCGCACAACGACGCGGCACATCAACAAGAGCGACATCCGAACATGTCTTGCCAAGCTCAGAAAGAAAATACTTCGCAAGTCCTGCATCCTCGCCGCTAGTGGTCTTTGCCCATGCTTGATAAGGCAAAATGCGTTGCGCATACAGCGCCAAAGCTTTTTCCGGTTCCTCCAGCGCGGTTGCCATCAGCGCGTTCCCAATCAACTGCGTCGGCGCTTGCCCGTTTCGCACATGCCGGCAATAGTGGTAGTGAATCTGGTCAGCCAGGCTCAGCATTCTGCCGATCAGATATGGGGCTGATTTCATGTATTCCTCCTTTTTTCTTCCGAGTTTTGCCAAGAACAACCCCAGCATTGCAGGTAACAACAATTTTTGCTTTTCATATTTCCCACCGATCTTATGGATATCGCCGGAGTGATGTGCGTGCGCCATTGCCATCAACAAGTTGCCACCATTGCGTATCGCGGCGTGCAATGCCCGCTCAAGCAAGGGGGCGATCCGTACCCTTTTATCAAGCAATAGCCCGATGCCATCCGAACTGGAAAACTCACGAACTCTTGAAGGAGTGTTCGCTACCTTGTTCCATACTGTATTCAGGCACCAGATCACTTCCAGTGGGAAAGGAACTTCCAAACTATTCCATTCTGGTTTGGAGCCTTTCTCTTTACCCCATTGTTTGATTTGGATTGATGGCGCATTACCACTACCAAGCTGCCATTCTTCGGCAGCAGCGATTAACCGCTCTGCCGAATAATTCCGGTTACATGACACTTGGGTTCTCGCTTTATCTATTTTGCGCAGGGCGAATACGCGCATATCAATATCTCTCAATGGTCTCGGGATCGAGCGCAATGCGTCAGTGACATTCTTTGCACATTCCACGAACCGGGCTGCCTGTATTTCAGTGTTGGTAATCGAACCGCCGAACATCGCGACGGCAGCTACGGAAACCTTTGGTAATTCGGATGGATAGACAAGTAGTATTTCCTTGTCATCGCGGGCGGAAGTAACGCTTCCCCAAGTTTTGTTTTTGCGTTCATCATCGGTTAGCCATTCCAGCGCCCCTTTGGCTCGTTTACGAATCTCTTTTCCGATAACAAACGAAGTCGCATCAGTTTGGCGGTATCTGGATTGGCAAAGGGATTCTGGATTCATGGCTCTTAACTTGACGCCACCAAGCACCGGTACATTGACTTCTGGGAGCTTGTCTTCCCACATATCATCTGCGGCCCCGAAGGCATCTAAATTCCCCACCTTGTCAGTTGTTGCTTTTAGACTACTTTGGTTTGCCAGCAGTCGTTGATTAAACCAATTGTGAATTATTGGCATCGCCGCTGGCATAGGGAATGCCGAAAGACCATCCGCCAGTTCCAAAACAAGTTGAATATCATTGGTAGGCGGCTTTGTTCCGCAATACAGCAAGAAGTTGACATATTTGTCACATGCTGCTGGATTCGCGCGGATGCGCTCTTTTAGTAAAACCGCAATCTTTTCAAAGAAATTGTCTGCTGTGATTTGCTGGCAGCGATCAAACAATGCTGTGATTGCCCGGAATTCATCAGAGGGCTCGCCGGCAATCTCGCGTAATTTCTTGGGAATCGTGCCTAGGCAGTCGGCAACGCGTTTGTTGTGTTCGTCATTCCACAACTTGTGGCGGGCATCCATAAATCCGCTAAAGGTTATTTCAGATTCATCACTTAATGCCGAAGACCTTTTTACCCCCTTCAGCCATTCATCAAAATGTTTTTTCTCTGGCTCGATCGCAACATCTTCCGCATAGGCTTTATACAAAGGGCGAACATTGAAACATGGGAATGAATAACCGTTTCCCCCGCTTTGCCATTTGCGAAGACCCTCAAGCTTTGCATCCTCCTCGATAGGTTCAATGTTCGTGACAGAACCATCTGCGCCCAAGTAAATCTTGAAACAGGGTTTCGCCTTCGTCACTTTGGGCAGCTCTTTTAGGTTGGGATGCCAGTCCGTTGGCGCAATCCCCGCTCGTTCCAAACTTAGCGACAAGTCATAAAGTTCATTTAGCATGACCTTGCCCCTTGAAGATCAATGCGCCTTCTGCGATTTCAACATCTGTGTCGTACACATACCGGAGTTCGCTATGCAAACCGCCTGGAAATGTCTGGCGTAACATGCTTGGAATCTTCACATTGATGTCGCGCATTACCTGTGACCCATCTCGAAAACTTCCGACATAGTCTGGCGCAAACTCCTTCCAACCAAGAAACGGTATGGTGAAATTCTGGCCGCGCTTCAGCCTTCTAAAAAACATTTCCTGGTAGGCGTGTTCAGGCGAGGTTGTATTTCCCGCCCAAGCGCGCGTGCGTTCGCTCAGTAAGCCGTTTGTTTGGTGATTACGCCAGATTTCAGCATATAGCCGGTAACACGGGTTAATCAGTACGGCGGCCAGAAGCTGGAAACCACCGCCAGACTTGATGACCTCACCCTTGCGCAAGGGCCCACCATAGTTCGTGTTGTAGCCGTGATAAACAATGGGTGCGCAAATTTCAACTTTGGTCGGGACAACCTCGACCGCCTGTATCCATAAAATGGACTCGAAGATGCCTTTAGCCGCCGAATAGGTTGGCGCGGGATAACTCACAGGCGAGTCTCCTGTGTCAGGCCGCGTCCACATGGCCGTTGGGCCTGAGATTTCCAGTGCTATGGAATATTTTTTGCTCATTTGAAATTTCCTTTCGCAATGTGTGCCACGAACGCTAAAACCCGCCATTTCACCTTCGGCTCAATCCGAGCCCGAGGATTGCTTGCTCCATCACCTGCGCAGTAAGCGCCTCCAGCAGCACCTTACCACCACAACTAGCTCACAGAGCGAGCCACTCAGTTTGTTTTATAAAAAATATTTCGCATTTTCGCCTTCACCGGGAATACGGTGATTCGCCCATGAAAAAAAACGGGCTTTCACGACCCTTGCCCATCAAGCACCCTCAAATACCCCGCCCCGCCATACTCGATAATCCGCTCATCCGCAGTTGCCAACGTGGCGTTAAGGGCTCGGGCGGTCGCCACCAGGATACGGTCGGCGGGGTCGGGGTGGAATTCGCCGGGTAGGCGGGTGCTGGCGACGGCGATTTCGGGTTCAAAGCCGACCAGTCTCAAGCCGGGCAATGCAAGGGCCGAGGCTATCCATTTCTCGCACGGCGTTCCCAGGGTGATTCGACCTTTTGTGTCGAGCATGCCGATTTCCCAGACCGATATCGCGGAAACAGCCAGTTTTCCGCCCAAGGCGGCTTCCTCGATTTGTCGCCGCGCTCTTGCGCCCAGCCGGTCCGCGTTCCCAAGAGCGAACCACAGCCAGACGTGGGTATCGAGCAGCAGGATGTCGCGGTCCGCTGTCATTTTGGTTGCGCTCCCGGTCCATCCATCGCTTCCCACTCCACTTCAATCGGGCTGACGATGTCGCCGTGGATGGTCGCAGTACCCGCCATGTAGCCGAACAGTTCGGTCTCTTCCTCGTTTTCGATCGGCACCATTTTTGCCACCGGCCTGCCACGTTTGGTGATAATGACAGGCTCATGGGTGCGCGCGACTTCGTCCATCAGTTTCAGGCACTTGGCCTTGAATTCTCCCGCTGAAATTTCCATTTTCAATCTCCTAATCATGGTCACGTAACCATAGTCATATCGTAGCACGATTATTTACGAAATGCCTGATGCGGCCCAGTGACGACAGGTACCGAAAATTAGGCGGGGTAAAGAATTGGGTTTGTCGGGCTCAATATATACCAGGCGACGGCGGAACAATGGCAATGCCAAAAGTATATTACTTTGTTCTATTTGCCGTCACATTAGCGATAGACTTACGGCGAAGCCCAACAAATCCAGGCATGCAAAAACAACGTGTTGAAGGGGGAATTAGTCTGTTGGGTTACGGCGCAAAATACCGCGCCTAACCCAACCTACATTTTTCTCGCCGGCTGAAGATAGGCACCAGTCGAGATCGCCGTTGTCCTTTGTGGGCAGGGATTAACTTCAAAGATCCAGATAGACCTCGAATTCCATCCGCTGCCACGGATTGCGGCTTTTCTTCAGGTGGGTGATGCGCGCTTCGGCTTTGGAGCCTCGGTCGATGAAGCGCGCCAGTGCGGCATTGTCGGCGCGAGGCACGTAGCCGAGCTTGTGGCCTTGCCATTCCACCCGGATGGCATTGGCGTCGTAGGGATTGCCGGGTTCGCGGATGAGTTGCAGGGGGTCACCCACCTTCATCTCCTTCCACAATTGCTTACCTTCGTAGTAGCGAAAGCCGGCAAGGGGCGAGCTTTGCAGCAGGATTTTGGCGTGGGTGACAGGCTCCACGGCAGCAGCCGGCCAGGAAAAGGAAACCGAAAACAACAGTGCCGCTACCAGATGTAACCGCATGAATTCTTACCCTCTCCCCAACCCTCTCCCCTGCGAGGGAGAGGGAGTTTCAGCGACGGCCTAGCCCGCCTTCTGTTCGAAGAATTTCGCCACGTCGGCGGCTTCCCGCGTCCGTTTCATCGGCGGCAGGCTTTGCCAGATGCGCTTGCCATATTGTTTGGTGATGAGGCGGGGGTCGCAGATCATCAGCACGCCGCGGTCGGTTTCGTCGCGGATCAGGCGTCCCGCACCCTGTTTGAGGGTGATGACGGCGTGGGGAAGCTGGTATTCCATGAAGGCGTTGCGGCCCTCCTGATTGATTTTTTCGATGCGCGCTGCCAGGACGGGATCGTCCGGCGGCGAGAACGGCAGTTTGTCGATGATCACCAGCGACAGCGCCGAGCCGCGCACGTCCACACCCTCCCAGAAGCTCTGGCTCGCCACCAGCACGGCATTGCCGAGGCGGCGGAAGCGTTCCAGCAGTTCGGTGCGGGTGCCCTCGCCTTGCAACAGGAGCGGGAATTCCAGCCCTTCTTTTTCGAATGCTTCCTTGAGCAGCTCGTGCGCTTCGCGCATGGCGCGCAGGCTGGTGCAGAGCAGGAAGGCACGTCCGCCGCTGGCGCGGATCGCGGGCAGCGCCACCGCCACCACCGCTTCGGTATAGCCGCGGCTGTTCGGCTCCGGCATGCCTTGCGGCGAATAGAGCACCGCCTGGTTTTCGTAGTCGAACGGGCTGTCCCACAGCGCCGTGGCGGCTTCGAGCAGGCCCATCTGGCTCTGGTAGTGACTGAAATCCTTTTTCACCGCGAGCGTAGCCGAGGTGAATATCCAGGCGCGGGCGCTGCCGTCGATCTGCTTGCGGAAGATTTCGGCGATGGACAGCGGCGTGGCGTTGAGTTGCAGGGCGCGGTTGAACACCTCCACCCAGCGCACGCTGGCATTGTTCTCGTCGTCGGTCCAGCGTTTCAACTGCGCCGCGAACTGGATGCCGCGCTGCCAGCAGTTTTCCAGGCCGGGGCTGCGCTCGGCCTGGGATTCGAGCAGTTTGCCGAGCGCATCAAGCTTGGCTTTGACTTCGGCCAGGGCGTCCGCAAAGCCGCGCGTGCCCTGCGCCGCCGCCAGCGGCAGGCGCACGCTGTCCTGCGGAAAAACCAGCCGAAAATCGCGCACCGCTTTTTCCAGCACCGCCGCGCCTTCCGGCAGCTGGGCGAAATCCTTGGCCGAAACCATGCCCTCGGCGTGGGCGTCGTGCGCCAGTTCGAGCAGCTGCGACGTGCTCAGGTTCTCGCCGAAAAACAGGCTGGCGGTGTCCGGCAACTGGTGCGCTTCATCGAAGATCACCGTGTTGCTGGCCGGCAAAAGCTCGGCCACGCCCTCGTCGCGCAGCATCACATCGGCGAAAAAAAGATGGTGGTTGACCACCACCACGTCGGCGGCCTGGGCGCGCTTGCGCGCCTCCATCACGAAACAGTCCTTGTGCTGCGGGCATTCCTGGCCGAGGCAGTTGTCCCGCGTCGAGGTAACGTAGGACCAGATGCCGGCGTTTTCCGGCACGTCGCTCAGGGCGCTTTTGTCGCCGCTGTCGCTGCGCTTGGCGAATTTCTCGATCAGCGCCAGGTAGCGCGCGTCGTCGCGAGTCATGAAGCGGCCTTCGTTTGCGGCGCGTTCGAGGTGGAAATGGCAGACGTAATTGGCGCGGCCCTTGAGCATCGCCACCGTCACCGGCACTTTCAGCGCCGATCGCATGGCCGGGATGTCGCGCAGAAAAAGCTGATCCTGCAAGGTCTTGGTGCCGGTGGAGACAATCACCTTGCCGCCGGACATGAGCGCCGGGGCGAGATAGGCGTAAGTCTTGCCGGTGCCGGTGCCGGCTTCGGTCACCAGGATTTCGTGTTTTTCGATCGCCGCCGCGATGGCGCGCGCCATTTCCAGCTGCTGGGGACGGGTGCGGTAGTCCTGGAAGGCGCGCGAGAGAACGCCGCCTTCGGCGAAAATGGAATCGAGATCAAGCATGAGAGATCAAGCTTTGCCAAGCTTTGGTGTGAGGTTGATCGCACAATTGTACCAGCAACGCCAGGGCGGCATCCCGGTTGTCCAACGCTTCCGGCGTCAGCGGCTCGCCCAGATTGAAGCTTTCCCCGCGCACGGCCAGCATGAAGGCCGGGGGCGCCGGCCGGTGAAAAATCTTTTCAAACACGTGCAGCACGGCTTCCGGCGACATTTCGTGAGTGGTGTAGCGGATGTCCCGCGCCGCCTGGAGGCGGGATAGAACGCAAGGCGCCGGACAGGATATGCTGGCGTCGATGAACAGGATGAGTTCGCGATTTTCCAGGTCCACCGCGTGCTCGACCTGCAGCTGGAAATCGGTCAAAAGCTCCAGCTCGGGCCATTCGGGGTGACGCAGGCGTTGATCGGCGAGCAGGTCAAGCAGTTGCGGGCCGAGCGCATCGTCGCCCCGGCTCGGGTTGCCATAGGCGAAGACCAGGAGCGGCGCGGTCAAACGCCGCACCGGCCGTCAGGCGCTTTGTTCAGGCGGCTGACCACGTTGCCGCCCGCATCCACCAGTTCCACTTCCAGCGGCATCTTGCCGACGGCGTGGGTGGCGCAGGACAGGCAGGGATCGAAGGCACGGATCGCCACTTCGATGTGGTTGAGCAGGCCCTCGGTCACCTCCTGGCCGTCCAGGTACTGCAATGCAACCTGGCGCACGGCCTCGTTCATCGCCTGGTTGTTGTGGGTGGTGGAAACGATCAGGTTGGCACGGACGATCAGGCCGTCCTCGTTGACACGGTAATGATGAATCAACGTGCCGCGCGGCGCCTCGATCACGCCCACACCGCGAAGCGCCGGCGTGCCGGTGTTCACCAGGTCGTCGCCAGACAGGTCGTTGTCCAGCAGGAGTTCCTGGATGCCTTCGGCGGCATGCAGCATTTCGATCATGCGCGCCCAGTGATAGGCCAGCGTCGCCTGGGTGGCGCTGCCGCCGCCGAATTCCCTGAATACTTTTCGTTCGGCTTCGGCCAGCGGGGTCGGAATGAAATCGCAATTGACCACGCGGGCGAGCGGGCCGACCCGGTACCAGCCTTCTTCCCGGCCGCGCGAGCGGATGAACGGGAACTTCATGTACGACCAGGGGCGCACTTCCTCGTGGACATAGTCCCAGTAATGGCCGTAATCGACATGGTCGAAAATATCCTGGCCGTGCTCGTCGCGCGCACGCAAACCGCCGTGATACAGGTCGAGCGCGCCGTCATCCCGCACCAGGCTCATGAAGCTGGATTTGAAATAGCCGAAGCCGTTGTGGAAATCCGGGTTGCCGGTATAGATCCGCTTGATCAGTTCGACGGCGGCCTGGCTCCAGGAAACGATCTGGTCGATATCCTTGCGCAGGAACACGCGTTCTTCGCGCGACAAATTCTTGTTGACGCCTCCCGGAATCGCCCCGGTGCCGTGGACGCGCTTGCCGGCGGTGAGGCGGATGATTTCCTGGCCGTATTTGCGCAACGCCACGCCCTGCCGCGCGATATCGGGAAACGCCGCCGCCACGCCGACGATGTTGCGCTTGGCGACATCGCTGTCGAAGCCGAACAGCAGGTCCGGCGAAGCCAGATAATAGAAATGCAGCGCGTGCGATTGCAGGATCTGGCCGAAGTGCATCAGCCGGCGCAATTTCTCGGCGCTGGGCGTGAGCTTGGCGCCGATGATCATGTCCATCGCCTTGGTCGCGCCCAGATGATGGCTGACCGGGCAGATGCCGCACAGGCGCTGGACCAGCACCGGCACCTCGGTATACGGGCGGCCCTGGATGAATTTTTCGAAGCCGCGAAACTCGACGATGTGAAAGCGCGCCTGATGCACGCGGTTGTCGTCGTCGAGCAGCAGCGTGACCTTGCCGTGCCCCTCGACGCGGGACACCGGCTCGATCACCACGCGCCTGAGTTTTTCGGGGTTGGCCGCGGTTTCCAGTTCAAAAGTCATGCGAGTCTCACAAATGTAGGGCCGAATTCATTCGGCCGATTGTGCGAATAAATTCGCACCTACAATAATCAATCGAAATGCAACTGCTCATAGTCCAGCTTCGGCTCCCGGCCTGCGAGCAGATCGGTGAGAAACCGCCAGATCGCGTCGCCCGACGGCGGGCAGCCGGGCAGGAAAAAATCCACTTTCACCACTTCGTAAATCGGGTGCACCTTGTCGAACGGCAGCGGCAGCTCCGGGTCGTTCGGCACGACGCCGCCTTCCAGCCCGCCTTCGTACTGGTAGACCTCCTGAAAGCAGTCCCACAGGTCGATGTTGTTGCGTAGCGAAGGCAGCCCGCCGTTGATGGCGCAGGCGCCGATCGCCACCAGCACCTTGCAGTTCTTGCGGAATTCCTTGAGTACATGGACGTTTTCCGCATTGCACACGCCACCCTCGACGATGCCGACGTCGCACGGGCCGCAATGCTTGATGTCGGTCAGCGGGGTGCGGTCGAATTCGACCAGCTCGACCAGATCGAACAGTCGTTCGTCGATGTCGAGGAAGGACATGTGGCAGCCGAAACAGCCGGCCAGCGAGCAGGTCGCCAGGCGAATTTTGCGCTCACTCATGCGGCCCGCCCCCGGTCTGGATTTGCTTGATGGTGTAGTGGTCGAAAATACGGCGGCCGATCGGCACGGTAAAACCCTTGCCCTTGATCAAAATCGCACCGGTCGGGCACACCTGGACGGCTTTGTCGGTGACGGCCAGGTTGGTGTCGCCCAGCCGCCCGCTGGCGGAATTGACCACCAGCGAGGACCCGATACCACGCCCAGACATGCCGAACACGCACTTGCCGTCCGCGTCCCGGCTGGCGCGCACGCACAGCTCGCAGTAAATGCAGCGGTTGCGGTCGAGGATCACGTCGGGATGGGAGGCATCGACCTCGCGCTGCGGGTAGAAATGGTTGTAATGCGGGCTCATCATGCCGAGATAATAGGCCACCGCCTGCAGCTGGCAGTTGCCGCTCTTCTCGCAGGCCGGGCACAGGTGGTTGCCCTCGACGAACAGCATCTGGGTCAGCGCCAGCCGGTCGGCGTTGAGTTCCTCGGTATCGTTCAGCACCTCCTGCCCTTCCACCGCCGGCATCGTGCACGAGGCGACGTTGCGCCCGTTGACCTTGACGGTGCACAGCTTGCAACTGCCGTGCGGCGTGAATTCCGGGTTGTGGCACAGATGCGGGATGTACACCCCCGCCGCCAGCGCCGCATCCATGATGGTCTGGCCTTCCTCGAACGGCACGCTTTGGCCGTCGATGCTGATGGTCTTACTCATAAGTGTGCCCATTCGTCGTCGCGTCCGGTAATCTTGCGCGCGGTCTCCAGCGCCCCGTCCAGGTCGAAAGCCGGCTCGAACGCCAGCCCCGCCAGCTTGCGTTCGAAGGCATCGGGGAATTTCGCCAGCGCGTCCAGCACCGGGTTCGCCGCGCTACTGCCCAGGCCGCAATGGCTCATGGTCTTGAGCAGATGGCCGAGGCGCTTGAGCTCTTCCAGGTCGGACGGCGTGCCATGGCCACTATGTATCTTGTCGATGATCTTCTGCTGGAGTGCGGTGCCGACCCGGCACGGCGTGCAGAAGCCGCAGCTTTCATGGGCGAAGAAATGAGTGAAATTGCGCACCGCATCGAATACGTCGCGCTTGCGCTTGAACACCATGAACGCGCCCGCCGTGGGCAAATCCTCGAAGGCGATGCGGCGGTCGAACTCTTTCCATGAAATGGTGGTACCCGAAGGCCCGCTGATCTGCACCGCATAAGGGTCTTCCGCGCCGCAATCGGCCAGCACCTGGCGCACCGTCACGCCGAACGGATATTCGTAGATGCCGGGACGGGACACGTCGCCGGAAACGGACAGCAGCTTGGTGCCGGTGGACTGCGCCGTACCCAGCGCGGCAAACCAGGCGCCGCCTTGGGCGGCAATTTTCGCCGCGCAGGCGAAGGTTTCCACGTTATCCACCACGGTCGGGCGCCCCTGATAGCCGTGGGTCACCGGAAAAGGCGGCCGGTTGCGCGGACGGCCGCGCTTGCCTTCGAGCGACTCGATCAGGGCGGATTCCTCGCCGCAGATGTAAGCGCCGGCGCCGAGATGGATCTCGATGTCGAAGTTGAAATCGGCCTGGCCGAGGATGTTGTCGCCCAGCAACCCGGCCTCGCGGCGGCGTTTCAGCACGCCTTCAAGCTGGCCCAGCAGGTAGCGGTATTCGCCGCGAAGATAGAGGAAGCCCTTGCCGGCGCCGACCACCCGCGCGCCCACGGTCATGCCCTCGAACACCAGATCGGCGTAGCTGTTGAGCAGGACGCGATCCTTGAACGTGCCCGGTTCGCCCTCGTCCGCGTTGCACACGATGAAACGCTCGGGATGCCCGCCGATATCGCAGATCACGTGGCCTTCTTCTTCGACGATGGCGGCGTGGCAGAACGACCATTTCGACGCGGTCTTGAATCCTGCGCCGCCACGGCCGCGCAAGTTGGAATTGTCCATTTCGGCCAGGGTTTTCCGCGCCCCCCGCGCCAGCACCGCGCGGATGGCGTCTCCCGGCGCCAGCGCTTCGCCCAGCAGCACATCGGCGCGGCGGATATTGTCCACGGTCTCGAACAGCATCGGCGGCCATTCGGCCACCGGCTTGCGCGACCTGATCAGCTCGCCGATCAGGTCGAGCCGGTTGCGGTCCAGGTTGGTCAGCGCCCAGCCGTTGACCAGCGCCGCCGGCCCCTGGTCGCACATGCCGGTGCAGGAAGTGCCGGCGATGCTCACCAGGCCGTCTTCCGACACCTTGCCGGACTCGACCCACAGCTTGTTGCACAAGTACTGCATCAGGTCGTCCTGGCCGAGCATCTGGTCGGTGATGTTGCCGGAAAAGAGCACCTGATATTCCCCCACCGGACGGGTGGAGAGAAAGGAGTAAAAGCCCGCCACGCCTTCGACATTGACCCTGGGAACACCCAGGTGCACGGCGATCAGGTCGATGGCCCCGGCGGGGATGATGTGGCAGGCGTCCTGCACGTCGCGCAGGATCTGAAGCAGCTTGGACGCGTCGTGCCCATGGTGCGCCAGAATCGGCGTCAACAGCGGCGCAATATCAGGAGTTTCTGGTCGATCCATGGAAACCGTCCCGCCATTACAGAATCTTCAATTCTAGCACTTGAATGTGACAGCGGGATTAATCCCTGGCGGCCCGCCAGATCGAGAGAATCAGCCAGACGCTGTTGAAGAATGCCGCCATGAAGCCGAGCAGCCCGAACAACGGCAAACCGAACAGGGTCGGCCCGCCCCGCACCGTCATCACGATCGAGGAGCCGATCACCAGCGAAGCGGTCAAAATACCGAGCGTCAGACGGTTGACGCTGCGGTCGATCTGCTGGGAAAAACGGTCGAGGCGTTTGAGGTCGAGATCGATCTTGAACCGGCCGCGCCGCGCCTCCTTGATCAGCCGTGCCACGTCGCGCGGCAGGCCGGTGACGATCGACAGCATGTCGTGGAGATTGCGCTTGCCGCGCTTGAGCAACGCCTCCGGCATATAGCGCTCGGTGATCACGCGCCGCACGAACGGCTCGATGTGCTCGACCATCTCGAATTCCGGGTCGAGCTGGCGCCCCAGGCCTTCCAGCGTAATCAGCGCCTTGAACAGCATGGCGAGGTCAGCCGGCATCACCAGGTAATGGTCGCGCATGATCACCGTCAGCTCGCCCAGCAGGGAACCCAGGCGCAGGTCCTGCAACGGCACGCTGGCGTAGTTGAAGACGAATTCGTTGACGTCGGCGGCGAGGCGGGATTCGTCCACCGCGCCATCGCCGGTCCATTCCAGCAGCACGTCGAGCATGGCCTCGTCATCTTTGTGAGCCAGTGCGGCGAGCAGGTTGACGATCTGGTTGCGGCGCCCCTCCGTCAGCCGCCCCACCATGCCGAAATCGATCATCGCGATGCGGTTGCCCGGCAGATAGAACACGTTGCCCGGATGCGGATCGGCATGGTAGAAGCCATCGACCATGATCATCTTGAGTACCGCGTCGGCCCCGCGCGCGCCGAGCAGCTTGCGGTCCAGCCCCGCCGCCTCGACCGCCGCCAGATTGTTGCCGGGCAGGCCGTCCACCCACTGCTGCACGTTCATGGATTCGCTGGTCCACTCCCAGTAAACCTTGGGAATCACGATGGTATCCGAGCCGGCGAAGTTCTCGGAAAAACGGTCGATATTGCGCGCCTCCGCGGCGAAATCGAGCTCGCGCAGCAGCGAGCGGGAGAATTGCTGGACGATCTGGACCGGCTGGTAGCGGCGCAGTTCGGGGATATCGAATTCCACCAGGCGGGCAAGGTGGGTCAGGATGCGCAAGTCCGCGTCGATCTTGGCGCGGATGCCGGGGCGGCGGATTTTCAGGATCACCGGCGTACCGTCGGCCAGCTTGGCATGATGCACCTGGGCGATGGAAGCCGCCGCGGTGGCCTCGACCTGCACCTCCCGAAAAATCTCGTGGACGGAACCGCCCAGGGCGGCTTCGAGCTGCGGCAGCAGGCTGTCGAAAGACACCGGCGGCACGCAGCTTTGCAGCTTTTCGAATTCGGCGATCCAGTTGGGCGGGAACACGTCCACCCGCGTCGCCATCACCTGCCCGAGTTTGACGAAGGTCGGGCCGAGTTCCTCAAGCGCGCGCCGCACCCGCACCGGCGCATCGAGATGCATGACATCGCTTTGCGCCTTCCAGTGCAGGATGCGTCCGGCCTGTTCCAGCAAGGTGCCGATGCCCAGCGAACGCACGATATCCGCCATGCCGTAGCGGATCAACGTCGTGGTGATTTCGTGCAGGCGCGGCAGATCGCGCACTACATTGATGGTTCCCCAGATCATTGGCCGTTGTTATTCGCTTTTTTTGAGTTTTTCAGCCTTTTCATGCAAGGCATCCGCCATGCCGGCCAGGATACCGCTGGTGAGCGACGCGAGCCGCACGCTCATCTCCCGCGCCGTCTCCTTGCCGGTCGCTTTGCTTTCCTGGAATGTGGCGGAAACCTTGGTACCGAGAGCGCTCATCGTTTCGGCCACCTTGTGGCCGGTATCCGTCCCGGTCCGCCGCGCATGGGAGACCAGATCCTTCATCTCCAGTTTGATCCTGCCCGTCGCCGTCTCGGCGGCCTCGCCGACGCCTTCGAGGAATTCTTCTTCCATACGCTTCAGATTGACCAGCGCCCAGCTCAAATCGCTTTCCGAAAAATCCCTGGCCTGCGACGTCAGCTGCTGGAGGGCCAGACGCGTGGCTTCCGCGGCCTTGGTCAGCGCCTCGTCCAGTCCCGCCAGCCCCTCGGACAGCGCCGACTTCACTTCGCCCGCGTGCCTGGACGCCCCCAGACTGATACCCGCGGTCACGGCATTGATGACAGGCTTGATCTCCTCGGCGCTCAGCTTGCGGGTTTTCAAGGCCTGCAGGGTCAGGTTGCGGACTTTCTCGCGAATATCCACGCCCTCTTCCACCGAAACGCTCACCGCTTCCCTGATTTCTTCCGGGGAAAGCCGGTTCGGGTCATTTTCATTCATGATTATCTCCTTATGCTCAGGGCTTCGTGACTCTTCAATCTGAAATCTAGCAGAAATTGCACTATAATTGCCGAATTTCACAAACTCATGAAGTTACTCGGCCCTTCTCTCCCTGCCCCAGGATCGCGCAAGCGTTCTGCCAAGCTCCACGGATCGAGCGATGCCATGGCGTTGGCGCAGCTGGCGGGTCAGGCCAAGCCCTTGATCGTACTCACTGAGACAGCGGCCGACGCCCAGCGGTTGCATGACGAAATCCCCTATTTCGCGCCTAATCTTTCGGTCCATCTGCTGCCGGACTGGGAAACCCTGCCCTACGACCAATTCTCGCCCCACCAAGACCTGATTTCGGAGCGTCTGGCAACACTCTACCAGATTTCGCAAAACGCATGCGACATCGCTATCGTCCCGGCCACCACCGCGCTTTACCGCCTGCCGCCGCGCGAATTCCTGGCCGCGCATACGTTCTTCCTGAAGCAGGGAACCGAGCTCGACCTGGATGCCCTGCGCGGCCAGTTGACCCTGGCCGGCTACACCCACGTCACCCAGGTGTTGAGTCCCGGCGAATACAGCGTGCGCGGCGGCATCGTCGATTTGTTCCCGATGGGCAGCCCGCTGCCCTACCGGCTGGATTTGTTCGACAACGAAATCGAGACCATCCGCACCTTCGACGCAGACACCCAGCGCAGCATCTACCCGGTCAAGGAAATACGGCTCCTGCCGGCACGGGAATTCCCGCTCGACAAAGCCGGCCAGGATACATTCCGCCGTAATTTCCGCGAAAAATTCGAGGGCGACCCGTCCAAAAGCCGCTTGTACAAGGATGTCAGCCAGGGCATGGCGCCGCCCGGCATCGAATACTACCTGCCGCTGTTCTTCGACAAGACCGATACGCTGTTCGACTACCTGCCGCAGAACGCGCTGGTTTGCCTCTACGCAGGGCTGGAAACCGCGGCGCAAAACTTCTGGAAGGACACCCAGTCGCGCTATCAGCTGCTGCGCGGCGACCGCGACCGTCCCCTGCTGCCGCCGCAAGAGCTGTTCCTGCCGGTGGAAACGCTGTTTGCCGCACTCAAGCCCCACGCGAGGATCGAAATACCGACCGGCGAAGCCGACGACGATTCAGAACTCAAAACTCAAAATTCGACACTCGCTCTTCCTACCGTCCAGGTGGACCGCCGCGCCGACAATCCGGTCATCCTGCTGGAAAGGTTTCTGGCCGGCTTCGACGGGCGCACCCTGCTGCTGGCGGAAAGCCTGGGCCGGCGCGAAACCATGGCGCAATTCCTCGGGCAACATGGCCTGAAACCCGCCGTTTGCGAGAGCTACGCCGACTTCCTCGCCGGCAGCGAAAAGTTCATGCTTGGCGTAGGGCCGTTGAGCACCGGGTTCACCACGCCTTCCCCCGCGCCCCTCGCCTTCATCACCGAAAGCGAGCTGTACGCCACTCAGGTGCGCCAGTCGCGCCGCCGCGATGCCGCGCGCAAGTCGTCCACGGAGAACATGCTGCGCGACCTGTCCGAGGTGCGCATCAACGATCCGGTCGTACACGAACTGCACGGCATCGGCCGCTATCTGGGCTTGGTCAGCCTCGACCTGGGCGAAGGAGAAACCGAATTTCTCCATCTCGAATATGCCGGCGGCGACAAGCTTTACGTGCCGGTATCGCACCTGCACCTGATCGGCCGCTACAGCGGCGCATCGCCGGAATCCGCGCCGCTGCACCGCCTCGGCAGCGGCCAATGGGAAAAAGCCAAGAAAAAGGCGCTCAAGCAGGCGCGCGACACCGCAGCCGAGCTGCTCAACCTCTATGCCCAGCGCGCCGCGCGCCAGGGGCACGTGTTCCGGATCAAGCCGCAGGATTACGAGACTTTCGCCGCCGGCTTCCCGTTCGAGGAAACGCCGGATCAGGCGGCCGCGATCCAGGCCGTAATCGAGGACATGGCATCCGGCCGGCCGATGGATCGGCTGATCTGCGGCGACGTCGGTTTCGGCAAGACCGAAGTGGCGCTGCGCGCGGCCTTCGTTGCCGTGGCGGACGGCAAACAGGTCGCGATCCTGGTGCCCACCACCCTGCTCGCCGAGCAGCATTTCCAGAATTTTTCCGACCGCTTCGCCGAGTGGCCGATCAAGATCGGCGAACTGTCGCGTTTCCGCTCGGCGAAGGAACAGACCGAGGCGCTCAAGGGACTGGCCGACGGCAAGATCGACATCGTCATCGGCACCCACAAGCTGATCCAGAAAGATATCAAATTCAATAATCTGGGGCTAGTCATCGTCGATGAAGAGCACCGCTTCGGCGTGCGCCAGAAAGAGCAGCTCAAGGCGCTGCGCGCGGAAGTGGACGTGCTGACGCTGACCGCGACGCCGATCCCGCGCACGCTGTCGATGTCGCTGGAGGGCTTGCGCGACTTCTCGGTGATCGCCACCGCGCCGCAGCGGCGCCTGTCGATCAAGACCTTCGTTACCCCTTTCAGCGAGGGCATCGTCCGCGAAGCGGTGCTGCGCGAACTCAAGCGCGGCGGACAGGTGTATTTCCTGCACAACGAGGTCGATACCATCCTCAACATGCGGGAAAAACTGGCCCAGCTCCTGCCCGAGGCGCGCATCGGCATCGCCCACGGCCAGTTGCGCGAACGCGAGCTGGAGCACGTGATGCGCGACTTCTACCAGCAGCACTTCAACCTGCTGCTGTGCAGCACCATCATCGAAACCGGCATCGACATTCCCACCGCCAACACCATCATCATCCACCGCGCCGACAAATTCGGCCTGGCGCAACTGCACCAGCTGCGCGGGCGGGTCGGGCGTTCGCACCACCAGGCCTATGCCTATCTGCTCACGCCCGGCAGCGAGGCCATCACCACGCAGGCGAAGAAACGCCTGGAAGCGATCCAGTCGCTGGAAGACCTGGGCGCCGGCTTCTACCTGGCCATGCATGACCTGGAAATCCGCGGCGCGGGCGAGATCCTGGGCGAGTCCCAGAGCGGTGAAATGCAGGAAATCGGCTTCAATCTCTATTCCGACATGCTCAACCAGGCGGTGAAGGCACTCAAGGCCGGCAAGGAGCCGGACATCGCCCAGCCGCTCGGGGTGACTACCGAAATCAACCTGCACAGCCCGGCGCTGCTGCCCAACGACTACTGCGGCGACGTCAACGAGCGCCTGACCTTGTACAAACGCCTGGCCAACTGCGCCACGCTGGAGGAACTCGACCGGATCAACGAGGAACTGATCGACCGCTTCGGGCTGCTGCCCGACTCGGCCGCCTCCCTGCTCGATACGCACCGCCTGCGCATTCTCGCCAAGCCCCTCGGCATCGCCAAGATCGATGCCAGCAGCAGCGGCGTCCTGCTGCAATTCATCCCCAATCCCCCGATCGATCCGGTTAAAATCATTCAGATAATCCAGACCAGACCGGGCTGCAAGCTGGCCGGCCCGGATCGGCTGAAAATCAGCCGGGAAATGCCGGAAGTGAAGAACCGGGTGGAGCAGATTAACGCTTTGTTGAAAGAGTTGAGTTAAGTGAGGAGAGAAGAGTTGGGAGTGATGAGTGAAATCTGGTTTTACTCCTCACTCCCAACTCCTCACTCCTGACTAAAAAATAAGGAACCACCATGCACCTCGTCCGCCCCTTTGCCGGATTAAGACCGGCCCCTTCCCGCGCCGCCGCCGTGGCGGCGCCGCCCTACGACGTGCTTTCCACCGAGGAAGCAAGGATGCGCGCCGCGGGCAAGCCGTGGAGTTTCCTGCACATATCCAAGCCGGAAATCGACCTGCCGGCGGGAACCAATCCCTACGCGGCGGAAGTTTACGCCAAGGCGGCGGAAAACCTGAAGACCATGCTGGCCGAAGGCATCCTGGCGCGCGACGCCGAGCCTTGCTATTACGTTTACCGGCTGATCATGGGCACGCATGTCCAGACCGGCTTGGTGGCCGCCGCATCGGTGGCGGACTACGATGCCAATCGCATCCGCAAGCACGAATTCACCCGGCCCGATAAGGAAGACGACCGGGTGCGCCAGATCGAGGCGCTCAACGCCCAGACCGGCCCGGTACTGCTGGCCTACCCCGACGCGAAAGAAGTGGACGACATCCTGGCACAAGCCTCGGCAGCCTTGCCGGATGCCGACGTCACCGCCGATGACGGCATTCGCCACAGCCTGTGGGCGATTCGGGATCGGGGGATGCTCGACAAACTGACCGCCGCCTTCGACGTCATGCCGGCGCTGTATATCGCCGACGGCCATCACCGTTCAGCTGCTGCATCGCGCGTGGCCGCTGCGCGCAAAGCCGCCAATCCCGGTCATTCCGGCGAGGAGGGCTACAATTATTTCCTGTCGGTGATCTTTCCCCATCACCAGATGAAGATCATGGATTACAACCGCGTCATCACCGACCTGAATGGCCTGGATGCGCCGGAGTTTCTTCGGCGTGTCTGCGAAAAATTCTCGGTGCAGACCAGTGACGTGCCGGTAAAACCGGGCAAACCGCGTGAATTCGGGCTCTACTTGACCGATCAGTGGTACCGCCTGGAAATCCGCCCGGAACTCGTTCCCGCGGCCGACCCGGTGGCGCGCCTGGACGTGAGCCTGCTACAGGATAACCTGATCGCCCCGGTTCTCGGCATCGGCGACCCGCGCCGCGACAAACGCATCGATTTCGTAGGCGGCATCCGCGGTTTGCCGGAGTTGGAAAAGCGCGTCGACAGCGGCGAAATGGCCGCCGCATTCGCCCTGTTCCCAACCGGGATGGAAGACCTCATGGCGGTGGCGGACGCGGGCGAGGTGATGCCGCCCAAGTCCACCTGGTTCGAGCCGAAGTTGGCGGACGGGCTCGTGTCGCATGTGCTGGATTGAGAAAAGCGGCCTGCCGCGTGGCCGCTTGTTTGCAGCGGCCGACTGCCGATAGCCGACCGCTAGTTCATATAGTTGAACAAGGACAATCCCTGGATTTGAACAAACGATTTTTGTGCTGCCTGCAAGCTGGTCTGTTCCTTGGTCAAATCGGTAAGAGCCTTGGTGTAATCCAGGTCTTGCAGCGTTGAAAGGGTTTGCTGATACTGCAGTTGAACGTCCGCGTTTGCACTTTTTGCCGAGTCATTTTCATTCATCCGCGACCCAACCGAGGCGCGTACCGTCGATATGTTTTGCAGCGCCTGATCTATATTCTGAATGGCTGTCCTGACGCCGTTCGTGAGCTTGGCAAAGGCCGCCGAACTCCCGCTGGACGGAGTTTCGAGTTGGGTAATCAGGTCGCCCAGGGTCTTGAACATATCCACGTTGGTGCTGCCCTGCACCGTGAAGGTATCGCCCGTCTGCGGCGCTCCCTTGACGTCCGCCGACCAACCGTTATAGCTGATCGCACCGCCGGAAGTAAACGAGGCTCCCGTCGCCAAGGTTGCTCCCGTTGTGGCATCGGTCACGTCAAACGTTGTCGCAGACGTGAATTTGACGGTCACGGTGTCCCTTAGCTTAGGGTTTGACAAATCGGTAACCGTGGCCGGATCGACTACGCCAGTGCCGGTATTCGTTGCGGCAGCCGTAGCGACAACCGTGCCGTTGCCGTTCCTGATGCTTTGAAAAACATCCGATCCGGAGTCGCTCACCGCGATCTGCCGCGACGGGCTGATCTGGACCAGGCGCTGCCCTTGGTCGCCCAGGTAGTTCACACCGGTGCCCGATGCGTTTTCGACGAACGGCTTGGTTGCGCCTTTATAGCCGGAAAACAGGTACTGGCCATTACCGTCCGTACTATTTGCCAATCCCAGCAATTCCTGATAGCTACCACGGAGGGTCGCCGCAATTCCCGCACGGTTATTGTCGGTGACCGCCGAATTCGGCGCCTGGAGCGCGGAGGTTCTTACATCCTGAAGCAAGCCGGTGATACTGTTCAGAATGCTGTCTTCCATCCCCAGTCCACTCGTCACCGTTTGCATGTTGGTGTCGTATTGTTTGTTGAGCGAACTCGATTGACTCACCTCCAGCACCTTGGCGGAAGCGATAGGGTCATCCGCGGGTGTAAGAATACGGCGGGTGGCCGCGATCTGCTGCTGGGTTTTGACAAGGTCGGCATTTTGCTGCTGGATGCCGCTGACACCGAGATCGTATATCGTGTTTGTGCTGATTCGCATGGCTTGCCCCCCTTAGTTGCCCAGATTGAGCAGGGTATTGAACAGTGTCGAAGCAATCTGCATCATCTTGCCGGCCGCCTGATAGGCTTGTTGATAACGCATCAGGTTGGCCGCCTCTTCGTCGAGGTTGACCCCGGACACCGATTGTTGCGCCTGCTGGGTCTGCGCCACCAGGTTGTTCTGCGCCGCGGCCATCACCTGAATCTCGCGGGTCTTGGTACCGACGAAGCTGACCAGCTGACTGTAAGCGCCCTGATAAGAAGTCGTACCTCCGGCCAGGGTGTTCTGTGTTTGCAGCCCGGCCAGCAACAGGGCGTTACGGTTATCGGAAACGCCGGTGACGCCCGGGCCGACCGTGAAAGTATCGCCGGCGGCAGGTGCCCCGGTCAATTTTATCGTCCAGCCATTGTAGGTTGCCGACGCCCCTTTGGTGGGGTCGTAATCCACGCCGGTAGCAAGCACTGTGGACGTCGTATTGTCGGTAACGCTGAAATGAGTCGCATCGGTGAAAGCGATCGTCACGTTGTCCTGTAAATTGGCATTGGGCGGAGGCGGCGTGTTCACGCTGCCGGCGCTGATTTTCCCCGTGCCAATGTTGGCCAACGTGGCGCCGGCGGCGATCGGCGCGGCAGCGGCAATCTTGGCCGTATCGTTTATCGCCACGCCGATATCTCGTGCACCGTTGCGGGTCGGCTGGATCAGGAAGCTCGCGGCATAGGTTGCCACAGCGGGGGGCGTAACCACAATGCTTAAACCATCCGCAACGTAGGGATCTGCCGATGTGCCGCTTCCCGTCATCGCGACGGCCTGGTTCGTCGTCGTGTTCAACATCTTCCACGCGGAGCCGTCATAGCTCAGGCGGTAATCGCTGGTCGTCAGCGCGCCGGTATCGCTGATGGTGACGGCAGCGCTAGCTCCGGTCGGGTTGAGCGTATCGGGAATCACTCCTGGCGCGGGCACACGGAAAAAGTCGCCCCCCATCGCCCCATTCAAATCCATGCCCAGTTGGTGCTGATCGTTAAACGTTTGCGCCAAGCCTATCGCTACGCGGCCAAAAGCATTCTGGGCTGGGTCGAGGGCCTCGCTACGGAAGGCCAGCACGCCGCCTAGACTGCCTCCTTGCATGCTCCCTTGCCCGAGCAAAACCGTACTTCCGCCCACTTTCATCCCCACTTCAAGCTGCCTGGGATCTTCCGGCGAAGGCGTCGCCGTCAAGGTAAAGGACTGCTGGCCGATCACCAAGGTCTGGCCGTTGCCGATAAAGACATTGAGGCTGCCATCGTCCTGCTTGACAGTGGTGACCTGAACGATTTTATTAAGGTCCGAGATCAGCTGGTCGCGCTGGTCAAGGAGATCATTGGCGGGCAATTGATCGTTCGAGGCGCTCTGGGCAAGCACGATCTGCCGATTGATCGTGGCAATTTGCTGGGCGTAGGAGTTGACCTCGCCGATGCCGCTCACAACCTCGCCATTGACGCCGTCGCGAATTTCCTGGAAGCGCTGGTCCAGTGCCTGGAACCGCGAAACCATCGCTTGCGCGCCACTCAACATCGTTTGGCGTGCGGGTGTCGAAGAAGGGCTCGTCGCGACATTCTGAGCGCCATTGAAAAAATCCTGCAACGCCGGCGATAGTCCCGCAGTGGCGTCGGCCAGCATATTGTCGATTTGCGAAATCTGGGCGCTATAGGTATCCAGCTGGCTGGACTGGGTCTGCGCCTGCAATACCTGGCCGTTCAGTACCTCGTTGTATATGCGCCTGACTGTATCCACCTGCACGCCCTGTCCGATAAATCCGGCACCGGTATACAACGGAATATTGCTGCTCTGGATGATCTGCTGACGGCTATAGCCGGGGGTGTTGACGTTGCTGATGTTATGGCCGGTCGTCGTAAGCCCGGCCTGGGCTGCATTCAAGGCGCTGACGCCGATTCCGAAGATACTGTTTCCCATTTGATCTCTCCTGGCTCCCGGAATGCCACACGGGCATTTCTCCCCTGCCGCCGATTTAATGTCTTATCGGCAATAAATGCCGAAACTTGACCCTACCCGGCCAGCGCCTGCCGCATGGTTTCGCTGTTCACCACCCGCTCCAGTTTGCCGGCATACATCGGGTCGGTTGCGTAGCCGGCTTGCTGCAATGCGCGTGCAAAGTCCGCCACGCTGCCATTCTGTCCGAGCAACGCCTGGTAGCGTGGGCTGTTCTTCAGCAATGTCGCATAATCGCGAAAGCTTTCCGCGTAAGATTCATAAGCGCGGAACTGTTCCCGCTTGCTCTGCGGAGACCCACCGACATATTCGGTCGTGGCTGCGGCGACCTTGGCGCCATCCGATTTTGCGCCCGCCTTGATGCCAAACAGGTTGTAGCTGTTGTTGCCATCCGTAGCGAGAATTTGCCGCTTGCCCCAACCGCTTTCCAGCGCCGCTTGCCCGAGCAGATAATGAGGCGGGATGCCAAGTGCTTTTCCCGCTGCCGCCGCATGAGGCCAAAGTTTGTCGACAAATTCCTTGGGAGTTTTGAAGGCGGCACCGGGTGCCGAGTCCTGACTGCCGGGCGCTGGCTCCCAAGCGCCCGCCGCCAGGCTTGGGATGGCGGATTCGGCAGCCTGCGCATCCATGGCCGTCGGCCGAGGTTCCGGCGTCGATACGGGAACCTGTACTGCGCCCTGGGCGGGAAGATCGCCGTTGACGATACCAGTGCGGGTCAATTGCTTCACCATCATGTCGGCCAAGCCGATACCTTTTCCGGCCGACAACTTCTGCGCCAACTGTTGGTCGTACAGCTGGGTATAGAGCTTGCTCTGCTCGCTGTCGAACAATCCTTCCTGCGGCGTCGCCTCGCGCATGCTTTTGAGCAGCATATTCGTGAAAATACTCTCGAACTGCTGTGCAACCGCCTTGAGCGCGGCATTGGGGTCGCTCTTCGCCTGCAATCGAAGCTTGCCGACGCTTTGCGCGTCGAGCGCGAATCCGGATGAGATGTCCTGTGCCGGGAGCATGATTGCTAAATGACTTCCAGATCGGCGCGCAAAGCGCCTGCGGCCTTCATCGCCTGGAGAATGGCAAGCAGGTCCTGCGGCGTGGCGCCCACCGCGTTAAGCGCTTTCACCACGTCGTTGAGCGACGCGCTTTTCGGCAGCGGCACCAGCCCGCCTTTTTCCGCCTTGATGTCGATTTGCGTCTTCTGCACCACCACCGTCTCGCCGCCGGAAAAGGGCGGCGGCTGGCTCACCATCGGATCGCTGGAGATGGTCACGGTCAGGCTGCCATGGGCAACCGCGCAGGCGTCGATCATGACCGATTTGTTCATCACGATCGATCCGGTGCGTGCATTCATGATCACCTTCGCCAGCGTTTCACCGGGAATTACCGTCAAATTCTCCATGCGAGCCAGGAAAGAAACCCGCAGGTTGTTGTCGCGCGGTGCCAGCACCCTGATCACGCGGCCGTTCTCCGCGTTGGCCGTGCCTTCGCCGAAGGAGCGGTTGACCGAGGTGACCACCCGGCTGGCGGTGGTATAGTCGGACTCCTTCAATTCCAGCGTAATGTAATCGCCCTGTCCCAGGCTGGTTTCGACGGCACGTTCGACCGTCGCGCCATCGGTGATGCGACCGACGCTCAGCTGGTTGACCTGGACGCTGGCTCCGCCAGCCGAGGCGCCCACGCCGCCCACCATCAGGTTGCCTTGCGCCATGCCATACACCTGGCCGTCCGCGCCTTTCAGCGGCGTCATCACCAGCGTGCCGCCGCGCAGGCTCTTGGCGTTGCCGATGGAAGAAACGGTCACGTCGATCGTCTGGCCCGGTTTGGCAAAGGGTGGCAGCACCGCCGTTACAGTCACCGCCGCCACATTTTTCAGCTGCAGGCTGGTGCCGGCCGGCAAATTCACGCCCAGCTGGCCGAGCATGCTTATGATGCTTTGCACGGTAAAAGGCGTCTGCGTGGTCTGGTCGCCGCTGCCGTCCAGTCCAACCACGATGCCGTATCCGACCAGCTGGTTGTTGCGTACGCCCTGTATGTTGGCCAGATCCTTGATACGGTCCGCCTGCACCGGCATGGCGAGCAGTGCGACTGCCAGGAACACCATGATTTTTGTGAACTTGTTCATTCTCAACCCCACCGCTCAGAAAGGCAGAACCGACATGAAAAATCGGGTCAGCCAACCCATGGCCTGGGCCGAATCGACCTCGCCCCGACCTTTGAATTCGATTCTCGCATCGGCCACCTGAGTGGAAAGCACGGTATTGGCCGATGTAATCACGGTCGGACTCACCACGCCGGAAAAGCGCACGTATTCGGTTCCTTCGTTGATGCCCATCTGTTTCTCGCCGCTTACCAGCAAATTGCCGTTGGGCAGCACTTCGACCACTGTCACGGTGATGGTGCCAGAAAAGGCATTTTTCTGCGAACTATCGCCCTTCCCTTCGAACTTTTGGTCACCGCTGGCACTCAGGCTGCTGCCGAGGGGCTTCACCGTCAGGCCCAGGATCATGGGCGTGGCATCCATTGCCTGGGTTGCACTACTCGATTTCGAGCCGGTTGAACTCACGTTCTTGCTGGCTGTGGTGGTTTCGACGATGCTGATGGTAAGCACATCTCCGACGTTGCGGGCGCGCCGATCCTCGAACAACGGATTGGCGTAATTCGACCGGTAGATGGTACCGTTGGCAGCCATGCGTTCCGGCACCGGCGTCGAACGGGCGCTCATCGGCTGGTGCACGTTGGTGGACGGCACAGTCGAACAGCCCGACAAGATTGCCACCCCAGCCATCGCCACCAGCCCGACACGGAATCCAAATTTGTTCATGGCATTACTCCCGGCTCACCCTAAATCACATCTGCGTCAGTTTCTGCAACATCTGGTCGGAAGTCGTGATGGCTTTCGAATTGATTTCGTAAGCGCGCTGCGCCTGGATCATGTTCACCATTTCCTCCACCACGTTGACGTTGGAAGTCTCGACATAACCCTGGTTCAGCACCCCCAGGCCATTCGTTCCCGGCGTATTGGCCGATGGCGCCCCCGAAGCCGCCGTTTCCTGGAACAGATTCTCGCCGACGCTCTGCAACCCGGCAGGATTGATGAAACCCGCCAACTGGATGCTGCCGATCTGGGTCGGCGTGCTCGATCCAGGCTGCGTCACCGACACCGTGCCATCCTTGGCGATGGTTATGGTCTGCGCATTGGAAGGAATCGTCAGCGCGGGCTGTATCGAATAGCCGCTGGAAGTCACCACCTGCCCCTGGCTGTCGACCTGGAAAGAGCCATCACGGGTGTAAGCCGTGGTGCCGTCCGGCGTCAATATCTGGAACATGCCCTTGCCGCTGATCGCCACATCCAGGTTGTTGCCGGTTTGCTGCACGTTGCCTTGGGTAAAAATCCGTTCCACCGCCACCGGGCGGACGCCGGTGCCGAGCTGCAGGCCGCTGGGCAACTGCGTCTGCTGCGATGACTGCGCGCCCGGCTGGCGCAGCGTCTGGTAAAGCAGATCCTCGAACACCGGGCGCGACCGTTTGAAACCGTTGGTGCTGACGTTCGCCAGGTTGTTTGAGATCACGTCGATATTGGTCTGCTGAGCATCCAGGCCGGTTTTCGCGATCCATAGTGAGCGAATCATGTCTGGTCAATCCTTATGCGTTCAGGTTCATAATCTGGGATGATTTCTGCGAGTTGCTCTCGGCGCTTTGCAGCAATTTCATCTGCATATCGTACTGCCGCGCCAGGCTGATCATGCTGACCAGCGCATCCACCGTATTCACATTGCTGGTTTCAAGCGATTTTTGTGCCAATACAACGTTGGCGTCCGCCGGAGCGGGCATGCCGCTACTCAGACGAAACAGCCCGTCGCCACTCTTGACCAAATCCGCATCCGGCGGATTGACCAGCTTCAGCCTTCCAACCGCAGCCACCGTATTGGGGCTTTGGCCGTTGGGAATGATCGAAACGGTACCGTCCTTCGCAATCGTCACCTCCGCATCGGGAGGAACCGCCAGCGGGCCGCCATCGCCCATTACCGTCAGCCCGTTGCGGGTTTGCAGCAAACCGTTGGCGCCCACCAGCAAACTGCCGTTGCGGGTATAGGCTTCGCTGCCGTCCGCTGCCTGCACGGCAATCCACCCCTTGCCCTGCACCGCCACATCCAGGTCGCGGTCGGTATTCTGGATTACGCCGGACGAAAGATCCGCTCCAACCGTCGAGTCCACGACGAACGCGCGCGTTTGCGCCCCATCCCCCATCACCGGCAGGGCGCGAAAAGCGCTGACTTCGGCCTTGAACCCGATGGTGGAGACATTCGCCAGATTATGCGACACCAACGCCTGCTGGTTCATGGTGTGCGTGGCACCGCTCATTGCGACGTAGATCATGCGATCCATGTCATAAGCTCCCGAGCACTATCCGGATTACCTGAGGTTGACCAGGGTCTGTAACATCGCATCCTGAGTCTTGATGGACTGTGCATTGGCCTGGTAAATCCGCTGCGCGGTAATCATCTTGACCAGTTCGGCAGTCATGTCGACGTTGGAATCCTCGGTCGCCGAGGATTGCAGCACGCCCATCCCGGCCGTGCCCGGCAGGTTCACCAGTGCCTGGCCGGAAGCCGCCGTGAGCTCCCACTGATTGCCACCCAGCGACACCAAGCCCTGTGGATTGGAGAAACTGTAGAGCTCGATCTGCCCCAGCGGCCTGTTCTTGCCATTGGTGTAGTGGCCCAGGATGACTCCTTTCCCGTCGATGTTGTAGCTCGCCAGACTGCCACTCATATTGCCGTCCTGGGTTGCCGCAGTAACCCCGAACGGACCGCCATACTGGGTAGCGTTGGTCAGATCCAGCTTGATAGGGCCGAAAGAAGCACCTAGCTTAGGATCGATCGCGGCGAGATTGATCTGGACGCTCGGCGTCGCGCCTGATGCGACTTGCCCGGCAGCATTGAACGCCAACGTGGTGAGGGGAGACGACGGGCTCAATGCCGCGCTGGTGCCATATCCATCCACCGACAGGTGCACATCCCAGGAATTTGCCGCTGTTTTCACGAAATATAGCGTTGCGGTGTGAGCGATCCCTTGGCTATCATAGATGGAGAGCGACGTGGAATTGTTGTAACTCGTAGGGTCCGGGGAGACGGGCGCCGGCGCGACGGCTTTGGGATCGGGGTCGGTCCAGGTTCCGGTCGGCACTGCCGCATTGGCGTTGAGGTTCATGGTGAGGCCCATGGTCGTGGTCGGGGTCGCGCTCATGTCCTGGCTATTGATCCGCAGGCCGGCGGTGACCGTGGATAATTTTCCCGCCGTATCGTAAGCCAATCCCTGCAACTGGTTCCCCGCGCTGGTAACGATGTAGCCGTCCTTGTCCAGATGGAACTGGCCGTTGCGCGTGAAATTGGGGCTGGAACTCCCGGCCGGCGCAACGCCGAAGAAACCGGTGCCGTTGATGGCGATGTCCAGCGGGTTGTTGGTTACCGTGATGTTGCCTTGAGTGAACTGCTGCGCCACGGCCGACAACTGGGTGCCGATGCCGACCGGCGCCACCCCGGAACCCGCCAACGAAGCGGCGAACACATCCCCGAACTGCGCCTGCGCGGCCTTGAATCCGGCCGTGCCCGAGTTGGCCACGTTGTTGCCGACCACATCCAAGTACTTGGAAGCCGCATCCAGTCCGCTCAATCCCTGTTGTAAGCTCATGATTTACTCCCTTCCTAAAATATCTGTTTAACCTTGGCCACATCGACACTGCCCAGCACATCCGTATTCAGCGTCACCCCAGTGGCACCCAGGGAAACACTATCCACCTTGGCGAGCGCCAAACTGTCCGCCGCCACTGTGGTGCCGCCCTGCTTCGCGCTCACCTCGAAAGTGTAGGAACCATTGGCTGCGGTAGCGCCACCGTCGGTCGCCCCGTCCCACTGAAACATGACGTTTCCCGCCTTCTGCGCGCCCATATCGACGCTGTGCAACTTGTTCCCGGCCGCGTCCTTGATCGTGACCACAGCCTGATCCACTGCCTGGCTCAGGGTGAAGCCACCGACAGCCGCGCCGTTTTGCAGTTGGATGCTAGACCCCGGCGCCAGCACGCTGCGGCCGATCATGGTAGCCGCCTGCAACGATTGGCTGGCGGTGAAGGATGTCGACATCGCCTGTAATGTGGCATTCAAAGTCTCGATCCCGGTCACCGTGCTCAGCTGAGCCATCTGCGAAGTGATCTGCGCGTTGTCCATGGGATTGAGGGGGTCCTGATTTTGCATCTGGGTAACGAGCAACTTCAGGAAGCGATCCTGCGTCGCCTGAGACGAAGTGATGGCAGCCGCGCTCGCCGCGGCCGATGCCGTTGAACCGGTAACGCCTTGTGTCGTACTCATCTCGATCTCCTTATATTGAGGGCTACTGGCCCAGCGTAAGCGTTTTCAAAAGCAGCGTTTTGGCCGTATTCATCATGTCCACATTATTCTGGTAAGCGCGCGAAGCCGAGATCATGTTGACCATTTCCTCGACCACGTTAACATTAGGCATGGACACATAACCCTGGCTATCCGCCAGCGGATGCCTGGGGTCGTAGACGTGCTTCATCGGCGAGGGATCTTCGATCACGCCGTTCACCTTCACCCCCGACACACCGGCCCCGCTGCCGCCGAGCGGCGCGGATGAAAACACCACCTGCTTGGCGCGGTAAGGCTGGCCGGTCGAACTGGTCGCGCTATCGGCGTTGGCCAGGTTGCTCGCCACCACGTTGAGGCGCTGCGATTGCGCCGCCATACCCGAACTCGCTATGTTGAATACGTTGGTCAAGGACATTATTGGCTCTGTATCGCGGCTAGGACGTCTTTGAATTTGTTGTGCAGCATATCGATCATGAATTCGTAATGGATGGCGTTGTCGGCGAACTGTGCCCGCTCCGCGTCCATATCCACGGTGTTGCCGTCAATGCTGGGCTGCACGGCGGAACGGTAAAGCGCTTGCGCATTCAGGGTACCGCCGGAAGGTTGCGCATGGCCAGCCGACGTCGCGCTCAATCTCAGCGCCCCCGCTTGTGCGCCTTGGACGCGCTGCAGCTCCTTGGCAAAATCGATATCCCTCGCCTTGTAGCCGGGCGTGTCCGCGTTGGCAATATTGGACGCGAGCACCTGCTGGCGGTACGCGCGCAGACTCAACGCATCCTCCATGAACTTGAACTCGCTGCTTGCGCCGGTGATCATGCTTACCATTCCCCAATAAAACTCACACAACAAGGAAAAAGCACGAAGCATGCCACCCGCCAATTAGCATCCGGCATGGCGCCAGCCGGGCAAATTCAGGGAAAACAAAAGAAGGGGAAAAAAGGCAACGGCAAGAATTGCCGCCCACGGCAAAATTGTTCGCCTAATCGGCGGCAACAACCCGGTTCCGACCAGCGGCTTTTGCCTTGTAAAGCGCCTGGTCAGCGCGCGTGATAATTGAATCAGCCGACTCATCCTGCATGCGCAGGGCCACCCCGGCACTGAAGGTAATCAGCAACTTCTCGTTTTTGTGCAGGAAAAATTTCTTGGTCAACGCCCGCTGCAGCCTTGCCATGGCCTTCACTCCGTCTTCGATATTAGTCTCGGGAAGAATGATGACGAACTCCTCGCCGCCAAAACGGGCAATGATGTCGGCAGGCCGGAGGGTTTCTTTTACCACGCGCACCAGGTGAATCAGCGCCTCGTCGCCGATATCATGGCCGTAGGTATCGTTAAGGCGCTTGAAGTGATCGATATCGAGCAGGCCCACGCAAATAGGCGTTTTCGATCGCTCGGCGCGGGCGAATTCACGCCCGAAAGCATCGTCCATGCCGCGCCGATTGAGGGTGCCCGTCAGATAATCCTCATGTACCAGGCTGGTGGTCTTGTCGAGCTTGGACTCCAATTGCCTGACCTTGCTTTCGGCAGCCTCGACCCGCCTGTGCGTCTCCTTCATCTCGTCGCGCGAACGCTGCATATCGGCCTGCATGCCCTTGGTATCGCTCATCAGGCTGCCCAGAATCCGATTCAGTTGATTGATGTCCTCGGTCTTGCTGATCTGATCGGAATAGTTTTCGATCTTTTTGTGATACTCGGAAGTGCTGAAAGACATCTCGCCCAGCCGGTCGATGAATGAGGTCACCATTTGCTTCAGGGTGGTTTTCGCCTCGTTCAAGCCTTGTTTAAGGGCTCCCTGCTTGTAGATCACCTCCTTGAAGCTGCGTTCCGCCTCGAAGATAATCCGCGGGTTCAAGGGATGCGAAATGATTTCCTGAACCACGGCAATCTGGCCTTGCAACCATTGATCGTCCAGTGACAACTCGCCGATGTTCTGTACCAACAACTTCAACAGTCTCAGCAGCCCCTCCAGGATTACCGCATCGGATTCGCCGCGAAGTTCAAGCTTGATCCAGAACTGCTTGAGCGATCTGGACAGCTTGTCCAGTGCCGCCACATTCTCTGCGGCGCGCACCGTGACCGACAGCGTGTTGGCCTCCCCCGCCAACTCGGGAAATTGCGATAAACGCGGCACGATCCCGATTTCCAGGGTCTGGGCCAGCATATCCCTCAACAGCCTGAAGTTTTCCGTGGAAAATGCATCCGCGCTCGCCGCAAGCACCTTTACCGCCTCGACCGGAGCCGAATCCTGCACGGCCTCCGCAACTGCCCCCCCCTCCATCTCCACCGCCACCTGAGCCGGGCTCCCACCCCACGCGCCCACCAACGCGTGCAGTTTTTTGTACAAGGCGGCAGAATCGGTAGAAAAGTTGATCAAAACCCGCTCCAGGCTCTCTTTCTTTCTGGCGACAGTCAGCCCGCTCTGCTTGAGTTCCCACTGTTTCAGTAAATCCCGGATCAGCTCCGCCCATGAAATCTCGCCGTCCACCGGGTAGCCCAGCAGAGCGGAGAAATCTGATTCGACCGCATGCCAGTCACGGGCTCCGATCGCTTTTTCAATGCGGGTCAGGGTCTGGCTCAGTGTGGGGTTTTTCCTGGACAGGTCCTGCAGCATCTTCTGCATTGCCCGTTCGACGTCCTGGCCGTCTGAAACCGCCGGGCTACCGGATATTTCGTTGTAAATTTTTTGGTAATTCTCCGGCGTCGGAGCCATACGCTGCGCCACGAGGAGCTTGAATGTCTCGCGCGCGAGTTCAGTAGGATTGGTGGGTGCCGGCATATGAGAGGTCGAGGGAATTCATTTTGTGCTCCGCTTCCTGGCGGAGGCCGTCGGGCGATGATAACATCCGCCATATCCCGCTTCAATCGCTACCGCTTTTCGGGGTACAATTCAGCCCTACGGCAACCACTTCACAGCCCCGATGGGAAACATCCCGGATCGATCCATCCTCCGCATCGAACGCTTTTTCGTAGCGCTTTTATGCCTGATTTTTACCTTCGCCCCGGCGATGGCCAGCACCACGGGAATACAGGACATCAACGCCATCCGCAAAGCGGTGGAAACCTACGTTCATCAAAACACCACCGGCCTGCCCGGACAAGCCACTCTGACCGTAGGCGCAATCGACCCGCGCCTGCAACTCCCGGCCTGTAATATGCCTGAGGTTTTCCTCCCCACCGGGAGCCGCCTCTGGGGCAACACCACAGTAGGCGTCCGCTGCTCGAGCGCCACCCCGTGGACCATTTATGTGCCCGTCAGCGTCAAAGTCATGACACAGATTGCCGTCGCAGCACGCCCTCTCGCCTCCGGGCAAACCATCGGCCAGGCCGACATCCTGATGCAAAACAGCGACCTGTCACAACAGCCATCCAGCATCATTTTGGATCCATCCCAGATCGTCGGCAGGGCGCTTATCAGCGGCGCGGCATCGGGCCAAGCATTCCGCCCCGACATGCTGCGCACGCCGCAAGTCATCCAGCAGGGGCAAACGGTCAAGCTCATGGCGAAGGGCAGCGGGTTCCAGGTCAGCTCGGAAGGCAAGGCGCTCGCCAACGCGAACCTGGGCCAGGTCGTGCCGGTGCGCACCCAGAGCGGCCAGGTCATCAATGGCATCGCACGAGAAAACGGCACCGTGGAAGTGAATTTTTGAAACAACCATCATGAGGCGCTATGACCGCTAACATCCTGGACGGCAAGGCGCTGTCCGAAAAAATCCTGCAACAAGTCAGGCAACGCGTGGACGCACGCCTGGCTGAAAACAAGCGGGCTCCGGCCCTGGCGGTGATCCTGGTCGGCGAAGAGCCGGCCTCGGCGATTTACGTGCGCAACAAGCGGCGCTCCTGCGAAACCGCCGGCGTGCGCTCGGTGTCCCACGATCTGCCCGCAGCGACGACTCAGACGGAATTGCTGGCGCTGATCGACCAGCTCAACGACGACCCGGCGATCGACGGCATTCTGGTGCAGCTACCGCTGCCCAAGCACATCGACCCGGAAACCGTCATTGAGCGCATCGATCCCGGCAAGGATGTGGATGGCTTCCACCCCTACAATATCGGCCGCCTCGCCCTGCGCATGCCGCTGCTGCGCCCCTGCACGCCGCGTGGCGTCATCACCCTGCTCAAGTCCAGCGGTGAAGAACTCAAGGGTAAACACGCCGTGATCGTCGGCGCCTCCAACATCGTCGGACGCCCGATGGGCCTGGAACTATTGCTGGCCGGCTGCACCGTCACCACGACCCACCGCTTCACCCGCGACTTGCCGGACTTCGTGCGGCAGGCCGAAATCCTGGTGGTGGCCGTGGGCAAGCCTAAATTCATCCAGGGCAATTGGATCGGTGAAGGCGCAACCGTAATCGACGTCGGCATCAACCGTCTGCCGGACGGCAGCATCTGCGGCGACGTCGAGTTCGACATAGCGCGCCAGCGCGCCGCCTGGATCACGCCGGTGCCTGGCGGCGTCGGCCCGATGACGGTGGCCACCCTGCTGGAGAACACGCTGGATGCAGCAGAAAAACACGTCCCGTGAGCCGGTCAGGACGCGGCGTGCCAACGCCGCAGAAGCTCAAGGTCGACATACTCCTGACTGGCCGCTTCGGCGCCAAAACTTCGGAATGGCTGCCCAGGCTCTCCCAGGTCGCTCAATACGGCGACAGCGCACGGGAAGGCATGACCCAAGGTATAGTCATTTACCGTCACTACCGTCCTTAGTCCGGCGCCTACACTCGCTTTCAGTCCGTTTTCAGAGTCCTCCAACGCGAGGCAGCGGTCGGCATCCAGCTTTAACTTGTCCAGCGCCCAGAAATAGATATCCGGCGCCGGCTTTTTCGCGGATACGATATCGCCGGCCGCAATCACTTCGAACCAGTCACCCGGCTCCCCAGCCAGGGTGTGGCGCAATAGCGCAGTAACGTTTTCCGGCGTGGTCGTGGTCGCAATCGCCAGTCTGAAGCCAGCATCCCTGGCTTCGCCCAGCAGCCGTTTGACACCGTTCCGCAACGGGATGCCCCCGCGCTCCAGCAATTCCACATAATGACGAGTCTTGGCTTTATGCAGCGCCACGACCAAGTCATCAAAATCCTTGGGCTTGACGAAGTCCGCGCAAAAATGGCTAACGTAATACCGAATACGCTCCTTGCCGCCGGTCACTTCCAGCAATTTGCCATACAGCGCCACATCCCAGTCCCAGCCTAGGCCGAACTCGCAAAAAGCGGCGTTGAATGCAAGCCTATGGCCATCGCGCTCGGTGTCCGCCAGCGTCCCGTCAACATCGAAAATCAAGGCCTCCAACACCATATCACCCCTTGCTTAAACTTGCGATAAGTCAAAATTTCTGCTATTAAAGCAGTTTTGCCAAAACGAGTAGAGCATCCATGTCCGCAGAATTACACAAGCAATTCACCCCCTACACCCCGAAAAAAGATGAGGAGTATATGAATGCCAGCCAGCTCGGGCATTTTCGCAAAATTCTCGAGGACTGGAAAGCCGAGCTGAGCCAGGATATTGACCGCACCGTGCATACCATGCAGGACGAGGCTACGATCTTTGCCGACCCCAACGACCGCGCCAGCCAGGAATCGGACATGGCGCTGGAACTCAGGAACCGAGATCGCGAACGCAAGTTGATCAAGAAAATCGACGAAACCATTGGCAAGATCGAGTCGGAGGATTACGGTTACTGCGAAAGCTGCGGTGTGGAAATCGGCCTGAAGCGGCTTGAAGCCCGCCCCACCGCCACGCTCTGCATAGACTGCAAGACGCTGGACGAGTTGCGCGAAAAGCAAGTGGCCAAGTAAGCGACTTGGTTCATCGAGAACCATATCCTGTCGGAACTTAAGGCGGGTTGGGAAATGCCGTTTCGCAACCCGCTTTAATCAAGAGACTCAATCCATTGATGCGGCGCGCGCCGCAATATTTATGCACGCCGATTCCTTGCACAACCAACTCGACGAATTCCACCTCCAAATGAACGGATTGCTGTTCAGCTTGCTGACATGGCAGCAGCTGACCGAATTTTGGACGAAAGTAAATAGAAGCGCGGGCTGGTACCTGTACGCCGTCGGCGAAGCCGTGCCCACGCTTCCCTCCCAACCGGAACAAGTGGACAGGTTTATTGCCGAACTCGACGCGCTGCTAAGACGCGACCATCACGAAAGCTACTGCGGCATCGTCTATGCGAACGATCTGGACAGCCCGTCCTTCGTCAAGATTTACGATCCCAATCATCTTGGCTCCTCGTGCGGTTCCGGCAAGAACCCACCTCCGCCTCCCGGCTGGATCATGAGTCGGGTCGCCCCGGTGGAACTTCATTTGAAATACACGCTGCCGGCAAACCGCAAGCGCTGGTGGCAAAACCTGTTTCATCCGGAATAAGCCACCCAAAATAAAAAGCCCCTAGGCCTGCGCCTAGGGGCTTTTTTTATAGGGCTGGAAAACCTTACGCTTCCGTTCCCTCTGGCTTCCTGGATGCCGCTGGCGGCTCCATCAGCGCCTTCATGGAAAGACGCAACCGGCCCTTCTCATCGGCTTCAAGCACCTTGACCCGCACCACTTGCCCTTCGGCCAAGTGGTCGGAAACGGCATTGACTCGCTCGTGGGCGATCTGGGAGATGTGCAGCAGCCCATCCTTGCCCGGCAGTACGCTGACGATGGCGCCGAAATCCAACAGCTTGATCACCTTGCCTTCGTAAGTCTTGCCCACTTCGACTTCGGCGGTGATCTCCTCGATGCGCTTCTTGGCCAGGTCGCCGGCTTCGGAGCTCAGGCAGGCGATGCTCACCGTGCCGTCTTCCGCGATGTCGATGGTGGTGCCGGTTTCCTCGGTCAATGCGCGAATCACTGCGCCACCCTTGCCGATCACGTCGCGGATTTTTTCCGGATTGATCTTGATGGTGATGATGCGCGGGGCGTAGGCGGACATTTCCTGGCGAGCGTGCGGGACTGCTTCGTGCATGATGCCGAGGATGTGCATCCGGCCTTCGCGCGCTTGGCTGAGTGCCGCTTGCATGATTTCCTTGGTAATGCCGAGAATCTTGATATCCATCTGCAACGCAGTCACGCCACGATCCGTACCAGCCACCTTGAAATCCATGTCGCCGAGGTGATCTTCGTCGCCCAGAATATCGGTCAGCACCGCGAACCGGTTGCCTTCCTTGATCAGGCCCATGGCGATGCCGGCGACATGCGCCTTCATCGGCACGCCCGCATCCATCAGCGACAGGCAGCCGCCGCACACCGACGCCATCGAACTGGAGCCGTTGGATTCGGTAATTTCGGAGACTACGCGCATGGTATAGCCAAACTCTTCCGCGCTCGGCAAGGCCGCAATCAGAGCCCGCTTGGCCAAACGGCCGTGGCCGATTTCGCGGCGCTTCGGCGTGCCGACACGGCCGCATTCGCCCGTTGCATACGGCGGGAAGTTGTAATGCAGCAGGAAGCGGTCTTTGTACTCGCCCTGCAACGCGTCGATGATTTGTTCGTCGCGTCCGGTGCCCAGCGTGGCAACGACCAGCGCCTGGGTTTCGCCGCGGGTGAACAGGACGGAGCCGTGCACGCGAGGCAACACGCCGGTGCGGATGGTAATGGGACGAACCGTGCGGGTATCGCGCCCGTCGATGCGGGGCTCGCCTTCGAGAATCTGGCTGCGGACGATCTTGGCTTCCAGGTTTTCGAAGATGCCCTTGATCTGGTTGACGCGAGCAGTATCCATATCTTCGGTGATCAGTTCGCCGAGCACGGAATTGCGAATGGCGTCGATTTTCGCGTAGCGATCCTGCTTCTGGCGAATCTTGTACGCTTCGTTCAAGTCGGCCTGGGCTGCTTGAGCGATCTTTTCCATCAGCTCCTGATCCTGCTCGGGCGCCTTCCAGTCCCACGGAGCGGCGGCGACTTCGTCGGCCAACTCGTTGATCAGGTTGATCACCGCCTGCATTTCGTCATGGCCGAACACCACCGCACCCAGCATCACGTCTTCCGGCAGTTCCATGGCTTCGGACTCGACCATCAGCACAGCCTGCTCGGTGCCGGCCACAACCAGGTTCAACTGGGAAGTGGCGAGTTCGGTCGCGGTCGGATTCAGTATGTATTCACCGTTCGCATAACCGACGCGCGCAGCGCCGATCGGGCCATTGAACGGTATGCCGGAAATCGCCAGAGCGGCGGAAGCGCCGATCAAAGCCGGGATGTCCGCATCGACTTCGTTTTCCGAGGACATGACCGTGGCAACGATCTGCACGTCGTTGTAGAAACCCTCCGGGAAAAGCGGACGCAACGGGCGGTCGATCAGGCGCGAGGTCAGGATTTCCTTCTCGGACGGACGACCTTCGCGCTTGAAAAATCCGCCGGGGATCCTGCCGGCGGCATAGGTGCGCTCCTGGTAATCGACCGTCAGGGGGAAAAAGTCCTGGCCCGGCTTGACGCTTTTGGCGCCGACGACGGTGACCAGAACCACTGTATCGTCTAGGCTGACCATCACGGCACCGGACGCCTGACGCGCGATCTCGCCGGTTTCCAATGTCAGCGTGTGGCGTCCGTACGCAATACTTTTCTTGATAGGTTTCAAAACGTTATCCTCTATTTTTGACGCATTGATTATTTACGCAGACCGAGGCGCTCGATCAGGGCGCGATAGCGGTCAGCGTTGCTGCGCTTCAAATAGTCCAACAGTTTGCGCCGCTTGCTGACCAACTTGAGCAGGCCGCGACGGGAATGGTGATCCTTGGCGTGGGTCTTGAAGTGGCCGGTAAGGTCGTTGATGCGTGCGGTCCACAATGCGATCTGCACTTCTGACGAGCCGGTGTCGCCCGCGGTTTTTTGATAATCCTGCACAATTTGTGCCTTTTGCGTACTGTTAACAGACATTATTCTCTCCACAAATAAAACGCGTTATTTTACCTTGTATTATGTTCTCAAGCAATTACCGCACATTGAAGCGGCAAACGAGGCATGATCATGCCGTGCCCTGAACAACCAGCCGCTTCGGTGCGATCTTTCCGTCCGGCGCAACTTCGCCTATCCCGATAAGATCCTGTTTTTCGTCATACAGCACCATCACCCCTGTGTGCGACTGCCCTGGCAACCAGATCGGTTGCCCTTGCCGAAAATAATAGGCACTTTCCCGATCCAGGCTGATTTTCGGGAATCCGCTGACCAGGCAATCCGGCGGCAAAAGTTGCTGGTCACGGGCATCCGGCGACAACGTTTCAAGCTGCTCCAGCGTCAGCGCCCGCCCAAGCTCAAAACCACCGGTACGCGTACGCCGCAACGCCTGCATGAAAGCGCCGCACCCCAAAACACGCCCCAGATCTTCAGCCAATACGCGAATATAGGTGCCCTTGCTGCACTCGACCGTAACCGTCAGTTCATCACCGGAAAAAGCATCCAGGGTAAAACGATGTATCGTGACCTCACGCGCCGCACGCTCAATTTCGACTCCGGCGCGCGCATAGGTATAAAGTGCCTTGCCCTGGAACTTGAGGGCCGAATGCATCGGCGGCACTTGAGAAATCGTCCCGACGAAGCCTTGCATCGCGCGCTTTATCTCGTCGAGCGAAAGGTCGACCAGGCAACGACTGGTTACTTCGCCCTCGACATCGCCGGTGGTCGTGGTCTGGCCCAGCTTGAAAACTGCCTGGTAGGTCTTATTGGCATCGAGCAGAAACTGCGAAAACTTGGTAGCTTCGCCGAAACAGATCGGCAGCAAGCCGGTCGCGATCGGATCCAGGTTGCCGGTATGCCCCGCCTTGGCGGCCTGATAGAGCCTTTTGGCGTGTTGCAGTGCAGCATTCGACGAAATCCCGAAAGGCTTGTCCAACAGCAAGACACCGTTGATGAGGCGTTTGATCCGTTTATACTGCAAGGGGCTAGTCTTCTTGTTCTTGTTGCTGGTGCGCTTTATCCTCGGAAACCGCTGCGTCGATCAATTGGGAAAGCTGCACCCCGCGCTCGACCGACGTATCATAGATAAAGTGCAGCTGCGGCATAATCCGGAGCTTCATGCGGTGCGCAAGCTGAGAACGCAAAAAACCGGCTGCGCGCTCCAATCCGGTCTGTGCGAGACTGGCCTGACCAGCCGCGTTCATCGTGGTGAAATATACCCTGGCATGCGCATAATCCTGGGTTACCTCGACGCTGGTCAGCGTCACCAGGCCGATGCGAGGATCCTTAACTTCCAGCTGGATCAGCTCGGCCAGCTCGCGCTGGATCTGTTCGCCGACGCGCCCCGTGCGCAAAAACGCTTTACCCATGATGAAGGCACCCGGTCTGCTCCATGAGCATTTTAAAGGCTGCGCGCAACTTCAACCATCTCGAACACCTCAATATGGTCGCCGATATCGAGGTCGTTGAATCCCTTTAACGACAGGCCGCACTCGAAGCCGGATTTCACTTCTTTTACATCATCCTTGAAGCGTTTGAGCGAATCCAGCTCGCCGGTATGGAGTACCACGTTATCGCGCAACACGCGCACCATGGAGCCGCGTTTCACCACGCCGTCGAGGACGTAGCAGCCAGCCACGGTGCCCACCTTGGAGATACGATAGACCTCGCGAACCTCGACCAGGCCGATCACGCTTTCCTTGCGCTCAGGTGCAAGCATGCCCGACAGCGCCGCCTTGACCTCATCCACGGCATCGTAAATGATGTTGTAATAACGCACATCGACACCGGATGCGCCGATCAGTTTGCGCGCAGTCGCGTCGGCGCGCGTGTTGAAGCCAATCACGACGGCTTTGGAAGCCAGCGCCAGATTGATGTCCGACTCGGTGATTGCCCCCACCCCGCTGTGGATGATGTTGACCTTGACCTCTTCGGTGGACAACTTTTGCAGGGCATGAGCCAGCGCCTCGTAGGAACCCTGGACATCGGTCTTGATAATCAGCGGCAGAACCCTGACTTCGCCTTCGCCCATTTGCTCGAACATGTTTTCCAGTTTCGCAGCATGCTGTTTGGCCAACTTCACATCACGGAACTTGCCCTGGCGGAAAAGCGCAATTTCCCTTGCTTTGCGTTCGTCGTTCAGGACAATAACGTCCTCGCCGGCCATCGGCACTTCCGACAACCCCTGGATCTCGACCGGAATGGAGGGGCCGGCCTCCTTGACCATTTCGCCGCTCTCGTTGAGCATGGCCCGCACCCGGCCGAAAGCGCCGCCCGCAAGCAGCATGTCGCCCTGCTTGAGGGTTCCGGATTGTACCAGAATGGTCGCTACGGGGCCGCGCCCCTTGTCCAGCCGTGCCTCGATCACCAGACCTTTGGCCGGAACATCCTTTTGTGCCTTCAACTCCAGCACCTCGGCCTGCAACAGCACGCCCTCCAGCAAGTCATCGATACCTTGACCGGTCTTGGCGGATACCTCGACAAACATCGTATCACCGCCCCAATCCTCGGGCACGACGCCCTGGGCCACCAGTTCCTGCTTGACACGCTCCGCATTGGCATCGGGCTTATCGATCTTGGTCATCGCCACAACAACCGGCACATTTGCAGCTTTGGCATGGTGAACGGCCTCGATCGTCTGCGGCATCACACCGTCGTCGGCAGCCACAACAAGGATCACAACGTCCGTTGCTTTGGCGCCGCGAGCGCGCATCGCCGTAAACGCCTCGTGGCCGGGGGTGTCGAGGAAAGTCACCATCCCGCGCGGCGTTTCGACGTGATAGGCGCCGATATGTTGGGTAATGCCCCCCGCTTCGCCATGCGCCACGCGAGTGCGGCGAATGTAGTCCAGCAAGGAAGTCTTGCCATGATCGACGTGCCCCATCACCGTCACCACCGGCGCACGTGGCTCCATATGCACTTCATGCGTTTCCTCCTCGGCGAGGTAAGCTTCGGGGCTATCCAGTGCCGCAGGTTTTGCCACGTGCCCCATTTCCTCGACCAGAATCATCGCGGTCTCTTGGTCCAGCACTTGGTTAATCGTCGCCATGGAACCCATCTTCATCATCACTTTGATGACAGCGGCCGCCTTTATGGACATTTTTTGAGCGAGCTGCCCCACCGTAATGGTTTCGGGAATCAATACTTCATGCACAATGGGTTCGGTCGGCATGGCGAAACCGTGCGGCCCCTGATCCTCGGCCTTATGGTGGGAAGCCTTATCCTTGCGATTGCGCCACCCGCTTGCGCCGGCCGCGTCGCCGCGCACCTTGATGCCGCGTTTCTTGCCCGCGGCGTCGGCCCAAGTTGTTTCTTTTTTCTTTGCCGCTTTCTTCTCAACTTTCTCACCCGGCTTCGCCGCAGGCTTATGCAAAGTTCCCTCCGACAAAACCGGCTCTGCCGCGGTTTTGGCCGGCTGCTGCGCCAGTGTCTTGGCTTGCGCCTCGGCCTCAAGCGCCTGCTTGCGCTGCACGAGTTTTTCCTGCTTTTCCCGGAGTTCCGCGCTTTGGCGGGCAAACAACTCAGCCTGTTTACGTTTCTCTTCTTCGCGCTTGGCAATCTCCGCATCGAGCAGGAGTCGCGGCTGAACCCTCTTGGGCGCTTCGGATGGCGCAGTTGAAATCGCTTCGACAGCGGCCACCTCGACCACCACCGCCTCGGCTGGCACCGCTTCAACGGGCACCGTCTCAACAGAAATCACTTCAGTGGGTAGCGCTTCGACCGGCTCCATCTCAACAGGAGGTGTTTCATCCGGCAACATATCAGCAGCGACGACCGCTTCGGCAGAGACGACTTCCGTTGCGTCACGCTTGACGAACACCCGTTTTTTCCGAACCTCGACCTGAATAGTGCGCGCTTTACCGGTACTATCCGATTTTTTTATCTCAGTGGTCTCTCGGCGCGTCAAGGTGATCTTCTTCTTGCCCTCCTGCGCTCCATGCGCCCGGCGCAAGTAATCGAGCAGTTGCGTCTTGTCCTGTTCAGTCAGCAAATCATCGGCCACCGCTTTATTCACGCCCGCAGCCCTCAACTGTTCAAGCAGCCGCGTCGCGGGCAAGCCCAGTTCGCTAGCGAATTGAGCTACGTTTATTTGTCCCATTTCGGTCTCCAATACATTCTGCTCACTGTTGTCATGCAAACCACGGGGCGCGTGCCTTCATAATCAATTCTTTAGCGCGATCGCCATCCATCTCTGTCATTTCCACCAGATCGTCAACCGCCAAATCGGCAAGGCCGTCCACCGTCACAATCCCCTTGGATGCTAGGATGCGCGCAGTTTGATCGTCCATCCCTTCCATGGCCAGCAATTCTGCCGAGGGGGTCTCGACTTTTTCTTCACTGGCGATCGCTTCCGTCAGCAGCGCATTACGTGCGCGGCTGCGCAACTCATTGATCGTGTCCTCATCAAAAGATTCAATTTCCAGCATTTCAGAGATGGGTACATAAGCGACCTCCTCCAGCGTATTGAATCCTTCCTGCACCAGAATCTCAGCCACTTCCTCATCAACATCCAACTTTTGCATGAACTGGGAAATAATGGCCGTACTTTCTTCCTGATTCTTTTGTTCGGCTTCTTCCTCGGTCATGATGTTTAGTGCCCAGTCAGTCAACTCGCTCGCCAAGCGAACATTCTGCCCAAGCCGTCCAATCGCCTGAGCCAGTTGATCCTCCTCCACCACGACATCCATGCTGTGTTTTTCTTCGTCGACCACGATACTGCTAACTTCTGCTGGCGCCAGAGCGTTAATCACGAACTGGGCAGGGTCTGGCGACCACAAAATGATATCCACCCGCTCGCCTGCAAGCTCCGAAGTTACGGCCTGAACGCGTGAGCCGCGCATGCCGACGCAGGTTCCGATCGGATCGATGCGCGGGTCATTCGATTTGACCGCAATTTTTGCCCGCATACCAGGATCCCTTGCAGCCGATTTGATTTCGAGCAAACCATCCTCTATTTCAGGCACTTCCAACTCAAATAGCTTGACCAAAAAATCAGGGGCAATACGCGAAAGTATCAACTGCGGGCCACGTCCACCGCGATCAACACGGGTCAGAAACGCGCGCACACGATCCCCAACCCGAAGATTTTCTTTTGGAATCATCTGCTCGCGTGGCAACAAGGCTTCAATTCGGCCCGACTCGATAATCGCATTGCCTCGCTCCATGCGCTTGATCGTTCCGGTGACCAGATACTCTTTACGCATCAGGAAATCACTGAGGATTTGCTCGCGCTCCGCTTCCCGAATTTTCTGCAGGATGACCTGCTTAGCGGCTTGGGCGCCGATACGTCCGAATTCAACTGGCTCCAGTGGTTCTTCGACAAAACCATCCAATTCGATCTGGGCTTCGCACGCCTGGGCCTCGGTCAAACCAATTTGGCGCTCGGGAAATTCGACCGCATCGTCAGGAACCACGTGCCAACGCCGAAAGGTGGAATATTCGCCGGTATCGCGATCGACATCGACGCGCACATCCACATCCTCATGAAAACGCTTTTTGGTTGCAGAGGCCAATGCCAATTCCAGCGCGGAGAAAATCACGTCCTTGGAAACGTTTTTCTCCCGCGACATCACATCTACAACCAACAAAATTTCACGACTCATACCACCTCCGGCTATATATTCGGGATCAAACGCGCCTTGTCGATATCGGCGATATTTAGCGACAAAGGCACGCCATCAACGTCCAATTCAAGCACACCGTTTTTTACATCAACCAATACGCCGGCATAATTCTTCCTACCGGACAACGGCATGCGCAACTTAATCTGCGCACGTTCCCCGCAAAAACGGACAAAATCCGCTTCCTTCTTTAAAACCCGATCCAATCCTGGGGAAGAAACCTCGAGCCGGTCATAATCGTAATCCATTTCGACGGCCAGCAAGCGCGACAGATGATCGCTTACGAAAGCACAGTCATCGACAGAAATACCGGTTGGCTTATCGATAAATAACCGGAGAAATTTACCTCGCTGCGACACCTCGAGATCAACAAACTCATATCCCAAACCGGTTATCGTGGACTCAAGCAAGCCATGCAAATCCATATTCCCCGCCACAAATAAAAAATGGGCTGACAGCCCATATACGATTTCTACATTGTATCAAATAACCAGAATGATTGAAACATCAACCAGCTAGCAGCGAAGCGATTCTAGGAAAGCAGTCACACGAAAAGATGAAGACAACGCATTGCGGCTGAGTAAAAAAGCCCGGCGAATCAACCGGGCTTTTTTATTCTTGTGCGGTTGCCACAAACGACAAAGCCCTCGCGAGGAGGGCTTTGTTGTATAAGGAGCCTGGCGGTGACCTACTTTCACATGCGTAGTGCACACTATCATCGGCGCGGGCTCGTTTCACTTCTGAGTTCGGGATG
>JAHFRP010000035.1 GCA_023266195.1 Sulfuricella sp.
CATGCTCGATGCCGTCTCTTCCAGGCTCGATGCCTGCGATTCCGTCCGCTGCGACAGGTCCGAGTTGCCCATCGCAATCTCCCGCGACGCGGTGCCGATCGAGTCCACCGCTTCCTTGATGTCCTCGACCAGGACTTTCAGGTTGGCCACGGTAAGATTGACGCCATCCTTCACCTCACCAAAAGTGCCGGGATAATCCTGCTCGATGCGCTGGGTGAGGTCGCCTTCGGCCAGCGCGCTGGAAACCCGAAGCACATCGTTGAGCGCGACATGGGTGGTCTCGGTAAGCCGGTTCAGCAGTTCGGAAAGCTGCCTGGTATAGCCCTGCTTGTCGCTCAAATCCATTTTCCTGCTGAGGTTGCCGTTCACCGCTGCTTCAACGATCGACTGGATTTCGGCCACGATCTTGCTTAGAGCATCCACCGTGCGGTTGACGCCGTTCTTGGTCTGGCCAAACACGCCGGGATAATCCTCGGTGATTTTCTGCGAGAGATCGCCCCGCGACAGGGCATCGGACACCCGCGTAATATCGGAAAGCGCGACATGGGTAGTGTCGGAAAGCTGGTTCAGCAGTTGGCCCAGGGTTCGGCTGAAACCGGTCTTGCCGGACACTTCCATCTTCTGGCTGAAATCCCCGTTCACCGCAGCGTTGACGACCGACTGGATCTCCCTGATCAGGGTGGAGAGCGCATTCTGCATGGCGCGGAAGGAATACAGCAATTTCCCGACTTCGTCGTTCCGCTGGATTTCGATGACGCTGCTCAGGTCGCCCGCGGCGATCTTGCCCGCCACATCCTGCGCCACCGTCAGCGGCCGTACGATGGCGCGCAGCAGCAGATAGCCCAGCACGGCCGAAAACAGTACGCTCAGGCTGATGGATATGAGCACCGCCAGGCGCATCGCCTTGAATTCCTCCACTGCCGCACCATATTCTTCGCGGGCCTTGGCGCTATGATGGTCGGCCAGCGTCTGCGCGGCATCCATCACGTTCTTGTAGAGGGGGTTGATTTTCAGCAGCAGTATCCTGTTGGCTTCCTCGAACTTGCCCGCCAGCACCAGTTCGCGCGCCGGCATGATGCCTTCCTGGACGTATTTAGAACGCGCCTCCGCATACTTGTCGGCCATCGCCTTGGCCTCGGCAGAGGCTTTCAGCGCCACATATTTTTCCCAGATCGCCGTAATCTCGTCGCGGTTCCTGGTGATCTGGTCGGTATGCTTGGCGAGCGGATGATCGTGCATCCGGGACAAGGGGCTGGTCGCGTCGTGCTGGAGCGACAGCATGATCTGGGTGCGGTTGTCCGTCGTCAGCAGCAGAATGCTGTTGATCTGGCTCACGCCCTCCAGGCGCCGGTTGTACATATCGTCCAGCTTCCGGTTGCTGTCCGTCATCAGGTACAGGCCCAGTATGCCGCCACCCACCAGCAAGACGGACAGGAAGCCGATGACGAACACAATGCGCGATTTAATGGTTAGGTTGCTGAACATGTCATCCCCTCCAAGTGACGTTATTGCCTATTACCGGCAAAATTCCCTTTAAACAACCCTAACACGCCGCAGCCTGATCCGTCAGCGCCATATCCTGGCTGGTCATCAGCTTTTCGATATCCACCAGGATCAGCATGCGCTCGTCCACCGTGCCGAGCCCCATCACATACTGGGTATTGATGGCGGAACCGAACTCGGGCGACGGTCTGATCTGCTCGGACGCCAGCGTCAGCACATCGGACACGCCATCCACCACCATGCCCACCACGCGATGGGCGATGTTAAGGATGATGACCACGGTGAACTGGTTGTATTCCGCCGTGCCGAGGTGGAACTTGATGCGCATGTCAACGATCGGCACGATGATGCCGCGCAGGTTGATCACACCCTTGATGAAATCCGGCGTGTTGGCGATCGCGGTGACCGCATCATAACCACGTATTTCCTGCACCTTGAGGATGTCTATGCCATATTCCTCAGAGCCCAGCGTGAAGGTCAGGAATTCGCTGCCGACTGAAGCGGTGGCCGCCGTTTCCATTCCGATCTGTGACATGATGACTCCTTGAAAATGCTAGGGCGCAATAATCGACGGACATTGCGCCGGATGTGAAGCTACCGCCTATCTAATCCAAACATCGCCTTGTTCTCAGCGCTTGGTGCAATGCGCTACCGCTTCGCACCCTACATGCCGTATTAAAACTCCTGCCATTCGTCGCCGTCGCTGGCCGGCAGCGCCGGGCGCGGCACGACTTTCGGCGGCAGCGCCGGGCGGCGCGGCGCGGCGGCAATCCGCGCCGGCGGCACGGCG
>JAHFRP010000036.1 GCA_023266195.1 Sulfuricella sp.
AGCGGGGTGATCGGCGTCGAAAAAGGACCCCTCATCCCGGTGGTCTAGGCTGTCCGCTTGGCGGTGTGTCAGGCGGCGAGATCGGGATGTTGGTATTGGAGACGGTGTTGAGGATCCGGCGCGAGCACGCGGCGGGAAAAGCCATCAAGGCGATCATGCGAGACCTGCATTTATCTCGCAAAGTGGTGCGCAAGGCGATCCGGTCGCCGGAGGCGGACATGGGCTACCGGCGTGAGGTGCAGCCGCTGCCCAAGCTGGGGCCGTTCCAGGCGCGACTGAATGCGTTGCTCGATGAAGACGAGGCGCGGCCGCGGCGCGAGAAGCTGCGCATCACGCGTATCCACGATCTGCTGCTGCGCGAGGGGTTCGACGGCTCGTACGATGCGGTGCGCCGCTATGCGGCCCGCTGGCGGCAGGCACGTCGTCGGGACGTGATGAATGCACCAGCGTTCATCCCGCTGCTGTTTCGGCCGGGCGAGGCCTATCAGTTCGACTGGAGCCACGAGGACGTCGAGATCGCGGGCAAGCCGATGCGCGTGAAGGTCGCCCATGTGCGGCTGTGCGCGTCGCGGGTGATATACGTGCGGGCCTATCCGCGTGAGACGCAAGAGATGCTGTTCGACGCGCATGCGCGGGCGTTCGCCTTCTTCGGGGGCGTGCCGACGCGCGGCATCTACGACAACATGAAGACGGCGGTGACGAGCGTGTTCACCGGCAAGGAGCGGGTCTTCAACCGGCGCTTCCTGGTCATGGCCAGCCACTACATGGTCGAACCGACAGCCTGCTCGCCAGCAGCCGGCTGGGAGAAAGGTCAGGTCGAGAACCAGGTGCAGACCGCACGTGGCCGGTTCTTCCAGCCGCGTCTGCGCTTTGCCAGCATCGAGGAGCTGAACGGCTGGCTTGAGGCGGAGTGCCGGCGCTGGGCGGACATGCACCAGCATCCCGAGCAGAAGGAACTGACGGTCGCTCAGGCATGGGCTGCCGAGCGTAGCGTGCTCCAGCCGGTCGTAGCGCCCTTCGACGGGTTCTATGAGAGCGAGCACGCGGTAAGCGGCACGTGCCTGATAAACTTCGACCGCAACCGCTACTCGGTCACGGCCAAGGTCGTGCGGCGTGCGGTCCAGGTCCGTGCGTATGCCGACCGCATCGTCGTGCGCTGCGACGGCGAGGTCGTTGCCGACCATCCCCGGTTCTTCGGTCGTGACCGGACCATCTACGACCCGTGGCACTATTTGCCTGTGCTGGTGACCAAGCCGGGCGCCCTGCGCAACGGTGCGCCGTTCCAGGGCTGGGAGCTGCCACCTGCGCTATCACGGCTGCGGCGCAAGCTCGGCGCCGGCGACGATGCCGACCGGCGCTTCGTACGGGTGCTGGCGGCGGTGCTCGACGACGGGCTGGAGGCAGTTGAAGCAGCCGTGCACGAGGCGTTGCTGGCCGGCGTCACCAGCGACGACGTCATCCTCAACATCCTGGCCCGCAGGCGAGAACCGCCACGACCGTTGACCATCGTCACGCCCGAAGACCTGGCGCTGCGTCATCCGCCGCGTGCCGACTGCGGTCGCTATGACAGCCTGCGAGGCCTTCATGCAGCGGCATGAGATGATGACGGCGATGGCGGGGCTTGGCCTCAAGGGCATGGCCGGCGCGTTCGACGAGGCGGTGACCACCGGCCTGCAGCGCAAGCGCACGACGATGGAGATCCTGACCGACCTGCTGCGTGCCGAGGCAACCCACCGCCATGCAGCGTCGGTCCGCTACCGGATGTCAGCCGCCAGGCTACCAGCGGTGAAGGATCTCGACGCCTTCGTCTTCGAGGACACCCCCATCAACGAAGGCCTGGTGCGCTCGCTGCACAGCGGCTCGTTCCTGGCGGGCCAGCGCAACGTCGTGCTGGTCGGTGGAACGGGCACCGGCAAGACACACCTGGCCAGCGCCATTACCGCCAACGTCGTGCGAGCTGGCGCTCGCGGACACTATTTCAACACGGTCGACCTGGTGAACCGGCTCGAGGAGGAGAACCGCCTCGGCAAGGCGGGCACGCTGGCGGCTCAGCTCTCCCGGCTCGACCTCGTGGTGCTCGACGAGCTGGGCTACCTGCCATTCGCCCGCTCGGGCGGTCAGCTGCTCTTCCATCTGGTCAGCAAACTCTACGAGCGCACTTCCGTCATCGTCACTACGAACCTTGCCTTTGGCGAATGGCCCACCGTCTTCGGTGACCCCAAGATGACCACCGCGCTGCTCGACCGCATTACCCA